>CALJNB010000006.1 GCA_937981985.1 uncultured bacterium
GCCCAGAATACGGTCAGTTGTTGCATCGGCTAGGATTTTAACAAACCCGTCGGTAGCATTTAGCGTCTTTGCACGTGCGTTAGCGGCAAACGGAAACTTCCCTTTTTTGTATTTCACACCAGACGCTTTAAGCTCCTCTTCGGACTTTCCAACGCTGGCGATTTCAGGATGGGTATAGACAACGCCCGGAATCGCGTCGTAGTTGATGTGGGCTGCGATACCGTTCATTCTTTCGACACATACGACGCCTTCCTCTTCAGCTTTATGGGCAAGCATGGGTCCCGGAATCACATCACCTATCGCAAAAATATTTGGAACATTTGTTTTGAAATGTTCGTCAACGAGAATCATTCCTCGCTCGTTCATTTTCACGCCGACCTTATCCAAACCGAGATTGTGTGTGTATGGACGGCGACCGGTAGAAACGAGTACGCGATCTCCTTCTATTGAATGCTCTTTATCGTCTTTATCAAGATAAGTCAGCGTGACGTTTTCGCCATTCACTTTAGCTCCATTTACGCGGGCACTCAGAATAAATTCCATACCTTGTTTTTTGAAAATTCGCTGAGCTTGTTTGGCAATCTCTCCGTCAGTTGCTCCCAGAATTTTCGGTGCATATTCCAGGACGGTTACTTTCGCGCCGAGTCTCATCCAAACCGATCCTAGCTCGAGCCCAATAACCCCGGCTCCAACGATGACAAGGTGTTTGGGTACCTCGGGGAAAGAGAGCGCTCCGGTAGAATCAACGATTCGATCTTTATCGATTTCCACGCCACGTAAAGGACTAGGCTTTGAACCGGTCGCGATGATAATCTTATCCGCGCTAACTTTTTGAGTTTTACCCTCGTGGACCACCTCAAGTTCGTTGGGAGAAACGAAACTGGCGTGTCCTTGAATACCTTCAATTTTATTTTTCTTTAAAAGGAAAGCAACGCCACCGGTGAGTTCTCCGACGATTTTTGATTTTCGTGAAAGCATTTGTTTAAGATTAAGCTTTACGTCGCCGATATCAATGCCGTGTACGTCCATTGAGTGGCTGACCTCTTCAAAATGTTCGGACGAAACAAGTAAGGCTTTACTCGGGATACACCCAACATTCAGACAGGTTCCACCATAGGTAGAATAGCGTTCAATACAGGCCACTTTCATACCTAATTGTGCGGCACGAATAGCTGAGATATATCCTCCAGGACCGGATCCAATTACTACTAAATCAAACTTGCTCATTCTAAAAACCTTTAGTTAACGAAATCGTTGAACACATTTATAACGAAGGTCGAGTTCGTACAATGTTAAAATTTTAAAACAAAAAAAGCGCCCTAAGTAGGACGCTCTAAGTCGACAATATTTCGGTCTTATTTCGAAACGTTGTGGTGTGTAGTTGGAGCGTTGTAAGAACCTTCTCCGCCAACTTCTGAAATCGCTTTATTAGTAGCGAAGTATACTGGCCAGTAGTTATCGTTGTGAACGTATGGACGTACAGCCAAAACGGGACCGGCAAGTGTGAAGGTAAGAACCTCAACATCAACACCTTTGCTCTTATCGATATTAGGAATCTTAGAAACCTTTTCTTTAAGACGGCTAATCGCATCATTAACGTCAGTGGTGTGATCTAACTGAGCAGTAAGCTCAACACGACGATATGGGTTTGCAGTGAAGTTCTCAATGTTTCCAGAAAAGATTTTGTTGTTACCAACAATTGCTTTCACGTTATCCATTTTATCAATGACCGTAACAAATAAACCAATTTCGGTTACCGTTCCTGTAACTTCACCAGCGGTGATGAAATCGCCTTTCTTGAAGGGCTTGAGAATCATGATGAAAACGCCGGCTGCGAAGTTGGTGAGTAATCCCCCCCAAGCTGTACCAATCGCGAGACCCGCACCGGCAAGCAATGCCGCAAATGTCGTAGTCTCAACACCGAAGTATCCGAGGATAGCAACGATAAGAATGATTTTGAGACCAACTGCTAGGATTGTAGAAAGATATCCAACGAGCGTTGACTCAAGTTTGCTTGAAACCGCTTTTGTGAAAAGTTTCACGGCAATACCGATCAACCATCCACCAACGATCCATAAAATTAGACCGCCAATAAGTTTAATTCCGTATTCAGTAATAAGTGGAATTGCTTCTGTTAACCAACTTGGTAAATTTTCCATTTTTAATCTCCGTAAGTAATTGGAACTGGCGTAGCTATGTCACATCGATGTTGCGGTTACAAGCAAGCATTTTGCAAAAACAGCGCAACAATTTAAATTGCGCAAATTCTTGAATCTCGTTATTGAATCTTTTTACATCTTCAAAAAAGGACAAGATGCATATTCATCTAGATATGATGGGAGGAATCGCAGGCGACATGTTTCTTGCCGCTGCATTTGATGCAGGTTTAGTAGATCTGGATGCTCTACAAGAGAAATTAAGAACATTGGGTTTAGGTACCGAATTAGAAATCGTTGTCGAAAAAGTTTGGCGCGGAGCCATGTCGGCTCAACATGTTAAATTTTCGAATTGGGATCCAGATGCCGAGTCAGATCACCGACACCTATCAACTATCTTAGAAATGATTAATAAGAGTGGATTTTCAGATGAAGTAAAAAAAACGGCGTCCAAACTTTTCACCATTCTGGGAAAGTCCGAAGCAAAAGTACACGGAATCCCATTAGAAACGGTTCATTTCCACGAGATTGGCGCGGTCGATTCGATTTTGGATTTCCTCTCCGCTGCGTGGATTATCCATCGTGCAAACGCAACGTGGTCTATAGGTGATGTCCCGTTCGGACAGGGTACAATCCAGACAGCACATGGTGAAATTCCGCTTCCAGCGCCAGCAACAGCTGATCTGCTGCAAGGATTCGATCTGATTCAAAAAGATGTTGTCGGTGAGATGGTAACCCCCACCGGCGCAGCGATATTGAAAATGGTAGAACCTACGCGAACCAATCTCGGTGGAAGATTGAAATCGATCGGTTATGGCGGTGGCACAAAAGATATCCCTGATCTCTCAAATGTCGTTAGAATGATGGTTTTTGAAAGTAACATCGATAACGATGATCAAGATAGAGATTACATCACCAAAATCGAAACGGAAGTAGATGATATGAATCCAGAAGTTTTGGCAGCTGTAACGCGCGAACTCTACGCCGCCGGCGCTCTCGATGTTTTACAGACTCCTGTCTACATGAAAAAAGGACGCCTCGGAACCCAATTGAGCGTGCTTTGTCGCCGTGAAATGAGCGAATTGCTGGTCGAAAAGATGCTTAAAGAAACAAGTAGTTTTGGAGTTCGTAAAAGTGAGCATCTGAGGGTCAAATTAAAAAGAAAAATCGATACAATTGAGACGAAATTTGGAGAGATCCATGTTAAGGTTGGATTTTGGGGTGACGAAGTTATCAAGCGTAGTCCCGAATTTGAAGATTGCGCGCGTGCAGCCAAGACACATGATGTTGCGATTGCCCGTGTTTATGAGGAAGTCCTTAGATTGCAATGATAAAAAGGTCGCTTGACCCAACGTCGGCTTTATACAAAGCTGAAGTAAAGCGTACCCCTTTAAGGAAGAACTAATGTTTAAAGAAAAATTAACCCGTGTGGTCTCAAATATCGATGGCGCGCTAGGCTGTATGTTGATTGGTTTTGATGGCATTCCGATCGATTCAGTTTGGGATAACGAACTACCACAAATGGGTGCGGTGGCCGTCGAACTCAGTAATATGTTGGGTAAATTTCGACGCCTTCAAATTTACGATGGTGGCAATATTGATGAAGTCAGTATCACCACCGGGCCGATTACAACTTTGGCCCGTGTAGTCGCCGATGAATACCTGTTGATTTTAGCCTTAGCAGAAACTGCCGATGTAGGGCGTGGACAGACAATGTTACGCCTGATTTCCCCTTTCGTTGAAAAAGAGATGCTGTAAAATGTATAGTACAAATGATTTTAAAAAGAACTTAAAAATTGAAATTAAGGGTGAGCCCTTTGTTATTGTCGAAGCTAAACACGTTAAACCCGGTAAAGGTGTGGCGTTTGTGAAGACAAAAATGAAAAGCCTCATCACCGGTCGAGTCTTAGATGAGAACTTTCGAAGCGGCGATAAGGTCGATAAGCCGGCCCTTGAAGCGAGAGAAATGCAATTTCTCTTCAAGGAAGAACCCCATTACGTTTTTATGGATCTAACGACTTACGAACAAATTAGCCTGAACGAAAATGCGGTATCCACTCTGCTTCCTTATTTGAAAGATAACCTCGAAGTCGACGTTCTCTTTCACAATGATAAGCCAATAAGCGTCGAACCGCCCACGTTTATCGAGCTTTACGTCACAGAAACGGCTCCTGGATTTAAAGGAGATACCGTAAATGGTGGAAGCAAACCCGCAACCACTGAAACAGGATTGGTCGTTTTCGTTCCGATGTATGTCACCAACGGCGAATTGCTAAAAGTTGACACGAGAAACGGCGAATTTGTAGAACGAATAAATAAGTAATTTGAATTGTAGTAGGTACGACTTTGGCGTTTAAACGCGACAAAACAATAGCAGCCGCCCAAAAGGCTGTTAGAAAAGGGAATCTGGAACGTGCGATTAAGGAGTATAAACTTCTTGTCGAAGATGACCCCGCCGATAAACGAATGCGCCTGAAATTGGCGGATATTTATGTCAAATCTTCTCGATTAGACGAAGCTCTCGAGGAATATCGACACGTTGGAAAACAATACCTGTCCGAAGACTTTCACGAGAAAGCCGCAGCAATTTACAAGCAAGCATTGCGTATAGCGCCTAGAGATGCACGTCTGCACCAAAATTTGGGATTCGCATACTTCCAACACGGAAGATCTAAAGATGCGATCCGTGCCTATTCAAAAGCTGAAAGGCTCTACAACGAAAACGGCGAAACCGCTGCCCATCTTTCGATCCTTGAAAAGATGTTAGACGTAGATCCCGGAAATGTCGGTATCCAAATTCAACTAGCCGAACGCTGCGAAAAAAATGGATTTAGCGAGCGTGCGATAGAGCACTTCGAAAGTGCCGCGAATCAGCTTAAAGAAGAAGGTCGCACGGATGAATATATTCAGGTTTGTGAACGACTGATCTTCCTTGCACCCGACCAAACCCCCGTGAGAAAAGCACTCATCCGTATTTATCACGGTCGTAGTGACAATCGGCGTGCGTTACGTCATCTCCAAATCTGTTTTAAGGCCACCCCCGATGACATTGAAACCTTAGAACTTTTGGGCTCCACCTTTCATCGTTTGGGAGAAAATCAAAAAGCTTTGCTTGTCTATAAACAGCTAGCTCAAAACTTTCAATCTGACCCCAAACGATCTCGCGAAGTATATCAGTCCATTCTTCGAATAGATCCCAACGATCAGGAAGCGATTGATATCTTGGGCATTACTCAAGCCCGCGATCACCAAGAACTTGAACCCATCCCTGTTCTTCATCACCCTTCTTTGGAAACCGATTCGCTGGCCGGTGTTACTTTTCTAGACGACGATGACGATGACGAGGATGAGGATGACTTCTCGTTCAACGCCCCTGCTGCAACGACTGGCCAGACCTCGATTCCTCCGACCTCAGATAGTAGCGGTTTCGGCGAGGACTTTCTCGATTTTGCTGAAGACGCAATGGAGGGATTTGATGACTTCAACCTCAGCGGCCTCGACGAAATTCCAACTTTTCGTTCCGCAGGGGTAAAGCCGGTAAGTCCACCAGCACCGGGCGGGGAAATCTCATTCTTAGAAGCAGATAGCGCGCCTGAAGAACAACCTCAAATAAGCAGCAAGCAGCTCGAACCGCTCAAAGGTGGTTTCGATCGTGAACGGCTCGACGAAATAATGGCCGAAGCTGAAGTTTTCATTAAATATAATCTGTTAGACCAAGCCAAAGAAGTACTCATCAAGGCCACGGACTTCGCTCCGGACGAACTCTTTCCTCGCGAACAATTTGCCACCGTTTTAGAACGAAAGGGGGAATTGAAAAATGCGTCACGCCAATGGGTCGAAGTCGCGAGAATTCATATTCTCAGCGACGAATCCCAAAAGGCAAACGCCAGCGTACGACGCGCTCTATCAGCAGGAAACGATGCAGATCAGGTAAAAGCCGATATTAAGGAATGTGGAATCACTGGGCGCGTCTTCCTATCGGGGGCGCAATTACCAAAAGTTAACACGACACCAACATTTGATCGACTCGACGAAATTTCGACGAGCTTTATCGAAATAGAACAAGATCCTGCGATGACCGGGGCCCGCGAGCTAGGCAGTGGAGAAGCTTCTGAAGGAATGTTATCCCTTGATTTTGATGTCGAATTTGACGAAGCCCTAACGATGGACTCTGAAATTTTCCTTGATGATGATGAAGATGTTTTCGATGTATTATTTGATGAGTCTGAAGCCATTTCGAAAGCGCCTCCTATCCCGGGAGATCGACCACCGATTCCAGCTGGTGGCCCAGACTTGGGGAATATTAGCCTTACGAATGCTTTTCAATCCATCAATGCAACAAGCGAACCCTCGAGTGCCAATTTTCTAAATACGCATCTTGAATTGGGTGCAACCTATGCACAAATGGAACTTTACGAAGACGCGATTGCAGAATTTACCCTCGCAATGAAAGACCCGTCGGCTAGAGAAGCAGCGATCATGCAGATCGCACTTTGCCATATCGAACTCGGTGATGCCAAATCTGCGAAAGAGAATTTTATAAGCCTGGTTAATAATCCAAGCACTTCTGCAGAATCACGACAAGCTGCAAATAAGCATTTATCTGAAATCTGAAACCTGAAACCTTGTTACCTGCTTTTATTATAGCCAATCAATCCAGAGTAACCCAAACACCATCGAAAGTCGTTCCTTCAGGAAAGGAAGCGTTAACAGGGAAATCTGCACCTTCAGCGGCATCAGTAAAACGAGCCTTTCGACCCATCTGAGTAGTAATCTTTTTTACCAATTCTTTGGTTCCCACTTTCGCGGCCCGTTCGTTTCTACAGATCAACATCGTTCCACCGGGCAGTAGTCGATTAGCGCACTGACGGATTAACGCCTCGTAATCTCTTTTGACCGACCAGAATCCACCGTCTCCTGACGACGCGGTGGGCGGATCAACTATAATTCCCGAATACATATCTTCGGTCTGCTTAAGGAATTCACGGGCATCTACAGCGTGACAAGAATGGGTTTCTGTATCCAGTTTATTAAGCTCTAAATTCTCCACAAACCAATCTAAATATCGACGCGATAGATCTACATTTACGGTACTCACCCCGAGAGCGCCTAATTTTACGGAGAACGCCCCTGTGTGAGAAAATAGATTCAACCATTTTTCTCCCGCGGTCGCGAAATTCTCCAGCATACGTCGATTCTCCCGTTGATCGCAGAAAAATCCAACATCAATCCCCTCCCATAACTCCACCCAATACTTCAGACCAAGTTCGCGAATAATATGCCGATCTCCCTTTTTCAACTGCTGAGTCCCATGCGCGACAACTCTTACCTGAGGTAATTGGTTTTCTTTGCGAATATCCTTCCCATGAGACGCCTCAATAATCATTGCTTCGGTATCAACCTCTCTCAACTTATCGTAAAATGCCTTACTAAACCCAGAAAACACCCCCTTACTTCTAACAGTCGTCCTCAATACGGGGCCGAATCTATCTACCGTAATCCCGGGAAACGCATCGTTCTCGCCGTGAATCAGTCGAAAGGTGTCGGTGTTTACAACGTCAGAAAAACACTGATCGCGAGCAGCCAACGCTTCATCCAAACGAAATAATATTTCCTCTTCTAACTCAGCTTCATTTTGAAAAGCTTCACCCCAAAATCGAGCTACCACCGGATCTTCATTAGACAGAATCGCAACCGGACCCAAGACACCCTTCTGGGTTTTCAATGTCACAAAAGTTCCTGCTTCGTACTTGCCTCTATCGGTGTCTTTATCGCGAGTAACCCATGGGTGACCCTCATTAATGTATTTCATCGACAAATCCGAAACGATAAACTCCTTAAGAGACACCGATGACAAAATGCGTTCGTTCTTAGTTAGTTTTGGTTTTTCCTTCAACGGCACCACGGTTTCTTTAGGCCACCATTCAGTTGGCGGGTTCCAACTCGCCGACAACTTTCCGTCCGATCTATACATCGCAAGAAGACGAATTTTTACGCCCCCCGGATTCGCAAAACCTCCCCGTTCAACATCTCCGATAACCGGTATGCCCTCTACGGCGAGCGCTTCCAAAATTTCGTTAGGCAAGTTATGAATTCTATCGACATCTAGGGAAGGCGTTAACTGAAGCTCACAAATTTCTCCGACCTTTTTTGACAGGGCAACATCTAAGGTCAATCCACCATATCTAATTTGTGAATGATGTGCGGCAGGAACCAATACTACCCACGTTAGAACCACCTCACCTGAAGCAATTTCTTTTCTAAATTGTTCGGCATGGGCTTGATCCTCGGCTAGCAGCCACGGGCCTCCGTGCATAAATTCAGAGTCCCAAACTAATTTAAACTCGTTTCTATCAAGCCCTAGTCCATCGGCGACATAGAGCAGTGGATCAAAAGGCGTTTCATCAAGTTTGCCTGGCATTGAAACGAGTTTCTCAATTACCGAGATACCATCGTTTCTCATTAACTCTGGACATTCGTACATGTCGAAATCAGGAAGAGGATCTGGTATATCACACTTCAAGATAGACTCAGGCTCTAATTCATGCGTGGACTTCGTAATAGGAGTTTCATCAATCTCAACGCCATGTTTACAAATACGTTTACGCTGCGGAACCGTTAACCATGGTCCAGCCATTTGCAAAAGCGTATCGATAGTCTGAGTTGTTTTCGTCACTGGGACTTTTAGAAACAATTCCATTTTTTTCCTTCGTCAATTGGTGCAAAATCTCACTCGAAGATATCGAGATCAACAGCACGGTCTCACGGGAAACAGGTAGCACAGCCGTCGCCTTAATACACGCAATAGATTATACTTTCGTCCTTTTTGGTTGGACAAAATCGGGACCAGTAATACATTAACAATAACTCTTACTCGGACCGAACAGTGAAAACGAAAACAACCTATGGACTTTGGAAAAGCACTCTCACGCCAACGGATGCGTCAGGCCAAAAACGCTTTCTCGATCTTAAGGGCCAAGGAAATACGCTGGTATGGGCTGAAGGTCGTGGTGCGACATCGGTAGTTTTGAGCAAAACCGGAAGCGACGCGCCCAACGATATCTCAACCGGTGTTGGGGTTCGAGGAGGTGTCGGATATGGTGGGGGAGAATTTGACGTGTTTGAAAACCAGGTCACTTTTTCCGGTTCAGATGGACGCATTTATCTCGTCGATATCGATCAGGGTAAACCCAAAGCATTAACGCCAAAGTTCGGAACGACCGCATCTCCTACTTTTAGTCCAGATGGGACCAAAATCGCCTATGTGCACACTGAAAACGACGTAGATGTAATCGCGATGGTTAACGTGGACCAATCACAATGGCCACAGATTGTCGCACAAGGTGCTGATTTTTATATGAGCCCAACCTGGAACCCTGATGGAAAAGGGTTAACCTATATCTGTTGGGATAAGCCGAATATGCCGTGGGATTATTCGCGCCTCGAACAAAGCGATCTAAACGGCACACGCGAAGTACTTTTCGAAACCCATGCGGTGGCTCAACCCAAATATAGTCCAGCTGGAAAACGTCTGGCTTTTGTAAGTGACGCCGAGCCCGCATCCACGCAGCCCGATCGCGGAGGACGATGGCAAGTTTATATTAAGGAGTCGAGTGGAGAAATACGCCAAATCACAAACGAAGAGATGGACTTTGGAGGGCCGGCATGGATACAAGGGCTTCGATATTTTGACTGGGTTGACGAAGATACGATAATTGGCATCGCGACCACGCACGGGAAATGGAAAGCCTATCTCATAAACGTCGTCACATGTTCTTTAACCCAAATAGAAGGGTTAGATTGCTACGAATCTCTATCCCAACCGGTTGCGTTCGCGGACGGATTTGCTTTTATCGCATCTGCACCTCAAATAACTCCGCGAATCATTGGTCTTTCAAGGGAGGGAAACACCACCATTATTCAGCGCGCTGCCGCAGAACGATTCTCCGAAACCCAATTCTCAAAAATGCAGCCTAAGTCCTGGCGCTTCAAAGAAACAGAAATCTTTGGAAACTATTATCCACCAACAAATGAATCTTACGACGCAGACGGGCTCCCACCGGTGATTATATCTATCCACGGCGGACCGACTTCCCAAAGAACCGCAGCATTTAATTTCCAAAATCAATTTTTTGCTACGCGAGGTTATGCGGTACTTGAT
>CALJNB010000007.1 GCA_937981985.1 uncultured bacterium
GTTATAAGGCGCATGAAATACACGTCGAAGAAGCCGGTGACTAATAAGTCGTAAATCCTGCGGAGATGTTCATACAACGTTTTATCGTTAAATTTGAACTCTCAACCTTTGGTGTGAGAGTTTTTTATTGTCTTTTACGGAGGTTCCTTATGAACCGTACACAAAAAGAAGCGTTCGTTGAACACCTTCGAGGCCAGCTAGACGGAGCGCAAAGCGTAATCCTAACGAGCTACCAAAATCTCGAAGTTAATACGATCAACGAACTTCGCAGCGAATTTCGTAAAAATAACGTTGAATTTCACATTGTGAAAAATACCCTTACTAAGCTTGCTATCGCAGGTTCTGACAAAGAAAGCATCGGTGCTTTGTTGTCCGGCCCTACTGCAATTGCATATAGTATGGATGACGCAGTCGCTCCGGCGAAAATCGTCAATGATTTTGCAAAAAAGAATAAAGAGAAATTCGAAGTTAAAGGTGGATTCATTGAAGGGGAAGTTCTAGATGTCGCAGGTGTTGCGAATCTAGCTAATCTTCCGTCTAAAGATGAACTGCGCGTTATGATTCTTCGTCTTTTCAACGCTGGACCGATCGAAATGCTTCGAACGCTCAGTGCTGGACCACAAGAATTCGTCATGCTGCTTGAAGCAAAAAAGCAAAAAGACGAAGCATAATTTTTATTTAGTTTAACAATTTATTTCGGATAATCCGAAAAACATTTTCTGATAGGAGAACACAATGGCAGATAAAGCCCAAGTAATAGACTTTCTTAGTAACCTCAACATCATGGACTTGATGGCACTTAAAACTGAGCTCGAAGAAAAATGGGGCGTTGACGCTTCAGCAGCAGCTCCAGTTATGGTTGCTGGCGGCGGCGGCGGCGGCGGAGCTGCGGCGGCAGAAGAAAAGACTGAATTCGACGTCATGATGGTAAGCTTCGGCGAGAAGAAAATTCAGGTTATTAAAGCAGCTCGTGGAATCACAGGTCTCGGACTTTCCGAAGCTAAGAAGCTTGTTGAAAGCGTTCCAGTTGCAATGAAAGAAGGCGTTTCTAAAGAAGAAGCTGAGAAAGTTAAGGCTGAACTTGAAGCAGCAGGCGCGACTGTAGAAATCAAGTAAGCAGAAACCTAAGGTTTTTACTTCGCCGGCTTAATGCCGGCTTTTTTTTCCTTAATTTTTATCGAGCCCAATTTTGATTGAATAATATTCGTAGGTTTCGAGATGACTAACGTAGTTGAACTAGTCCGTTTTCGCCGGCGAGGGTTTTTTCAACGACACTTTGAATGACGTCGTTCAGAGCGTCGCCCGTTGTATTTATATTTGTGTTTGAAGGGGGGAGCCTGTGTTCTACAAAGACGTGATTGTTCCACATCGGTTTACCCGAACTCGCATCAATAAGCTTTGCCTGGAAATGCGCTAAAATACAAACGGCGGGTAGTTTGATCGAACGATCGTTTATCTGTGAATAGGCATTTGAATGCTCTGAACTTTCCTGGCAGACCGTTTTGCTGTGGTAAATAATTTCGGCGAATAAAATGTGTGCGGGGAGACTCTTAGATTCATAGAATTTGCGTACGACCGCAACTTCGGCACCGTATTCGCCTCGGTCAGCCTCAAATAATAGGTCTAAGGATTTTGGTAAACCGAGTCCGTCTTCCAAGGCGTTCTTCTCTGGTTCCGAAAGCGAGCTTTCCATCAATTTACGTTCAATAATATCGAAATTTAAAAGGGCTAGTTGCGAATTTAAAGCTTCAATGTAAGTTGCACGAATCTTCTCAAATTCTTCCGCGTCGATGCTAAATCTTCCAGTTGAAAAGACGGTCATCACCCCTATTTTTTTTACCTGCGCTTTTTGAAAGTTAGAACGAACCCCAATTGGTTTAGCTGTAGAGCACGCAGACGTTAGGAAAACGAGGATCAGAAGCAAAAGAATCGGATGTAGTTTCATGATCTTAGGCGTCTAGTCTGAAGAGCTGCTGCCCCATAAGGACGAGATCGCCTTTAGCAATACGTTGCTCAGTTTTCATTCTAAGGTAGGTACCGTTCGAGGAACCGAGATCTTTTAAGAAGTAGCTGTTGTCTAATTTAGAGACTTTGGCATGTTTTCCGGAGACAAATCCGTCTTCTCTGAAGAGTATTTTCCCGACTTCACGACCAATGATGGCTTCGTCTGTGTCGAGCGTGTAGGCGAGAGATTCTACATCGGGTCCAGCGATCAGTGATAGTTTGCCCCATACCGCCTGGGTTCTTGAACCTTGGGCCTTAGTATCGTCGATGGGTGAGGGCTGGATCGGTTTCAATCCATCGGCCGTTTGAAACTCGAGGAGTTCTTGTCCGATTCGGATCTGGTCCGCATCGCGGATTTCCACCTTACCTTTAATTCGCAGGAAAACGCCGTTGAGTGAACCTAAATCTTTGACTAAGAACTCGTTTCCGACGGGTTTTATTGAGGCATGTTCAGGCGATAGGAAATGGTCGTTTTTCAGAACATCGTGGGTACTCGATCGTCCTAATATTATCTCGCCCGTAATTGCGATTTTAGCACCTTCAGATCCATCGGGTTTTATTACGATGAGATGCGCAACAGCCGCTGCGTCCGATGGAGCAGGTGCAGGCTTAGACGTGGCGTCAACTTTAGCGGGGGCCGGAGAAGAAAGGGCTGCACCGGCTTCGGCGACCGAGGTTCCGCAAGCACCACAGAATTTGAAGTTTGGTGGAATATCAGCGCCACAGCTTAAACAAGGTGTCGCTTCAGTTGCCGGAGCCGCTGATGGTGCGGGTTGCTCGGCTTTTGGTAAAACGCCTCCGCAGCCTAAACAATATCTATAAGTGTCTTCATTTTCTCTTTTGCAATTTGAGCAAGCAATCACGTTGTAACCTAGCTGAAGTAGTTGGAATTCTAGCTTTATAAATATCACTGTGAACCTTTAGTGGCAATGCGCTCGCAAAGATCGAGCAAAAAAATTCACCTTTTGCGATTTGGAGCTAAAGTAGTTCGCTCGTACAGTTTCCTACATGTAGGACATTTGTTTTGGATTGCTATGAATATTCGTCGATTAAATATTTTCGTACTCGCCCTTTGGTTCACATTAGTAGGGGGATCGGCATGCGGTTCAAAAAATCATGCTCCTTTCTCAGTTTATTCAGCTCAGAACATACCCGCGGTCGCTACTTCCGTAAAATACGAAGTTTCGGAGGTCAAAATTGCGCAGGTAGGGACGATAAAACGGAAGTAAAAAATTGCTAACAAAAAACCCAGGTAGAATACCTGGGTTTTTAGCTCCGGCTGTTGGGATCGAACCAACGACCAGTCGGTTAACAGCCGACTGCTCTACCACTGAGCTAAGCCGGAATAATTCTCGAATTAACGAGGAGCAAGTAAATGCCATACGGTCCAAATCTTGTCAACCGAAACTCTGAGAGAAATTAAAATTCATATTTTTCTTAATCGTATTCCCCCAACGGCGTGGTTTTCATTTTTATTTAAAATCAGATCGGCGCGTTCTCGCGTTGGTAGAATATTTTCATAGAGATTGATCTCGTTAATATTGGACCAAATGGAACCGGCGAAGGTTCGTGCTTGTTCGTCGTCTAATGTCGCATATCGGTGGAAATAAGAGGAAGGGTCTTTAAAGGCGGTATCACGAAGTTTCAAAAATCGTTCTATGTACCATCGTTGAATAAATAAAGGATTAGCGTCGACAAAAATTTTGAAGTCGAAAAAGTCGGAGATAAATAAACGCGGGCGTTCGGGGTCGTCGCCGGGAGATCCGGTTTGAAGGACCGTTAATCCCTCTACAATAACAATGTCGGGGCGGTTTAATTCGTTGAAGGTGTCCGGCAAGACATCGTAAGAAAGGTGTGAGTAAACCGGAACCTTTAGGTTCGATGCTCCGGACTTTAGCGCGAACACGAATTTTAGAAGCGCGTTGACATCATAGGTTTCTGGAAATCCTTTTCGATGCATTAGTGAGCGATCTTCGAGTACTTCATTCGGAAAAAGAAAGCCGTCGGTCGTGACAAGGGCGACATTGGGGCTTTCGGGCCCTTGTGACAACAGTTCTTGGAGTATTCTACTTGTGGTCGATTTACCCACCGCAACACTTCCTGCTACTCCTATTATATAGGGTACACGACGGTTTTTGTGACCGAGGAACTGCGTCGTCGATTTGAATAAGTTTTTTAGCGCCCCTACGTACAACTCGATTAAGGAAGATAAAGGGTGATAGATCGAGTTAACTTCTTCCATAGAGAGATGCCCCAAGGTTCCGGCTAGGCGATGTAGCTCTTCTGAGCTTAAAGGGTTAGCGGACCGCTTAGACAGCTGCGACCATTCCGAACGATTAAAATTGATAAATGGGGAGATTTGTTTTTTCATGATGACGCGGACTCTATTGGGCGGAGAAGGATGTGTAAAGTTGAACAAATTTTCTAGACAGGGCTTTTATTTTTGGCAATCTGATGTATGGTCAACTCAATAGAAATATATACTAAAAATCAACAAACGATTGCTCACGTTTTGCACGGTTTTTCCACTTAAAAGTGGATGAGGCGAGCTGGTGAGAGCAGAATTAAGGTGCTAAAACCACAGAATACTATTTATTCCGAACAATGGGAGAAAGAATGAAATTTACTAAGACGTTAACAAGCATTGTAGCTGCAGGTACCATGATGGTGTCTGCGACCGCATTTGCGCAAATCCAGAAAGATTTTCAAGCGGAACACTTCGAGCCTTTACCGGACCAAAGAACGAACTTGTTGAATCTCGCAAAAACGCAGCCTATTCCGCATCTTGCGCCAGGTTTGAACTTATTCCTTCACTTTGCTGATGATGAACTACAGGTCATTAGAGAGAACGATTCAACCGATGCGGAGCCTACACGCCTACTTGATGATCAGCTTCGCGCTGAGATCGGACTCGCAATGGGTTTCTTCGACTTTATGGACATTGGTGTAATCCTTCCTCTTGTTGCTTATCAAACAGGTGATGATCAAGGAATTATCGGTCACCCAAATGAGACCGTTGAATCTTTTGCTATCCAAGATTTACGCATCGTTCCAAAAGTACGATTCATCGATCCTGAATGGGCTGGCGGATTTGGTGCAGGTCTTTCTGTTCCGATCTACATTCCGATTGGAGATAAAGAGCAGTTCGCCGGTACTGGTGATCTCCGATTTGAGCCTCGTCTCGCGCTCGATTGGTTCTCAGACGGAGGTTTCGGAATCGTTGGTAACGTTGCTTATCAAATTCGCGAATCAAAACTTGCCAAAAACTTTGTACAAGATGATGCGATCCGTTGGGGCGCTGGACTTGAAATTCCAATTTCAGAAGACAGCGTGACATTGCTTGCGAACGTTTTCGGTGAAATTCCGCTTGAAGAAGTTCAAGACGGAAACGAGTTAGTCGAAAATGCACAAGCATCTCCAATTGAGGCACTTGCCGGTCTTCGTTTCCTTTTCGGCGACGTACACACTCAGCTCGGTGGTGGTATGGGACTTACTGATGGTGTTGGTGCACCCGATTTCCGTGTTTTCGGTTCAATCGGTTGGACTCCAATGTCTGAAGGACCTGTTGTCGGCGATGCCGATGGCGACGGAATTATGGACGATGTAGATGGTTGTGTTGACGAGCCAGAAGATTTCGACGAGTTCGAAGACGAAGATGGTTGTCCTGATGTTGATAACGATCAAGATGGCGTCCTCGACACCACTGACGAATGTCCAATGGATCCAGAAGACGTCGACACATTTGAAGACGAAAACGGATGTCCTGACCCAGATAACGATAAAGATGGCGTTCTTGACGTTGATGACAAGTGTCCTATGGATGCTGGAGAAGCGGTTAATAACGGCTGTCCAAATGTCGATACCGACGGCGATGGCATCTTAGATGCGGCTGATAAGTGTCCTGCAGATCCGGAAGATAAAGACGGATTCGAAGACTCTGATGGATGCCCTGACCGTGATAACGATCAAGATGGATTCCTTGATAAAGACGATAAGTGCCCAATGGAGCCAGAAACCATTAACGGTAATAAAGATGACGATGGTTGCCCGGATAAAGGGAAATCGAAAGTTAAAGTTGTAGCTGGAAAAATTGAGATTCTTGAAAAAGTATTCTTCGATAGCAACAAGGCTAAAATCAAGAAGCGTTCTTACAACGTCTTGACACAAGTTGCGTCTGTTCTCAAAGCATACAAAAACATCAAGAAAGTACGTATCGAAGGCCACACTGATAGCCGTGGTAAGGATTCTTCTAACTTGAGTCTTTCTAAGCGTAGAGCACAAGCTGTTCTCGACTTCCTCGTCGGTGCTGGTATCGATGCAGGTAGATTAGATTCTGAAGGATTTGGCGAGGCGAATCCGATTGCATCGAATGACTCTAAGTCCGGTCGCGCATCCAACCGTCGTGTTGAGTTCGTAATCGTTGACGACGGCGGAGCCGGAACTGTCAATACGAAGTAATCCCTTCTTAGGTTGTTTCAAGCGGGCTTTGGCCCGCATTTTTTTTACGTTTTTTTTGTCGATTCAGATGAAAAATATCTTAAAAGAGTGCCTGAAGTTATTTTACTTTTGATCGGTGTCTATGTTATCGATTAGTCCCCGATACTTTGACGCAGGCCCGACGATGACAAGCGAAATCAACACATCTGATACTGAAAACCAGATTAAGAAAAAGAGTAAAAAAGCAAAAGCAGATCCATCAAAATTCCATGGGTTAACCCATGAGGATATGATTGATATGTATCGATTGATCTACACGTCGCGGAAGTTAGATGACGCTGAAATGAATCTTAAGCGTCAGCAGAAAATTTTCTTTCAGATTTCCGGCGCCGGACACGAAGCAGTGTTAGTAGCGGCTGGTAAGGTATTACGTTCCGGTTCAGACTGGTTTTATCCATACTACCGAGATCGCGCACTTTGCCTAACTTTGGGAATGACACCTGCTGAGGTGCTTATGGAAGGGGTGGGGGCCGCTGCCGATCCTAATTCTGGTGGACGTCAAATGCCATGTCATTGGGGACACAAAGAACTTAACATTGTCTCACAGAGTTCGTGTACCGGCACTCAGAAACTCCAAGCGGTTGGCGCTGCGCAAGTTGGAAAATTTGTGCAAGCAATCTCCGACCTCGATAACGCCGAAATCTCGTTCGAAGAAGATGAACTCATTTACGTCTCAATTGGCGACGGTGCGACGTCCGAAGGGGAGTTTTGGGAGGCTGTTAACACGGCGGCATCACACACACTTCCTGTTCTCTTTATGGTTGAAGACAACGGTTATGCAATCAGCGTCCCTACAAGAATTCAAACTGCAGGTGGATCGATTTCTAAAGCCTGTTCAGGGTTTGAGGGGCTTTATATCACTGAGTTCGACGGGTGCGATCCTATTGAAAGTTTCCATGAGATTACAAAAGCCGCTGAATACATTCGTTCCGGAAAAGGCCCAGCATTATGTCATGCACACGTCATTCGTCCTTATTCACATTCCATGTCCGATGATGAAACAAATTACCGAAGTGAAGAAGAACGAGAGAACGAGAAAAATAGAGATCCGGTAACCGTCTTTGCGAAATTCCTTGTAGAAAATAATATCCTTAACGAAAAAGGTGTTCAGGCGCTTAGAGACAAAGTCGATGCCGATATCAGAATAGCGGTCGATGAGGTACTTGCACTTCCCGCTCCTCTACCCTCAACGGCGATGGATTTTATTTACAGTCCTGACGTAGACCCAACCAGTAGTGAGTTTGAGACGGAGCCCGATTTTGATGAGGCAGACGGTCTCAAAACAGTGGTCGACCTCATTAATGATACGCTCCGCACAGAAATGCGCAGAGATCCTAAAATTGTTATTTTCGGCGAAGATGTTGCCGACGTGAGTAATGAAGAACACCTCGGAAAACTGAAAGGGAAGGGTGGAGTATTCAAAGTTACCCATCGCCTTCAAGAGGAGTTCGGTAGTACACGTGTTTTCAACAGTCCACTCGCCGAAGCGAACATCGTTGGTCGAGCGATTGGAATGGCAACCCGTGGGATGAAGCCGGTCGTCGAAATTCAGTTCTTCGACTATATCTGGCCCGCTTATATGCAGATTAAAAATGAGCTTTCGAATATACGTTGGAGGTCAAACAACCACTTCAAAGCTCCAGTTGTGATCAGGGTTCCCATTGGTGGTTATCTTAAAGGCGGCGCGCCTTATCATAGCCAATCTGGAACGACCTTATTCACTCAAATACCGGGGCTGCGGGTAATCATGCCGTCCAACGCAGCTGACGCAAATGGGCTATTAAGAACTGCGATTCGTTGCGACGATCCCGTTATGTTTTTGGAACACAAACATCTCTATCGACAAACTTATAATAAGGGTTTCAATCCGGGGCCCGACTATATGATTCCCTTCGGGAAAGCCAAAATTGTTAACGAGGGAACAGATCTAACCGTTATCACTTTTGGCGCACTTGTTGAACGCACCATGCGTGCACTTAAAAAAGTAGAAGGCATTAGCGTCGAAGTGATCGACCTACGTAGTTTATCACCCTACGATTGGGACGCTATTTCCACCTCCATCAAGAAAACGAATAAAGTTGTACTTGCTTATGAGGATTCGTTGTCCTGGGGATATGGCACCGAAATAGCGTCGCGAATAGCAGATGAGCTTTTCGAATGGCTTGACGGACCGATTAAGCGGGTTGCCGCACTAGATAGTTTTGTCGCCTACCACCCGGATTTAGAAGACGAAATTCTCCCACAGATCGACGATATTGCTCAAGCAATCGAAGAGCTTCACACGTACTAAATCTATTCATGTCGCGAGAAGTAAAGCTGTTTACTAATTAAGAGGTTTCGAAGACGCCTATTTGTGTAGGCGTTTCCGGGTTTTTATACACTTTTGTGTAACTTTCGTAGACTTTTTCTGCATCTGCATTTTCTTCAATTTCGATCCAATACACCCAATACTTACCTCGTGGCAGAAAAAGAAAAACGCTGTCTGATGCCGAACATATTTTACTTGAAATGATAGTTTGGGTTTTGGAAGAACCGTCCACCGTTAATGGATGCTGACAAGCAAATAATAAAATATCTCCATCGGGAAATTCGTCACCGAGGGTGTTGAAGTTGACCTCAATATGGATTTGGACCGAGTGCGTGGATTCCATGAAAATAGATTTCATTCGCGCAAAGAAATTTGTCTCAAAAGCATGCATTTAGGACTGCTTTTTCCTGAAGTCGCGGCCGTCGGTATCTACTTCCATAAATTCAGCCATTTCTTGCAAACGACTAAATATGCGAACTTGAACCCGCTCTTCTAAGGTTTGATTGGTTTGAGCAGAAGTTATCGTTTTCGGCGGGGTGATGAGTTGGTTTGTGGTGAATAAAGTAGTACCTCCTGAATTATATCGTTTCGAAACGAGTTCATCCAAAATAGATAATTCCCATTCGGTTCGACCGCTTTTTCCTAATTCATCAATCGCTAATACATCTAGTTTAACGAGCTCTTCCAAAATCGCATTGACACCTTGTCCTCGATCGAACTGCGATTTAAGCTCGCCTAAAAGATGAGAAAATTCTACAAATCTACACGTGATACCCTTTTCAAGAGTGAGCTCTCGCAACAGGAGGCACAACAATCGCGTTTTTCCGGTTCCAACGCTTCCATGCAAGAGAAGTCCTTTACCGCCGGGCGTGTAACCATTCACCCATTTATTGAGTTTCGCATGAACGATTTTTAAGTTTCCGATCGGTATTCCATTCCGATCTTTGTACAGCGACGCATACGATGCGAGCGTACGTCCCTTTTCTTCTTTAAAATAGCGCGATGGTATTCTAGCAAGGCTAAATTTTTGGATGCGGACGTTTAAGCTTCCGCAATAGGGACAGGGGGTCACAAAAGAATAACCTTGTTCGTCGGTCTTCCATATTACGCCATTATTGTCACATTCGTCACAATATTTAAAACACCCTTCTTTCGGGTCATCACACCTTCTGGCAATGGCGTTATTTTTGGACAAATCTAGCAGGTATCTTTCATTACCGCAGAGCTTGCAATGAACAGGTTGTTTAGGTTCGACTGCCAATTCTTTTCTCCTGTCTTACAAAGAAGGGATATAGCGAAGTTAATCTTATTTGGGTAGGCGTAGTCGTGGTAAATTCATTTTTGATTGATAGGCTTCGATGTGAACAGTCGAGTAGTCATCTATGTGAGACATTTTGAGCAACGTTATGAATAAAGCGCCCATATTCTCTGATGATTCCGTGAGGAATGTATGGCATGATTTTCGCTAGTTAGTATATTATTATTTCGATAACCAAAAAGGTAGATTATGAAGTCGCTAAGTTCCAAATTTTTTCTTTCAAGTGTTCTCGCTTTAAGTTTAGCTGCGTGTGGGACCGATAACGACGGCGAAATTGCGGGCGATGACGAAAATGGCTCGTTCGGCGGTGCCGGAGCAAAATCCGACAGCCAATTTTCAGAATGTCAGCTACGCAACGTACTCTTATTCGTCAACGCATCCACGACTACTGAAGAAGTACTTGTCCAAACCATTGCGCCCTTACAGACGCGAAACCAAGCGGCGAAAAATATAATAACTCACCGAGATGGAGACCCATCTACAACAGGTGATGATAATCTTTTTGACGATTTGAACGAGCTTGATGGGATTAGATTTGTTGGCGTTAAGACGCTCCAGAAAATCATCGATAGCATCGCACCAAAATGTGTGAATGATCTCGCCACGCGACCTTTCATCGACTCGACAACCTTTACAGGAACTGGCGGGCTGAACTTTAAACGTGATGCGATAGAATTAGAAGCAACGTTTGCTGTTTCTGGTATTCCAAGTCGTCAACTTAGAGATATCCTGCTGTCAAAAGACGATCAGGACCGAACGACATTTAGTCGAATCCGGAAAAACGGTTTGATGGAGGCGTTTACTTACGGATACGAACTTGATGAAATGCCTTGGGATAGCGATTCGCATAACCTTCGCGAAGAAATGCCCTACATTTATTTCACGATAGAACCAGGGCGTTTCGAGGCTGAAACCGATGATAACGGTGTCATTACAGGACCAAGAGAAATCTCTCTAGGTACCGACTACAACGACGATATTTATTTTGATACACCAGACTTCTCTGTAACTCATTCTGGTATGTCCCTCCGCGGTCGAGTGCGTTGGGATACGCCAACCGAGATTCGACGAATTTTGGTAGCAGCGAAATCTTCAGTTGAGGTCGACGATTCTGGAATCAAGCGTGCGGCGAAAGTGGATGTTCGAGAAGATTTTCCTGACTTAGATTTCGTTGATAACATGGCCAACGATATTATGTCCGGGAGTTCGGAATGGAATGGAGAATTGCCACCGGTCAACATCGTGTACAATACTCTTCTCGATCAAAACGTGCTACCCGATATTGATGGGCGTGAAAAAGTGCTTCTACTTGATCCAGTAGCACACCTACGTAG
This sequence comes from uncultured bacterium, assembly GCA_937981985.1. GTDB lineage: Bacteria > Myxococcota_A > Bradymonadia > Bradymonadales > Bradymonadaceae > CALJNB01. The sequence goes on from CALJNB010000007.1 coordinate 11,462, forward strand.
TACCCGGAGCCGTTTTCATTTTAATGAAGCTGCGCTTTCTTCGATCGCTTCTCTTCGTTACCTCGCCGCAGACCGAGTTGTTAGTGTTGGTGAACTGGCCAAAGATAAAGTTCTCGTCATTTCGGACGCGAACGATAAAGTCCGTCTCAATAATCTGATTGAAATGGCGGAAAAAATTCAAGATCGAAGCATGATTCTAGACCGTGTCAACTCGGCTTTGGCGGATGCTGGAATCGCAACGGTCTACGATATCGGAACCCTCCCATCGCCCGATGATTTCGAGCGGTTGATTACCTCGGAAGCGAAGGTCCAAGAAATAAAAGTCGTGGCAGACACGATTTCAGATATTATGCACGAATTCGCAGACCAACTTGACGATGTTGATCGCGCTCTCACCGATGGGAAAAGTGAGTTCAAAGATCATGCTGAAACTTATGTTCTCTTTCTCCGTTCGAAAAACTCATCTTTTGCGGTTAAGCAAGCCTATGACGTTTTCTTCGAAGAGTTTCTCGCTTCCACCGATATTTCGGCCGCTGTCGCAGATTATAACGCGTTTGGCGAGATGCAGAAAGCGAATGAAAACGACGATTTTGAGGATTTTGAACCCATCAGCGAGGCAAATTGGCAAGAATTGGGCAACGCCGTCGAATTCGAAATGATAAAGGTTTATCAACGTCAGATAGAAATGAGCGGTACACTTGCTAAAGGTTTGTGGTTCGACGCAAGTCGTAAACACTACGTTCCATTATCTTCGCGTCGTACTTCTAATTTTCTCATTGATACCACGGATATGACGGATTTCCTTACCCACGAAGAGTGGGAGTCCATTCCTGAGGACGCTCGTACAATCGATAAAGATCTTCCAGGCAATAAAATTTTTCACACAACGTTTGTAAATGAAGTTCAGATCGAATTGGGATTAGAAAAAGTCTATCTTGATCGAATTGCTGAACTTAAGGAGAAGATTGATGCGGGTAACGGTACTAGCGAAGACGAAGCTGCTATCAAAGGGGCGGAATTCATTTTTAACGAGTATCGTGCATCGCTCACTTTCCTTGCCGAGCTTAAAGAAGATCGGATCGAGAAATACCTTGAGAGAGGGGGGGCTCAAGATTTTACTTGGGAAGCTGCAACACATAGCAAAGGACACACCGCCCTTTTAATCATAGCTGACGAACTCTAGAGCTCAGATAATCATAAATATTTTTTGGCCGGTTGACTCTAAGAGTCTACCGGCTTTTTTATTTAAAATGAAAAACTTTATCCATAAAACGCGCAACTTCTCTGTCATAGGCCCGAAAACGAGTTTGTTACTCACACTATTCCCTCGGAGAAAAGAATGAATAAAGTCGCCCCAAGTCACTTGATATCGCTGCTGTCAGAATCCAAACATAAATCGATGAACTTAAAATAACGAGTCTTTTGTATCAAGTTTGATTCGCTATGCCATTTAATTGGTGTTATCCTCCCAAAGGTAAGAAGAGAAAATTATGAAGATTAATGGTAAAAATCCATCAGTAGATCTCATTGCGCGGATGCAAGAGGCACACAAAACCGAAAAATCCAAATCCTCAAAAACATTCAATATTTCTGAAGTGGGTTCGGCAACTCCAGCTGAAGACGCTTCGGGGGCCACGTCACTAGACGGACAGCTTCGTATTACCGCACAGAAAGCGCTGAAGGGGGCTTTTAACGATGATAAAGAACTTCGCCTCGAAGTCATATCTAAAATCGTCGACGAAAGGTTTGACGGCGTTCTCACGAAACGCACCGAAAAAACGAAGTTGCTAAAAGGTTTGGAAGCAACGCTTCTGAGTGATCCCGAATTTGGAAATCAAATCGACGACATGATGATGCTAGCAGCCAAAGAACTCGGGAAGCAATGAATTCTTTTATATCCCATTTATGCCCGGCGTGTGAAAAAAACGTTCTGACTTACGGTCACCTAGAAAAAGACGAACTCATCTTACGTTGTTTAGATTGTGATGTGATAATCGCAGAAAAAGAAGAAAAGAGCCTGTTTTCGCCGGACGAATTGCAAAAGATGGGTTACCATTTCGGTATAAAAGATGATTCGGGTAAAAAGGGATGTCGTGATGGAGCTTGTGGCATTCGTCAGCCCTAGATACAATAACGATGAACGTATTTTTTTAGAAAGGATTTCAATGTTTTACGAGGTTTTTATTCCCGCCCGAGATAGCGAGGAATTCGATACAACAATCACTGTTGAAGCCGGTAATTGGATGATGGCGCTCAAAACCGGTTTGGAAAGAATCGGTCAGTTGGGAGATGGTATCAGGAATGTCATGTGTGACATTAAAGATGATAACTCCATCCATGTGACTGATGGCTCGTCTCGTCGTGTGTTCGTTTTGAAGGAAGTATCGAAACTTCAAGCCGATAGTTCTGCTTCCATGGACACTGCTCCTGACGAACCGGAGAGCCAGAAAGTATCGTTACCGAAAACACCGTTGCCAAAAACGACCTTGCCCAAGGTACCGTTGCCAAAAGTATCGCTTCCAAAACTGGGCGAACAGTCAAAATTAGACATGGATGCTGCCGCGATAACAGAGCCCATGAAAGCGATTACCGCAGAACACATTCCGCCGGTCGCTAAGCCCTCTCTACCGATACCAAAAGTCGCAAAAAAGGAAGAGATAGAACTTGATATACCCGAAATTCCGCTCGATGATTCATCCCTAGAAGAGAAGAGCTATACAAGCGCAGACGGTCGTATCTCAATCGGTTCTGCGACTTACGAATCGCTGAAAAGAGACACGCTTAACCCCAAGATTCTGCACGAAGCACGAGCCCCATCTGGAACCAGACCCGCTATCGAAAGACGGGCAAACACATCTTCAATTTCTCAAAATATTCTCGAAGATGTCTTTTTGGAAATGCAGCAGATCCATGAAGGCATGGAGATGGAAGAAGTTATCGAATTCGTGATGAATATTTCGATGGATAAAATTCGGGCCGAAGCGGGATGCATTATGTTTGCTGACATCTCTGGGACTGAACTATATTTTGCCGCTGCACGCGGTCCTAAAGCCGATGATATAATGGATTTCAGAATCCCAATGGGTGTTGGAATTGTAGGTTTTTGCGTTCGAGAAGGTGTCAGTCTAGCGATAGGCGATGTAGAGAAGGATCCACGCTTTTATAAGGAAATTTCCGAGAAGCTTGGGTATGAGATCAAAAACCTGTGCTGTGTCCCTATTCAACATGAGGGAAGAGTCTATGGTGCGATTGAACTTATGAACAAAGACGAAGTCTTCGACACTCAAGAGGCAAATGCACTAACTTATATCGGTGGCCAGATGGCTAAGTACGTACACGACTTGATCATGGAACAGGAGAAAATCGACTAATTTTATCGATATTTCAGCTCCGATTCAGGGCCTCCTTTTGGGGGCTTTTTTATTGTTCTTAGCCCTTAAACCCTCACCTATCTATCCTTAGTCTTTTTTCGTGAAAAGAACCGGGCCATTACTTCTTCTGCGGGTTTTCCGAGTGGACTGAAACCATTGGGCCCTTCTTCCTTGGTTTTGCTATTTGTAAAATATTTCCAAAAGAAAATACCGAGAATAGAAGGTCGGTTTGCCAAGTCATTTAGTAAAAAACGATACAATTCTGATTGGAGAGCTGGGTCAGAGTCCTCGTCAGGATTTCTGTCTGGCCATGCGTTTGGATGGGAGGCCGCCTTTGCACCTGAACGGAATCCGACTTCTGTTAAAATAATAGGCTTTCCAGACGAAGCAGAAATAGCCTCCCAATTCAACATTGCCGATTGGAGATTCTTTTTCCATGCCTGCGTTCCATTTTTTTCCTGCCCTTTTTGTAAAGGAGGATACAATTGAATGCCGATCGAATCTAATCTTCTCCAAACCTTTAAAGGAACGGGTTCGTTCCAATTAGCGCTATAAGTTAGATGTCCTTTATATATTTTCCGCGTAGCTTCGATCAATTTGATCAACGCGTCGGGGTCGTTTTGTACCGCGGTATGAAGTTCCAATCCCACGACTAGGGCCTCAATATCGAGCTCTTCCGCGATTTTGGCGTAGTGTAAAATCCAATCGCTATGACTTTTCCACCACGTCGCCCAATCGGTCTCGCCCGATGGATTTTTGGGGTCAATTACTCCGCGCCATTTCCCTTCGGCAACCCAAATATGAGGTTTAAGCATAATTTTAAATCCCTGTGCTTTTGCAAGTTTTACTTCGTCTCGAATGCGTTGATCGGTTTCACCGGACTTGGCGATGGGCTTGTTGTGGGTGTGAGTTCCCTGTACTTCCGTGGAATTAAGACCATCCATGAATCCAAATGGTGTGAGTGAAATCCAACCAACATTCTTTTTTTTAAGATGTTTTAGGGTCAGCAAACTTGCTTGGCTGCCATATCCCATGTTCCCACCATCTTCCCAGCTATGGGCATAACACACCCCTCTCCAAACATGTTCAGCGAGTGAAGAATCTTCATAGTCAGCGTTTAAGTTAACCCTTTTCGGGCTGTGTTTGTGTTTGCAATTTACCAACACGACGAGAATTAGAATGAAGAGGTATTTGGGATTCATAACTACCAAAGGTGTGCGATAATGTCAGAAGTTTGTAGCGACGGATATTTCTTGGTACCATGGTTAGGTTGAATAATAATATGAGGTCCTATGAAAAATACGCTACTTTTTGTGTTGCTGTTCACTATGTCTTGCACTGGTGAAATTTTTTTTGGAGATTCTGATTTACGCGTATCTGATAAAAATAGCTCTTTCCAGAACACCGATCAAAACGCTGACCCTATCATTATCAACACAAACGACAACAGCAATCCAGGCACGGTCCCTTCTAATTCCAACAACGGTGTTCAACCCGATCCTGTGACAAAAAATGCGTATCTTTTAAATGCAAGTTCCGGATCACGATGCAACGCGGGCGGAAACTTAGATTATATCATACTGTCTGATAGCGCTGTCTCTTGTGAAGCACACGCCAATGCGATCGACGCTCATCAACGGAACGAGACCGTACCTGGTCTAGTAGTGTTCGATGCAGATGCATTAAATTTCGTAAAAAAATATTGTTTTACCGATGTAGCAAAAGGATGTGTAGATGTTTCGTTCCAGGTTGCTCGAAACGGCGCTAGCGGATCTTGGACAGCGACGATAGAAGGTAGGAAGATAACTCAACCCTTTAACATTCAAACATGCGACTATGATTCGGTAGTTGCTCCACCGGATGCTGATATTCCCGCAACAGATATTTCAATTACAGAGGTGTCCTTCTATCAGGGAGTTAAAGTCCCCGTTTTCGAAAATGGCCAATTTGTTTCGAATCGTAGTGCTCCGATTATCGCGAAACGCCGCGGCGTCGTACGTGTTTTTGTTGAGCCCCTGTCTGATTGGACCTCGAGGGAGATTCGCGCGAGGCTGACTGTTGGTGATTTTACGAAGGATATGACCTTCACACCCAACGGTAAATCTCAGGAATTGTCCGGAGGATCAACGATAAACTTTGAACTCGCCGAAGGAGAATTGCCGGGAGAGGGCGACTTTTCCGTAAGTTTGTACGAAATTGGAAAATGTGGAGATAATCCGCCCGGCACGGTTGCAGTTTCACGCATTCCTAGCACGCGACAAGCCCTTGGTGCGAAAACACTAGCCGCACCGATGCGGATCATGTTGGTTCCTATGATGTATAACGCAGACGGAACGGGTCGAACCCCGAGAGTTGACGCAGGTGTCCTACAAGCTTGGGAAAAACTAGCTAACGAGTATTTTCCGGTTCATGACGTTCAGATCACGGTGCGTGATCAACCTGTTCCTTACAACGGTCAAATTTTTTCGAATGGTTCTGGTTTCTCGCAAGCGCTAAACTACTGTTTGAATCAAAGAAATGCGGATAACGTCGCTTCGGATGTATATTATTATTGCATGTATCAACCGGTTCAGACACTTCAAGAGTTTTGTGGTCGTGGTTGTGTGGCCGGTATCGCACCTGTTCCCAACGCGAGCGACGTAAGCTTACGCGGCGGCATGGGAGTTTCGTTCAACGGTTCCGGCGACGATACTTTCGTACACGAAATTGGGCATGCACTCGGCAGACCCCATACCCCTTGCGGCGGCGCCGCCGGAGCAGATCCAAATTATCCTTATCAGGGCGGCTCGATTGGCTCCATTGGATATTCGATCGCTTCGGGGGAGCTCTATTCACCGGCTCAAGCTAAGGATTTCATGAGTTATTGCAGCCCAGTTTGGATTTCTGATTACTCGTACGCTAAGATTTACGATCGACTTTCTCAAGTTCTCGGTCTTCAGCAAAATCAGTTTTTAGCGAATCCAATAACTTGGAAAACTGCGATTCGTGAAATGGACGGATCGGTCAATTGGGACATAGACAGAACAATGAAAACTACTCCTAGTGGTACTCTAGTATCGGGAGACGTTTTTGATGGGACTAACAAAAAAGTCGGTAGTGTTGAGGTCTATGTACTTCCCGTCGCCGATATTGAAACTTCCATTCTTACCATCGAAGATCCCGGTTTCACGGGCGGTAGAATTGACATCCCTAATATCGGTTCCTTAACCTTCTAGAGCTATTTGTAGATGACGAGGATACGCTCCGTTTTAACGCGCTTATCGGAATAGGAAATCGGCATACTCTTTGTTAAGGTCGTTTTTTTAACGAGTTGAATATATGTCGCTTAAACAACGTATTTGTCCCTCTATATTAGCTGCCGACTTCACAAAGCTTGGTGAAGAATGTGAAGCGGTGCTCGCCGCGGGTGCGGATTGGCTTCATGTCGACGTGATGGATGGGCACTTTGTTCCAAACATCACGATTGGTATTCCGGTTGTGCGCGCTTTAAGGGCTCGACTTCCCGACGCGTTCTTGGATGTACATTTGATGATTTCTGATCCTGATCAATTCGCTGAAGAGTTTATTAAAGCTGGGGCTGATCTCATCAGTTTTCATCCTGAAACCAGCTTCCATCCACATGGTTTGATTCAACGCATTAAGACGGCGGGCGCGAAGGCGTGCTTGTCTATCAATCCCGGTACTCCTATATCCTGCCTCGATTATTTAGGTGATGATTTGGATATGATTCTTGTGATGAGCGTTAATCCAGGCTTTGGGGGGCAGTCTTTTATTCCATCCGCACTAGAAAAAATCTCCAAAATCCGAAAGCGCTTTCCTTCAGTTGATATTCAAGTAGATGGCGGGATAAAAGTTGAAAATATAGCGAAGGTAAAAGAGGCGGGAGCGAATGTTTTTGTTGCTGGTTCTGCGATTTATAAGTCCGAGGATTATCGGGTAACAATCGAACAAATGTTGGATCAAGTTCGTTGAAAACCTATTCTACGCTGCCACATTCGAACAAGCTTTCGAGAAATAGCGCGGGACTTACATCACACCGCAAAGTGGGTTTGGACATGAATAAAAAATGGACATATTATCTCGAATACCCTCCTAAGACTAGAAAAGCGAGAACTTTAGAAACATGGATTTTAGAATGACGACAAATAGATTTAGTAGAGATTTTAATCATCAAGCTCGAGGGAGCTTCGAGAGTAAGTCTTTATGTGCGTTTCTTATGGGATGCCTAATCTTATTGACGATCGGATGTTCTACAAGTTCGACGATCCGAATGTCAGACGGAACGTTTCACGAAGGGCAGATTTCGGGTGCAGATACGGAGAATCTCTACCTTCAAAACCAATGGGCTTATGGTGGATCAACGGACGCGATTAAGAAATTAGGCAAAAAAGATATTGTCGACATCGATCATCCCGGTAACGTGCATCTGTTAGTTGGAGGTATTTTAACAGGCTTCGGTGCGCTATATGGCGGAATGGCCCTTCTGTTCGAACTTTCGCCCGAGCAAAGTATAGATTCACCCGCTGTCCTATTTTCCACCGGCGCAGTCATGGCTGCCGTTGGGATACCGCTTGGCGTTTGGGGTTGGCTTACTTGGGACGAGTCGCTTACACTCGCTTACGAAAGCAACGGTTTCGTTCCAGAAAGTCGACAGCGACCTGGTCGGATCTTATTGGTTCCGACAATCTCGAACGTTAAAAATACGAAGATGGGGCTATCCCTACACCTTAGCTTTTAAGTCTACATCTGCTTTTTGAAGCTTATTGCAATCGAATTTACATCGTCAGTCAAATACATCTCTCCATCCTGAAGAGTACAGCTCAAGGTCATTGTTCGTTGCTTTAACGTTTCGATATTCGGTGCGTCGATATGACAAACGCTCAAATTAGAAAAGCGTTGAAGTTTCTTTTCATTTTGCTCCCACCACACCTTCGCCTTTCTTTCTTGATAAGTATAGACGCTGACTTTCTTTGAGCGTCCAGAAGCTTTTCGAATCCGTTTCTCGACCGGCTGCCCTAAATCGATCCATGAGGCAATCTCATCGGTTAGTGTTTTCTCCCAGAGTGCTGGCTCATCATCGCTGCTCAGTCCGCGAGTGAAAACGAGTTGATCGCTTGCGTGTCTTGCAAAAGCGACTAATCCGATCATAAAGCGGAAGTTAGTTTCAGAGGGATGCTGGGCAACCGTGAGTTCGTGGGTTTGATAATAATGGGTATCCATATTTGCGATGTTCAACGAGACTTTATGGATAGTTGCGCTTATAGCCATTGAATTTCTTTGCGGGTGGAACGAAAGGTACAAACGATGACCATCAGGCATCGATTTGTCTTCATTGTTTTAAGACATTTGAATTCGGGTCAGTTGCCGAATGAAGAGAGGCAAGACTCAAGCGCCGTTGTTTGAGCCCAACCACAGCTGCCGTTATTACAACCACAAACTGTGGTTGGAGTATTATAGCATGCATATTCTGGTTGGTATTCGCAGGTTGTTACTACAGCTTGCGCTGCGCATAATTGGCTACTACAACCCGTGGGTATGCAATCCGTATCGGTCGCGCACTCTGGCGTACACGCGATCTCGGTACATGCCCATTGCCCCTGGTTACAGCTACATGTATTGCAGGAATCGTCAGCCGGTTTCGTTTCGCCCTCAGTGCAAACGGGGCTTTGGACGCAGTTCCCAGATGGGTTTGTGCCAAGATTACAGTTCGGGTCTGTTGAACCGTCCGGACATTCAAATTTGCACTCAAAACCTTCGTCGCATTCTTGGCCATATAGGGAACAGTTCGTTGTCGAACTCGGTATCTCGCAAGCAGCTTCGCTTCGGAAGGTTTCCATGTTCTGGGGAACCATGCACGGCGAGGGGTATTGACAACATTCGCCTTCATCGGACTTCGCCCACGATACGATGCCGGCGCATCTGACGTTTGGAGGAGGTTGAATCGCCTCAGGACATGAACTCTCACACCCACAAATCGCGCATCCGTTCTCGTCGTAGACGGTTCCTGTAGGGCAGCCCGCACAGCTCAATTGTGGACAAACTACGTCTTCGCAAGATCCCGCGATACAATCGGTTGATACGAAATAATCGCCCGACTTCCATCGATATTCCTTAAAGAGGATAAGATAAACCCCCGATTTTTCTACTTCGTGTTCAATGTAGCTGTCGTAGGTTTCAGGCGTCGCATCATCGTTGAGAGTGATGCGAGATCCCCATTTTCCATTCGGACGCTTTGGGCCATAGATTGCGGCAACGGGGTCGAACCCCGGTGAGGTGGCGCCGACTTTGATGCCGATCGTGTCACCGGCCTTAGCTTGGTAGGTGTATGCAAAGAAATAATCTGGCCATGATGTCTTGTAGGTGCCGAATTGTGTATCTCCGACCGCGATTGCACCCCGAATATCCGTATAAGTACGCGTTCGCCAATCACCTTTTCCGTTGTTGGCACTCATTTCACCAGGGAAGATTACTTCGCCGGATTTTTCAGGAATATCTGCGCCACAACCATAGGAGATAGCGCTCAAAACGAATAGGAACAGAGTAGTTATCTTTTTCAATTTTTTGCTCTCAAGTTTGTCACTTACCACGGCCTTTAAGAAGTCGTTGTGCGCGCTAAGTAACGAAGTTAGATGAATAACTCAAGAGTTTGACCGTCTAGTTTTCAAGAAAGTGAACGGAATCTAATAACCACACAAATGGTCGGTGGGTTGGCATTTAAAGCGCACGTGTAGGTGATTCACATGTCCCGAAGAATGGCGTACTAAGGTAGGTTGACCGGTTGCTTCGGGATATTGAAAAACTCTTCGAATCCATTCTGAAGGCGCATTTTGTTTTCTTGCTTCTTTCACCACGGCAGCTTGCAGATTTCTATCCATGAAAATCATCTGAACCTGATCGGAATCGATGAGCGCTTTAATCATGAAGAGGGTCTGTGCGGCGTCAATGGTTCTCGGCGTCACGTCCTGGAAGCGCTTCCAATTAGGAGGTTCGTCCTTTCTCGGGTAGCTGAAATCGATGTCACGTCCTGAAGTATGGGAAACATGGGGGGGCATCGATCCACCGCGTCTGAAACTAATATCTCCGATAAGAATTTGAGATGCATCTGGATAGCGTGCATCAAAAAGTTCCAACATCCTCACCATCTCCGAGACGGTATAGAAGGTCCCAAACGTACGGTGTGGGTACAGGAGACGGTAGTTTTTGCCTTCGGGCATAAGTTCAGCATTTTTAATGAATCCAGAAGTAGAAGAGCCTACAGATTGGGAAAAAACATCTAAATCTCGTTCCCAGACCAAAAGCACTTCCCCGGCGAGTAAGCTTGAGAACTGTACGCCGGGGTTGAATCGTCGTAATCGCGTCAGGTTGCCTTGGTACATTTCAAGCAATCGATCGCTGCCCTGCCAAGGACGAAGCGTATGCCAGAGTTCTTCAGAACGTCTTGTAGTGACATGCGGAAGTCCGTCGCTAAGAGGCCAGCTTACGATTTCCGTCGTCGGCATCGGCCATCGGTCGTCCAATGATAAGGACGCAATACGACGTAGCTGTACTTGGTCAAAGAGTTGTGGAGTTTTCGCCGGTCCGAAAATGGACGCAACGGCACGTAAGCCGACGGCTCTCATCTGCGCCGAACTTTCGTTGACACCTATGAGGGTGGTTGAGAACCCCACGATAAACAAAACTGTTAACGATCTTAAAAACATAATATCCATTTATTAATTCAATTTTGGGCGAGGCCCGAAGGATAGATAATATCGCCCCTCAGAATAAAGTCAAATCTTGGGTTTTGTAGGTTTTTTAGAAAGAGAGTCGGAAGTTGGCTCCACTAGGCTTCAATTCAAAACCTAGTGCCAACTCTTCGGTCTCAGAACCAAGATCCATGATAATGAGCGAAAGACCTAGAACTGAAGCGACGGCGCCACCAATCGATAACCCGTAGAACAAATATTGTCGCGTTTCCAGGTCGCTTTTTAGTCGGTCGTATTCGGCCTGTTGGGTCCCATCTCGACCTTCGCTTTCTCTGACGAACGAGGATACGAGGTCTTCGGATAAGAAATCTATCGTGACCGCGCTTCCGATAAGGCCCGCACCCACTCCTAAACTTAAAAGTCCCCAACTGGTGAGTGACCATCCCTTCTCTGGAGGCACATAGAGGTTATCCGCAGTGATTCTGACGCTTACCCGTTTCGCATGCTCGGCATGATTAACGCCCGCTTGAACTCCTAATCGTTGCGTGTTGATAGTCGCTAATTCCTCTGGCTCGCCTTCAAAGTTTTTTTCGCAGGCTTGGAAGTCTTTGAACGCCTTTGACACCTCTCCCATTTCTAGGAGGACCACGGCGCGGTTACAGAAGTAGACCGATTGCGGATCAATTAGTATTGCCTGATTAAATGCGTCGATGCTCTCACGATATCTTGCTTCGCCATAAAGTTGAACCGCGTCTTGATAGAACGCGCCAGCTTTTTCGGATGGATCATTTAGATCTGTTTTTTGTTCTTCCCCATCTTGCGCGAAGATGTACGCCGGTACTAAAAAAATGTAGAGGAAGATGATTATTCGCATGTATAAAGATTTACATTGAATCCTTTTGAGACTCAACCTTGTTTTTCCCAAATACCTAAGCGCCTTTCTATTTGCACCCGATATCGGTTCGCGATAGGGTCGCTATATATGGCTGAGAATCTGAAAAAAAACGGTAAACTATCAACCCAAATGGCTGCTTCGCTGCTTTTTGCATTGATGATTCCGTCTATCATACTAGCCGGCATTGCACTCAGTGATTTTGGCCGCGAAGGCGCGACATCGATGTTGATTGTTGCGCTGTCTCTCGTTTTAATAAACATCGCAGTATTCTTCTTTGCATATCACATGTTGAATAAACCCGAACCTCCTCCAGCTAACGACGAATAAAATGGCGACAAAAAAGAAAACAGAAAATGGGAAAACGGACGCGAGCAAAAAGAAGAGCGCGACTTCTAAGAAATCGACAAAGAAGCCTTCTAAGAAAATCGTGAAGAAAAAGAGCATTCCCAAAAACAAAGTAACAAAGAAGGTTTCCAAGAAGAAGCCGACTAGGAAGTCAGCGAAGAAAAAATCCGTTCACGAAGTGCCTTCGGTTTCCATTGTGATCCCGATCTACAATGAAGAAGGTATTGTATCGGCGTCCGTCGCGGATCTTACGGAGAAACTAAAAAACGAACCGAAATTTGACCGTACCTACGAAATTATTCTCAGCGAAAATGGTTCCACCGATAACACGATTCCAATCGTTGAAAAAATAATGAAGTCCAACCCTAATATTCGCCTGCTTCGCGTCGGCGAGCCCAATTATGGTTTAGCGATGAGGAAGGGGATTTTGATGGCCAGAGCAGATCTGGTCATCTGTGATGAAATCGATCTATGTGACGTTGATTTTTATATTCGGGCCTTGCATGAGATTGAAACGAATGGCTTCGATCTAGTTGTAGGTTCCAAAGCCTTAGATTCGTCTAGAGACAAACGGCCGCTCTATAGAAAAGCGGCGACATTTACGTTGAATTCTCTTCTTCGTGTGTTCTTGGGTTTCAATGGTACGGATACTCACGGCTTAAAAGCGTTAAAAAAATCTCGATTATTAGAGGTAGTTGATCGTTGCGTGGTCGAAAAAGATTTGTTCGCAAGTGAGTTCGTCATTAGAACAACACGCATGGGTTTTCGTTCAAAAGAAATTCCAGTCACGATCGCCGAAAAACGTCCGCCGTCGATTAACCTTTTGAATCGAGTCCCAGGTGTTTTGAAGAATCTTGGCGAACTATTCTGGGTGATTCGCGTTAAGCATCGCTAATGTCGAAACAACTGGCTAGTATTTCAATCGATCTTGATTCGTTGTGGTGTTATCACGAGATTCACGGCCTCCCTAAGGTAGAAGAGCAGGGTATTGATCTCATTCATAAATTCGCAATGCCGCGTATCTTTTCGCTTTTTTCCGAGCTCGAAATTCCGGTCACACTTTTTGTAGTTGGACGCGACGTAGAAAGACATGCTCAATTCTTAGAAACGGCGATTAAGTCGGGTTACGAGCTCGCTAACCATAGCTTCAATCATCGATACGATTTACGGAATGCGACGAAGCAAGTTATTCGAAGTGATATTCGCGCAGGACATAAAGCGATAGAAGCTATCTCTGGCTTAGCCCCGCTTGGGTTCCGTACACCCGGGTACAACGTTTCGACTTCCATTTTATCAGTCTTAGCCGAACTAGAATATCTCTACGATTCGTCGGTTTTTCCGTGCCCACCTTATTATGGAGCGAAGGGGGCTGTGATGGGGTGGCGAAAAATATCCGGAAGGAAGAGTAGGTCGGCAATGGCTCTACCGCAGACCTTATTAGCGCCGATTACGCCGTACCAAGCATCGCCGCGTGCGTTCTGGAAACGATCGGCCCAGCCGACAAAAACTCCGGTCGAACTTCCGATCTGTACGTTGCCGGGATTACGTTTTCCCATCATCGGAACCAGTTTGCACCTCATTTCAGGATGGAAATTTAGGACTCTCTTTAAAGCGCTAAAGATAGCGCACCCGGACTTGTTGAATCTTGAATTTCACGCGATCGATTTCGTGGATAGTCGTGATCTTGAACATCCTGAACTTGAGAGGCTACAACCGGACTTGAAAATCCCATGGCAGTTAAAACGGCGACGTTATGTTGAAATTATCGAAACGATAAAATCAGAATACGCATTCGACACCCTCGCGGGAGCCACAGAACAACTTGATTTAGAACCGCAACCGTAGGAAGAAAATAATGAACTCACGTCAACGAAAATGGTTTGGTCGACGTTATTCTCGAGAACTGACTCCTTTTAAACTGGAGGGAGAGGGGAGCGCGCCGGTTCTCATCTCAGCCCCAAAAGACCTTGCCGCATGTTATGTGAGTTTACGGATGTTGGAAGGGCTTTTTAAGGCAGGTGGTACCTTTTTAAACGGTGAAGTTCTGGTTCATCGTGTGGAGTCAGCTTTACCCAACGGACTGGTTCCTCTTTTGGAAAACGAATTGGAATTGATTTCTCAATGGATTGATCGAATGGATTTACCAGTCGAGGAATCCGACGAAGCCCTGCGGTTTGTGAGAAAGCAAAATAAGGACTCCCACAAGTTTTTGATCCAGAACGCAATAGTTACCGATACGGATTTACGTTGTGAGTATTTTCGTGCCGCCGATGAACGTTGGGTCTTAGACCGGGGGACACCATTGAAGGTCGAAGATGAGTTTTTTATTCTGGAAAGGACGGATGGGATTTCGATCGATATCTATTTTGAAGATTTGAGATGGTTGATGAATGCCGGTAGTACTGAGGAGTCACATCGCGCTACAGTGTTGAGCTTTCCCAAAAAAGAGGATTAAGTCTGCTTGAAGAAGCAGTCTTACATTCAGTCGGTTTCGTGAACTTCAACGAGAACCACGGTCACATTGTCGGTTCCGCCACCATCGTTTGCTGCTTGAATAAGGGAGTTACAGCATTTTTCAAGATCGTTTTTTTGTTCTACGACGATCTTCTCGATATTTTCATCGGTGACCATTCCGTTTAAGCCATCAGAACAAAGAAGGTAAACATCGCCAGCTTGTGGTTCTTCTGCTGCGACATCCACTTGTACCGTATCTTTCATTCCCAAGGCGCGAACGATCACATTTTTATGCGGAAAGTCTTCGATCTCTTGTTCAGTGAGATCCTTCATCTTTATATAATCGTTGAGCAAGGAGTGGTCTTCGGTTACTTGTTCCATTTTATCGGCACGCACACGGTAGATTCGGCTATCACCGACGTGACCGAGATATGCTTTGTTTCCGACAAATCCGAGAGCAACTATAGTCGTTCCCATTCCGTGTTGAGCTGAATTCTGCGATGCGGTTTCGAAGATTCGAAGGTTGGCCAATTTAATGCTCGCCGCCATTCGGTTCTCTTCGTATTCTTTCCCTTTTTCCATTTTGTAGGGCCAAGTGAGATCGGTATCCTTGGCTGTTTCGATGAAGAAGTCGGAAACGGTTTCAACCGCCATCTTGGAGGCAACTTCTCCGCCGGCGTGTCCGCCCATACCGTCTGCAACGATATAAAGATTTTCTTCAGATAGAACGAAGAGGTTGTCTTCGTTGTGCGTACGTTTCATACCTACGTGGGTATTGCCAGCGAATCTTATCTTTAGTGCCATATGTGAGCTCAATCGGAGGTATTGATGATATTTTTATCACAAGGCGTTGAAGGGCGCAACAAAGCGCGGTTTCCTTCATTAGGTTTATATTGAAAATTGCACAAAAAAAACCGGCGTTTGCCGGTTTTTTTTTACTTGTTAAGCCCACACTCGGAATTGAACCGAGGACCCCCTCCTTACCATGGAGGTGCTCTACCCCTGAGCTATGAGGGCGCAAATAAAGCGGGAGACGAGATTCGAACTCGCGACATTCAGCTTGGAAGGCTGACGCTCTACCAGCTGAGCTACTCCCGCATGGCCGGTATCAAATCCACCATTAAATCAGTCCACAAAGTGGGTGAAATTGGTAATGAAACATCCTTGTTTCAAAATTTGACGTCCGACATGGTGGGGGAAGGATTCGAACCTTCGAAACTTACGTGCCAGATTTACAGTCTGGTCCCTTTGACCGCTCGGGAACCCCACCGGACATCTAGTACTAACGAAAAAAAGCTGATGATGGGACTTGAACCCGCAACCTACTGCTTACAAGGCAGTTGCTCTACCAATTGAGCTACATCAGCGTAAATAATTCTGATACTCGTTAGAATATTCAAATTTTCAAAGACGGAGATTTTTCAATCTGCGAGGTCGAGTGTTGTATAAATACATCGCTGAAGTGTCAAGAGAAGATCTGAAGAATATACGTGACAAATGATAAAATATTTCAAACTAGACCGCCGGTCGTCAAAATAACTTATCAAAAACGGTTTACTTATAACTTGATGCGCTGATTTGGGTCTTCTATGATGCCGTGCTCCTGGCCTGTAAACTTCTTTGAACTTTTAACGCTCCAAGCGCATCGAACTATTTAGCACACTCTGTTAGAGGACCTCATGTCTCGATTTTTTATGTTTTTTTTTCTGCTTTCACTTTCATGCTCTACGCGTTCGGCAAATACCGCGAAGTCAGACTCGCCTGATCTTCCCTCAGCGACCGCAACGTCTTCTCATCCGAATGAAGATCCAACGCAGGCTAAAACCAAACCCTTGGAGGGTGAAAAGTTTGCAGTTTTTGCGAGCGGGTGTTTTTGGTGCACCGAAAAAGATTTTGAGGAAATCGAAGGCGTTCGCGATGCTGTCTCTGGTTATACGGGGGGAAGCGAGGAAAATCCCACCTACAAACAGGTAGGACGCGGGCTCACGACTCACACAGAAGGTGTTAAGGTATATTATGATCCCAACCTTGTGACTTACGAGCAATTGGTCGAAAAGCTCTGGATGACTTCGGACCCGACTGACAATGAAGGTCAGTTTGTCGACCGCGGTCAGCACTATCGTCCGGGCATTTTTTACGGTGATCTCATTGAAAAAGAAATAGCCGAAAAATCCAAGAAAGCTCTTCAAGAAAGCGGTCGATTTTCTAAACCGATCGTCTTGAAGATAGAGAAGCTAGGTCAGTTTTGGCCGGCCGAAGATTATCATCAAGATTTTTATAAAAAATCACCGAAGCGATATTATCAGTACCGAAGAGGGTCTGGTAGAGATCTGTTTATCAAGAAGCATTGGCAGTGAATCAGTCGGTACTTTTACGCAGAACTTCGCTAATATTTTGTCTATTCGAGTCGTTCGTAACGTTCCAGCAGTTGTGAAATTCGCCCTACGAGCTGGTCTCGTGTTCCTCGAATCTCGCTTGCCAAAGCCGGCGTAACTCGCGTTAGCCAAAAGTGTGAAAGCGCTCTTCGGCGTTGGTTGAAACGTTCGAAATAACCAAGTGTAAAGAACGCTAGCGGCACCAACAAAATAGCCGTGATCAAGCCGACTTCCCATGTAAATAAATACGCGAAGAGGAGGCCGAAAAGTATCCACGAAAGAGGATAAAAAATCAGTCCACCAATTGTTTTAAATGTCCCCAGCAGATCAAGCTCTCCCTTGGACATACGATTTACAATGAACCGAATAAGCATATAAACAGGGATATGAGTGACGAATCCGATAAAGGCAAAAGGAGCGAAGACGATCAAAAATGCCAGTCCTTTGATCGAAGACGTCGTTTCAAGATTCCAAGGCTCCAAGCCGACCGATTGCAGGTCTCGAGAAAAGTCCGAAATATCTTCAGTCAGCTGCTGGGCTGATTCGGGGTTGTCTATCAAGAGTTTGCCGTACGCAGATTCCAGCTCTTTGGCTTTTTCTTCCAACTTTGCGATGGGCGCGTCATCTTCGAGCCATCGCGCTACAAAAAAGAATCCTTGCCTTAAACTCGCCGACGGTGTTTCGAACATCGCGTCTCTTAATCCTTCGAATATAAGGTCTGTCAGTTCTCTGACGCGTTTCTCATTGCGTAAGGCGGCCCATTGAACTGTTTTGCCCAAATTGACGTTCACTCGGCTACGAAAATGATGTTTGGTCTCATAAGTGATACCAATGGGAAGGATTTGTAGGTTTTCTAATTCTGCACCGATCGCCATTCTCGCAGCGCCAGTTTTGAGAGGGAGTAGTTGCGTTTCATCGTGAGAGGATCCTTCTGGGAAGATAAGAACCCAAGCGTTATTTTTAAAAGCATCATAAACTGCCGAAAACATGGAGTCATTTTTTGCGGTATCCTGACCATCCTTTTTTCGATAAACGGGAATTGCACCGAACGCGAGTGACGGAATACGTCCAAAAACGTTTTCGAATAAAGTGCTTTTGGCGAGGAAGCGTACTCTTCGATTTAGTGCCAGTTGCACGACCATGGGGTCGAGCAATCCGTTAGGATGATTGGCAACAATTAGCGTGGGTTGATTCGGGCGGGCATCAAGTTCTCCTGACACCGAGATTTCACGAAAATAAATTCGGACCGATGAAAGCAAAATATGTCTTACCAATGCTTGCAATGTTTTTCTCCTCAGATCCAAGCCCGAACAACAAGATAGATTCTAGTTTCCGGCATCCACGATAAACCGTCGTTCGACAGTCGCCTCTTTTTTAGGGAAGTCGATCCGTTTAATGGTCTCAGTGACACAGTTTCCAAAAATCGTGTGCACCGTGCTTTCAACTATTTTTGTTGAGTTAACTTTTCCGTCCGCGTTGATAGTAAACTGGAGCACTAATTTCCCTTTCGCTCTTGGTTCGCGTTCTAATAGCTTATTTTGACATTCTTGGATCTGAACACTTGCTAACTTTATTTTTTCGGAAATTTCCAGATTATCGCCTCCCATCCTTCCTAATGCTTTTGGACATCCCTTGTTCACCGACGAACCGGATTTATTAGGGCAAAGGTCCTCCGTATCTACGAGGCCGTCCTGATCATTATCGGGGTCTGGACAACCGTCGCTGTCTATAAAATTATCCAGATCCTCAGCCTCGTTCGTACACGAATCTTTCAGATCCGGTATACCATCTTGATCATTATCGAGTTCCGGACAGCCGTCAGTGTCCTCGAAAGCATCTAAGTCTTCAGGCTCATTTGGGCATTTGTCTTCCGCGTTAACAATTCCGTCTCCGTCATCGTCGGACTCAACTGTTTTCAATGAAATGGAGACCATACTTCTGAACACCGGGTTACCAATGGTGTCAAAGAATCCAATGCCGCCTCCAACCGAACTTGAGAAACGCTCTGAAAAATCAAGATTTAGTACCGCTATCGCTTCAAGAGTGGGTGAATTGGTTGTATCTGGGAGGGCCTCATCTGGAGAGATGTCGGAAAAAACAGCGCCGGAGACGCCAAGCAGTTTTGAAAATTGTGTATCCCCAGAAAGACCAAGCCTAATGCGATTCTGTTGACCATAGCCGTTAATGCGTCGAATCTCATGCGTTTGATACCCAAGATTAAGAGCGATTTGGGTGCCAGTTTCGAGCGTGTAATCCAAAATTAATTTAGGTTCTACACGGACTTGTCTATGACCGACGAGTCCTCTTCGGTGGCCACTAGGAAGATAAATGGGCAGCGCGAATCCGATACCCAAACCCGATTTATCGCCAGAGTTGAGAAAGGCTGTTTTCGGCGTAATTCTAGCGTCACCAATGAAAAGGCCATTATAATCGTCGCTTTTAAAGATGTCACCTTGTTGAAATATCAGGGGAACTACGAGTCCTATTTCAAAATTTTCGAAAAGAGAAATCGAACCTGCTAACTCGCTCGTCAAGCGGTGTTCGATGGGGCGTGAAACGACTTCTTCGTTAATACTCAGTGTGTAAGGCGAGTGAGAATAATGGGTCAGTAAGGACAACTGGGCTACATTATGGCTAGCGATGTGGGTGTTATGTATATTTAAAACCGACGAAGGCGAACCTACGGGTTCAAAACGGTCGATTTGGATCGCATCATCTTGCCCATAACTTTTGACCGCAAACGTGAAGACAATTACGAGCCAAAGAGAGCTAAAGTATGTTTTCGCCATGATCATTCCTTACGAGTGAGGTGCTCTTCTTAAACCTTTCGAGCGCTCAATACTAGGTCAAATCGAAGTCCATTCTCGTTTGTGGATGGCCCTTCAATTTCGTTCAAAGTGCTCGTTTCCGACAGAACGAGTGCAAATTGTCAGAAGACGGATTTTAATGAATCGAAATTGGAATGATTTCGTTGGAAAGTATGTTACACTTTTACTGAATATTAACCCCATAAATAGGTTAGAAAATGAATCGACTCCTACTCACAGCTTCTCTGGCTTTTCTAGGCCTCGTAGCGACACAGTCTAACGCTTTCTCTTTCGAGAAAACGATAACCGATACCGACCTTACAAAAGATGAAATCGTATTCGATTTTGACGATGACCTTTCTGACGCGGAAATTAAAGCGTTCGGAAATGAAATCGGGCTCAGTATTCGTCTGAATAGCATCCATTCCGATGAACAAAATGTGTATATCGCCGATATCGCCGAAGGCGACTTTCCTCGATGGAATGCGCTTCTCAAGAAGAAAGCTCCCGCAGGTTGGTTGGAATCAGCCGAAGAGAATATCGAATACCAAATGTTGGGTGCTCCAAACGATCCTCTTTACAAATTCCAATGGAATTTCCAGCAGGTTAATGCTGAAGGTGCCTGGCAGCATTCGACCGGTAAAAACGTTGTTGTCGCTGTGATTGATACCGGGGTAGCTCTTGAGGATAAATCCAGCAAAAACATCATCGCTGCTAAAGATCTCGCAGGTACGGGTCGAGTTGCGGGATACGATTTTGTCGATGATGACGCTTTCCCTTGGGACGGACACGGTCACGGAACCCACGTTGCAGGAACGATCGCCCAAACGACAAACAACAAATACGGGGTTGCCGGACTCGCCAATGGTGCGAAGATTATGCCTCTGCGTGTTTTGAATGCCAGAGGCTTTGGTCAGGTTGCTGACATAGCGAATTCGATCCGATTCGCAGCCGATAATGGCGCGCAAGTTATCAATATGAGTTTAGGAGGCCCCTTACCAAGCTTAGTCATGAAAAAAGCGATCAACTATGCCCATAGCAAGGGGGTTACGGTAGTTGCTGCAGCCGGAAACGGAGGGAAGCGATCTCCAAGTTACCCAGCGGCCTATGATCATACTATCGCTGTTGCGGCTACACAGTTTGATAAGAAAACAACCTTTTACTCTCAATGGGGAAATTTTGTTGATATCGCGGCTCCGGGTGGAAACACGCGCGTTGATCAAAATGGCGATGGTCGTCCCGACGGAATTATGCAGCAAACACTCAAAGCTGCCGGTCAGACTGACAAGCATGACTTCCTCCTATACATGGGAACCTCAATGGCGGCACCGCACGTCGCAGCTGCGGCTGCGCTCGTAATCGAGCAAGGCGTTACTCATCCAGACAAAGTTGAGGAAGTTCTATTGAAAACGGCATCAGACGAAATGTCGGCCAAATATAAAAATAAACGAGAATACAAAGAAAGATATGGCTCAGGTCTCATGCAAGCTGATTCAGCGGCGAAAAACGCAGCGCTTGTCCCAAGCGGAATGCGTCTTGGGTTTGCAACGCTTTTAGCTGGATTTTTAATGTTTCGAGTCCGCCGCAAAGACGCTCTTGCGATTGTAACTTCTGCGCAGACAGCGACAGTCCTTGGGTTGGCGGGTTTCTTTTCTGCTGGTTTGTTCTTCCTACCCTTCGTAGCTGATTTCGGATGTTTTCAATCTGTTGTAGGATTTCTTGCGAAGCCTTTTGCCGAATGGGACCAAGGAGTTCTAGGGCTGGGCTTTTCACAAAGTTCCATTCTCGGTAGCGCATTCATTCCAGTATTAGCCGCAGGTTTACTTGGTTCGAAGGCAAGATATGCGGTCGCTGGAATTGCATTCGGATTTGCGGGTTTCCTTTTCGCCGAAACCTTCTGGATTACATCTGATGTGTCATTCATTCCCACAATGGGCGGTGCGTTAGATCATATTTGGCTCGCCGGAAACGCCGTCCTTTCGACAGCGATCGGATATTTGGCGCTGAAACGACGATAAGAGAAATCTTCCCCCAAAAAAAAGCCGCTCAATTGAGCGGCTTTTTTTCTAAACCTGACTTTAAAGTCCCACTTGGCACGATAAAATCTCGTCACATGTTTCCCTGTTTGTACATTCGATTCCAGCGTCTTTATTTTTTTCCGCTTCGCAATTTTTCACGTAGACTTCTTGGCTGGGAAATTCAAGACCGCTGGATTCACAGGCATCTTTAGTAGCCTGGTAAGCTTCTTCGCACGTCGTCGCGTCGCTGCCGCACGCTACTGAAAATAAGGAAAGGGCGAATATAGACAATAAAACGATTTTTTTCATTTTTCTCTCTCAGGTAAAGTACGTTCTCAATACGAAGGCACCCTATAAAAGATTCAAAAAAAAACGGATATATTAATCTGAATTATCTTGTTGTCGCGTTTTCCGGCGAATAATATCGGCGGTTTCTTTCTTCGTGCCGGTATAATGTTCTCGGGTACCCATCAATCGATCGAACCAAGGTTTGGTAATGCACCAATTCATATGCTGATTTGGGCCCATGTGGTGGTCATAATGCCAGGGTACGTTCGTTCTAGCCCACTCCGGGTCCAAGTGCGCCTTTTTATGAACGCGATAATAGTTTCCGATTCCGTACCAAACAGTCGCCGTAAAAAAGGGGGCAACGGGAAAAAGTGGAAGATGAGCGATTGCGGTAACGATAAGTCCGGCAGCTTCTTTGGTTTGAGCATCCCATCCACCAAGTCCTCTCACATAGGCTTCATCGACGAAATTTGAACGGCGCGCGTCGCGGTGATGTTCTGCCCAGTGGAAGTTCCAAAAGCTTGTTTTTTTTTTCCCCCAGCCGTGCAAAAGATATTTATGAATGGCCCATTCGCCAGCATTTACATAAATAAGTCCCAAGGGAATTCCTATCATCTGATACTCCTGATTGGGCTTATTTTAGATTTCATCATCTGTTGAAATCAAGACAATATTAGACAATACGATTAATTTTCTCAGCAAGGTCGAAGTCTTTCTGACTCAGCCCATCGCAATCGTGAGTAGTGAGAACAAGTTCAACCCGGTTATAAACGTTAAAAATCTCAGGATGGTGATCTGCAATCTCTGCGAGCGCTGCGATCCGGTTGATGAATGCTACGGCGAGCATAAACGTATCAAACTCTAGCTTGCATACGATGGATTCATGACCTTGTAAGTTCCAGTTAGGAAGCTTTCGCGCGTTGTTTTCGATTTCACTGATACCTAGTTTCATTTTCTACGACTCTTCTATTCGGGCTTTTAGGTCATGGGCCAGCTTTTGATTCCCAAAATCTTCGGCAAATCGGGCGGTACTTCTAATGAGTTGTTTCGCCCAACGGTTAGGTTCGGTTTCAAAAGCGTTGATTGAAAGTTGAGCGATTAAGCCCAACCAAACCGATTGGGAAATAGTGTAGAAGAAGGGTTGAGTTTTGATTGAATCGACAAGTTGTTTATAGGTTGATTCGTCTTTTGTAATTGCCGCGTAGAATGCCGCGTTGGCTTGGCAAAAAACGCTGACTTTGTTGAATCCGAGATCCTCCGCGTCGGCTCGGGAACGTCCAAGCTCTAGAGCGCCTTGCTGCAATCGGGCCTCGAAGCACCAAATGAGACCGAGTAATGACCTTGCGATCGCTCGATCTTCTTCTGTTCCTTTCTCGTCTACAAGACGCATGATATTTTCTAAAATTGATTCGGCTTTTTTATAGTTTCCATCCCACATCTCACAAATGGCAAGATGATTTTGAATATCCATCATCCCCCAATCGCTACCAATGGACTCCTTTTCTTCGCGAGAATTGTTGAGCAGTTTTTTTGCCGTCGGGATATCAACTTCGTTGACGGCTAAGGCTCCGAGATTCATTAGTGCATGAGATGCGGCTAAAGTATCGCCTATTTTTCGGAAGAGCACTAACGCCGCGTTCTGGTTTTCTTTGGCTTCGTCATATTTGTGTTGGTACATCTTAGTGAGCCCGATAGCCATTCGCGTGGCCCCTATGTTCAGAGGCACTCCGAGCGCATTATGAAGATTGAGTGCCTGTAGAAGGAGTTGTTCTGCCAGGTCGTAGCGTTCAAATTGGAGCTCGAGCTGTCCTGAATAACGGTAGGTTTCAGCCATCCCAAATCGATCACCTAATTCTTGTTTTAGCTCGAGCGCTTGTTTGAGAACTTTGCGTCCTTCAAGGTATCTGTCCGGTGCATTGTTGGCTGGATCGGTGAGCGCGCCACCAAGTCGAAACAGTACATTGCTTAATCCCTGCTTGTCTCGAGCATCTTCAAAATGATGCCGCGCCTTGACCAGGTAATCGTAACGTTTGGCGAGCTTGCCTTGACGTTGTGCAAGTTGAGAAAGGTGTAACAGAACTTTCCCGGATATTTCACCTGTGGGTAGCGTTACCAACATTTTTTCTAGTCGTTCTACAATCGGCTTATTTTTTACTAAATCCGCGGATAAGAAATTTATCTTAGAAATTCCAACAAGTGCTTTGGCGAGAGAAGGGTCGTCGGATTGCTCTTCGGAAAGTTTAAGCGCGCGTTGAAAGCAAGAACGTGCTTCGTCAAATTTGGATTGCAGGGTCAACAGATGACCTAAGCCACGAATAGCACGACCGAGTTCAAAGCCCGCATTCCCCTGTTCTACCGCGTGGCGATAATGATCTTCGGCCCGACCGAATTCTCCGAATCGCCATGCAAGTTCTCCCGAAGCGATGTGCGCGCTAACCCAGGCATCGTTCTTAATATGGTTGCGGTCTAATAGATCGATAAGTTCTCGGAATTGATCTCGCGCGCCGCGTAAGTTTCTCTGAGACATAGAGCGCTGTGCCGACGCGAGAATGGTATCACGATAAAGATCAGCTTCACCGGCTTGTCGCCAATGTTCGGCTATTTCGACGAGCGGAATCGGAATGTTGTGCTGTTGATAAAAGGACGTTTTAGCTTCGGCTGCATCTTTGTGAAGGCGTCGGCTTTCCCATCGTTCTGAAAGCGAGCGTAGGATCCCTTCCCTTAATAACGAGCTATCAAATTCCACGCATACAAAATTATGATGGGTTGTTTGCAGGATGATGCCTTCGTCGCGTAGTTTACCAAGTTCAGCTTCTAGGTTTTGATGATCGCGTAGCACCCCACGAAGAAGCTCAACTGGTGTTCGCATTCCCAAAGTAGCAAGCCACTCAAGAAGAGCACGTAGGGCCGTTTCGGATTTCCCCGTTATCGCTTGTTCTACCCGAAGATGCATTAGCTCCATTAGGTCCGGAGGAAGGTTGATGTCTCTCGGTGAGCCCACTTGAAGTGTCCAGAGGGGATTGTTTCCATCGGAGAGTTTCTTCAGTTGCCCTTCGTTCTGTAGGTATCGAATGATCTGAATCGCATGAAGTGGGACGCCTTGGCAAAGCCAGCCAACGCGTTCCTTCAGCCGTTGTTCTAGAGGTAGGATAGCATCGAGTAAATTAACCAGTCGCTTCCCTGACAATCTGCGTAGACGGGAGCGCGTAAATCGTCCTTGCAAACGTTCTGCTAGTTTACGAAAAGTAACATCGATATTGGGGTTCATGACGCGAGCATCAGGCCGCATCGTTAAAAGAAGACAAAGTCGTAGATTCTGA
Organism: uncultured bacterium; assembly: GCA_937981985.1. Taxonomy (GTDB): domain Bacteria; phylum Myxococcota_A; class Bradymonadia; order Bradymonadales; family Bradymonadaceae; genus CALJNB01. Next base: position 37,020 of record CALJNB010000007.1, read on the forward strand.
GTTTGCATGGTCAGAGAGAGGAATTCTATAAACTCAAGTGTGGCGCTATCTGCATATTGCAGGTCCTCGATAATGATTGCGAGCGGTTTTCTATGACATAGTTTGATGAGAACTTTTTCGAGACTCGCAAATAGTGCTCCAGTATTTTTACTTGAAGGTTCATCGTTTGATATTGGATTAAGAAAACTGACGATAAGGTCGCTCTCGTTTTCCAAACCCATGGTGTTTAGGTCGCCGTAGATGGTTCGTTGGATTTGGGTTCTGTCGGACTGTTCCAGTCCCCAAAATGCAATGAGGGCGTCACGAATGGGTTCGAGTTCAACCGAGCGAGCGTTGCAATTCCCACGACAGGAGTCGATTCCGAGACGTTTGAAATGGTTCCCTAAGGATTTTACTAATTGTGTTTTTCCGAGCCCGTCCTCGCCTTCAATTAGGGCCGTCGCACTTGTATTATTTTGTAGATGTCCGGAGACAAACCCGCCCAATGCGTTGATTTCGTTGTTTCGTCCGATTAAGGGGATTTCGTAACGAGGTTTTGAATGCTCACGTTTGGCGAATGGATTTTCTTTCTTTTTTTCCGTTTCTTTCTTTTTATCTACGCGCTCAGAAAGCGACGCTTGTTCCACGGTATCATCATCGGCATCTTCTTTTGATTCGATGGCGTGTTGGGGTTCAACGGTTTCGTTTCCCGCCTCATAATCAACTTCTTTGGGCGTTGGTAGTTTTTCGCCTTTCGGCTCTACAGAACTTTCTAGGTCTGGAATCAAAGAGGCAATAGAAATATCAGGACGAGTTGCGCCACGTGCGTGAGGCCGTACATTCAATTCTGTTAACGTTTCGAGAAATCCTTCCAACATTTCGGCGGCATCAAGATAACGCGCTGAGGGTTTTTTTTCTGTCGCTCGGCGTATAAACGTCCCCATCGCGGTACCGATCATTTCTTTTGTCAAAACGGGAACTTCGTCGCGAATTTGTTTGTGAATGACATCAATTCGATTTCGTCCGGTTACAGGCGGCTGTCCCGTAAGTATTTCGAAGATGAGTAGACCAAGTGCGTAGACATCGGTTGCGGGTGTTATCGGTTCTGCGCATGCTTGTTCAGGAGCCATATACATCGGCGTCCCAAAAATACGACCTGCCTTTGTGAGCTTCATCTCTAAATCGCTTTCCGATTCCAGCGTCATTTTCGCAACGCCGAAATCTAGAACTTTAACGTAATCTTGTTCGCCAAATAATTCGCAAAGATAGATGTTTTCGGGTTTCAGATCTCGGTGAACTAACCCTCGACGGTGAGCCTCCGATAAGCTCTTCAGAATCTGGATGAAAATATGGGCAGCGCGAGGCCAGTCAATCGCGCCTTCGTCCTGAATTGAATCTGCGAGGGAAACGCCCTCTAAGATTTCCATAACCATATAAATTAGGCCTTCTTCAGTTTGACCGTAATCGTAGATAGTAATCGTATTGGGGTGTCGCAGTTGACTGACATGGAATGCTTCGCGGCGGAAGCGTTCTACGTTTACAGGATCTTTGGCAATTCCAGGTGTGAGGAATTTTAACGCAACGTCTCTACCGATATTTTCCTGTAGAGCACGATAGACGGTGCCAAAACCACCTGTACCTAGGAGGCTGACGATTCTAAAACGCCCGGCGACTAAGTCACCAATATTCGGTAATTGTGGAAGTGCTTCTTCCATAGAAAAGATAGCCCATTGTTAGAGAGTCGACCCGAGTACTAATTAGCAATTTCTTATCGAAATGCAAGCGTCATATGATGGCGATTTGATGCAATTTTACCACGTGTCTGAATGGAAATAAACCTCGGCGGATGTCAAATCTCTATCGTGCGGTTTTTCTGCTCTAGCTTGGGCAATTTTCTAAGTTGACTGATTTTCGAAATCGCCAAACTTATTATTGATCTTCGCTCGGGTTTCGTAGACAAGCGAGCACCAAAAGGGAAGCACGAAAGGTTGTTCAATGAGTTTGCAGTTCGAGTTAAAATCTAAAGACGGTCGAGGGCGCCGAGGCGCCGTGACTGTTCCTCATGGGACCTTCCAGACCCCAGCGTTTATGCCAGTCGGAACCCGTGGAACCGTTAAAGGGATGACGCCTAAACAACTCGCAGAGACAGGCGCAGAAATTTGCCTGGGAAACACCTATCACCTGAACTTAGCGCCTGGGGATAAACTGGTCGCCAAACTCGGTGGGCTGCATTCTTTCATGGCCTGGGACAAACCGATTTTGACAGATAGTGGCGGGTTTCAAGTGTTTAGTCTTCCTCGCATTGGTCTGGACGAAAAAGGGGTTACCTTTGTGTTCGAAAAATCGGGAAAGCCAGTCACTTTGACGCCCGAAATTAGTATGAAAATTCAACAAAACCTCGGCGCTGATATCGTTATGGCCTTCGACGTTTGCGTCGAATTTCCAACAACGTATAAGGCCGCGCAGGAAGCGATTTACCGAACCGATAGGTGGCTTGCCCGATGTAAAGAAACGATGACTAACGAACATCAATCTCTTTTCGGTATCGTTCAAGGTTCGGTGTACGATGATCTTCGTGTTGTTTCTGCTCAGATGACGATTGCCCATGACCTTCCAGGCTATGCAATCGGTGGAGTATCTGTTGGTGAGACCTTGGACCTCATGATGCAGGCCGTAGACGCGGCGGAACCGCATTTACCGGAAGATAAACCTCGTTATTTAATGGGCGTTGGATATCCGCAAGATATTGTTGAGGCGGTCTGGCGAGGAATGGACATGTTTGATTGTGTTCTTCCGACTAGGCTTGCAAGATCGGGCGTTGTTTTTGGCCGCCAGGGACGATTCCGTGTTACGAAGGGGCAATATCGGCAAGATAAATTTCCGATTGATCCACAATGCGCTTGTTACGCATGCGAACACTTTTCGCGAGCTTATATAAAACACCTTATTGGTGTGAAAGAAATATTGGGGTCAGTTTTGACAACAACCCATAATCTTACTTTTTATCAAAATCTGATGTCCACCCTGAGAGCCGCAATTCATGTCGGGAAATTGGATGCGTTTCGCAACGCGTTTCATTTCGATTACACGACCGAAGAACAGATTGAAGCTCTGGGACTCCCGGCCGATCGAGATGCAAAAGATGATCTACCGTGGGATACTACACATTCTTGTATTCCCACCCATCCCCGCGAACTTTCCGGAGCGATGTAGGAAATTACTTTGGCGGATCGATGAGATTAAGAACATCGCCTTCGGTCGGTGGCTTCTTTTTATAACCGTCGAGATCAAATCTTAGTAGAGTTTGGAAGGAGTAAATTCCGGTATCGTGGCCATCCCCCCAAATAACGCACATTCCGTAGTTTCCTACCGGGGTCACGTTTTCGATTTGCAATCCAATATCACGTTGCGACTTGATGAATTTCGGTAAACCGGCTTTGTGTCCTTGGCAGCCTGCACACGGACAAAAGCCTCGTAAAATTTCGGTCGGAAAGCTTTGTTCCTTTCCGTTATTCCAAATAATTTCGAGAGAATTTATTTCGGAGAGGTATTGAATCGTTTCGGGTTTCATTTTGCTCGATGGAGATAGATTTTGCCGTCATCGCCGGCAATAGCGCAGTGTTCTTGATCAAAAGCGATATCCCAAATCGGTGTCGGGAGTTTAATCACCGCGTAGGGCGTCTCGAATTCAGGTTGATAAAACATGATTAAACCATCTTCACCGGCGGATGCTGAGACCCCATCGGGTCTCATTTTAGTCGTACGGGCCTCTCCGCGATGCCGCAAGAGTGGAATTAATTTTCCGGATCTTAGGCTGAAAACGTCTCCGTTTGCGGCTGTTACACAGATATTAGCACCGTGGGTCGCGATTCCCGTGAGTTTATCGAAGCCGTGATGTTCGTCGATCAGTTTCCAGACATCGTTCCAGACTCGGATCGTGCCGTCGGCACCACACGTGTAAGTTCTTGAGCCTAGGGTAATCCCGGTAACTGGACCGGTGTGCCCGCTCAGCGTCCGCACACATTCGCCGTTAGACATATCCCAAACTCGAGCCGTGCCGTCATAACCCGCGCTGATGAGAGTTCTCATATCGGGGGAAATGTCCATATTTGTCACCCAAACTTGATTGGCGTGAATGACCGCGTGTTGGACGATTTGCGTATTTTTTTCGGGTAGAAACCAGATATGGATATTTCCATCGTCACCAGCCGCTGTAACAATTCGTTCATCATAAGTGAACATGATAGCGTTGAGTCCAGCCGTTGGGCTCTCTAGTTTGTGGATTAATTCGCCGCTATTAGACCAGATACATAAATGTGAATCCCCGCAACTCGCGATTCGAGAGCCGTCATGAG
>CALJNB010000008.1 GCA_937981985.1 uncultured bacterium
ATGACCATCTTCACCATAGAATCTAAAAGATGTGGGAGAATCTTTTTCGCGCGTTCAGACCCGCCTTGAATGTTGGAGAGTTTGGTCGCATCAATAAACTCTAAAGTCATCACGTGTTCAGTAGTGAGTTCGTGATAGACCATTGGCGCGGTAGCGTATTGGATCTCATCAAAGTTCTGTTTGAACTCATCAATATTCTGAGCTTCCAACGTAAAATCAAGTTCGGATAAAATAGCCTTCTCGAACTCCTTTACTATTGCCGTTGGAGTGTAGAGTTCGAACTCTTCAATTGTCGCTTCTAATAATTTTGCGATGTAATATAGGATATCAAGATCGCTTCGAATCGTTGCGCGTATTCCATCTCTTTGAATCTTTACGACTACTTCTTCTCCAGACTTAAGCTTTGCTCGATGGACTTGGCCGATACTCGCAGCAGCAAGAGGTTGCTCATTGAAATCGTCAAAAAAGTCTACAATTTCTCCATCCAAGGAGGTCTCCACAATAGACCTCACGATATCAAAGGACATCGGCGGAACACGATCTTGAAGGAGTTTTAATTCATCCATGAAAGCAGGAGGCAAGATATCGGGACGCGTGGAAAGGATTTGTCCAAGCTTTACAAAAGTTGGACCCAAATCTTGTAGAACCATCCTAAAACGATAAGCTGATTCACTCGTAAGCGGTATAAGTGGATTCTCTTCGTCTTCTTCGAATTCGGAAACCTCGTCGCCCAATCCTAATAGGAAGCGGCCGAGCCCTGCGCTTTTCACAACGGCGACGAAGCCGTGCTTTGTCAGCACGCTGGTGATCTCCCGAAGCCTGAAACCGTCTTGAATTAAATTTTTCGCAGGAGCTAACACATTTCACCTAAACTGATTCTTCGATGAAAGCTACCACGGTGGTTCGCCCGTGCAAACTTGACTGAGAACAAAACTCTTAAGTTGGGATTAACATCCTTCGAATACTCTCCAAACCGGATTTCAACGCCTCCTTTTCAGGGCCGAAACTTAAACGAACGTAATTACGAAAGCGTGAAGGACGCGCTGCACGTCGGCGCCCAGGGTTGACATCAAAGAACTCGCCTGGAACACAAATGAACTTGTGCTTTAAACCTTCCTTGAAGAACGACATCCCGTCGTTAATTCCTTCTGGTAGCCCTGAAACATCTGCCCAAATATAAAAGGTCCCTTCTGGGTCAAGCGGCACGCGAATGCCCGTTCCTTTTAGCCCTTCTAACATCAGTGTTCGTTTTTCAAGAAAGGTAGTCTGCAAGTTTACAATACTCTTATCAACGAGGTCTGCTTGAAGCACGTCAATCGCAGCTCTTTGAATCGGACGGCACCCTCCTCCATCTAAAAAACTACCCGCGCTTGCCAATGTCTCTATCACATCTTTTGGACCTACCGCCCATGCAGTTCTCCAACCTGGGTAGCGAAAATTTTTAGTAAGACCATTTACCAATACCACAGGATCTTTATTCACGTCATGAACAAAAGCTGCAGCCGAAGTTTTTTCGATAGGCTGATCCCAAATATAGTGGGAATAAAATTCGTCGACGATCATTGTGCAATCAAATTCTCTTGACAGACCCACCCATTCATTCAAAAGAGAGCCCGAAATTACTTTCCCAGTAGGGTTGCAGGGATTAGAAAAAAGCAGAGCTGTCAAACCACGTCCCAAGATCTCGCTGCGTAACTGGTCTGCCGTAAAATGGTAAGCAGATTTAGGATCTAAAAGAATGGGAATAGGAGTGAACCTTCGAAACAGATCCAACAATTCTTCGTAAGCCGTGTAATCCGGTAGAAAATGCCCCAGATTGATGGCATCAATCGAAGCGGCAATTCGAGTCAATGCTGCACGACCTCCTCCGCAAATGCATACGTTTTCTGCAGTGTACTGACTAGAAAGACCTTTTCGATACATCCGATTATAATGGTTCGCGACGGCCTCGCGTAACTCGTAAATTCCAACCACGGGGGCGTACTCATTATCACCGTCTTCGATCGGGATCGATTCGAAACGAAATTCGTCTTTACTTAGCGCATCCGTTTGGGGTTGACCTTGTCCAAAATTGGTCCACCCGGGGTCGTCTGGATCGTAACCATATTTGGCTGCTTCTGACATGACGTAAATAACGCCCGTTTTAGGTACGTTACGAAAGGCTGAAATTGTCATCAAATTTCCTGCTTTATATTCGAAGTTCTAAGTTTTGGATTGTTTCTTTGATGACAAGTTATCACCTCCATCCTGCCCCATAAAGCTACTTTTTTTACTTAGAGACGCTTTTTCTTTTTCTTGGGAGCATCGTAACCGTCGATACAAGATAGAATTTCGGCGACGGCGCTGTATCGGCCGAATGGAGGCATTACGTAGGCTCCGATCACTCGCTCTTGAACCGACATCAAGGTGTGTTGCGCAATCTCGATACCGACCGCTTTCGCCTCAGGACCATTACCGGCTCTTTCCATACGCTCTCGAACGTCTTTCGGTACTGCCATTCCTGGTACCTCATTATGAAGAAATTCGGCATTGCGCGAACTTGCGAGTGGAAGAATCCCAACCATGACAGGCATATCCAGATGCTTTGTATCGTCTAAAAATCGCTCCAAAACACGATTATCGTAAATGGGTTGCGTCATTATGTAAGAAGCGCCTGATGCTTTTTTAAGTTCCAAACGTCGAATTTCCCGGTCGTAATCGATCGCAGCGGGTTCCGCGCCGCAAGCGCAAAAGAATTTGGTAGCTGTACCGAAGTCACGACCGGCCGGATCCACGCCGCGATTAAAGTTTTGAATCAAACGTAAAATGCCGATACTATCAAGATCGAAAACAGCAGTCGCGTTAGGGTAATCTCCGACCTTGGGCGGGTCCCCAGTGATCACAACGAGATTATGCAGGCCTGCAACATGATATGCGAGGATATCCATTTGCAAGCCCAACAAATTTCGATCTCGTCCGCACACGTGTACGATAGTCTCAGTTTCTAGTTTATTTTGGAATTCGGACGCTAAAGCCCAGTTCGACATTCTGGCGGACGCGCGCGGACCATCTGCTATGTTGATAACATCCACACCGGCTTTCTTTAGACGTTTTGCGGATTTGATTCTGTTTGTAAGGTCCAGGCCAACTGGAGGATTCACCTCGACACTTACAACGAAATTTTGTGCGCACACTTTTTGCGCCTTTTCGTCTCCCTTCCCCAAAACCCGATCATTGTAAACTCTCATAATTTTTGCGGAAAGGTCGGTGCGTTCTTCCTCGGCAATCTCGATCTGAGGCGAAACCTCGGATAATTCAGCTAGGGAAATCGTGGACTTCTGACTTTCAATAGAAGTGGATGCCCCCATCATTCTGGCCGCGCCAACAATACTCTTAATATGTTCCGGACCGGTACCACAACAGCCGCCAACAATACGAACACCGAGTTTAAAATATCGCCTCGCGAACACACCGAAATATTCAGGAGTTGCCATATAGATCAAACGGTTATCAATCTTTCGTGGATACCCCGCATTGGGCTGAGCGATAATCGGCATACCACTTTCGATCATCTTTTCAACGACGCTAAATACGACGTTCGGACCTTCCAAACAGTTGGTCCCCAAGACGTCGGCTCCCCACTCTCTGAGAAGAATTGCAGCCCGAGCTGGATCAGCACCATCTGCGGTTCTTGCATCTGAATCGAATGCGAGTTGAGCAACAATAGGTAATGAACAAACTTCTTTTGCTGCCTCGATCGCCAAACGGATCTCGCTAATCTGTCGAAAGGTTTCTAGAAGAATATAGTCTGCCCCTGCTTCAGCCAAATACTCAATTTGTTGGCGATAGGCTTTCCGTATTTCTTCGAGCTCGCGATCAGAAAGCATGGCCGGCTTCTTTCCCGTTGGCCCCACAGAAGCACCGACAAAACCACGATTACCTGCCACAGATCTGGCTATTTCAACACCTTGTTGATTTATCTTTTTAATATCCGCTTCAAGACCATGTTTTTTTAGTCGGATTGTATTCGCCGAAAAAGTATTTGTCGTTAACGCATCGGCCCCCGCTTCCAAGTAAGACTGGTGAACTTTAGCTACTAATTCAGGGTTAGAAAGGTTGGCAGCGTCAAAACACTTATTGATGAAGATCCCGCGCTCATAGAGTTGGGTCCCAACCGCGCCATCAAAAACAAGAGGACGATCATGCAAGGTTTTTAAAAAATCTGTCATCAACTTTTTCCGAATACCGAAAGTCAAACCGCGCGCATCCTAGCAGCGTCGCCTATTTATACAACACGTCGCTGCGCTAAGTTCTGCACTGCAAGACACTTAATCGAAGATGACCACCGTTTGTTCAGTGTATCCAACATAGGTACCGGCCGAATCCCATAGATGTCCAACGCTGGTCGAAAAACCGCCGTCCGCTACGATGGAGTCATATTTAAATTGGTGCAAACCCGGTAGTGAGTCGGCGAGTATATGGGCCGTCCAGGTGACGGTACTGCCGAAAACAGGTTTTTTCAAAACAGGGAAAATGGGCGGAAACCACGCATCAAGAAGCGCAATCTGTTGCGGGGGGAGAATTTCTTTGGAGTTATTAAATTTAACATAACCGCCGGTTGATGGGCTTTCGAAAGCCTGAAATGCGATACCACCGTAGGCGAATCGAAACTCAACATTTTGAGTAAATTGTGGCGTCAATCCATCAAGGTAGGGAATCTGAATCGCTTCAGATGGCGGCAGCCAATCGGGTTTCTCCGGACCAGAGATCGAAACCGACCCCTCTCTTTTTTCAACAAATACGAAAACGAATAGCGCACGTAAACTTTTGTCCTGGATTAATCTAACCTCAATAAAGCTTGTCGTTTTACCGGCGCGAATGATTGTACATTCTCCGCTAATCTCTCCTGGAACAATCGGGCCGACAAGTTGAGCTTGCATCGTTCTCAATTTCCGGTCGGTTTTGAGACTTGCCAAACTTGCCGCTGCCGCTGCACTCAAACCGCCAAAAAGAGAACGTCCTTGCATCCATCCCTCGGGCACCTGCCATATGAACTTCCCGTCGCTCATTTCGGTCCAACTTTCTTTTAACCTATCGATGATCATCGTTTCCTCAATTGCAAAATGTCAGGCCTCATTTTTGAAGACTACAAGATATTCAACGTGACGGAACTCACCGCCGCGGTAAAGGCCGGACATTAGTTTCCGTAGCTGGAGTAAGCGCGCCCCAATTCATGCTAGAAATTCAGCCCACCCCCCTTTCATTACTTGGCCCAAAACGTGCTTTGAAATCTTAACCTAACCATAGGAGACGAAATGAAACGAATCAAAAAAACGACAAAGATCTGCGCCCTTCTTCTTTCAGTATTTTCGACAATTACCCTGTCGTATTCTATCGCCGAGGCCGGTTGTACCAGCGATAGTGAAGTTATTTCCCACGACGTGAAAATAACCCCCGAATTACCGTGCCTCAATGTAACACTGGATGGAGATGGATGTACCGGCGGCGTAACAGCAACTTTTGATAACCAATGTGAAACAGAAATTAGCATCACGGGCCACGAAGTCTTTGAGGCATACGATGTGGACGACAATTTAGTAGATACAGTTTATGAGGCGACCCTTCCACCTTCGAAAAATGTACCGGAAAAGGACCGCATTCAGAACTCGGACACTAGCAAGGTCGAAATCATCGACGGAAAGCAGGAAACGCTTACTTACACGGCAGCCATCGGCGAAACGAAACATGAAATCGAAATCACCTACACCGCAACCCAAACGGAAACAGAGGGGGGATGCAGCACCACGAAGAGCTCGCGCTCTTCAGGTCTTTTCCTTGTGCTCGGTTTAGGATTTCTTATCGCAGGTCGCAGAAAAAAATGAATCTCATTTCTTGCAGACACGGTAGACACATCGTCGAGCCCCCTCAAGAATATGCTTCGTCCTTTCGACGCTATACTCTTGACCAATGACCGTCTGAAAAACTTCTAATTCAGAAACACAAAACCCTCGACATCGAGTCGCTGCAGCGCAAATCGGACAATGATTCTCGATAAGGAGGTATATTCCATCTCCTTCTTTTTGAACTTCTGCCATATATCCTTCCAGGGTTCGTAACTTCGCTAAGCGGTCCAGTCGTGTTCTCAACTTCGAAGTCTCACCGATCACTTCCAGGTAACGTTCAATCTGCTTTTCTCCCCTACTCTTAGTGAGCGTATCCACCCCCTTTTCTCCAAACGCTTCTTCCACACCATCAAGAATCTCAATTAAAAGTTTAGAATGGGTATCGGGGAAATAGGAATCAGCGGCCGATGTCAAACTCCATATTTTGGCTGGCCTTCCTTTGGGTCTTGCCTCAGATCGTTCTTCAACTAAGCCCGCTTCGCGCAAATCGTAAAGCTGCAAACGTATCGCCATCGGTGTGAGTGAAAACATCTCAGCTAAAGCCCCTGCATCCAAACCTTCACTATTTTTCAACGCATCAATAATACTTCGACGTGTCTTTTCTTTTTCATTCTTCTTCAAATCATGGCCTTCATTAAATCTCCCAAAGCAATATATAAAGAAAAAGCTTTACAAAGTAAAACATTTTCACCACCATAGTTTAGAAAGACTTTTCTTTCGAAACTAAATGGAGAGTAAAATGAATATTCAAGCACAAAATATTGTCATCACCGGCGCTAACTCGGGCCTTGGGAAAAGCCTAGCCTTACAAGCCGCAAATGCCGGTCATAGGGTTGTCGTTATTAGCCGTAGCGCAGGACAACTCAACAAAGATCTATTAGCCGCAGGTGTAATCGGAATCTCTGGCGACCTTTCCAACAAACACGAAATCGTTAGAATCTCAGCCGAGGTTTTAAGTGAGTTGGGACAGATTGATGTACTTATTAATAATGCAAGTCAGTTGGGTGGTTCTGGGAAACAACCGCTTCAACTTCTTCTAGACACCGATTGTGAGGTGTTCGAAGAGGTTCTTGCGACCAACCTCCTTGGCCCCTTTCGACTTACCAAACGTTTACTAAGTTCGATGATTCTGAAAAAGCGCGGTCGCGTCATTAATATTTCAAGCGACGCTGCAGTATCGGCTTATGAGACCTGGGGAGCTTATAGTATTTCAAAAACGGCAACCGATCACATGACACGTATTTGGAATGAAGAATTAAAGGATTACGGAATCCAGTTTTTGGCGATCGACCCGGGCGATATGAACACTGCCATGTATCGCGCGGCAATCCCCGACGCCGACTTCGATGCGCTCTATCAACCCGAAGATGTGGCCCGCGACCTTTGGGCGTTCCTGTCGCACGATCATTTTGAGCAGGTACGTTTTACAGCTTCACAATGGAGAGCACTATGAAACCTCTGCAACCTGCAACACGTTCAACTCGCCGCAACGACGCCAAACTATTGGTCGTCGAAAACGAAGGCAAACCTCGCCATTTTCAACTCAAGGAACTCCCCCAAATATTAAGTGCAGACGATCTAGTTGTCGTCAACGACGCCGCGACGATGCCCTCCCGTCTCATCGGAAAAATCGGAAACCAATGCGTTGAAATCCGGCTTGCCCTCCACCTGGGCGATCAGCCCAAAAACGTCTCACATTGGTTAGCCGTTTCGATTGGACTCGGAGACTACAATACTCCAACCGAAGACCGGCTCCCTGGGTACGCGTTCCAAGTAGGGGATTGCATTGAGTTCGGTGGCACATTGAAGGCAATAGTTAAAAATATCGCGCACATTAACGGACGACTCATCGAGATTGAATTCTGTTCACCAAAAAGAAATTTATTCCAACAAATCTACGAAGCTGGCAACCCGATCCAATATTCATATCTTGAGGAGAGGTTGGAGGATTGGGATCAACAGACTATTTTCTCCGGTCCTGCCGTCGCCGTAGAGCCACCTTCAAGTGGATTCCATCTTGATTGGGCAATGGTTTTGGAAATGAAAAAAATAGGAATCCAAATCGTTACCGTGACTCATGCGACCGGCTTATCGACTACTGGAGACAAACAGTTAGATTTGTTACTCCCACTACCCGAATTGTCGATAATTTCTAAAGATGCTGCGGAGGCGATTAATGGGGCAAAAGCCAACGGCCGCCGCATTATAGCAATCGGAACCGGGGCGTCTCGTGCTGTGGAGGCTGCCACATTAACAGACGGACGCGTGATTCATGGATCGATGACGAGCCTAGTAAAATTAAATTCTAATTCCCGTCCTCAAACGATAACCGCGTTACTTAGCGGTCTTCATGAAGAAGGGACATCGCACTGGTCCCTCCTGGAATCTTTTATCTCTACCGAACAATTACGAAAAGCATACAAAGAGGCTCAACGTGAAAAGTACCTCGGCCATGAGTACGGTGATTTAGAACTGGTGTTCTCCCAATCTTGACGCACAAAGTCAAAAATCCAAAGATTGATTGAAAACAACGGATTTCTTCCCATTAGCCGAACACGATCTACACTACGCTTAGAGCCTACGTGAGGATCCATGGAAGACGATCAAACCTTCGCAACCCAGTCGCTTCAAGCGCAAGTTGACGACCAAGAAAAACAGAAAAAATTCGGTACCTTCTCGGGTGTATTCCGACCGGCAGTGATGACCATCGTTGGCGTTATTATGTTCATGCGCGAGGGTTGGGTTGTCGGAAATGCAGGCCTGATTGGTGCATTGGTTATTATCGCCTTAGCTTACGTCATCGTTACGACAACAGCGTTGTCTATGTCTTGTATTGTCACCAACGTACGCATTGGTGCCGGTGGGGCGTTTGCGATGATCACTAAATCCTTAGGCCTTGAGGTCGGCGGCGCGGTCGGCATACCTTTATTTCTAGCTCAAGCCTTAGCCGGAACCATGTATATTTTCGGGTTCCGCCAGGGCCTAACGTGGGTCTTCGCCGACCAAATTACGACACTGACTGTAGCCGGGGGTGGAGTATTTAGCATTGGCGCTATCATGCTGTGCCTAGATCTCATTGCATTCGCGCTCATGTTTAGCCTGGCCTACATTTCCACCACGGCAACTTTTCGCGTTCAATACATCGTAATGGTTCTTGTCATTATCGGACTGGGCTCGTTTTATTCGGTCGCTTTCTTCCCAGAAAGACTGATCGTCGAACCGACATTATTTGGTGAATTCGTCGGCTCTAAAGAGTCCGGATTTGCTGGTACATCATTTTGGAACGTATTTGCTATTTTCTTCCCGGCTGCAACCGGAATCATGATCGGGGCAAGTATGTCTGGGGATCTCAAAGATCCGCGACGAAACATTCCACGCGGAACCCTAATGGCACTCGGGGCGAGCGCGACGATTTATATCACCGTAGCCTATCTTCTCTCGCGAATCGCCACAGTTGAAGAGCTCACCTCGAATTACAATGTCATGATGGATAAGGCCGTTTGGCCCACTTGGGTCTGGGTCGCTTTGTTGGGCGCCACGTTTTCGGCTGGGGCGTCATGTCTGGTTGGAGCCCCTAGAATTCTTCAAGCTCTGGGAGAACACAAAATTCTCCCGAAAGGACGATGGGTTGCCAAACTCTCGCCAAACGGCGAACCGCGTCGAGCACTCCTACTGACGGGTGCCGTCATGCTCGCCGGAATATTGGTGCGCGATCTGAATATGATTGCCCCAATGATAACGATGTTTTTCCTCATTACCTATCTTGTTACCAATCTCGTTGTGGTTGTCGAACAAGGATTGGGGATGGTGAGTTTTCGACCGACTTTTAGAATTTGGCGAGGTGTCCCGGTCCTTGGTACCCTAAGTTGTTTGTTTGCGATGTTCATTATCAATCCTGTTTTAGGATTGACCTCGGTTGCCATGGTGATGGGTTTTTACTTCTACCTAACTCGACTGCAAATTCCATCAGAACAAGGAGATATGCGAAGTGGTTTATTCGTATCTTTGGCTGAATGGGCGGCAAAGCATACTTATAATTTACCAAATTCAAATGAGCGCGCGTGGAAACCGAATCTACTCATCCCCTTCTCAGATCACCGCGAAATTCGAGGTGAGTTCCAACTGGTTCGCGATCTCACTTACCCCAAAGGTTCGATTACTTTACTGGGGCTCACGCCTGAGACCGGCGATGATGAAATAAAACGCGCCCTTCCGCACCTGGGTAATGATTTCATGAAAGAAGGCGTCTTTTCACGCTGGGCCCAAGTTGGGTTCAATGCATCTTGGGAGGCCATCGGCATAGTGATGCAAACACTTAAAGGCACCTTCTTTAAGCCCAATATTTTATTTTTACGTCAACCCAAAAACAACGATATCACGACCGACCAGTTTCAAGAACTCATCGACATGGGTCGCAGTCAAAATATGGGCGTTCTCGTATTCGTCGACGAACCGGTTGCAGGTTTAGGTCAGAAGCAATCTATAAATGTTTGGGTTCGCGATCAAAGTCCGGATTGGGAAATCAGTATGGATTTGGGAAACATCGATCTCGCATTACTTACTGCCTATAAGTTGGCAGAAAACTGGGATGCGCAAATCCGTGTCGTGACGGCGATCCCAAAACCCAAACATCTTGAAGCTGCGACTAGGTTTCTAGAAAACATGCTTGATTTGGCGCGCTTGTTAGATATCGAAATCGTCGTTGAAACAACCGATTTTAAAACGGCATTAAACAACGCGCCCCGGGCGGACCTGGATTTATTTGGGCTACCCGACCCTGTAGATTTTGATTTTATGCAAGATGTCATGAAAGCACGTCGGTCGGCGTGTATGTTCGTGAAGGATTCGGGCGACGAAAACATCCTGGCCTAACCATCACTATTTACCGGTAACTTCGACATCATTCCAAATGGAAAAGTACTGCCTATTCGGTAGCAGGAAAGTTAATCGTTTCCACACAAAAGAGTTTTCCGTTCTCCACGGTGGTTAAAATACTGGTGCCATCGACCGTAATTTCCTCAGCTTCTAGCCCCGTCAGGGTTCCTTCGACGGTTTGGGCGGCTTCGTCAAATGCGGTCACAACAAGCGTCCCTTTAGTGGCTATAAATTCGGTCTCACACCCAGCTTGGGGGGCGCAACCGGTTCCAATTCGGATGCAAGATCTACACGTATTAAAATCATCTGTATCGGCGGCGCCAAACTCGTAAGTTCCCGGCCCGGTCAACAAAGAATCGTTTGCTCCTTCGGCCGTGTATGAAAAACGCATTTGGAGAAAGGTTGTGGCGCCTTCTTTTACTAATCCTATCGACGTACCGGTAGCATTAGAAATAAGCAGCGAGTCGACCACAGGAAATTCCGACGGTTCGCATACGATACCGTTGGTAGTGTTGTTTGTGGTCGTATTGTTGTTCGTTGTATTGTTATTAGTTGAACTGTTGTTCGTTGTGTTGTTATTGGTTGAACTATTGTTGGTATTCGAATTATTTGTCGTACCAATAGTGTTCGTATTATTCGTATTATTATTGGTGGTTTGATTGTTTGTCGTATTGTTGTTGGTCTTACTATTATTCGTCGTATTGTTGTCGGTATCGTTATCATCGCCTGAACAAGCGAAAGAAAGGGCGCTAAGTCCCACAAAAAGTATAATCTTAAGTTTCATTTATTTCTCATTTAAAAGTTCATCAACATCGATGCGACGGTAAGCGAAAGCCGATTGCTTTTCAAGTCCGTGATTATATAGCTACTTTAGGTGAGAATAGAACGCTTTAGATTCGAACGTGACTCGTTCGCGCGTTCAGATGGGATTCTTTTCGAAATATATGTTTTCACAGTCGACCAACGCTATCTGACCGGGCCTTAAAAACCGTCTTTGGTTTTTGCGCCCTCTGGAATTTCAAAAAAGCTGGATTCCACCGGTGCAAATTTTATATCAGAGGCGACAATCTTGGTCACAAGATCGCCCTTCTTTTTTGCATCAACGTCCCACTTAAACGTATTATAAGTGGTCGCAAATCTTAGACCATTAGCTTCAATAGGATCTCCGTAGACCATGATCTTTTCGGGAGTCTGTCCACCATCGGGAAAGAATCCTTTGTACGAAACCACGTAACGAAGACCAGCTACCGCATTGGAGGTTTTATCTACATATACGACATAATAGTCGTCGGGGGCGTCTCCGGTATCGGCTTCAAAAGTTACCCGAACCACGTCACATAGTTTTCCGTTTAACGTTTCCTCGCCTTCAAGGGTCAAAATGACTCCAGGATCGGCAAGGACGAAAGGTACGCCAACAAAATAGTAGGGTGTCAGCGACCAGAAACGAGGATTAATTTTTGAATCTTCAGCTAAACCTTTTGACCAAGCATGATTTCCTGTCCAACCGAGTTCGACACCACCTTTTCCAAAATCATCGGCGCTCCCAAAAACCAAATGGCGCGCACGGGCCGAACGGGTATCAATAACTTGGCGCGTGTCGATCGGTGGCCGTCCGGCAAGAGGCATATAGTTAAAACGAAAATGAAGTGGATTTGAAAACCACGGCTCTAATCCGCCCGCTTTTTCGATTGCGGCAAGAATTATTTGGCCGCCTGGCGAGGCTTGCAAACGTTTCTTAGAATCGCCAATACGATCGGAACTAAGTCCGGACTCCGCGCCTGACATCGGTTCACTTGTAGGCTGGGATTTTGGGGCTTCCGAATTCTTTTTTTCTTCGACCGGATTTTCTTTTTTCGTTTCTGGCGTTGCCGCGCACGAAAAACTCAACGAACATAGGACAATCAATAATTTCTTCATACTTACTCCTCTAAGAAGCACTTTTGATGCAGAATTTCACATTTGGTTTCAAGAACTTTTTACATATTTAATAAAGACGGTTACTTTTCCATTTCTCATAGAGAGGTTTTAAGTGCTCTACACAAAATCGATCCTATTTTTTATCTCTTGTCTTCTGGGCTGCGCGTCTCAGAATTTTCAAAAACCCCAGCCAAAATACCTTACCGAGGAGTTGCCTGAGTCTATTCGGACCCATACGAGCGCAAAAACTGACATGGGTAAAAACGACGTGCCAAACTTGATGAGGGTAGAAAACTTAGTGGGGCGGTGGAAACTCTTAGGTTTGTCTTTCCAAGGAACCTTTTCCCTCACTTCTCAGGACGATGATAGTTTTGTGAATTTCTGCGCAAACGGTAAGGCCAAGTTTGAATTAAACAATGAACAAACATTCCACGATGAATATCAGCTTTACGAGGGAAACCCTTGGCAATTACAGACGCGTCAAAACAAGATCGATGGTCGCCAATTCCTTATTAAGTTCGAAAATTCGAATAAGAAAAAACTGACTCTTGCAGAAACCCACCCATGTCCTGCCAATAAAAAATGTTTTCAAAACTCCTTCGAAAGGAACCGCGCACACGTCTTCGAATTGATCAATGAAGAGCCGGTTTGTGACTGACGCCGCCGGCGATAGTCGAAATTCTCAATCCTCGGCTTGTACCGTTTGAGATTCTTCCAACAGCGCCCTACCCACTTTTTCAAAACTAGAATAACTTTCTTGGTAGCGTCTTCTTTTTTCGTAAATATTG
Source organism: uncultured bacterium (assembly GCA_937981985.1). Taxonomy (GTDB): domain Bacteria; phylum Myxococcota_A; class Bradymonadia; order Bradymonadales; family Bradymonadaceae; genus CALJNB01. Next base: position 13,463 of record CALJNB010000008.1, read on the forward strand.
CCTTTCAATAATCCGAATAAAAGAGAGTTTTTTAAATCTTCATCGGATATAAAATCGACCTGTTTTTGTGCGAATTTATAATATTTTTGAGAATACAAAAGATAGGCATAAGCCAATCCCTTTTCCCCTCTAAATCCAAGTTTGGGTTCTCCATCTTTTTCCAAAAATGCAATCGCACGATGGGCTTCGTCCTGACTCTTCGCGTTCCGAACACGTTTAGAAATATCAGACTCGGGATAAGGCCAAGCAGATTTGACGCCTTCTTCCACCGCTAAGCTTCGGGCATGGATTGCGACTAGAATGTCATCCATCCCTGACCTACTTCCGCCCTCAGAAATACTAAACTCCTCTACCATGCTAGCCGCAAGTTCCGGCTTCCCGCCTTTCCATACCGCCTTGGCCAAAACCACACGCGCGTCGTCTCTCCACATGTCCCAATCAGGACTCACGTGTCCTCTTGGGTCGCCATAATTTGCGTGCTTAAAATAGCGGTCCGAAAAATAAGAGCGTCCTGAATCATATCCAATAAGATCTTTAGGTGCGCGATATCCTAACCGAGCATTATCATCAGTATTGAAGATGCCGCCCTCGGCGAATTCAAGGAGTTCCTTATTATTCCAAAAAAGAAGGCCATTAAAATCCATAGACGAATGGACATGGGCTCGTTTAAGTTCGGCCTTCGTGATTGGATTTTCGTACGCCTTTTCGAATCCTGAGGGTCGAATTTTGTATTCGGTCTCAGATGCCACAAGAATGAGATCTGTACCTTTAGGCATCGAACTAAATGCAACAGCATTTGGAAAAACATCGGAAAAAGTGGCGATAATATCTCGGACATTCTCCGGACTGATTTCATACAACTGAACCCATTGTGCGAAGACGCCTCCTTTTTTGAGACGAGATTTTACCATCTTGAAATGTTCGGTTGTGAAGAGAGAGGCCACACCGGCGATCCAAGGATTACTAGGTTCAGAAACGATAACATCGTACTTTCGTTGTGAAAGTTGTAGAAAATTTCGGCCGTCCGCAGGGTAGACAAACATGCGCTCGTCCTCGTGAGGCTTGTGATTTATCTCATCAAAGAATCGGGCAGCCTCAAACATTGCAGGTTCAATTTCGGCAACGTGTAATTCTTTGAGCGGCCACTGCAAAGCGGCGCCCGCTGTAACGCCACTTCCATAACCAATCATGGCCACGACCTCGTCGCCCATCTTTTCGTCTGTAGATCGCACGAGAAAAGGTGCTAAGCCTACCAAAATTTGGGTTGCCATATCGGCGCCCGAAGAGGCTTCGGGTTTTCCGTTGGCCTTCAGGGTTACCATTTTTCCGCGGTGTTCCACAGTAATGGTGGCATTAGACCCGTCGCGATCATAAACAATTTTGGGTCTATCCTTCGCAAACTTTTTCTTATTGAAGAGTTCTCGCGCCCAGTATGTACGAAACATCCCGCGTGTGAGTTCAGCACGGTCGATCTGTGGGGCGAAGACGATAAGCAGCACAGCAATGGGTACGCCTACATAAATCGCTTTTGATATCTTGATCTTATTATCGATAGAAACGTATGCGAAGGCTAAGGCAGAGAGTAGACTCAACGCTAATACCAAACGGAGCGTATTCTCTAATCCTAATGCGGGAAGCAGGAAGAATCCGGTAGTAAAACTTCCTACTATCGACCCCACCGTATTGGCAGCGTACACCTTGCCAATCGTTTCGCCTCCGGACTCTTTTTTATTAACCAGACAGCTAATCAAAAGCGGAAATAGCATCCCTTGAAGAATCATCGGAATACACACTAAAAGTGCTACCATACCGAATTGATACAGATACATTTCATTCACCGAACCAATCGATTCCCTGCTTCGTTCAAATAATAGAGTCGGGAGATAATCGAGAAAGCCTGTAGCGATTGCGGCAGTAATGCAGAGTCCAAGTTGGGTAGCGACAATCCATTTTATCGCGTTCACTTGTCGCGAAACTAGAGCCGAACTGAAAACACTTCCGAGACCCAGACCGAGTAAGAAGGAAGTCAAAACCAAGGAGAAACTATAAGTCGAACTACCTAAAACGATGACGTATGCGCGTGTCCAAGCGATCTGTAGGGCCATTGAGACGAAGCCAGATAGCGATGCGATAATCCAGATAGGCTTCACTTTTGTCATCGGTTCGGCGGCAGCTAATAGAACTTCATCTTCGTCAGCCTTTTCGAAATCGGTCTTCACCAGAATCGAAGTGATGATGACGATGATGCCGACGCCAATATCTATCATAGCAAAAGTGGTATTCGTTCGGGAAAGCCCAAGGGCAGGTAAGAGAACGAACCCTGCGAGAAAAGCACCGGCACAAGCACCGATGGTATTTACGGCATACAGCGCACCTAACTTGGCTTTGACGGCACCTTTATACTTTGAAACGAAGTCTCCAAGTAGCGGAAGCGTCATTCCCATCAAGATTGTTGGGAAGGCTAAAACAAGGAACGCAACGACGAATCGTCCTATATTGAAGATATAGGGGTGGTCTTGGCAGAGTTCGTACCACGGCGCGTAAATGCTCGGCAGGGCTAAGAAAATCGACGGAGCGATAAACGCAAAAAGACCGATGCAAATTTCGATGACACCGTATATTAAAAAAGTGTTGTGATATTTTTTTACCAGCTTTGAGCCAAGCCAAGCACCGAGTGCTAACCCGAACATAAAAGCGGTCAACAAGGTTCCCAAGGCATGACTCGTAGAACCGAAGACAGCAACTAACCAGCGTTCCCAAATAATTTCAAAAACCAGGGACGCGAAGCCGCTTGCGAAAAAGAATATGAAGAGTAAACGTTGCATGTCCTTTCATAGGATAGAGTGCCTAGCGATGCAACTTCCGTTTAAATCGCGGGAAGTACCCCTTATAATATTTCTGGAAGCTGGGGGAGAGAGTATGCAGCTGGACAATTACTACGTGTTTTGTCCACGACCGTATCAACGACGTCTTAGATAAAGGTTGAAATTCATGCGCTCAATAGCAATGCGTCATTGTGGGGCTTCCAAACAATGTAGACCTGATTTATTGAATCGCTTTCAGACATTCGGCTTCGTTTTTTTCGCAATACGCACGACCACATGCATTGAATTTCTCCTTCTCGGAGCTACAGTCCGTTTGTTCCATGGCGCATATATCATCAAGGCCATCAAGGCAGGACGCTAAGGGCTCATCATCACACCCGGTAAGTTCAATAAGGTCGGCCACCTCGTCACAGACCAATTTTTCGGGTCCATCTTTGCATTCACTTTCTTCGATACACATATCGAAGGCAGTAGGCGAGCTACAAGAAAGTGCAAAAAGGGCAACGAAGAAGACGAATAAGCAGCTAATTTTCTGTATCATTTCTGTTCCTAGTACAATTTGATGGGCGGGTAACTTAACCCCTTACTCAAAGAAAGTCTATTTAGAGCCTTCGGGATAGATTTACTGACATTCTGCTGGGCTATTTTTGGCAAAATTGCGCTACGCATTCTAGCAATACGGTATTTTCTCTGGCGCATAGATTCTCGGTCAGACAAACGTTTTCTGCTTCAAGGGCGCACGTTTCCAAATCAGCATAGTCGCATCCCGAAGCTTTGCGAATTTCATCACCTCTTTTATATACTTCCTCTGTGGGTGTGCCCTTACAACTATCGATTTGTTCGAGGCAGTGTTCTAGGAGATTCTCTGGTTCTGAATTACAAGAGAAAAGAAAAAATGCAGCGACAATAACGAGTAAATTCTGAATGTTCTTCATGTGATAACGCCTTTCTTATAATGAATATTTAGTCTGAATGAGTGCAGAACATCAACAAACTAGAAAACGAACAACATACAAACCATGCTCGCTCCACCATATCTTGACTCTCCGCAAGGCCATGCGTGGAAGGGACCTCCGGAACGTTTCGGCGACCGGAGAAGACACCAAAAGAGTCTAGGACCGCTACTTTCGTGTTTCTGCCGCTTATTCTCGTTCGTCTCGTAACAACAGAATAACGAGCGCTCAATGGTTATTGCTCGCAAAGAATTTTCTTTCTCGAAAAATTATTGAAATCTTCAGAAATAGTGTTTACGATCTTTATAACACAAACAAACACATAAAGGAGGCTAGGATGGCCATTAAGAGAACCCCCACAATACGGACGTTGGATGGGACTTCGATCAAAGTATCGAAATGGATTTCGTGTAATCTTGAACACCAGTTTGCAAGCACTGTCTTTGAGGTGGATGACGAAAACGGATTCGAAAGCATTTTAGAGTCCAACGAGCTTATTCTTGAGAATGACACGGGGGAATATCTCGTTAAATTGAATCGCCTGTGGCAAGGTGAGAACGTTCGGGTTAACGGGCGCATTCATAAACTCCCCAATTAACGTTCTACTTCGAAGAAATAATTTGAAAAAGTTCTTTGGTTCCCAGACTGGTTGGACCTGAGTCTTTCATAATTGCGTCCAATGCAGCGAGGCGCCTGTAAAATCGTTCGCGACGCTGAACGTCCATAGTTCTCGCCGAACCGTACCCCTTATAAAAGGCATGGATGGAAGCTTCGTCAAAATCGACATCATCGATATATAAAAAGTATGCCATATCCAACTCTGGTGGAAGAAAGACCGAATACTCAAAGCCGGTAATAGTGACAATCTCACTGGTTTCCGGATTGATCCAGACGTGCTCAGCCGAAGGTCTCCGATGATTCCAGGTTGGCGGGGTCCGCGGATGAAACGATGCCAGTTGATCACGAAGTTCTGCTATCGCATTTCTTACGATTCCTACCGATTCGTCGGAAAAGGACTGTTTACGTACCTCTTCTAAAAAGCGTTCCAATTTAGCAGCAACATAGCCGTTAAAAGTAAGCCAAGAACGATCGCGAGAGTCCGATGTCGGATCCCCAAAACGGATGGGCGCGGGACAATTATGAAGTTTACTTAAAAAGCGCCCCATTTCCTGCGCGTATTTCGTATGAAAAAGCCGTTCTCCGTCAGCTTGTGAATCAAAGAAACTTTTCGCATTCTCGCCGTAAATCTCGATCAAAAACCAATCTTCGCCCTCTTCTATTATCTTTGGTATCACAAAGAGAACCGAACTCAGCTGTTCGCAAAAGAATTTCGCGCGAAAACAACGGGTTTTGTCTTCGAAATAGTATAGAAGATAGTCGCTACCATCTTTTTTTACGCGATAGCGCGATGCGCTCCCTTCTTTCTCCGGGGTCCCCACGTCGGTAAAACCGTGTTTTTCAAAATCAATCAAACTTATCCCGATGTAACAATATCAGCGGCATTCGTCTGGAATCTTTCCAGAATCCTGGTGTAAGAAACGTAGAGTCTCAATGACACTCTGACAAGTTTTTGGTTGTAAAGACTTGGACATTGCGTCTTTGCAATGCTTTTCGATTCCGTCAATATGAGTTGATGCTTTGCAGCATACATCCATTTTCCGGCAAATATCGCCTTTACATGATGTGAAACCTAGTACGGTGAATAGGCTTAAGATGGTGAAAGTTGTTTTAGCGTTGTTCACGATAGTTTGTTAAAAGGATAGCGAACACTATTGTCTAGAAGACTCGGGAAAAATGCAAAAGCTTTTTTACAAAAAGGACGCGAAACTTTGAACGAGAACGATCGCACAACAATTGGGAGATACGAACTCATTACGCTGCTTGCTCACGGTGGGATGGCAGAGATCCACTTAGCACGTGAACATGGAATTGCCGGGCTAGAACGGGTGGTGGTGATCAAAAAAATGCTCCCACAATTGGCCGCAGATCCGGAGTTCGTCGACATGTTTCTCAGAGAAGCTAGAATCGCTGCGAAAATCCAACACCCTAATGTCGTCGAAATCTATGACCTGGGAAAAGACAAAGAGACCTATTATATAGCAATGGAGTACATTCGGGGTACAACAACGCGCGAAATTGATATCCTCGCACAAAAACGTAATGGAAATGTGCCGATAAATATTGCTATCGCGATAATTATCGGTGCGTTGCGCGGTTTACACGTTGCCCACGAATTAACGAACGACGATGGGCAAAACGTAGGGCTTATCCATCGGGATATTAGTCCGCACAATATTATGTGCACCGGCGATGGAAACGTTAAACTTCTCGACTTTGGAATCGCCAAATCCACACAAAAAAATGTCGAGGCAACCTATTCCGGGAACTTAAAAGGTAAATTCGCTTACATGTCTCCAGAACAATGTCTGCGCAAGCCACTCGATCGAAGATCTGATCTATTCTCAATGGGTATTGTCCTATGGGAAATGGTGTCCGGTGAGAGACTTTTCAAACGAAACAGTGAAATGGAGATGATGCAGGCGATTACCTCCGGTGATTTCAAAAAACCTCAAAGGGCCTTCCCTCCCGGGCTAGAAGAAATTTTTTCCCAAGCCTTGCACACCGATAAAAATAAGCGCTTTTTTACAGCAGAGATTTTCCGCTACGCATTGCAAGCTTTCGCTGAAAATAATAATTTAGATATTTCCGTAGATGC
>CALJNB010000009.1 GCA_937981985.1 uncultured bacterium
AACTTCTTAGAACCTCATCAAGGTATTCACCGTTCGACAAAACCTCTCGAAACGATTCAGCCTCAACGCAGGTAAACTTCTGTTCTGCGTTCAATCCACATACTGGCGCAGTAATTAGATCTAAATGATTTAGAAGTACAAGTGAGGTTAAAGGATCTGAGGGCTCATATCTGAATCTTGGATCAGGATTCGGAAAACCCAGAACCGTGCCAGCCTGAAGATAATGTCCATCAGCATCTACATAAAGAATACTGGTTTCGCTTACAAACATTTGCTCAAACTCTAAGCGCGGCGGACCACTAAAGTCTTCCTCTCCATTACCAGGATAGTGAAGAACATGGGTTTTATAATTGGATACCTTTACGTCTTTGACATCTTTGACATCCTTACGATTTTCAAAATAAATATCACTCCCCCAACAATCCATCGTATTCTCTTCGTTGACAGCACAAGCGTGGGTGTCAGCGATCTCTAACTTCTTCCAGTCTTGACCTTCGGGTTCTGAACCAGCACCGATGAAGGTCTCATCGCCGGCACACTGAATCGCGCCTAGATCATTTATTACACAAACGTTTGCAGAACTAATGGCGACCGTCTTAGCCTTCCAGTTTTCAATAGTTGGAGTGATCTTGGCTAAGCTTTTTTCATCTCCCCAACATTTAACACTAGAGTCCGTGGAAATAGCACACGCAATCTTCGTCCCAACGCGAACCATCGAATAGGCTCCCGTTGGAGCCAAAGCTTGGCCCTTCTCGTTATCACCCCAACACTTAAGCGTATCGTCAAGCTGGATACCGCAAAGGGTATGTAACCCATGGACAGATTTAAAGCGGTCGGCCTCATCTGGTCCTACAATAAAATCTGGGATTTCAGGAAGATCATCCTCAATAACAACATCGTCATCATCTTCCATACGAGTTGTCCCCGTTGTCGGAGTCGTTCCAGTTTGAACTACTTCAGTAGAATTATTTCCAGAATCGGCATCACCATCTTCGGTACATCCAAGTAACGAAAACATCGAAATACATAAAATTAACAATAATCCATTTTTGACATTCATTTTAGCTCCTGTATGAAAAATCGCACTTATCCCACAACACCCTACATATTGCAAATATGGGCCAAATTCGCTTTAAATCTTTGATATTTTTGGACGAAACAAAAGACTGTATTTCAACGCTGACGACGTCTCCCCAGACTAAATCCATATTTCGCACAGACACGACTCATGCTATTTGAGACTGTTCGTATCTATAACAGTTCAAAATTCGGAGAAAAAATGTCTGAAAATCTAACAGTCGTGATTCTAAGAACAGCCTGGTCTATCGAGTCGGCAAGTCCTCCCTGTCTTAAGCTGTTAGCATGGTTAAAAATGGCTGGAATCGAACACGCCGTGACTACGCCGAAAATGGCCCCCGAATCAGAAACCGGAAAAGCGCCCTATATCGTTCTGGAAGACGGTAGCTTCTTGGCCGATAGCCAAAGAATCATTGAACATCTAAGCAAGAAACACAACATCGAAATGGACGTGCATTTGTCCGCTGAACAACAAGCACAGGCTTTATGTTTAAGGCGCCTCTTTGAAGATCATTATTACTTTTTGATCTTCTATCATAGGTGGATGATCGCCTTTGACGAAATCAAAGGACCCTATTTTCATAAACTGCCAGCGCTTCTAAAACCTATCGTCCCCCCGATGATACGAAGACAAGTTAAACGAGACTTGACCGGACAAGGCACAGGAAAAAGATCTTTTGAGGAGGTCTTGATGGAAGCCAAAGTGAACCTAGACGCCATTTCAGTCCTTCTAGGAGACAAAGATTATTTCTTTAACGAACCCTCATCCATAGATGCGGTTGCGTTTGGCTATTTAGAAAACACTATTAATACACCACTCGAATCAGAAATGATGCGCTATGCAAAAACCAAAGAAAACCTCGTCGCTTTTTGTACGCGATTTCGGGAAGTCTACTTCAGTTAGGATGGTCTAGATTCATTTTGACAAATATTCACTTCAATATCTGAGATACGCCCCGAACGGCAAACTGTTAATTTAGGCACACCCGTGAATCTATGTTTCAATAAGCTTCCTCAACTCAAATCAATTTCGACGCCGCAGATGACTTAATCTTGGATGCATAAGTATCAACCCAAGACCTTAGGACCGCATGCCTAAAGGTCGAATCCATTTTCATTATGGCATACAATGTTAAGCCTTAAGTCCGTTTTTTTATCGTAAATAAAACGCCACTCACCCTCATGTTCTTATTGGCACAGTCTTTGCGATAGCGGGAAGAGTGTTCAACAATGGAGAAAACATGAAACGCATTATTACATTAAGCATACTTAGTCTTACACTCATACTTTCTAACTGCGGTCCCAACGTAGATGAAAATGAACTTAACGCGGACGGTGTTGTTCAGGAAGCAGATGCCCTCGAAGCGATTCCAGATGGAAGCACTATGGTTTTATCCAGAGACGGAGAAAATGCCATTCAACTCTCACCCGAACAAGTTGAAGAGTTAATTTCGATAGAAGACGAACAGGGCGAACTTGCAGCTTCGGAGTATTTGAACGATATCCAAAACGACTCGGCAGGGATCGGCGCGATCGTGGGTGGTTGCGTTCCGATGACAAATCCGCACATCAATAGAATGCACGTCGGGCGTAACGATGCAATGCTGCGAGCGGGTGCCATAATACTAGACGGCTGGGACGGTTCGTGGAGAAGTCGACGTGATGCGTCTTTGGGCGTTTCACAGAATGTTGCCATCAATTGCGATCGAATGTTGAGATGGATGCAAGGAGCGAGACTTGGACAGTCTGGAAAATGGAAGGCCTACACGTCAGTATCGGGTCGAGTTTGTAGTGATTGGGGCGACTGCAAAACCACTTACGCGAACGAAGTCGTCTATAAAAAAGTAGCAAGATTTGCGCTTTGGAATGCAATGATTATCGTAACCGCATACCCCGTTCCTCAATAAATTGCTTAAGTTCCAATAGCGATCTCCCAACGAGCCGGGCCGGCATCGTCAAGAATGTTATAAACCCATACCTTTGTCGTTGGTTGGGATCTACAACTAAATACTCCTACAAGTTTTATATCTCAGTGAAAATTTCTCGCTTTCGCATCCGGTATCCTCAAGTGAACTTTTGGATGCCACAACTTATCCACCACAAGATGGGTCACATTATGTTTATTCTGTAATCGACCCGATACACCTAAGAACGCAATCGACTTTATTGCAATTCGGTTTTCCTCATAAACCGAGGGCCAGATAATTAAATTCGCAAAACCCGTTTCATCTTCCAGTGTCATAAAAATAACACCGGCTGCCGTTTGTGGACGCTGTCTACAAATCACCATTCCGGCATAATGAACATAAGATCCATTTTTCTTTTGGGTTAATTCCAACGCACTCGGTAGTTCTAAGTTAACTAAATCTTCACGTATCGATTCAAGAGGATGACCACGAGAACTATGAAAAGAGGTTTCATAATCCCACTTAATCGACTCCAATTTTAAAAGCTCCTTAAAAGAAACGTCCGCGTTTTCTAACTCAAAAGGTAAAGCAAGTGTTCCGTGTCCAAGTCCCTGCACTTGCCACAACGCATCACGACGCGATACTCCAAAACATTCAAAGGCCCCACACTCAGCTAAGGTACAAAGTGAAGAAGACGATAAACGCGTTCGAATCACAAAATCGCGAATGGATTCGAAATGTTGAATTTTTCGCTGCGCGACAATACGTTTGCCCTCATCAGCACGTAAGCCTTTTACAAAACTCAACCCCATTCGAACACCAAATTTATCAAAACCAACACTTCCGGAACCATAACCCTCCATCGTGCAATCCCACTCGCTCTGTTCTATATCGATAGGAAAAAATCGAACCTTATTTCGCTTTGCTTCATCAATAATTGTAGCCGGTGAATAAAAACCCATAGGCTGGGAATTGAGCAACGAACAGGCAAACTCAACCGGATAATGACACTTCATAAAACAAGTCGCATAGGTGATCAGCGCAAAACTTGCCGCGTGACTTTCTGGAAAACCATATTCTCCAAAGCCACAAATTTGATCAAACACGCGAATCGCAAACTCTTCCTCGATTCCCTTTTTCTTCATACGCGTAATCAACCGTTCACGATGCCTTTCAATACGGCCTGTCGATTTCCATGCCGCCATATCTCGCCGCAACTGATCTGCCTCGCCGGGGGTGTAATCGGCGGCAACTACAGCAAGCTTCATCACTTGTTCTTGGAAAAGAGGAATGCCCAAAGTCTTTTTTAAGACCGGCTCTAAACAGGGGTGTGCATAAGTAATGTCTTCTACCCCGTCTCGTCGTCGTAAATAAGGATGCACCATATCGCCACTAATTGGACCTGGCCTTACGATGCCAACCTCTATGACTAAGTCGTAAAAAGTCCGTGGTTTAAGACGCGGCAACATCGACATCTGCGCCCTACTCTCGATTTGAAATACCCCCACCGTCTCGGCGCGTTCTATCATATCGTAAGTTTGTGAATCCCCCGGTGGAAGAGTTGCCATACACAAAGAAAGGTTGCGATGTTTACTAATAAGCTTAAATCCTTTGTCCAGCTGGGTAAGCGCACCTAAACCCAGCAAGTCCACTTTAAATAGGGCCATATCTTCAACATCGTATTTGTCCCACTGGATCACCGTACGATCCTTCATCGTCGCATTTTCCACGGGTACCAAATGATTAATGGCCTCATGCCCCAAAATAAATCCCCCCGGATGAATGGAAAGATGTCGCGGGAAATCGGCTATCTGTTGAACAAGATCAAGCATCAAACGCACACGCTGAGTTAGGGCTTTGGAATCAACTCCGGCAGCTTCTAATTCTTGAGGACCCGGCGTCGTTGCATTATAGGGGCTTAATAACTTAGCAATTTTATCAAGAAAGGTTTCAGACAGGCCGAGGACCTTTCCAATGTCTCTGACTGATGATTTAGAACGATAGCGAATAAAGTTTGCAACCATCGCCGCGTGTGTTCGACCATGTTTTTGATACACATGCTGAATCACCTCTTCGCGACGTTCGTGTGAAATATCTAAATCTATGTCAGGTGGTTCGGCACGTTCTCTAGAAATAAAGCGCTCAAATAGAAGCTCCATCTTAATGGGATCAATGGCCGTCACACCCAAGGTATAACAGACCACCGAATTTGCAGCCGACCCCCTACCCTGACATAAGATTTTGTTTTCTCGGCAATATTTTACGATCTCATACATCGTTAAAAAATAGCCCGCATAATCTAGAGTCTCTATCGTTTCCAATTCATCATCGAGTTGGCGTTTTGCAGCATCGGGAATCGAACCACCATATCGAGTTCGGGCCCCCGCATAGGTAAGATGTTTTAGCCATTCCGATGAGGTCGTACCATCAGGTAAACGTTCTGTGGGATAAACGTATTTAAGTGTACTCAGCGAAAACACACAACGCTTTGAGATTTCATGAGTACGTTCTACCCAGTCGGGATGATCGGAAAACAAATCGACAAAATCATCCTTACTTTTCAAATCATAGTGGTGATTCTTTTGAAGCAAAGATCCGGCATCATCAAGTTTTGTCTTATGTCGAATACAAGTCATTACATCTTGTAATCGACGTCGAGTTGGTACGTGATATAACACTTCATTCGCAGCCACGATTGGAACGTCAAATTGTTTTGCTAATTTGATAATCCGCATTTCGTTTTCAGGCTCCTCTTCTAACTGATGACGAGAAAGAGATAGGTAAAAACGATCTGAAAAATGTTCTTTTAGTACTTTGATAACTTCATCAACGCCTTCTTCTAATTTGCACAAAGAACCCGCATCCCACATTAAAATCAGATCTTCATGGTGTTCTAAAACTTCCCTCCAAGTGACACGACACTTTCCTTTGGGACAACGAAGTCGCCCCACCGAAATAAGCTGACATAAAGACTTATACCCCTGTCGGTTCATGCATAATAGTTGAACGGTACATATCGGCATATCATCTATTTTTTCGGGTTTTAATTTTTTGAAATCTAAATTCGCTATATTACTTTCAGTTAAAACACTGATCTGTGAACCGTAAATCATCTCCAAATCTACATCTTCATTTTCTCTTTGTAGTTCTTTTATATGGGCGTGCGCACGAACGATTCCATACACACCGTCACGATCGGTAATCGCTATTTTCCGAAATCCTAATTCATACGCGCGCTGCACAAGTTCGGCCGGATGCGAGGCCCCTTCTAAAAAAGAGAAGTTGGATTTACACCAAAGCGGGACGTAGTCATTGGGTTGAGTCATTCGATATGACCATGATGATAAAGTTGTCGAACCCGATGATCAAAATACAACCAATACAAATCTCCTCGATGGGTTTGGGCGAAATAATAATCTCGATAAAACCAATTATCCCACCACGAACCCGATATGGAAAAAGGACCCGAATATTTTTTTACACCGCCCTCATCAATCGAACGAATCGTAATATAGTTAACCAGTTCGGAATCAAAATGGGCCAAGGGATTGGGGTCATTGAAAATTCTGCGACATGCTATTTTTTCACACTTTTCTTTTTCGATCTTAGGACGCGGTAGAGTATCGATCTCTACGAAACTAAATGATTTCTCTGGTAAATGGTCGCCTTCAATTAGGGCCTTCTTCACAACGCCTGGCCCAAAAGCAGCGCGTACCTCTTCCAAAGCGTGTTGGGTTGTATGCAAGTCACGTTTTGCAACATCATGCAAAAGATTGAGTTGTTCCCTAAAATAGGGGACGCCCTCTCCTATCATTTTAATTTCACAAATAGCGGCATGTAAATTCAAGCGTTCGATACGAAGACGCATCAATGCAATCCACTTTGCCTCATCGTTAGAAGGCGTCGCCGGCCTAAACGCTTCTTTATTTTCGTCTCCATTTTCCTGTTTAAATATAAGCGTCACTTTTTTCAAATCATGACTTCGAATACGAAGTTTTAGACAAAGCCGATGAAGACTTGTTTTCACAGAAAAAAGCAATCGCGTAGCATCCCACTCCGCTTCATCAAAAGTCACCACCTCTTCTAAGGGTGCCTCATAATGAATGGGTTTTAGCATCTGCGTTTTAAGATCCGAACTTTCTTTCCATAACGCAAATGCCTCAAGTCCAAATCGTTTTCGTATGGATTCTGGTGGAAGCTTTAAAAGTTCATCCAAACGCTTAACGCCCAAACGATCTAATTTGGAAAGCGCTTTGGGATTGAGGTCTAAAACATCAAGCTTTGATTGATAAACACGCTTACGAGATTCGGACTCTTCCTTGGGAATTGTTATTCCTGTTTTTTTATTCTTAGCTAAGACATAAGAACCAAAGCGACTAAACCCAATGGAGATCGAGGGCGTTAAACCAGAAATCTTAAGATGCTTATAAAGTTCTTTTGCCCATTTTTCATAACTACCAAAAAGCGTATCCAGTCCGGTAACTCTTAACCAAGCGGTTCCCGAAAAACGAAATGCATTCCCTGAGTCCAAAGCAGGTACAAGTGATGAAAAACTACCCAAATCAATTTCAGGACAAAACTCAAATAAGTCGGCGTGAAAATGCTTTACCGTTTTTTCAATCATCGACGGTGTGACCACACCGGCATTTATTTTTTCACATAAAGATCGGGCAGTTGAAAAACGCATACCCTTACGAATCGCAAAAGGCATTGCCGCCTTATTCATTTGCAAAACAATGCCTTGAGGGGTGTTCTTATCGACCAGCACCGTCGGTTTAGAACGCCAATCTGGATTGTCACGCAATAGTACCTGAAGTGCTAAGTGCGGAATGTTAACGCAAGCCAAGCGCTCCATTTTTGACCTCCTTTAATTCACAGACGCGTCCTTTTTTTCGTAACGTTATACAATGTGTGGTTTTATCTATGCGTTTGCTCGATGCAAAAATTGTTGTCGACGAACCCAAGCGTTCGTAATCTTCGCCTTCAATCGGTTCGATCAAATACAGAACACAGGCGCGTTCCTTCCTTGCATAGTTTGCAATCCGTTTTTGTAAAGGGTTGGGAAACCAAGAAGCTTGTGGAAGATCGATTACTACACATCCAAATCCGCCGGACTTCAGAAGACGTTCTGCGCAGTAGGCGGCTTCTTTTGCCGCGTCGACTTGGACAATGGCGAGCGCATTGAGGTCAACACCACGCTGGTCGAAGTCGGGTGGAAAAAAGGTACTTCTTGATGCACTAACCCATGCACAAGGCTCACCCAAAATTTGTGCGCTTAGGATAAGGTCACTAGAAAAACTTAGGGCGCAACTAGTCGAACCGGAAGGCATCTCGATTACCTCACCAATAAGAGAAGAACATTCCCACGATAAATTTTGGGCGTAATACTCTTTTTCAAGATCTGCTCCAGTCTTGAGAGAGCCGAGATTAAGATGTGATTTTAACGATAAGCCCATGACTGAACAAGTGTACAGCCTTTCTTGAGTTTTTCAATAATCTAAAACTCTAGTTATCAATTTTAAGGAGTTTTGTGTTTATCGTTGATTAGGAGCGAGCTTCCAGATTTTCTTTCATAAACAACGTTCCAAATTGGCCGGAGTCTGAACCTCATTTTTCGCGAACATGATTTTCAAGTAATCGGTTCGACCAATCAACAGCTTGCAGTAGGCCTTCCTCTACATTGCCTACAAACACGGAGAAATCCTCGCGCGAAGAACATTTTATTCTTAATCTTTCACCGTCAATATGAAAGCTAAGCACTTCTGAAAACGGAACCTGTAGTGTCGGTCCCCACATAATATTATTGTAAACTAAGAGGTGTTCAGAGGTCAGAATCCAAGATATTTCATAACTCAATACGCGGTAATTAAAAGCAAAAAAGGCAAGCATGACTGCAGGAACATGAGAGAGATAGAATGCGTAAGAAATTGAATCCGAATCATATAGAACAAGAGGAACAAAGAACCATGATGCGCTAAATACTAGAACAAACCAGAACCCGACTGACCGAAGCCCATTTGATGAAAATATTGCCGCTACACCGTTTTTCGATTTCGCCGCGCACGTCGTGACCTCGCTGCTTTCGAGTAACTCGACGCTCGACAACGATTCTTTCAAAGTGGGAGGCCTTTGAAAAATTTTGGGCATCATTATTATGAACGAAACGAGAAGGATTGAACATGCAAACGAAAGAAATCCCCATGCCGGAGAAAATCGATGATCTCCCAAAATAAAATAAATGGTAAACTGAAAGGCGCATAATATCGATAAGATTATTAGGCCTCGTTTTTGGGGAAGAAGACTTCTGACGACATCATATCGAGAAACGTTGGTGGCTTTGAATCCGTGCTCTTTAAGTGAAGCAATCATATTATCTTCGTCATCGGTTGTTGCCGCCAATATAAGACCGCCTAAATTGCCGATAAGGCTAGGATCGACTTTATAGCCGCCGAAGCCAATCCAACAAAAAGGCACTCTAACTTTATGCCGGTTAGCCAGCATAAGCCTAGCTCGATCGAAACGTGTGAGCGTATTTTTAATATATAATTTCTTCATTTCACATTTCTTTTTGGTAAACGGCGTAACAGTCATCGCTTGATAAAGATTGGTGGAGAAACAAAACGGAAAACGATTGAGATTATTGAGAGAAAGGCGAAGGGGAACATGATCAAACTCAAGACGAATATTGGTTTAGAAACCAACGAAAAAGAAAACAATGCAAAACTCATCATAGAAGCGATCGCCGAAACACCTAAAAATAAATGAAAAATTCTATATGAGACCGATATATTTGTTTCTTCAGAGAAAGGTCCGAGTATTTTTCTTAGATCTTCGGCATCCGATTTGGAATGTAAGTAAGCGATCGTTCTTTGATGTAAGCGTTTGGTAACAAAGTTAGGTTTTGATACACAGAAGTGCTTACTCGAGGCCCACTTCTCTAATCCGACGATAACGATCTCATAGTCCGGCTTTAGAGGTATAACAAATTTGAATCTGAGTTGGCGGTTTTTCAGCTGTGGCCATAGGTAAGTGTTAGGAAGTTTAAGAAATTTTTCAAGTTGTCGGCCTTTCGGCCAAGATAAATTTTGAACAACAATAAATTTCGCTGTTACATCGCATTCGTTCTGCTTGATTAACTTTAGAGAAGATTGCGAATGTTCGTTGTCAAAAAACTCCTGAGTACGAGCAAGCCCGATTTTCTCTTTTGAAAGAAGGCGCGCCTGCACCAAATACATCTTCACTTCTCGAACTCCTTTTTGGGTGGTGTCAAGGATAGAGTTTGATCGAAATTCCAAATAAGTTTCCCCAACTCTTGAGTCGCGAGGGCAACTGGTTTGGCTATGAGTGTGGTGAGAGTTACAGCGAACGCTCCTTCGCCGACTGCGAGAACCGCTACAGGTGCTGTCCCGCATGCTACTACAGCGCCGATACCGGTACGGCCATTGCAAAACGACCGGTGGTCTCAATAAGTCTAGTATATACGGGGAAATACGATTCTTTTAAAAATCTAAGATTCATTCGACCGCCTATGAGTTTGAAGGGGTTTCTCTCTCCTGGCTTCTAACTCCATCTGATGAACCAAGAATTTTCGGATACTTTCTTCCTTTGAAAAAATTTTAAAAATGAAAGGTACGCTCGGGAAAAGCGTCGTGATCTTAACTTTTCTACCTTCCACCAGCATTAATATTACGTCACCATTTATGCTTGTGATCTCCTCAATCGAATCTAGTTCGATCTCTCGTGATCGCTTTCTTTTAAGTAGATCGGGTTTTGTAATAACCAATAAACCTTCTTCGTTCTTTAACTCCAAAAAGTCGTACCTGACTACAAGCAGATAAATTGCGAAAGAAACAAAAAGAAAAACGCTCAAAAAAACAACCGACATCAAAAAAAGTAAGGTTGGAATAAGCGTAAGGACAAATAATTGAGCGAATAGAACTCTTTCATTTCGTACATAATCGACCCGATAGACGTCCTCAGCGATTGCGACCCGCGGACAGAATATCTGTTCTAATGCACATTTCAAACTGAATTTTTTTCTAAGGTCCATCTTCTCAACAACTCATGTTAGAATAGTTCGTATTGACGTCGAATAAAAAATTTTCGAACTTTTGGCGCCTCTGCGCTCTTTTAGCTGGGGAATCAAAAAAACGAATTTCACTCTAATATCCCGCAATTTTATAAAAATCCGAAACAATATACAAAGAAACAACCCAACGTTTGCGCTAACCTCTGTGGTAACTTGAAATCCTAGAGGAATTGTATTTCCGGCTAAATACCTAGACTTGCCTAACGTCGCGATCGTTAATCCTATTCCAGCTCCTTTTAGTGTTTCGTTACGCACATGCTCACCCCTATCTAAACACCTTAAATCAGCCCCAAAACGACCCAAAGTCCTATATGGTGTGTAGACGGGAATACGTTTTTTTATTTAAACTTCATAAGTCTTGCAGATCAACAGAGAGTAGTCTTTCGTCTCGAACGAACTTAACAGGACACGGAACCCCCATCTTCGTTTCCATAATTTCTAGGGCCTCTTTAATAAGCGTCAACGGAATATCTCGACTTAACTGAAAAAGATGATCTTTATGAGTCACAAACGCGATGGTCCAATCAGTCTCAGAAAATCGAATCTCTTTTAGTTTATCAAAATCATAACTTCGAAAATAATGGGCATAGGGATTAGAGCCGTATTTTGAAATACTTATCGAGTTTTTAGTACATCCAAATGTAATGATTCCGAAATCTTTCCTTTTGAAGTCGTAATAAACGACGATCACGGCAAGAACGTAAAATATGAAACAATAGAAGGGAAAAATAAAAAAGAACTTGAACGCAAATCCACAAAAGAGAAAAATGAAAGTTCCCCAAAATAGTGTAAACCTAAGACTATTCACCCCGAGTAAATGATATACGATCCGAATTTTCCCATCTTTTTCGTGTAGCGCCGCTTTCTCGATCATTTTGATAACGCGTTAGAAGTAACCTTCATACCTGTCCCTGTCGTCGCTGTTACAGCTGCTTTAGCAACGGGTAACCCCGCGGCCCCTACAACACCCAACGACGCCAAACCTCCCGCTAATCCTAGTGGTCCAATAATAGCGCCAGAAGCGGTTGCCGACTGAATCCCTTCAATTGTGACTGACCGAGCAGGATCAATTCCATGACTTGTGGCATAACCCGCCACGCTACTCCCGATCCCAATGAAGGGTCCGAAGATAGCGCCTAAAACTACGGATTCTAAAAAAGAAGCACCAATGGTTGTTGCGGCTTCTACCTTTCCGGCCACAGTAACGACACCCGCGGGTGCGAGTAAAGCTCCGCCAAGGTAGAAACCAGCCGCCCCCACCGCTCCTCCAAGTGACCAACCGAATGCTCCCAAACCTGTCCTACATCGACTAGGGGTTAATCCCAAGTAAGACCAAATACCGACATTAGCGCCTACCAATAATGCTATTGCAAACGGTGCGGCTAATATTACTTTTCCAGTTGGATCTATGAAGTTTACGGCATCACCGTCAGAATAAACGTAAAGATTAAATTGGCCGCCTTCAAATCCAATAGGATCAGGCGCGGTCCAACGACCCGTTTCGGCATCATAATCTCTCGCACCAAAACGAATCAAGTGGGTTTCATGATCATATAGCCCACCTGCAAAACCAAAGGGTTGGTAACCGGGATTACTATCTGAAAGGACTCTACCAAAAACATCATAATCCAAGGCTTGTTCTATATTTCCTGAAGCAAGGTCCACAACCGCGCGAACCGACCCAAGGTAATCATGGACAAAGTAATAGGTTTTGCCGCCACGAATCATATAATCAGGCACGTTAACGCGCGTACCATAAACAAACGTCGTAATCGTATCTCCAGTGGCATCAACTTCTGCAATCGGACCCAAACCCGAACCATATAAAAAGCGTTGGGTAATGGTATTGCCCGATTTGCGCGTTATTCTTCGATCCAATGCATCATGTTGATAGGATACAAGTTTGCCGCTTTCCAGCCGCACCGACTTCAAACGCCCCGTAACAGAGTAATCATAGGAGGTCGTACGCGTTCTCTTTGATGTTTTGAGTTGTCCGGCATCATTGTACGTATAATTTTTTGAATTATAGCGTTCTAAACGTTCATCTTTATCGTAACTTATGCTGCCTGCAGCCACGTCTATCGTAGACGTCCTATTTCCACGCGTATCATAGGTGAATCTTGCTGTGATCACACCATCGGTCTTTACTTCCCTAATCTGTCCCAAAAGATCATAGGTATAGTCGTAAACGCGGCTACCATTGGTGTCAGCACGCGTTAGTTTTTTTATTCGACCTAAGCCATCATATACAAATTCTTCCTTCAACAAGCCACCGCTTGTTTCAATCGTTTCAGGTTCACCGAATGCATTATAGGAAAAGGTGGTACTCATATTACCAACAGACCGCTT
Source organism: uncultured bacterium (assembly GCA_937981985.1). GTDB lineage: Bacteria > Myxococcota_A > Bradymonadia > Bradymonadales > Bradymonadaceae > CALJNB01. The sequence goes on from CALJNB010000009.1 coordinate 13,423, forward strand.
ATTCAGACGCGTCGTCTCATCTACGTAGGTTAAGTTTAAATCACCGATCTTTATGGGCACGCCATCAACGTCGTAATCGAGTTCAATTTCGGTTCCGTTAATATCCATAGATTTCACATCCAAAGTGCCGTCATTGTATTCCACACCAAACACTCCAGACACGGCGCCCGAATAGGTTAAACTCTTCAAAAGCGGTCCGTCCCATGTATATGCAATATCAGCTGCCCCTCCAGAAACCGAAGTAATGGGTGCAACGCGCGGGAGCCCATCGTTTGTATTATAAGCCTTGTAGGTGTAGTCGTACACCTCTCCGTCAGAAACGATCTGTTGTATCCTGTTGCTAGAATCATAACTTATTCGAATATCTCGTCCATCCCCTTTCACCACGCGAGTCGGCCGATGGTCTAGATCGTATTCGTAATCGATTCGCGTATCATTCGGAGAATTCATAAATGTCATATTTCCGCGGTTATCATATTCCATCGTGTAAGAGTCTGCGCCCGGTGGTGTGATTGAAGTCAAATAGCCCCACGGATCATAGGTGAATCCTGCAATTGTACTATCCTTTCTCTCCAGATCTAATACACGTCCCATTTTGTCGCGAGAAAACTTAACGGAACCATCAATTCCCGTCACAGACTCAGTATAGCCATCGGCATTATACTGAAAAGATACTTCACGAGAATCCCGTACGATCTTTGCGGGGCGACCTTGAGTATCGTATTCCAATTGAGTATCGACCAACCCGGGACTTGTCATTTTTATTGGACGCGCGTTCTCATCAAAGGTTATCGCATTCGTACGTCCACTCGCTGTCGTTGTTGAAAGCGACGAAAGCGCACGATCCCATTTTCGAGTAACAACCCGATCCATGTTTTTCGTGGTTACGGTCCAATCTGCCAACCCCTCTCGTAATTGTTCTCCAGCAGGTGTCGCTTCAAATTCTGTCGTTGTCTCGCCGATGAGACCACTAGGTAAATAGACAAAAGATTTATCGGCGTGACCTGCAATGGGACCAAAGACCGGGTGAGATGCATTTCTAGACGTTTGCACGATATTGGTTTGGTTTTGTGACCGTGACCACGCACTGCCGGAATTACTGGTCGAAGACCAAATTTCCCCCGTCGTTGTACTAGTGGATCTATTTGGGTCCTCTGATGTCGGAAAAAAATATTCCGTTTGACGCCCTTCTGCTGAGGTAAAGGTTACTAAGGGGAAACGGTCGTCGCGTTCTAATTTAGAAACACCGCCATTAGGTTGTCTATCTTCGATTAAACGTCCCGTGTCGCCATAGCTAAATTCTGATCGTTCACCACGCGGTGTTTGCATCGAATCCATTAGCCCCTGCTTAGAATAGCTGAATTTATGAGTTTCATTTTCCGGGCTCGTGACTTCAACCAACATATTTTCCGCGGTCTTGAACCCCCATATCACTCCGTTGTTACTTGTCAGTGAAACCGGATTCCCATCAACATCTCTACTAATCGTCGATTTATCACCGTCACGATCGACGATAGCACTCAACCGTCCCCTTCCGTCATATTCGAAAGACCAGATAACTACACCCGTATTTACTTCATAGGTCTTCATATGAATTCCTTCTTTAGTAAACACGTACACCTCCTGACCCGAAGGCGATGGAATTTCAAAATCAGTACGGGTGCTTTTAGGAAAAAGAAGCTCGCGTTTTATGAGTTGGTTCCCAGTTAACGCGTAGATATCACCGTTCAAAGCGACATCAAACTCCGTTCCTATCGAGACGGCCCGGAGAGCGAAATCATTTTCCCATGAGCCGCGCGAAGAGTCTTCGCCCGTGCGAGCTGAAAAACTACCTATTCTGGGTTTTATCGTTCCATCTTCTAATATCTCCACTACCCCTACCCCTGCTCCTCTTTCGGCTTCGGATTTGGGTATGAGAGGATTGAAAGTCGCATATAACTCTCCGGCAGGTCCGATATCAATTCTTCTAAAATCGTATTCCGACGAAAGCGTTTTAAGCACACCGTCAGTAGATATTTTTCGAACGAAGGTTCGATCTGAGTCTGAACTCATCTGCGTTTTTTCGATGATGAATATTTCATCATCGTCGCTCACAGCGATATCCACAATTTCACGAAAAAGCGCTTTGGCAACCAAATCGTCCTCTGCACAAGGCAAAGTCGCACAATTCTCCTGAGCACCAAATTTATGCATTTGGTTGGTGATAAATCGAATACGACCGTCGGGGGTACGTTTAAATAGTTCTCCTTGGGAATAATAAAAAATCGTTCCATCTAAGGCGACGTCAAACACTTCGATCTTTGCGTAAACATCGTCGCTTGCCACACCGTCCACAAGATTTTTGGGATTCGCCTTTTCCTCATCCCGGACCCCATGCCCAATTGAGTGGGGCATAACAATTGTCGCCGAATCGTTTTCGATCTTCCAAAGATTTCCCCAGGTTAAAAGGTAGAGCTTACCGTCGCGTCCCATTTTTAATTTCACTGCTTTAGCGAATCGAACATCCTTGAGCAGGCCACCACTGCCTGTATCATTATTGCGTTCTTGAAAACTATTAATCGAATCATTCGATTCCAAAGTACTATCAAAATCGTCGGGTGTTTTGTCGTATACTTCGCCAGCAAATAACGAAATCATTTGGGTTTTGGCATCAATTTTGTAAAGGGCGTGGTTTTGGTAAAAGTGCCCGATATTACGATGAATAAAGATAATATCGCCGTTTGGAAGAACCGCGAAACTCCCGGTACCCGGCGCATAATCTTTGGCGTGCATTCCATCGGGGTTAAGGACCGGTTCGAGTTCTTTACTCTTTGTACCCGGGATATCAGGTTCTTTATTTCCCGCGATGACGGCGATTTTACCATTCTCCGATGCAAATTGATCGCGCCCATCGCCGTAATAGATTGCACTTCCCACCGGATCAAAACGATGATGAACGTTAAAGGTCCAGCCGCCCAACTCACTTTCAACGTTAAAGGTACCCGCGGTCAGCGTACGCGTATATCGCCTGCGGATAAACGTCAATCCGCGTTCAAGCTGTACTTCCGTACCCACTTCGGCATTAATACTAAAAGACGACGGGTACTCGACATCAAAATACGTTTGGCGACCGATTGAATAACTCGCACGGTACGCAAGCGAGACTTCCACTTCAGCCTCAATAGAACCTTGAATGAGTCGTCCAAACTGATCTCTTCCATCCCAAGGAAAGTAGTCGGCATCTGGGATATCGACCTCAAAAAAGTTCCGCGTGTAGGGTATTCCAAAAACACGACCTCTGAATGTATGTTCAACGGTTTGACCGGCAATAGATACCCGAACCTTTGCACCGACGAGTATCTTTAAAGGAGTGTGAGTGGGCTTGATCGGAACACCGAGGATCGCCTTATAGCCGCTGACCCGGCTAGTACGATATGAGAGCACAAATGGCGTACCATTGAGTGGCACGGTTTCCCCTAAGGTTTGCGTTGGGCAACCAATAATCGAACCTTTTTCTTGACCCATTGAACAATCCGGTGGGACATTGTCGCCTGGTAGTGGAGCAGGGTTTGTTCCAGGCGGATAAGGCCCTCCCCAATTAAAATCGAAGGGACTAAAGTGCTTGGTTGGGACCCTCCAAAAGGAATCGCCAACTGCATAATGTTTCGCGATTTGACGACGTTCATCTTCGGATAAGCCATTGTCAAATTCCATGATCGCGATACCATTCTGAATATCATCAATCTTTAATACCAATCCATCGGTTTGGGCTTCCCATGCGATCCGATCACGATCATAAAATCCTGAAGGAACAATTGTGCCGGCAGGAAAATCAAGGAAGTTATCGACGTAGACAAATACAGGTTCTTTAAACGCAACACGTTCGGCATTTTTTTCAATCGCCTCTTTAACACTGAATTCGACCGCGTAGGTATATAACGTCCGCGGCGCAAGATCTGCCATCATGGCCTGACGGCCGTTCTCTCCCTCCGTTACTTCATTGATATGAAAGGACATCTTCTCCAGGTTCTCCCTAACTCCGTTTGGAAATACCATTTCTGCTTTTGTCCCTTTAGGGAAATACACCGATGTGGTTCTTTCTCCATCGTCGTCACTTGCAACCTCACCTGAGACCCATTTTGATTCTGAAAAATCGACCACGGTTGCTTTGGGTTGTAGGGCAACTAAAACAATTTCTTCCAAACCACTTGCCACAAAGGGCTTAGTATTCGGGCGACGATCTGAAGTAATATATCCTTTTTTAGATACTCGAATAACCGGACGAGAATCCCCATCAATTACAAGATCATAACGTCCATCGCTACGCGTATAGGTACGTCCAAATTCGGGACGATTGGCAAAATAAACAGCAGCGCCCTCTAAAGGATTATTTTCAACGTCTAAGATACGCCCCGAAATAACACCGATGTTTTCATCTGTGACCAAACCTTCATCGATACCGCGGTGAATCGCACCATCGTCTTCGAAAAGAAAAGCATAACGATCCCAAAAACTAGTGATACCAATTTCAGCGACTTCGGATCGCGTCGTCATGGGATCAGCTGGCGCGAAAACACAATCTTGACTCACAAAACAGTCACTATCCGCACATGAAATCCGCCCATCTCCATCCTCGTCTTTTTCGGAGTTACAGATTTCCGGATTCCAATCCGTCGGACCGCCCGAGCCCTCCCCATCTTCACATCCGCCGCAAGAAAAGGAGAGCACCATCGATAAAGCAAAAATTATATATGCAAATTGCGAAAACCTCATCGTTTTCCCTTAATGTGAAAGTTAGGCTCAAAAGATAGACGCTTTTCGCTAAGACGCAAATTTTGGATTCATTTGGCCCGATGGTTCGTTCGAAATTGAAGCGTTTAGATAACCACGTTCTCGATATGTTCGCCGAAGACTTCGCGCAAGGTATCAGACACTTCGCCCAACGTTACCTTTTTAGTGACCGCATCAAGAATATGGGGCATCAAGTTATCGCTACCTTGGGCAGCAGTCTTAATTTTTGCGCGCGCAGCATCAATTTCTTTCATCGATCGACTGGCTTTGAATTCAGCCAATCGCTTTTTCTGATTCACTTCGACCGATCCGTCAATTTTTAAAAGCCCCTCAGGAGCGTCTTCTTCGATTTGATAATCGTTTACACCGACGATGATGTCGTCTTTTCTTTCGATCGCAAGTTGGGCTTGATAGGCCGCTTCTTGAATTTCAGATTGTTGGAAACCGTTTTCAATCGCAGCAACGGCACCGCCGTAATCATCAATGCGTTTAATATAATCCAAAGCTTGAGATTCTATCGATTCAGTCAACGCTTCAATGGCATAACTTCCGGCAAAGGGATCGATGACATCTGCGGCACCGGATTCATACGCAATCACTTGTTGGGTGCGAAGTGCGATTCTTGCGGCTTGTTCTGAAGGCAAAGACAAAGCTTCATCCCAAGAATTGGTATGCAACGATTGGGTTCCGCCCATGACAGCCGACATCGCCTGAAGCGCAACGCGCACAACATTCACTTGGGGCTGTTGGGCGGTCAACGTCGAACCTGCCGTCTGGGTATGGAAACGAAGCTTCATTGACTTTGGATTCTTTGCGCCAAAACGGTCGCGCATGATCGTTGCCCAAATTCTGCGCGCAGCGCGAAACTTTGCCGTTTCTTCTAAAAATCGATTATGAACATTAAAGAAGAAAGACAAACGCGGCGCGAAATCATCCACTTTTAGACCGAGTGTTAACGCAGCTTCAACATAAGCGATACCGTTTGCGATCGTAAATCCAACTTCTTGTGCTGCTGTACTACCGGCTTCCCGGATATGGTAACCGGATATACTAACTGTATTCCATTTTGGAACTTCTTCGTTACAAAAAGAAAAGATGTCGGTGATGATTCTCATACTTGGACGCGGCGGAAAAACATAAGTTCCGCGGGCGATGTATTCTTTTAAAATATCGTTTTGAATCGTACCGCGAATTTGATTTCTTGAGACATTATTTCTTTCGGC
>CALJNB010000010.1 GCA_937981985.1 uncultured bacterium
CTGGTTTTCCTCCTCTGGCTGATCCTGGCCACCATTACCTTACACGCGCAGAGTAATGACTGCCCTCCCGCAGCCTCCGAACTACTGTCCGGCAACGGTGTATCGAATTCCAAATCTCAGGCCCGGTGGTTTCATAATGGATTTGTGGATTTCCGGGATGAGAAAATTGATCGAGGTAAACTGCCCCCATTTGTGCTGCGAGTTTTTCGGCCTCTTGTATCGTTCCTTTCATCCCTTTTGAACCATCCGTTAAGACGAGGTTTGTACCGAGGAACTTTAGCATTTCTTTACGTTCGTTGGACATCGAATCTGGCATCGTAAGCGTGAGTTCATATCCTCGAATATTGCAAATCCACGCCAGCGCGAGACCCGTGTTTCCGCTGGTCGGTTCAACGATGACCGATCCTTCTTTGAGGAGTCCGGCCTCTTCGGCTTGTTTAACCATTCCCCACGCGGTACGACATTTTACGCAAAATAGCGGATTTCTCCCTTCAACTTTTCCGAACAAATTTCCGGCAGGTTGAAGTACGTTGAGTTGGACACACGGAGTATTTCCTATGGTTTCTATTAAGTTTGGTTTCACGCCGGCCTCGTAGTTAGAGTTTTAGTTTTCACGAAAGCTCGGTTGGGTACAATAGAAATTTTTATAATGATACGGTTGTATGCTTGGTTTTAGTGTAGGCATGCTTGAGGACATTTTTTGTTTAAGTTCTTTTGAAATCGAAGAGCGCCTTCAAAAAGTGAAACTCCGAAGATTCCGTCGTCATCGAAGGGCCATTTTTCTTTTTCATCGCATAGGTCTTGGATAATGAAATCGCGTTCTTTATACGTACCCTTTAAATAGAAGGGACGAATCGACTTAGAGCACCAGTTTCTTCGCATTTGATGCATTTGTGGGGGACTCCAAAGTTGTTCGAGAACGATTTTTTCGTATTCCTGAATACGTCCAGGCCGACGGAAATAGGTTTCTGTGATTCGAACATAATCATCCGAAATTCGAATCGATTCAGGAAAGACGGATGAATTCCAACACCCTTTATCTATTCTCAGGTTGCTTAGCATCGCAGCGCTATTTTGATATTGGAGTCCCAAATAGGGCGCAAAGCAATTTAGTGCAAAGAGGACTAATATCGGATAAGAGGGGCGCAACCCGACTGTAGTGTGGCGTTCTCTTGCGCGCCATGTCAGGACCACCCAAAACAGGGACAGCCAAAGAAGAAACTCTCTGGGTATCATTGTCCATTCAGGTAGGCTTCCGTGCGCCAGAAGGCTTATCATTGTCGCGATGACTCCTAGACCCAATAGTATGTTCCAGCGCTTGCTGAAAACGTGTTTCAAATCTTGTCGTTCGTTTTGATCGATGAACGCCACGTGTGAGATGAGCATTACGAAGACGAAAGCAGGCGCCATTGTGAGGGTGAGTGGAATATGGAAAAGAATGGCGATGAATCTCGCTGCATATTTTTTTCGCAATAGGTAAAGAATTGGAATTGAGATTTCTACGCACAACACAATGTAGGCGAGAAAGGGATCTAAGTGATGGAGTGTGAAGTTGTAATAAGCTTCCAGTTTATCAAAACCGTAAATCGCGCAGCTGTATTCTGGGTTGAGGAATTCTCGGTTTATTTTGTGTAAAAACGCGAAGCAATAAGCAATCATTCCCACCCAAGCGACGGTCGCTAAATGGCGTTTTTCGTATCTCGGGCGACGATCGGGTCGCAATATACCCATGCTCTGAAATAAAAAGCCCGACGTCGAGATCATCAATAAAAGGGCAGATTGAGTTAGAACGTCTCGGTGGAAAAGTAGAGGTATCGCGGCCGCGATTGCGGTTAATAACCACCCTAAAGTGCTGGAACGAAGCAAGAGGAAGGCCAATCCGAAAACGAAGATAACATTAGAAACGAACCAATCCCCGGTCCACGCGTCGGCCAGCCAAAGATGACACAGGGCCGCGAAAACATAGGTATAAATCATCCATTGATAAGTTGGGTCCACAGGTGGTTTAAACAGCCGGTTTACCCAGGTATTTGGAAGGAAATCCTCGGTTTTACTGTACTCCGTTGGTGTCATGATCTATACAGCGTCTTGAAGGTTAAAACTGGAGTAATTAAGAATGTCAGCGTTAAAGAAAATGCTTTTTTCGTCCATAGGAAAAAAGTATATTATGGCGGTCTCAGGTTTAGGTTTAGTGGGCTTCCTTGTCACCCACCTTGCAGCAAACCTCCTATTATTAACAGGTAATCCTGATCTCCTTAATGGATACGGGGCCGGATTAAAATCTACACTAGGACCCTTGTTCTATCCTGCAGAGGCGGCGTTAGTGGGCTTGTTTCTCGTGCATATCATTTTGGCAATCTACATCAATGTTGCGGGTAAAAAGGCAGCTCGACCGATTGGATACGCTAAAGCACAAAGAGGTAAGGGCGGTGAAAGCAAATTTGGTCTCGCCGGCTCGAATATGCTTATTACCGGGGGGCTTCTTGCGTTCTTTCTGGTCGTTCACCTCTGGCAGGTTCGCTACCAAGTTCAATTTGGGTCCAAATTCAGAACCATGCTGAACGGCGAACAGGTTGGCGATCTCTATAGATACTGTGACGAAATATTTGCATCGCCTCTCATGGTTGTCTTCTACGTCGGCGTGATGCTTTTTTTGGGGCTCCATCTGCGTCACGGTTTTTGGAGTGCTATCCAATCGTTAGGCGCAATGAAGCCTGAATGGTCCAAATCGATTCACGCGCTCGGTCTAATTATCGCCATCTTATTTGCGGTCGGGTTTCTTATTATTCCAATCTGGATGCATTTCGGAATGGCAGCGAGGTTATTTCAATGACACTTAATTCAGGAATTCCAGAAGGGCCACTTAAAGAGAAGTGGGACAATTTCAAATCGAATATGAAGCTTGTTAGCCCGGCTAATAAGAAGAAGAAAAAAATTATCGTTGTCGGTACCGGCCTTGCCGGAGCATCGGCTGCAGCAACAATGGGAGAATTGGGCTACAATGTCGACGCCTTTACAATCCTAGATTCACCTCGACGTTCGCACAGTATCGCGGCTCAAGGCGGAATTAACGCAGCAAAGAATTATCCTTACGATGGCGATTCAGTGTGGCGTTTATTCTACGATACGATCAAGGGGGGAGATTACCGTTCGCGCGAAGCCAATACCTATCGTCTCGCCCAGTTGAGTACAAACATTATTGATCAGGCCGTGGCGCAAGGCGTTCCATTTGCGCGTGAATACGGCGGTGATCTTGCCAATCGTTCTTTCGGTGGAGCTCAGGTTTCAAGAACCTTTTATGCCAAAGGACAAACGGGTCAACAACTTCTACTCGGTGCTTATAGTGCTTTAATGCGTCAAGTTGACGCGAAAAAAGCAGGCGGTGAAGGAGTTCCCGGTGTCACGATGTATACGCGTCGTGAAATGCTTGATCTTGTACTCGTGGATGGTGTTGCCAAAGGAATTATCGTTCGTAACCTTATCACCGGCGATATCGAGAGATATGCCGCAGATGCGGTCCTCCTATGTACCGGTGGCTACGGTCGCGCATATTTCCTGTCTACAAATGCATTTAACTCAAACGGGACAGCTGCATGGCGAGCACACAAGCGTGGCGCTTTTTTTGCTAATCCTTGCTATGTTCAAATTCACCCGACATGTATTCCGGCCTCAGGAAACTATCAGTCAAAGTTGACCTTGATGAGTGAATCTTTACGTAACGATGGTCGTGTTTGGGTCCCCAAATCTAAGGAAGATGCCAAAGCTATTCGAGAAGGAAAGAAGACCGCAGCTGATTTGAAAGAGTCAGACCGAGATTACTATCTTGAACGAAAATACCCAAGCTTTGGAAACCTTGTTCCGCGTGATGTTGCGTCCCGTAATTCCAAGACCATGTGCGATGATGATCTAGGGGTTAACCCCACGGGTCGCGCTGTTTATTTGGATTTCGAACGAGAAATAAACGCACAGGGTTTCAATACAATTAAGGATAAGTACGGTAACCTTTTTGATATGTACAAAAAAATTGCCGGCGAAGATCCTTATAAAACACCGATGAAAATTTATCCGGCCGTACATTATACGATGGGTGGCCTTTGGGTTGATTATTCTTTGATGAGTAATATTCCAGGACTTTTTGTTCTCGGTGAGGCTAACTTTTCTGATCACGGTGCAAATCGTCTTGGTGCATCCGCGTTGATGCAAGGATTAGCCGATGGTTATTTCGTTGCCCCTCATACGGTTGGAAACTACATCGCTACAGAAAATCCTTCGCAAGTTGACACATCACACCCGGCTTTTGACGCAGCTGAAAATGATACGCGTGAATACTTCCAGTCGATAATGGATGTTGGAACCAAGAATGAGAAGAATAAACATGGCCGAACCGTCATCGATATTTACCGTGAACTGGGTCACATCATGTATGATAGTGTTGGTGTTTCTAGAACCAAAGAAGGGTTAGAAGATGCTTTGCAAAAAATTCCAAAACTTCGCGAAAGCTTCTGGAACGACCTAAAAATTCCGACTGAGACGGGTAAGTTTTCAAAATATATTGAGGTTGCTGGGCGGACGGCCGACTTCCTTGAGCTTTCTGAATTGATGGCGCGTGACGCGTTGGAAAGGGAAGAGTCCGCTGGCGGTCATTTCCGAGAAGAACACCAAACCGAAGACGGCGAAGCTAGACGCGTGGATGATAAATTTTCCTACGTCGCCGCTTGGGAATGGAAAGGAAGAAATGAACCACACGTACTCAACAAAGAAGAGCTTGTGTTCGAAAATGTTAAACTTACTCAGCGTAGTTACAAATAGGAGTCCACCATGGCTAACAAAAATTTTAAGTTAGAAATTTGGCGTCAAGATGGGCCAAATACAGAAGGTAAGTTTGAAACCTTCAATATTGAAATCAACGAGCACGCGTCTTTCTTAGAAATGCTCGATCAATTAAATGAAGACATCATGAACGAGGGCGGTCGTCCGGTTGAGTTTGATTCTGATTGTCGTGAAGGAATTTGTGGTTCTTGTGGGTGTATGGTTAACGGTGCGGCCCATGGGCCTGAACGTGAAACTGCGGTCTGCCAACTGCATATGCGAACCTTCCAGAACGGCGAAACGATTACCGTTGAACCTTTCCGCGCCAAAGCCTTTCCAATTGTTCGTGACTTGGTGGTTGATCGAAACGCCTTTGATCGCATTCAGGAAAAAGGCGGGTATATTTCTGTTAATACCGGTCCGAAGCCTGACGCGAACGCCATTAAAATCGGAAAGCAACGTGCTGATGAAGCTATGGATGCAGCAACCTGCATCGGATGCGGCGCTTGTGTTGCCGCCTGTCCAAACGCTTCGGCGTCACTTTTTGTCGGAGCCCGTCTCAAGCACTTCGGTCTTCTCCCGCAAGGAGCACCAGAACGCGGTCGTCGTACTTTACGAATGGTTGAACAAATGGATGACGAAGGATTCGGCGCTTGTTCAAATATCGGCGAATGTGAAGCCGTTTGTCCAAAAGGAATTTCTATTAGCGCAATTGGCCATATGAAACGTGACTATCTATTTGCAAATCTTGGTTTTCATAAATAGAAAAAGCCGGTCCATGAATTGAAAAGCCAGCTTATAAGCTGGCTTTTTTGTGTAATAAAGGAAAGCAGGGGTCTAAATGGTTTGCAAAAGATGTCTGAAGAACTTCCTTTTTAGTTGCATACAGGTTTGTTTTCGACGCATTTCATCGAGGTCAAATCGCAAACGGTAGGGAATTCACAAGCCATATAGGTCGAGTCGTCACATGTATCGCCCAGCTTGAGGTGCGCCTCCTCACAAATCGGGTTATCGCCACCCGTGCAATATGAATTGCGCTCACAACCGGTACGTCCTAGACACGGCTCACCAGCTTTGATGTATTCGCGACAGGTTCCTGATGTTGCCGCTTGAGGTGATAGAAATTCACAAAATTGACCCGTTTTACAATAACGGTCGTTGGCGCAGAGGTCACCCTTGTTAACTTTAGGGATACACGTATCGGTAAAACCGTAGTCGCAGACGTCGGCTTCGGAATTACAGAAGCTCAAATTTTCACCACAAGGATCTCCGGTGGACGCGAAGGTGGTGCATATACCTTCACAGACCGATGTCGTATGTGCGCAGTATCCGTCCATACAGCTATCGTCCGGACCGCACTTAGAACCGGCTGGTAAAACAGCAGCGTTGTTGTTGTTGTTGTTGTTGTTGTTGTTGTTGTTGTTGTTGTTGTTCGTACCATTATTAGTCGCGGTATTATTGGTACTATTCGATTGATTGTTGTTTGTAGTAGTTGTGGCGCTGTTTGTGGCAGCGTTGGTAGCATTATTGGTTGCCGTGTTTGTCGTATTCATCGATGTACTTGCGGTACCAGTCGACATATTATTAGAATTATTATTCGTGGTGGCGTTATTTTTTGTTGTGGTAGGACCGTTATTGGGCTCGGCTTTATCGTCATTATTATCGCTTCCGCAAGCCGCTAGCACTAAACAACACGTCAATATTAGCGTTTTTTCAATTAAATTTTTCATTTCTAAATCCTATAGGTCAATCAAGTGTGTGCGACAATGTAACCAAATGAGGGGCGCTCTTCAAGGATTAAGAGAAAATGCAAAATCGGATAAGGCTTGCTGGAGAATTTATATCTAAATAATGGCTTCGGCTGTGCCTTTCGGTCCGCGAGTCGATGTGTTGCGGATTCTTCCGAGCAAACGAAAGTTTTGTTGGGAATAAGTTGCCTGAAATGAGAAAAAAACGGCTGGAGCGTCGTCTTTTTTAGGATCAGAAGTAGATGCAAGATACGCTTCCGATTCGGTGAGGGTAAACGTGGGACTTTTTTCTTGTTTGCAGTCTTTATCGCTTATGAATGGCTCAACGTCATCTCCATTTTTCCTTGAATTATTAAAGAAAGGGGAAATCACTAGTCCGCCTATTTCTCGACATCAATTATCGGCTCGAAACGTTTTGCGTCGCGCACGTTGTATTTTTCCAGCGTGTTCTGGAAGCTCTCTTCGAGGTCGATATCCATCGAGTTTGCAATGGCTACAAGCACAAACATAATATCGCCAATTTCTTCTGCAATATTACCTTGAAGTTCGCCGTCCTTTTTAATCTTGTCGCCGTGTAAATGATTGATCGCGCGAGCCAGCTCGCCGACTTCTTCGGTAAGCCTTGCTAAGTTAGAAAGAGGACTCCAATAGCCGTCTTTCCATTGCCCGATCCAATCGTCGACTTGTTTTTGAATTTCCTGAATACGCATGTGTTCTCCGAGTAGTTAAATCAATGTTTCTAAATATTGTTATCGCGGGCGAGTTCTTGAGTCGCGTATTGGAGGTGATAAAGCGTTTTATAATGCCCGTCTTCTTTTAGCAGTTCCTCGTGAGGTCCTTCTTGTAGTAACTCGCCCTTATGTAAAACGAGAATTCTATCTGCGTTTTGAATGGTGCTTAATCGATGCGCGATGACCAAAGAAGTTTGGCGTTCTAACATTTTCTCAACGGCATTCTGGATCAATGCTTCTGTTTCTGTATCCACGTTCGCTGTGGCTTCATCCAAGATGAGCACCTCTGGAGTGTGTGCTAGCGCGCGCGCGAACGCGATTAACTGACGTTCGCCAGCGGAGAGGTTTTTTCCTCGTTCAGATATTTGATGATCATAGCCGTCATCGAATCGCGAAATAACCCGATGGGCGAACACGTCTTTTGCAGAAGCGATTACTTGCTCATCAGAAATCTCGGGGTTGGATAAGCTTATATTATCCCGCACGCTTCCAGTGAATAGAAAGACGTCTTGAAGTACAACTGCAAAAGCTTTTCGATACTCAGCCATGTCAAGGTTTCGTATGTCGATGCCGTTGATGGTTATTCGACCTTTTGTTGGGTCGTATAGACGAAGTGCCAGGCGAATTAAAGTCGTTTTGCCGGATCCTGTGTGACCGACAAGTGCGATTTTCTCGCCGACATTAACCTGGAACGATAAATCACGGATGATCCATTCGTTTTCGTTATATGCGAAGGAGACGTTTTCGAAAGCCAAGGAAAACGGAGCTTTGGGCATCGGTTCATTGCCATTCTCTAATTGATCGTCGTCATCTAGGAGAACGAAAATACGTTCGCTTGATGCGACGGCGCTTAAAAATAGATTGTACTTTTGGGCAAGGTCTCGAATTGGAACAAAGAATTTTTGCATATACTCGATGAACGCGACCAGCACGCCAAGCGTCACTGCATCGTCCACTAACACTTGTCCACTTCCGTACCAAATGATGATTCCGATAGTAACCGAACCTACCATTTCTACGACTGAATAAAGTAAGGCATCGTATCTAATAGAGTCGTAATTTGAGGACCGAAACGAAACGTTGATTTCTTCGTATTCCTTTGCGCTTACTGATTCTCGAACGAAGAGTTGGATAACCGACATTCCAGTGATTGATTCTTGGAGGTAAGAATATAGGCGCGCGATTCTTATACGAATTTCACGGAATGCTTTACTGAGGAAGTACCGGAAGATGGACGCAAGGATGATAAGGATCGGGACTGCGGCGAAACTAATTAGCGTAAGTTTCCAACTTAATGAAAATAAAATAATTACGATCATAGTCAGCGTGAATAGATCGCCTATCATGGTGACAAGGCCCGATGAAACGGCTTCCTGCAGTGATTCTATGTCGGTGGTCATTCTCGCCATCAACCGCCCAATCGGATGGCGATTGAAGAAACGAATGGCTCGCCCTTGAACGTGATCGAAGACATCTTGGCGAAGATCTCGCAATGCACGTTGTCCAGCTAATTGCATCAAATAAATTTGAAGATAAAACGCACCTGCTTGTAAAATTATCGCCGCGCCAAAAGCGACAAAGATCCAAGTGATTCCTTCGAGCTGACCTGGTACCAAATACTCATCGATTGCCATCTGAAGCAGTTTGGGTTGGACAAGGGAGAGTCCCGACATGATTGGAAGTAAGATGAGACAAAGGAAAAAAGTGAAGGAGTAGGGCTTCATATATTGCCATAGCCTTTTCATGATCTGGCTATCGCTGAGGGTCCTTACTTTCTC
This sequence comes from uncultured bacterium, assembly GCA_937981985.1. Taxonomy (GTDB): domain Bacteria; phylum Myxococcota_A; class Bradymonadia; order Bradymonadales; family Bradymonadaceae; genus CALJNB01. Next base: position 9,067 of record CALJNB010000010.1, read on the forward strand.
TTCTTTGAAAGCCGAACCGATTGCGGGTCCTTTGGAGTCTGCTTTTTTATTACTCATCCTTCTAACGCCTCAGAGAGTTGTTGATGTTCCCAAAGCTCTCGATAGACGCCCTTGCTTTGAATGAGTTCTTCGTGGATCCCGGTTTGAACAATTTGACCTTCATCCACTACGAAGATCTTATCGGCACGAGACAGTGCATTGAATCGGTGTGTGATAATAATGGAAGTTCGGTCGCGCATAATCACGTCGAGATGATCAAGAATGATTTTTTCCGTTTGGGTGTCAACGCTTGAAAGCGCGTCATCAAGAACGAGAATTCTAGGGTCCACAAGTAGGGCTCGAGCTATTGTAACCCGCTGCTTCTGACCACCCGAAAGAGTCACCCCTCGTTCGCCGACAATGGTATCTTTACCCTTAGGAAATGAATCGATATCGAAATTAAGCCCCGCAATTTCTAACGCTTGATCGATGCGTTCTTCTTGTGACACTTCTGCGCTTGCATCAAGTAAAGAATGAGTGGGCGCATCACGGAGGAGTTTAGAATCGTATTCTAGAGAATCGATTCCAAATCGAACGTTCTCACCAATCGTCATCGAGAAAAGGAAAGGATCTTGGGGAACCATTCCTATTTCTGATCGAGCTTCGCGAAGGCGTAAATCTTTGAGAGGTAGATTATCGATAAAGATTTCCCCCTCGGTCGGATCATATAAGCGGGCGATGAGGTTTGCGATTGTCGTTTTACCCGAACCGGTTCGTCCGACAAAAGCGACGGTTGATCCAGCTTCAATATCGATGTTTAAGTTCTTCAGGATATTGTTTTTATCGTATGCGAAGGAAACGTTTTCGAAACGAATACCACCGCGTTTTTCGTCCGTTTTAGGTAGAGAGAGCGGGGCCTCAGATTCGGCGATTTCTGGAACGCGTTTGAAGATATCATCCACGCGATCAAAACTTGCGATTCCGCGCTTCCAGACAGAAAATACCCAACCCATCGCCATCGTCGGGAACGCAAGCGCGACGACATATCCGTTGAATTCGACAAATTCGCCCAGAGGGACCTCACCATTTGCCACTGCAGCCGATCCAAAAATAAGAACGATGGCTGTACCTAGAGATCCTAAAAAGATCATGGTTGTGCCGACTCCACCACGTATCAGGGCGAGTTTTAGGTTTTTTCCGACGAAAGCGTTGTTCATTTCTGCGAAGTCGGCGCTTTCACGATCTTGGATAGCGTAGGTCTGAACCACGGCGATACCAGATAGATTCTCTTGAATTTTTGTTGATAGACTAGACAGATGGCTTTGAACAATGATGACTTGTTGATGCAGTGCTAATACGATCTTTCTGACAATCAATAATAATATGGGATAGGTTAATAGAACGTATATGGTCAGTCGTGTATTGAGCGTAAACATTTTCTCAAGAGCGATGATATAAGCGACGCTGGTATTGATAATATGAAGGAAAGCTATCGCAAATAGAAGTCGAACATAGGTAACGTCATTGGTTACCCGACTCGTAATATCTCCGGTAGGCATGGAGCTAAAAAATTTCGGACCGAGTTTGGCCAGTTGTGTAAATAGCGCGTTACGAATATCAAACTCGATGGCTCTGGCGGCGTTGAAAATGAAAATTCGACTGAATACGCGCGCCAGACCACCAAAAACCGCTAGTAAGATAATGGTTTTTCCAAAACCGATAAGCAGTGACAAGGTTGCATCGGAGTCTGTGCTGTGACGAAGGGTGTCGATGGCTTTCCCGATATAGGAAGGGATCATCAATCCCAATCCGTTCGTAATAAGTAACGACACCGCGCCGCCGAAAAACCACCACTTATAGGCTAAAAAATATACCAATAGAGCCTTGTAACGGCCGCTTTTTTTTACATCTGGTTGCACGATAAATCACGGGATAAGCGAAGGGTTCTTTACCGTTTTTTTTTGTAGCTGGGTACAGCTTTCTCGATTATTTATTCAGTCGAGCGCGTTGTGAACCATTTGTAATCATAACCTTTGCCCAATGAAGACCAAATGTATTACTATCTACAAGATCTTAAAAAATGGACAGGACCTCATGTGTTTGGCGAAAATCGCGATCTTTTTGTTATTTTTTTCTACCGTGCTTTCTTCTTGCCAAGGCGCGGGTAGCTATGCGGGAAAAGCTCCGCATTTAAACGAGGACAGCACAGATGTTGGTGATGTTCAACTCTTGGATTCGGGATTAGACACCGGGGGCAAGAGTGGACTTGATTTAGGGCAAGGTGATGTTGGTCAACCCAAGGACATGGACAAAAAGGAGCCGCCGATTATATCAGACCTAACCGTAATCGTTAGGACCGAGGACTTTTTGAATGGCGGAACGAACGATTTAATCGAGCTTTGTGTTAACGAAACAACGTGTTTCCCCCTAGCCGTCCAAGACGTGAGCACCTCATTAATTACCGGCCGTAATGCAACCGCTGTAATTCATTTTCGAAACTTGAATGTATTGGAGTCGGACGTGGAGTACGTAAAGCTTCGCACAACTGAGCTTTTACCTGAAGAAAGCAATGCCTGGCTTCCGAAATGTTTAGCGCTTCGATTCAACGGAGAGCCGCGATACTGCAATGACAAAATTGATGTTGTTTTGGGTATCGGAAGCGATACAGAAATTGAGTCTTGGACGGACCCAGCAGGGCTTCACGAGGCATGCATGACCTGCGAGGATAGTTTAATACCTCAAGGGCCCATTCAGGGGGCCCATACCCAAAACACCGCGAATTTTTGGATTCGTTCTGATGCATCGCGCGAACTTAAAATGCGTGTCGGTGAAAATGCTGATTTATCAGACGGTGTTATTAAATATCAAACGATTCCAGATTCGGCCAATGATTACGTAAATCGGATTACCATTGAAGGACTTAATGAAGGAACGACTTACTTTTATCAATTCGAAGTGGGTTCTGAATTTAAAAGCGACATTTTTTCGTTTAAAACCTTGGAAGCGGTTGGGGTGAATAAAAAGGTTCAATTTGTCGTGGGGTCCTGTACTAGTATCGTCGATGAACAACCCGTATTTGAACGGATTGCCGAATTGAGTCCGAAGCCAGATTTGTTTATCTTCGGAGGCGACACGCATTACGCGAATTCATATCGAAGGGATGCACAATCCATTCACTGGCAGCGGATGCGACGCGCCGAAGGGCAAAGCAAGGTAACCGCGCAAATTTCTACAATCAGTACTTGGGACGATCATGATTTCTCCGATAATAACAGTAACGGTACGTGCAAGGGAATCGAAGAGACGACAAAGTCATTCGTGGATTCGTGGGCAAATCCGGATGTGGATGTTAGTAAAGGTATATATTATAAACATCGTGTCGGACCAGCCGAGGTCTTTATGTTAGATTGTCGAACGCATCGACCCGATGTAAGTGATCCACAGAACATGTGTGTTAAAGAAGCAGTCCCGCCAGTTTTTAACATCGAAGACGGTATGCTAGGTATCGAACAAACCTCATGGTTGTTATCTGAGCTTGAGGGTTCCAGCGCTGTATTTAAGGTACTCGTATGTGGAAGTCAGTGGATTCCAGATGGTAGTCTGGATTCTTGGAAAAGTTTCCCCGAAGCTCAAAAATACCTCTTTTCAGAATTGACGCGCCTCAACATAACAGGCGTTGTTTTGGTCGATGGGGATGTTCATCGTTCAGAATTTTCAGATATTCCCAGAGAAGACGGTTACGTTTTACCAGCGTTGACAGCATCCAATCTCGCGCGCAACGATCGTGAGGCTACGGATCCAGTTTGTGATAACAATCGGCGTTTTCGTACTTTTTGTTATCCCGACTTAAATTATATGAGTTTGTCTTTCGATGATGAGGTCGAACCCGCCAAGCTTGTAGCAAGTATCGTCGACGAAGCTGGTGTCAGCGTTGGAACGCGAACTATTTTTGAAAACGAATTGGAAGGTAACGGAGTCGCCAGAAAGATTGAGGTTAAGGTTAAAACGAATCTGGAGGCGAATTCAAATACCGCCGATCCTGTCGAAGTTTGTTTAGGGTCACATTGCTTTCCTTTCCCTGCGGGGTCTTTAAATACTCTAGGGGGAGAGGCTACTTTCGAGTTGGACGACCTGCGCATTCCGATCTCATCGATTAATGAGGTAAGTCTGCATAGCTTGAGTCCTTCCGGAACGGATAACGATTCTTGGCAGCCCACCTGTCTGGAAATAGCGGTTAATAATCAACTTGAATATTGCATGGACGGCATTGATCGTTGGATTGGAACGGGGCCTGGCGTTGGCGAAATTGAACGTTGGACGGATTCGTTAGGACTCCACACATCGTGTATGGGTTGTCCCTAGCGAATTTTCTTTTTCTTTATCTGACTAAAACGCAATCGGGGATTTAGAGGTGGATGTAAGCGCATTTACTAAGTCGTGGCGCTTAATCGGATACATCCGGAGTGTTTTTACGTTCTCTGGTAGCAGCGGGGGCTAGTTAACATATACATGAAAATCGTGTCATTTGTTCTGTGGGGCGAATAGGTGTATGGTGTCGCCGATTAAGGTTTGATTCTATTTTTATTGGGTAAGTCATGAAATCGAAAATATCTATCGCCATTTGTTTTTTTTGGATCTTAGCTTCCGGGTGTTCTGACGAGATTGTCGAACGTGGTAATACTACCGACAGCGGTGCGACTACACCGAAGAATGACGCAGGCGCGTCGGATGTTCAGAATGCACCGGACATGAGCGCGACCGCAGATGTAGATGTAGATGTAGAACCAGCGGGTCCCAATCCCTTCCCAAACGGATTAACGTGTACAACAGTATCATTATGTTCCACCTATAGTGCCGACCCATCTCGTGTTCCATTTCCCGAAAAGACCGGCGGCACACTTGTTGACGGAATGTATAGAGCAGTTCAAGGAAGTAGTGTTCCTTATGGACTCGCAATTTCAGGGAATAAATTCGCAACGGTTTTCGAAAATATGACCGTATCGCACGGTGATTTCAGCATCGTTGGGGATACTATGCTAATGAAGGCACACACCTTTTGTGGTCCAGGAACGGAGAATGATGACCCTGCTCTTGGGTTTGAATTTGTCTCTTCTTTCGCAACGGACGGCAATGAACTGATCACCTATAGCGGTTGCGATTCGTTAAACCCTGAAAATTGTGCGAGTCCGACTCGGCTCATTCGTGTTAAGACACTTTGTGATGATCTGGACGCTTTAAGTTGTGAAAGTGGAGATTGCGATTGTGCTGTTTTTGACAATACTATTCCTCCACGCCCAGAAATGGGTTGCAAGTTTTAACTCCGATATAAATGGAGGGTTTGCTCTGAAGACATTGCTTTGCAAACCATTGTAGGAGTCGATGCGAGGAATGGGGCGACTGTGTTGCCCTAACCGCAAACTGAACGAAGAAAATATCCTAAAATGTTGTTCGTTATCGGTCACAAGCTCATTAGACGCCGAATTAAAAGTTTCTGAAATATGGGGAAATTAAAAAGTTTGTTAAGTAAATTCAATTTAGGCATAATACAAAGTCGGAATTGGGCCCAACACACAAGAGCTAATATGATTCGCTATCCCATGATTTTTTCTCTTTTTTTTCTCGTCAGTTGCGACGATACGATCAATTACACAAATCAGCCTACCGAAAATAACGGGTCGTCAGGTTCGGATGCGGGCGACGTGAAAGACCAGGGCTCGCAAAAGGATCAAGGTTCGCAGAACGACCTCGGAACGGGGACCGATCAGTCAATGGAACTTGATCAAGGAGAAAAGGACCAATCAGACTCGACGCCAAAGATTCCCGAATGGATCTTGAGAGTGGATAACTCAGATGACAACACAATGCGTAGCCTGGTTAGGATCAGCGTTGCTGCAGCCGACTACGGAAAGGTTACCTCGATTTGCGACAATATCACTTTACCGGACACGATCGATCAGACGAATATCATTTCTTCGCTCACCTTTAATGCGGGAAAATTATACGCGTCTGCCAAAGGCGAGTTAGTACATGGCAATACGATGCTCCTCATTGATCCATGCGAGTGCGAGGCTACAGTGGTTGGGCAATACGGTATCGATTACGATCACGTAGGAGGTATTACGTCCAATGGTGTCCAAGACATGTTCGGTATCACAGGAGTGAAAAATGCGCTGTTTTCAATCGAGCCAAGTTCGGCGCTAGGTACATTATTGACCGACTTGAACGGCGAGTGGGGCGGAACCACGGGGTTGACCTGGTCAGGAAAAATTAAAGATAGTCTCTGGGCTATAAATGGTGCTAATAGTCAGCTTGTAGAGTTTTCAGCAACCGATGGGGCGATCATAGGTGAGCCACTTCAGCTAGATTATACATTCGGGCCGGTCGGAATCGAATATCACCCAGGGCAGGAAGAGATCTATGCCTGTTCTACAAGCGGCGAGCTGCTTCGCGTCAGCCCAACGACGGGAGTCGTCGACGTCGGGCCTGATATGGGGCTGGGCACATGTAATAACTTGGCAGCTCCTTTTGGTAGTGTGACCTGTATTCCCCTCAATTAGCGTCGTGACAGAAAATCACCGACGCGCTGTACATCGAATAATAGCCTGATAGAGTCCCGATGATTATGTATCTAGAGACACTCTACATATTATTGCCGCTCTTCTATTGCGTACTCTTCGTCGCCTACCTTTTCGTTTTTATTCGTAACGAGGAAAGCGTGGTGTTTGCGAGGTATACGAAGTACACCACGATCGCGGTCCATACCTTTTATCTCGTCGCAAGCGGTATCTCGTTAGGCTATATGCCTTTTGCGGGTAAAGCCGAGTTCTTATCTCTTACAGCTCTAGCGCTGACCATTGTATATGCGGCGATCGAAAAACGTTTGGGGCAATATAAAACGGGGGTCTTTTTCGTCGCCATTGCGATGGTGCTTGCGGCGATTGGAAAATCGCTACCTCAATCACAAACGCATTCGTTATTGATGGAGAATCCAACTTATGGCGTTCATGTCATATTTATGGTGCTCGGATTTGTGTCCCTCGCCGTAGGGGCGATGTACGCGGTGATGTATGTTTTACTTGAACATCAGTTAAAAACGCGTGAACTCGGTGTGTTCTTTAAGCGGCTACCCGCGCTTTTCGATCTCAGCCGCATGTCTAGATTCGGTACCGTCGCTGGTGTTGCGCTCTTAGCTTTTGGGATGGGTTTAGGCTTTATGCTTGCTCTTACAGTTGAAGGTTTTGATCTGTTCGATTCGAAACAATTGAGTTCTTATGCCGTGATAGCGGGTTATATTCTCGGTATTTTGGCAGTTAAGTTTAGAGGTTTTTCGGGTGTAAATGTTGCCTATGCAACGATTGGTTGGTTTTCAATCTTGGTCTTTTCTGTGGGTTTAGCCAGCCACACCTTTTCGTGACGACAATGACTTCTAACACTTTCAACATCAAGATGTTTTCGTTTAGTCACCAAAACACGCCCATTAAATTCCGAGATTTGATTTCCTTTTCGCCAAACGATGTCGATATATTTGTGCCCGATGTACGTAGAGCGATTGGTGCCGAAATTGCCATTCTATCCACGTGTAATCGGACCGAGTTCTACTTTTATGGCGATCCCAACTTGGCTTGGGGAGGCGTTAAGGATTTCGTTTCCGGAACCAAGCAAATTGATGCATCTCAGATCCCGACCCCCAGAGGCGAACTCGGTCGTGACGCGGCTCGGCATCTTTTTCGCGTTGCTTCATCGATGGAAAGCGTGGCGCTTGGCGAAGATCAAATCTTGGTTCAAGTTAAGGATGTACATCGTCAGATTCTGGGCCACACTTCAAAATCTCCGGTACTTGATCGGCTGTATCAATTCGCTATTCGTACCGGAAAACGTGTCCGAACGGAAACGTCACTATGCGAAGGTGCAGTCTCAATAAGTTCCGCGTCGGTGACTTTAGCGAAACGTATTTTTGGTAGTTTTGAAAAGCTTGAAATTGCCCTCGTCGGTGCCGGTGAAACATGCGAAAGCGCAGCGGAACATTTTAAAGCAAACCATGCGAATCGTTTTGTTGTCGTAAATCGAGGCGAAGAACGCGGGAATGCACTGGCCGAAAAATATCAAGGTACCTATAGGCCATTGAACGAGTTGTTGAATTCGTGCAGAACAGCAGACGTGATGGTTTTTGCAACGGGTGCAACAGAACATTTATTGAAAGCAAAAGACCTCAAGCCGATAATGAAGCAGCGCGGATATCGTCCCTTGTTCCTCATCGATATTTCGAATCCAAGAAATATCGATCCGGAAATAGCCAAGGTTTCGGGGGTCTATCTTTATAATATTGATGACCTCCAAGAAGTGATTCGAGACAATTTGACTTCCCGGCAAGCAGAAATTCCCAAAGCTGAAATCATTATCGAATCGATGCTCGACGAATGGGAAGCATGGTTGAGAACCATTCGGGTCCGGCCAACCATCGCCAATCTGGCTCAGTTTTTCGAAACCTTACGTAAGCAAGAGCTTGCCTCCTTAGAAAATAAAATTTCGGAAAGCGAAATGGATTTACTCGAACAGTTTAGTAAAAAGCTAACAAAAAAAATGTTGCACAATCCCATTCAATATCTACGCGACTCCGTTGAAGAAAACTCATTGAAGCCCGGGGATGTTGAATTGGTTTCGCGCTTATTTGATCTACAAAAATATGATTCACATGAATGAAATGACACTCAGAATTGGAACGAGAAAATCACGGTTGGCGCTTTGGCAAACGAACTTTATTGCCGAAGAACTTCGAAAATTCAATCCAGAACTTCGGGTTGAAATAGTCGAGATGGATACGACCGGAGATAAAATCAGAGATAAGCCATTACCTGAAATCGGAGGTAAGGGGCTTTTTACGCTTGAGCTAGAAAACGCGCTGCACGAGGGAAGCGTGGATATTGCCGTCCATTCTCTCAAAGATCTTCCTAGTGCATTACCTGAAGGTTTAGCTTGGATTGGTTCGCCGAGACGCGCGGACCCCAAAGACGCATTTATATCCTCTCGTTATAAAAATCTTGATGAGGTACCAGCGGGCGAAACGATTGCCACAGGTAGTGTCAGACGACGAGCGCAAATCCTATCCCAATATCCAACCCTAGAGTTTGTTGACTTGCGAGGTAATATCGATACGCGTTTGCGAAAACTAGAAGAGGGCGGTTGGGCTGGCATTATTATGGCAGCGGCTGCAATCGAGCGATTGGAACGAGATGACTTGCCTTTTTCGCTCATGGATACGACGCGTTTTGTACCTGCGGTATCCCAAGGTGCCATTGGAATTGAGGCAAAGGAGGGGAGAGAGGACCTACAGGTATTATTTGAAAAGGTATTCGATTCTCAGACAATTGAAGCGTGTACAGCAGAACGAAAATTTATGAATATGCTTGAGGGCGGATGTTCGGTGAGCTTAGGTGCCTTTGCCCAAAAAGACGATAAAGGTTGGATTTTTCGTGGCTGGATTTCCAATCAAAGAGGAACCGAAGTGTTAAGTGACGAAGTTCGTACACAGGACGTTCTTAATTCAGCCGAAGAGATGGCAAACGCTTTTATTGAACGAGGAGCTCGTCGTATTCTTGGACGTTCATGATTCGTGTCTTACATACAGGACTACGTCTTCCCGAAAAACGGGATGAAATAGATCTAACACACCTACCAGTGTTAGTTTCGGAGTGGATAACTTTAGATACGAATTTAGTGAAGCGGAAGCTGGCGAGGGCAGAGGCGATTTCTTTCTTTAGCCCTCGTGCAGTCGAGTCTGTTTTTGAGCAAGGCATTTCCTTGCCCGACATTCCGATCAATGTTGTGGGTACTAAAACTCAACAAATGGTTTTTGAAAAATACGGACGTACATCGACGAGCTACCCCACTTTTTTGAGCTTTTCTAAATCTGATTTGGGAAAAAGGTACGTGTCATTCGAACTTAAAGATTCCTGTCGGAGTATCAAAGACCTTAGAGGAATACATGAATTTTTTTCGTGTTACGAGACACGTTCCAAAAAGGTGTCGGTCTCTGATCTCAGTGTTTTTGATTGGATTATCTTAACGAGTCCCCGTGGTGCAGATTCCTTCTTTTCTCAGATTTCTTTAGAGGGATTCAGCGGACAATTTGCCTGTCTGGGAGAGACAACCTTTAGCGCGCTGCATTCAATACACGGGGTTAAGGCGGCTTTCGTAAAAGAAGGTTCGATAAGCGTTGACGATTTACTAGATAGAATACAGGACTAAAGAATGAAGGTTGCATTAGTACAGATGACGACGCGTCGCAATGTTTCTGAAAATCTAGACAAGTGCGCGGCGTTTATTAGGGAGGCCAAAGACGGAGACGCAACTTGGATTATCTTTCCCGAAAACGTTCCCTATCTTGGCAAGGACCAAGAAAAGTTGGAGTTCGCACAGGATATTGATGGCCAATTCGTAAAGCTATTTACTAGATGGGCGTTGGATTCAAAGGTATGGATCACCATCGGTGCGTTTCCGGAAAGGGGGACCGCGACCCATACTTACAATACTCAAATTACGATTTCGCCTGAAGGTGTGGTGGCTTCGATATATCGAAAAATTCATCTATTCGATGTGGAGTTACCTAATATGGTCATCAAGGAGAGCAATTCAATCTTGCCGGGTAAGGAACTGGTCGTGATGGATTTGGATAAATTTAAAGTCGGGTGTTCGATTTGTTATGATTTGCGTTTTCCAGAAATGTACCGAAGATTAACGAATTTGGGGGCTAATGTCTTTATTGTCCCATCGGCATTCACGAAGCGAACGGGCGCCGCGCATTGGCATGCATTGTTAAGAGCTCGCGCGATCGAGAATCAAGCTTACGTCATTGCTCCAAATCAATTTGGTCACCACTTTGACGACCGTTGGTCGTATGGCGGGAGCGTAGTCTACGATCCGTGGGGAGAACAACTTTCCGTCGCGGAAGACAAAGAATGTGTGATTTTTGCCGAGATTGATATTGATCTCGTGAAAGAAACACGTTTGGGGATGCCGGTACTCGGGCACCGTGTGTTTAACTCGTAATTTTGTTAGTGCTTTCGTTTTTCAACTTTGAAACTATTTGAGTAATGACGCAACGTTTAAAATTTTTCGATTGAGATCTTTGTTAAGATAGGCTTTTCTTATCTTTGGTTCATCAATTCGGTCGTGACGCTTCATGACGATCTCTTTTGCCTGTTGAATACATTCTTTTCGAATTTCGGCGAACTCTTCATCATCGGGTAAAATGGCGACGTGATAATATAGAATTTCTTCTTTAGAAAATATTTCAGACTGTTGGAGAAGCTTAAATGCTTTTTGAGAAAATTCGACCGCCTTGGCTCGATTTCCCAGTGCCTTATGAGATCGCGCCATCAACATCGCGCCATAGCAAATTGCCCAACGGATATCTGCCTGTTCTGCGCGTTCATAACCGTCTTCTGCCTGTATAAAAGCGACGCGTGCGGCGTGAGGCGTTCCGGATTTTAGTTGAAGTCGAGCGAGTAGGAAGGTGGCATGGATACTGAGGTAAACATTGGGAATGGAGTCGGCGATTCGCAAGCCTTCATGCAAAGCTGACTCAGACTTTCTCAAGTTGTTCTGGTCCAAATAAATTCCACCGATAGTAATCAACCCATCGGCTAACTGATGGTTTGCCGTAGTTTTTCGCGCGAGATAAATGCCGCGTCGAAGCGCTGGAACGGCTTCATCGATTTGTCCTCTTAGCGCGTAAGTGTGACCGATATTGGCAAGAAGCTTAGATTCATCACGACGATGGCCAAGCCGACGAACTTGCACCAGCGCGTTTTCGTACCGTTCTAAGGCTTTTCCGAAATCACCGAGATAGGCGTAGGTTAGCCCAATACTGTGCGAGAATTTTCGAAACAGGCTTTGGTGTGATATTTTTTCGGCTAATAGCTGACCCTTTTCGTAGGCTTTTAGAGCGTCTTTAAAATCACCGCTTTGGGTGTGAGTTGTCCCGGTCAAAAAATAGGCTTCAGCCAAATTCTCAAAAGATTCTTCATCTGTCTTTGATTCGAGATCTTGAATTACTTTGGCGGTTAATTCTAAACAATCTTTTGGACGTCCTTCAGTCAGGTAAATATTTGCATTCAATAAAATTGCTTTGGTTTTAAAATTAAGATTATCGAGTTCTATTGCAAGCTGGAGTGCTTTTTTCGCACCGACTTTGGAGGGTTTTAATTCGCTATGATCGAAGAAAAAGCGCGCTTGGAAAAGTATCGTTTCAACTTTCGCGTGGAGATTTTGTTCTTCGCTTGCGGCAAGCAAAACGTTAAGCGCGTCCTCGCATTCGTTTTTCCTGCCAAGCACAGCCAGTGCCTTGGCACGTGTCTTTAAGGTTTCGAAATGGTGGGGGGATTTTTCGTCAACGCGTTCTAGAATTTTCTTACAGAGTCGAAGTGATTCAGCGGCACCGGAGTTTTCGAATGCGTCTTTGGCAGCTTCGGCATAGAAGATGACGGCCTGTTCGTCGTCACCAGCAGCTTCGTAATGACTAGCAATGAGTGCGCTATATTTTGAGTTTTTGGATTCAGATTTAGCGAGATAGGCAGCTAAAGTTTGATGGAGAATGGATGCCTCCTCCGGTATGACACCTGACGCGGCAACACTCTGAGTTAACGAATTACAGAAACGATAACGACGTTCTTCTTCTGGAGTATCTTCGGGATTAAATGTTTCCTCGGTGAAATTTAGAGGGACGTCGTTGCGGAGTAATAGCCGCATACTCACAAGAGCTTCAATTTCGTCATAGGGGGCATCGGGTAGAACAAGAACGAGGTCTGCTATTGTAAAGGGGCTCCAAAGAAAAGCTACTTTTTGTAAAACCACTTTCAGGTGTAGTGGCAATCGATCGATTCGAGCATTGATGAGTCCCTCCACACTTGAGGGGAGCCAATTGGGTGAATTACGATCTATTTTTAATGGGTTACCATCGCCTTGACCTTTTAGCATGCCGCGATCGCGGAGGAGTTCGACCACTTCTTTAATATAGAGGGGATTGTTTCCCGAACGTTTTAAAATTTCGGTCGACAGAAGGTCGTCTTCAATTCGATAGAATCGTAGAAGATCATCTACCAAAGATTTGGCATTGGAATCGGTTAGCTCGTGAAGTTCGTCTACGCGGACCGAGGGTTTACTGAGCATATTTCGCCAATCGCGATTTTCAATCGCGTGGTCGTTAGAGTTTGCAGACAGGATCACGAGCGCGGTACCAAAGTGATCTGAGTTAAAATGCGACGTCAGAAATTCCAAAGATAAGGTGTCGATGTTGTGAGCGTCATCCATCCAAATTACGAGTGCTTTTTTCGCTGAAAAACGCTCATGTATTTTTTGTAGAGAGAGAAAGATTCGACTTTGCCTCTCGCTAGCTGAAAGCTTTGCGAGGTTACCGTCTCGTATTTGAATCGAGAAAAGTGCAGCAATGCTTTCGATTAGAAATTCTCTTTCTTCGTTATTTTCTTCCGCGAACAGGGCGTTGATTCGTACAGCGGCAGTTTTTCTTAGGGCGCGTAAATCGCTAGTATCCCCGAGTCGCAAGGTATGTCCCAAAAAGGTTGCAATCGCGCCATAAGGAACATCGCGTTGATAAGTGGGAACGCTTCCCCGTACGATGCGTACATCCTTTTTATCTAAGCCTCCCAAGAAGTGTTCCACGAGTGTTGATTTTCCCACGCCTTCGCCGCCAAGTAAGACGCACAAAGTTGGGACCGAATTTAGGACCACTTTTCGGTAAACCTCGCGCAGATTTTTAAGATGTATGTCGCGACCGTAGAATGACCCGTAGGCATGACGAAGATCTTCTAGTTTGGTTTGAACGCTCTTCATTCCGTGAACTAAATATGCCTGGATTTTGCATTCTTCACCGTCGACTGGGACTTCGATGTGGTCGATTTTTTCGCAATCAAACCTGCGACGGATTCTGCGAAAAACCTGTCCGCCTGTTAGAATTTCTTTGGCCATCCCGCGGCGAGCCAAACGTTCGGCGAGCTCGTAGTCGTTTCCGGAAAAAGACCACGAAAATCTACGTCCATGCGGCGTAACTTCTTGTTCTAGCGCAACGTTACCGACACCAATTCCGATGGACAGGTGGACCTGGCTTTCTAAACTGGGATTCATACCAAGAACAGCCTCATGGAGATCCATAGAAACGCGTACGGCGAGTTCACAGTCGTTCTCGCTGGATACTGGAATGCCAAAAAGTATGACGAAACCCGATTCATTCACGCGATGGACGACCGCAGAATTTTTGTATGCGATGGAGTCAATGATTCGGGTAAACTCTTGGAGGGTCTGTAACCATCCCATTTGGTCCATGACATTTCTTAATTCTAATAAGCCCATGAGTTCGCCTGCAACAATGACGACTTCTTTTCTTTCCCTGGTATGTAACTCTGTCGGTGAAGAATCGATGAATCGGGTTATCGGTGTGGCGGGGGAGAGCGTCGTCCCCGGTTTTGTATCAACTTTGGGTTCGGGACTGAGAGTTGTATGCGTGATGGAGTTCGTGTTTTTTCTTGTCGACACGCCGGCGCTTCTTCCTACTTCTTTTACGGCATTGCCAACGGTGGTTGCGTCATGAATATCTTCTAAGCGATAGAGAATTCGAGTGAGGGCGACTTGAATTTCGCGTGAAGTCGCGAAACGATCGTCGGGGTTTTTGGCAAGACTTTTGTATACGAGTTCGACGAGCTCATCGGGGAGGTTAGGATTGAGATCTAGGAGGTCAGGTACGAACGCGGACTTTACCAGACTCATCGTTTCTTCTTTGTTCGTATGTTTGAATAGAGGTCGACGACAGATGAGTTCGAATAGGATGGTCCCTAAACTAAAGATGTCTGAACGATGGTCGACACTTTTCCCGGAAGCTTGCTCGGGAGACATGTAGGAGAATTTTCCGCGAACGACGTTCGGAGCGTCGTCGTTCACGGACGTGGCTTTTGCGATTCCAAAGTCGACAATTTTAACTCCGCCGTCGGGAGAGATGAGAATATTTTGGGGGCTGATATCTCGATGTACGATTTTTAGTGGTTCGTCGAAGGAGTTCTTCCGCTCGTGGGCGTAGTGCATTCCTTTTGCAACTTCGGATATAATGTAAACGGCGTTACCAATGGAAATTTCTCTGCCGAGTTTATAGTGACCGGAAATAAAGAGGGCTAGATCGATACCGTCAATGAATTCCATGGCTAGATAGTATTGGTCATCAACTTTACCAAAATCGTAGATTTGAACTACATTTGGATGGTTTAGATCCATTGCGATTTTAGCTTCGGAAACGAACATATCCACAAATTTGGCGTTTGCGGTGTATTCGGGAAGAATGCGTTTGATGACGAGTATTTTTTCGATGCCTTCGGCACCGAAACTCTTCGCGAGAAAAACTTCGGCCATACCACCGACGCCTATGCGTTCTAAAAGTTCATACTTTCCAAAACTTTCATCCACTTAGATAAACCTATCGAATACGTTTTTGAGAGGTTAACAATCTATCATTTATTGTTGAGTGGCGTCCATGACAATTGACGCATTGCCTCGTAAGAAGCGATGGCACAGGCATTGGAAAGGTTGAGTGACCGGACTTTGTCAGTGGTCGGAATCCTGATACGATGGTTCTCGTAGGTTTTGAGGATCTTCTCATCTAGACCTTTAGTTTCACATCCGAAAACAAGTACAGACCCGGGGATGTATTCGACATCGGAATGGATTTTATTTCCGTTTTTTGTAAAAAGCCAAATTCGGTCAGCGGGGAAAATTTTGGCGACCGATTCGAAATTTTCGTGTTTGGTGAGTTTAACGTGGGGCCAATAGTCGAGTCCGGCCCGGCGCAAAAATTTATTGCTGAGTTCGAAACCGAAGGGTTCGACGAGGTGTAGCCAGATATTCGTACCTGCGCAGAGTCGCCCTATATTTCCTGTATTTCCGGGGATTTCCGGGGTTACGAGTACAATGTGAAGACCTTGGTCTTCGTTTGTCCCCCATGCTTTTTGATGTTCTTGAAGGACGAATCCTTCTGCTAATTTTTTCATACAGAAAACCCTGCGCATCCGAAAAGGGAGGCAGGTTGTAACAGACCAACTCGTGAATATAAACCAAGACTAACAAAGTTATTCCCGCAATTCAAATAAATCTCCTCAAAGATATCTATTTCCGTGATTTTATTGGGGTAGAATAATGCGTTCACGCTTCCGTTTTCAGGCTTGCTTAACTTCTTAGACCGGATCGGATTCTGAGATTCGGACACTCTTTTGAACGCTTTTAGTGCTGCCAAACAATAGATATGGGGGAGTATCGATAATCCTCGGATTAGTAATAAAAAAGCGGCGTTTGGGTAAGGCTTGACGATTGAGCTTGGTTTTTGTACCGTCCGAAAACGTTAAATTTTTTGACCACTTGGCATTTTTAAATCATGATCAATATGAAAAACGCGACACACTTAGTTCAAGGAAGAACGATGTTCAAATCATTGATGATTAGCTTAGCTATTGGCTTATTCGCAATCCCACTCTCAGCCGAAACAAGTTCGAAGCTCGAAAAAGATCCTGCTGCGAAGATTGAATACAAAGTGAAGGATGGGGATACGCTTGGAAGTATTGCACTGCGTTTTGAGGTAGCCGTTTCGGATATGCGATCATGGAATAAGCTTGAATCCAATAAAATTTCGGCTGGTGACCGGCTCGTTTTAAAAAGAGGAATTCCGGTAGAGAAAATTTCTGTCCTCAAGCCGAAGGTCATAAAGCAGAGACGCCGTACCAAATCTAGACGTTATAAAGTACGCAGAGGAGATACCTTTGAAAGCATCGCAAGGAAGCATAAAACGTCGATTCAAAAAGTTCGTAAAATGAACCCACGTGTCAATCCGCGTCGTCTTCAAATCGGGCAACGTATCAAGCTTTCAGGTAGCTCAACGTACTACTCGGTCCCGACGGTCAAACTACCCACCAAGATTCCAGCTAATAAAAGCGTATCCTGGGGAAAAGCCAATTATGGACGTCTTTACAACGGGGTCACCATGAAATCGACACCGGGGCTTGCTATTCGTAACCCAGCCCGTGCTTACGGTACGCGTCACACCATTCGTATGCTTGAAGCAGCTGCCGCTGACGTGGTAGCGCGTTGGCCTGATACCCAAGATCTGCACGTTGGTGATCTAAGTCATCCGAACGGTGGACATATGGGATCGCACAAGAGCCATCAGTCTGGAAGAGATGCGGATATTTCTTATTATCACCGTGGGAATGTAAAATTGAATCGCTTCGTGGGTATGACACCTGAGACTTTTGATGCCGTTAAAAATTGGCATTTATTCAAGACACTTATTGATACCCAACAAGTTGAGTATATCTTCGTGGATTACCGATTACAAAAAGTGCTTTATGAATACGCGATTTCAATCGGATACCGATCGACCGAACTTGCTGGAATCATCCAATACCCCAGACGTGGCGGCGCTGGAATCATCAGAGATGCCAAAGGTCACGATAACCATTTCCATATCCGTTTTAAATGTTATAACGACAAATATTGTCAGTAAAATCGCAGATTTATTTAAATCGTTTTCGATAGCAGATAGAGAAGTATGAATCCCGACCAAGTGGTTGGGACTTTTTTTATTTAGGATTTAGGATGGCATGGATTGATGGAGCAGAAGATCGGATCTTTTACCTTGATTTGGGAGAAGCCGAGGTTGTTGACTTTTTTTGTAATCCTCATCGTTTCACCGAAGCATTCACGACTCTTGAGAAAGGTAGCGAGATTGAGCCCAACGTTTGGGAGTACATCTTAGAACCCATCAGTGCTGGTGGTATTCGGTTTCAAGGGAAATACATCGTTGAGTACGAACGCGATGGCAATACCATCTGGTGGTCGTCTCGCGATGAAGAGAATATGAAATCCGAAGGAAAAACCGTGGTTTCAAAAGTGGGCTCGAGAATTCAGGTTGAATACGAAGAAACGATTTCCACAAATTTACCCATTCCAAAAATAGCGGCGAAGGTGTTTCGACCGATTGTGGCGCACGAAGTTAAGAAAGGCATCAATGCTTTTCTGGACACAGCATGCCAGCTTCTTGAAGGTCAGACTGATTCATAATCGATTTTAATTATTTGGGTGTGATAGCGATTGGGCCCTTGTTGGGGATTGCGCATTGTAACAGCATGACTTTTTCTAGAACGCGTTGCATCGCCTATCCTGTTTGAGCTGCTTTTTGAATTGAGAATCAAAAGTGTACGAATTAGTCAAAGAATCGTGGAATTGAATAAGGCCGAGGTTGGGGCGCAGAAGTTCCTTTTGACATTTTGAACATGAAAGGTTTAAGAACGGCTATGAGATATTTTGTAAGCATTATTATTCTATTTACTTCTTCTTGTGGCGCGGGTCTCTACGACCTCCCAGATCCAAAACCCAAAGCGGAATGGAAGAAGGTTAATTTAACGCCGTCAGCAGAAGAGCTTTCAGACGAGAAGCTCTATCAAGGGGCACGTCTAAAAATTCTAGAAATTTATGGGCTGTTAAATGACCAGAATTTTGAGGCGGTGAATGAAAATCTAAGCGCGGAAACTCAAGATTTTCTGAAATTCGGGACACAAGGGTCGGTTGCGGAGGTTCTGTCGAACGAAAAGTTGAATCTTGCTAACGGAACGCTTGTCACCTTTAAACCGGTGTCTATTCTTCTTGCTGAGGATGTCACGCGTTTAACAGATTCTGTAGACGGAATAGAAGAAAACGAGACACCGACGCGAAAAGAAATTTTTGCGGAACAATCCGACGGTCGTTTTAAGCGTATCGTCATGATCAGGCAGGGTGATTCATGGGTGCTACATCGAACGCGAATATCGGAACTTATTCAACCGCAGTGAACAAAGCGACGATGACGCGCCTGGAAAAAGGAGAAGGCTTGATACATTCCCCGCAGATTATGGTGCCTGAACCCTCAGTTTTCCAAATAATCGGTGAGAAAGAAGATCCCAGCACAAAGCCTTGGGGGTATTGGTTTGGAGGTTTCTTTGCAATACTTACCGTTTTTCATTTTTTTAATGTTGGGTCTTCAGTTGCGTGGTCGACAAGAGAGATTGTAATCGGGGTATCGTTGCTGGGAATAGCGACATTATTTCTCAAATACGGTGTGACGACGCGCTTTTTATCACGTGAGGTGGCGCGCATTGATGCCAATCGGGGTACATTGCTTGTGCATACTAAATCGATTAAGGATGCCCCAGACGAGCGTATGTTTAGTTTGGCAGAGCTTGAAGAAGTTGTTTTTGGTATGATTCAGTATCCTGTTCGCGAAAAAGGATCGGCTGTGCATGTTCACGCATTCTCGTTGCTCGTTCGTGTCGACGATGTTCTTTTTCCGGTGGTCGAGGCGTCGCCAGATAAAGGTGCACTCTTCGAGGCAGCGAAGTTAATCGCAAAAGTATCCGGTGCTCCGTTGATTCAGGTCGGAGATGGAATCCGCGTCGATTAAGTCGATTAATCTGCGCGTCCCCGCTTAGATTGACTTGACGAGAAAAGGCGCTCTGCGTTACCTTAAGCCATCATTAATTTTTAAAGAACCACGGAGGTTCGTGTGGCCGATAAGCCTGATTTATCCGATCTTAAAGCGAGACTAGGTCTAACGAGTCCCAGTAGCGCAAGTTTAGCGAGTCCAAGTAGTGCTAGCGCCATCCCGCCCGCTAATGGTGGTCCTCCAGGGCCGTCACCAGCCGGGCCGCCAGGCGCAGCAACGGGCCCGCGACCGGGAGGGCCACCTGTTTCAGCTTTTCCAGGTCCGATATCTTCGGCTTCCCAACTTCCAGGACCGTCGTCCGCTTCACAACATCCAGCACCACAAGCTGCTCCACCTCGCCAACAACAGGCGCCTCAGCCGCAGGTTCAGCAATTGCAACCTGCCCGACAGGAGCGTGCTCAACAACCAGCGCCTAAACTTTCCATGGCAGCGCAATCGACTGAGTTTGAGTCGATGTCTACAAAAACGTCTCCCAAGTTTATTATCGGAGCAATTATCGCAGCCCTAGTCGGTGCGGTATTTGGGTATTCGGCAGCCTCGGTCATGAATAACCGACAACTTGTTGATATGCGTAAAGCGGATGCCGCGGCAGTTCAGACCAAAATGAAAGAAAGAGTGGCTTCCTTCAAAAAAGCCCATGCCATTATCAAAGGGTTAAGTGGAAATAAGGTCGAATATGACCTTGCAAAGCAACTCAACGAAATTGACTTTCAGGCTAATGTAGGCGTTTTTGCGAGTAATCGTCTCCTTTTAGGCGGCGAGGCTATTACGAAGATCACTCAGTTTACGACTGACAGTGCTTCGTTGGCTGCACTGATCAAAGATCACGACCGGTCAACCAACAAAGTCGATACGGAAGAGATTAAGAAACTTCTCGAGAAGAACACCGTTCTCAAACAGCAATTAGGTGTCATTTACGACTATCGAAAAGCCGCAAAGAACGTCGATAAAGAAGGGTATTTGAGCAAAGCGGGACAACTGGCTCAATATATTAAAAAATCGAAAGAAAATAAGAATAAGGTAATCGTAAAAGTTATCGGAGGATCCGAGGAAGTCGAAATCGACTCGCGTCAGTTTATCCGAGTCCGAGGAAAAGACGTCTTACGCGTCAACGGTAAAAACGCGTTATCTCGATACGAATTTCGGATTAAGAACTTACAATACAAAGCTGCCACAATCGCAAAATATGTCGATAGCATCGACTTAGCCCTCGGTAAGATTACCGATGGTGGTGATACACCGACCGCGGCCCCTGCGGCGGAATAGTTTCGCAAAATAGTTTCCTAGACATATTTCGTGCCCAAGTGTCTCAGAAAGGACATCGTCCTGCCTTAAACCGGCGTATTTTAGGCATGTGGGAAACCGTTTCTTGGCGGGAGTGGTGGCTTGATTCCGAGCGGCTTGCGATCGGCCTTTTCGAGATGGGGTTACGTCCAAACAATCGAATCCTAATATTAAGTCAGACACGTTATGAATGGGTTGTTGCCGAAATTGCGACCCAGATGATTCGAACCCCTTCAGTTGCGGTTTTCCCGATAAGTTCCATCCCCAACCTTACTTTCGTGACTCAAGATGCTTCGCCAAGATTCGCTCTCATTGAAGACCCAAGACAATTACGAAAGTTTGAGAACATAACGACTTCGATTGAAGTTTTTATTTTGATGGATGTGGAAGCGTCTTTGGACGCTCCTGACGAGGAGGGGCGATCAGATATCAAATTCGATGAAGAAATGAGATCCAAGATAAAGGGGAGGGTGATTCTTTATGACGATCTCATATCCCTCGGGAGAAAAGCGATAGCGGAAAAGAGAAACCCGATTTCAGAAATCCGACTACAAACGGTTTTGAGTGACACCGCATGTATTATGTACACTTCCGGAACCACGGGCAATAAACGCGGCGTTGTAATTAGTCATCAGAATATTATTAGCCAGCTTGATTCGATCGAAAAGTTTCGGGTCTTTGAAGAGGGACAGACACAATTACTTTCGCTTCCGCTAGCGCATATTTTTGCTAAAGTTCTTCTTTGGCTCGCCGTGAAAGAGGGTGTCATTACCGCGGTAGGTAATGGTATCCGTTCGCTTATTGATGACGCGCTTCAAGTTAACCCTCACGTCATCGGTTTGGTACCAAGTTTGGTCGATAGCTTTGAAGCAGGGTTGCGTAATGATTTAGAGAAGTTTGGCTCCTTGAGACTCAAGATTCTCGATACAGTTTGGACAAAAACTCCCGACTTTAAAAATTTGTCGGCCTTTAAACAGAGGGTGAGTACCCAAGTGGGGAGGACAAGTGTCCAGGTCTTGTTCGGTAATAGAATTCAAACTTTTATTACCGGTGGAGCCGAGGTTGATGCGCGCTCGCTTCTTTTTTTCAACAGGCTCGGTATCGATATTAGACAATTCTATGGCCTCACTGAGACGACCGGGATTATCAGCGTTTCGAAAAACGCTCCGCACTCTTATGCTGAGCTAGGTGATTCCATAGATGCGACTTTAGGAGAACGTGGAGAGATTCTTGTTAGAGGGGCCGTGGTTTCGGATGGTTACTTCGAAGAGTCTCAAAAGATCCCTTTAGTAGATGAAGGTGGCTGGCTTCACACACGAGATATTGGTGAGTTTGACGAACGCGGGTATCTTAGAGTGCGAGGTCGGCTTGGTGATACGATAGTCACATCAGGCGGTCGAAAAATTGAACCACGTCCGTTCGAGCTTCTATTAGAAAAGTACGAAGAGATCGAACGCGCTTTTTTATCGGGACATAAGAAACCTTTCGCAGTCGCTTTGTTGCAACTTAGCTCTACTGCGTCTGCCGAGCGTGCGGCCGATATTATCGCCGAAGTTAACGATGAGATTGCAACCTCGGCGACGATTCGTAGTTTTCGAATTCTTAAAGATTCCTTTTCTCGCGAAAAAGGCGAACTTAATTCGTCAGGAGAATTTAGAAGAAATACGATCCTTAGAACGCGATCGGTTCTCTTGGATGCGATGTATGTCAGAGAAACGGGGTTTAAAAAACGTGTTTGACGCTGATTCCCTTCGGGGTGAACTCGAACATCGTAGTTTCGCTATCACCCGCACTTCCGTTGAAATAGAAAATAATTCCCGCAGCAAGACCCACAAGACCCACTCCGCCCGCGATCAATCCGTACTGTTTGAATTGGGATCCGGAAGTGAGGAGCGAATCTCTGGTGGTATCGTTTTTTGCGATTTCTGCATCACTTGTTTTGATTTGGCCGATAGTAAAAAGGGTTGTACCAGCAGCGACTAGCGGAACAGAGCCGTAGATGAAGTAGGTTCCCGTACGGCGCCAAGAACGATTGGAGATTTGGAAGTTTTTATTCTCGTCGTTAAGCTCGATATGAGTTGTTTGTGCATCTCCATTGACCATTTCGACAACGACAGGCTCGGTAATAGTTCCTTCCTTTTTGGCCAAGATTTCATAACTGCCATCCATCAATTTAATGGAAAGAGGACTTTCACCAAGCTTTTCCCATTGGGTATTTGCGAGTACGAGGAAGATGGTCGCACCAGGCTCTGAGGTGTTTATTGTGAGTTCGCCTGCGGTTTGCAATTGAGAATCGATCTTTTCTAGCTGAAGATTAATTTTCGCTGCGGTAGCTTGGTTTGGGTTTTCGTTTGCCAGATATTCGGCAAAATAGGGTTTTGCGAGACTAGGTAAACTTAGTTCTTGAAGAGCTCGCCCAATACCGGCTGTTAGAACCGAAGAGGGTTCAACGGCAAAAGCTTGTCGGTAAAAACGCAGAGCACGAACAAAATTTTTGTCTTCAAAGCAGGCGATACCCCTCATCGCTAGCTGTGTAGGGTCAGATTCGTTCTCGCTGGTCAACCGGGTATCGCAACTGACTTTGGAGTCATTGTTTTGTGTGAATCCAGTTTTAGGTATCGACAACATACAAACGGAGACTATTAATGCGATCCAAATTGTTTTCACGATACTGACCAATGCGTTGTCTTTGAGTCGTAATGTACCCATGACCGCTGGGAAGATCCACGGAAATATTCAATGTTTGAATAAGTCGTTGCGATGTAGAATGGCGTGCTTTATACTTTAAAGGTTGTAAACCTCGGATATTTTTTGGCAGAAATACAAACAGAAACACAGAAGATGTGTTGGAAGTGTGGAAAAGTATTTGCTGCGACTGAGGAGATCTGTCCCGATGATCAAAGCCGTCTCCTTCCGGTAAGCGTGGACGACCAAGATGACCCCATGATCGGGAGTCTTTTTGATGGCCGTTTCCGAATATTGAGAAAACTTGGCGAAGGCGGAATGGGTAACGTTTATGGCGCGCGGCAGATTGATTTTGAGCGCGACGTTGCACTAAAGATTCTAAAATCTGATTTTGTACGGGATGAAAATATTCGGAAGCGTTTTATTTACGAAGCGCGCACAATTTCGAAATTGCGACACCCCAACGTTCTAAGAGTATTTGATTTTGGATCAGCGCCTGATGGCTCTTTTTACATGGTCATGGAGCTTTTGGTTGGAGAAAGCCTCGCCGAACGTCTCGCGTACCGCTTCCTAAATTACCGTGAGATATTTAATGCAATACCTCCTGTTTGTGGAGTCCTAAGCGAAGCTCACAAGAATAATGTGATTCACCGTGACTTGAAGCCTGAGAACGTCTTCATGGTTGCGGTTAATGATCGAGAAGAGTTCGCGAAGCTTTTGGATTTTGGAATCGCAAAACATCTTGGCGATACCACGATGACACGTTCAGGAACCTTGTGGGGTACACCGGCTTATATGAGTCCCGAACAGGCCAAAGGCGACACTGTCGGCGGTCCTGCAGACACTTACGGTATTGGTATCATGTTGTATGAGTTGATTTGCGGAAACCTTCCGTTCAACTCGACAACTCAAATGGGATTAGCGTTAAAACAAATTCAGTTGGCGGCCAGGCGTTTAAGCACTGTTCCAGGTTTGGAGAATATCAACTCCGATCTCGACGACCTCATCCTCCAATGCTTAGAAAAAGATCCGAAGAATCGGCCGGCCGATATCATCGAGGTCGCTGATAGGCTCAAAGAGATTTACGCAAGTTTTGACGAAGCAGACTTGGAGATCATCCCGGCCGAACAAGTAGATGCCATTGCGCTCCAGGATTGGATTGCTGCCGAAGGAAAAGTGGACGCCGACGTATCGGCGCTCCCGGCACATTTGAAAGAATTGGATCGGGGTCATACCGTCGTGGATAGTACGGCAGCGATTCCTATCTCGAAAGCTTCGGTGGAGAGCAGCAGTTTTTCCGTTCCTCGTCGTTCGGTAAACATTATCGGCGTCATAGTCGCGCTTGCGTTGATGGCCTTCATCGGTGTTTATTTTGTAAACTCTGATATTTTTGTCGATGAAGTATCTAGTAACCCCAAAGTGATTTCGGCCGAATTAAACCAAGTAGAAGTTGTCCCACTGAAGAAGGACACACCAGCTGAACCCGTAAAAGGAGTTACTGACGCTGCGGGAAATGCAGTTACTGTCTTCCTTCACGCCCAAGCTGTTGCCGAAAAAATGAAAACAAAAGAATCTGAATTTACTTTGGTTGTAGATGAAGAAGCTGAGTCTGAAAAGGAAATCGTCGCCGCAAAGCCCCTCACTAAAAAAGAAAAACGCGCCAAAAAACGTAGACGGTCAAAACGGGCGCGTACCAAGAATAAAAAACAAAAGGTGACGAAAGCGAAGAAGACGCTTAAGTCGAATTTAGAGAGCACTTTCTAGAGCATTTTCCCCTCTACAATCAAAAAAACTAAACAAACTTTCGAATTTAGCGATTGAGTACGACAATGGTTTCAATGTGAGCCGTACGTGGGAACATATCAGCGAATTTCAGCGTTTCGATCTCGAAACCTCCTCCCACCAGGATCGCCAGGTCTCTCGCTAAGGTGGCAGGGTCGCACGAAATATAAATGATGCGACGGCATTCTGAGCCACTGGCAAGTCGTTCCGATACCATTTGTGCGCCGGCTCTTGGTGGATCCATGACCACAATTTCGGTCGGCTTGGGTACGACTTTAAATAGGTCGATTCGTGTAAACTCAAGTTTTGAGCAATTTAACTTTTTCGCTATAGATTTTGCGGTCGAAATCGATTCAGAGCTCGCCTCAAAGGCTTGAGTTGATTTTGTTTTTGCGACGTATTGAAAAGTGAGATTCCCGAACCCGCAGAAATATTCACTAACATCGCTTTTTTCGGGGACTTGTGATTCAACGAATGTTGCGATTTCTCCGTTCACAAAGTCGTTTGCCTGACGAAATTGTGCAGGAGGAATTTCTACAGAGTGAACGATTCCTTTGTATGTGATTTTTGTTGAAACCGTTTCTTTCTTTCCAAGGAATTTATCTTGGAGCTTGAGCCCAGAAATGCCTGGCGCATCGGCTAGTTTTTTAAGGGCGAACGATTTACTTGTTATAAAAACATCATCACCGTCGATTTCAAAACGAGCGTCGGCAAGATGCGTTCTACTGTTTCGAAATGCATCTCGTGCATTAAGGACCGCTTCACGAATTTGTGGCGCGACAACTAAGCATTCGTATGCTGAAATGACGGTTTTACTTTTCTTTGCATGAAAACCCAAACGGGCGCCGTCCCAATGATACGTCGCACGAACCCTCCAGCCTTTGTCAGGTACCGGCTCATCGATAAGCGACTCGAACCTTGGTAGTGTGACCTTACTTATGCGTTGAATCGTTTGATAGGCAGCTTCTTGTTTCAGCTGAAAGTGGCTGTCCGTGTGCCAGAACGAACACCCGCCGCAGCTTTTTGAATGCACGCATTCTGATTCGGTCCGATCCGGAGATGCAGAAATAATGTGGTCAATCTTTGCTAATGCAAATTTCTTTTTCTCTTCTACGATCTGGATTTGGACTTCTTCGCCGGTTAAAGCACCTTCGATAAAGACGGTCTTTCCACTCTCAAAGTTCGCGATACCATCACCGGATAAGGTAACAGTTCTAATTTTTACTTTATTTTCCATAGGGCCCTCTTATGCTCTTCGCCATCAGATGTCTAGGCTTCAGTGAATTTTCGAGTCAAAACGAAGAAGTCGGCATTAACTCTTCGGTTTGGGAGATTTAGGATACAGATATATGCTTTCAACTAAAGTTCCGCCTTCGCGTTTTAGATCCATAGGAATCATTTGACCCAACTTTGATGGCACACTAAACTATTGCAGGTAATCCTGGAGACATCGATGAAACAATTATTAGTGCTGACGCTAATTGGGACACTGTTAGCGTGCAGTGGGAAAGGGGTTTCGCTGATTGATGCTGATACCGATAACAATGGCAGAAAAGATGCTGGCGATAACAATTCGAACGACGCCGGGACCAATAATATTTATTTTCCTTCCGTAGATATGGGCCATTTTGAACCCGGCCCTTGCGTAGAAGGTTCTGAAGATCAACCCGATAAATTCTTTTTTGATTCTAATTGTGACGGCATTGATGGGGATATCAGTAAAAGTGTCTTCGTTGCGATTCATGGCGACGATGCGAATGCCGGTACACAACGGTTTCCCAAGAGATCTATTCAGGCAGGAATTGATGAGGCAAAAGCGTCAGGAAAAACGTGGGTCCTGGTCGGTGATGGCACTTATGTTGGTCAAATCAACCTGGTCGATGGGATTTCGATAAGTGGCGGATTTGAATTCGGATGGATGCGTTCCAATAGAGTAGATACTTTTGTCGAGGGCGCTTCTCCAACGATCTTGGCAACCGGTATTAACACCCCTACCACGCTTATTTCTCTTACGGTCACGCCGGAAGTGTCTGAACGAGGTCAAAGCACGATAACCATTGGGGTAAAAGATAGCAGCGCGGTTATTTTGAAGAATTTGACCCTCAACGGTGGTACCGGGAGTGAGGGGGCAATGGGCGAAAGCGGAACAATCGGCATGGGAGGCTTAGCGGGAGGAAATGGCGGGAATGCGCCGGATGATTCCAGCGGCATCTCGTGTAAAAATCAGGATAATCAACCTGTGATAGGTATCGCAGGACTTCCGTCTTGCGGTGATATCGGCACCGGTGGGAAGGGTGGTAGAGGTGCATTTCAACGTGAAACCGGACAGACGGGGCGCGCTAGTTGGGGGGGCACGGAAGGCGGTGCCGGGGGTAAAAGCGGCTTGCCCGGTGAGACAGGATTAACCGGCGAGACTGGAATGGTCGGTGAACCGGGCAAGGGCGCGTCCTCGGAAGGAAGGTTCAATGCTTTCGTATGGGAGGCGATGATAGGAACGCAAGGTCTAGTCGGCGGTCCCGCGGCGGGCGGCGGCGGCGGCGGCGGCGGCGGTGGCGGCAATGACGGGTCAGGTTGTCACTCTTGGGGAGGTGCCGGCGGGGGCGGTGGTTCTGGCGGATGCGGTGGTAGCGGAGGTTTCGGCGGTGGACCCGGCGGTGCATCCGTCGTGCTGTTTCTGATAAACAGTCCGGGTATAACTTTGATGGATTGTAAATTATTAAGCGGTCAAGGTGGGAAGGGCGGTCTTGGTGGTGAAGGTGGTCCGGGTGGACCGGGCGGGGCAGGTGGGCTCGGGGGACGAAACGAGGATAATAGTGGTGTTGGTGGAGCCGGTGGAACCGGCGGTGCGGGGGGAGCAGGTGGAAGTGGAGGTTCTGGAAGTGGGGGGCCGGCTTTTGGGATTTACTCAGATCTTGAATTGCTTAAAACACCTGATGGTACGCAAGTAACCAAAGGTATAGGTGGCGAAGGTGGCGATGCCCCCTCCGACGAAGCGCGTGGCGAAACCGGAATCGCCGAGGCCATTCGTATCGGAAGTCCCTGAGACTTAGCTTTTAGAATACCAGAACTTAAGTTAAGCAATTAAGATGGGAAAATTCACGCCGCTCGCACATTCAATTCAAGACGCTCTTTCACTCTTTTCGTATACGAGCTTACGAAATGGTCAGTCAGAGGCGATTCAAGATGTTCTCGAAAAAAGAGACAGCCTTGTCGTGATGCCGACCGGATCCGGAAAAAGCTTATGTTTTCAAATTCCGGCCTGCTTATTTGAAGGTCTGACGATCGTTGTCTCGCCGCTTATTGCGTTGATGAAAGATCAAGTCGATGCACTGCAGCGCAAAGATATACCGGCGACTTTTATCAACTCCTCGCTTTCAAGTGATGCACAAAACAAACGTATTATCGCTATGCAAAGCGGAGCCTTTCGTATTGTTTACGTCGCGCCGGAACGTTTTCGGTCGACTCGATTTACTTACGCACTTCAAGATATTCCGATTCAACTTTTAGCTATCGATGAAGCGCATTGTATTAGTGAGTGGGGGCATGATTTTCGAACGGATTATCGCAAGCTAAAACAGGTACGCATCGACCTGGGGTCACCGCCGACGATAGCATTGACGGCAACCGCGACACCGGAAGTGCAACAGGATATCATTAGCGCGTTGGGTTTGGAACGTCCTAAGATTCACGTTCGCGGATTTGAGAGAGAGAATCTTTTTTTTGAGGTCGCCCAGGTTCGGACACAAAAGGAGAAGTTCGACCGAATCGATGCGCTTATAAATCATCATAAGAACCAGTCTTTTGTTATTTACTGTGCGACACGTAAACAGTGCGAAGAGGTTGTCGGGAATTTAAAAAAGCGAGGCATTAAAACAGGAATGTATCACGGAGGACTTTCGGACGCTGCCCGACGCAAAGAACAAGAAAAGTGGATAGACGATAAGACTCCGGTCTTAGTGGCCACGAATGCGTTTGGTATGGGAGTGGATAAATCGAATGTTCGCGCTGTGATTCATTTTAATATCCCCGGGAGTCTCGAAGCTTATTACCAGGAAGCCGGGAGAGCAGGACGTGATGGGATTGACGCAAATTGTCTACTTCTTTTCAGCATCGCCGATCGAGGTATTCACGAATTTTTTATTGAGAATACACATCCTTCGAAAATGCTTTTTGAAAAGTTATGGCGCTATATCAATAATCTTGGAAAAGGGAGTCATTCGGTAGACCTGAAGCTAATGGCGAAGTCCTTCTCAACACCAACTTGGCGTGTACATGTGATGGGTTTGGAGTCGGCCTTACGTACGTTGCAGTTTATGGGATTTATTGAGTATCTAAAACAAGGGTGTTTAGAAAGTATATCAGTTTACGATGTCTCAGTCGGGTTGGATCTAGACTGGCGAGGTCTCAATCAGCGCAGGGCTATCGCGAATGGCCAGCTGAAAAATATTCTAGAATATGCGGCCAGCACAGGATGCCGACAATCGCACATTGTTAACTATTTCGGTGGCGAACCCCGTTTCTCAAAGGGATGTCAAAAATGTGATCAATGTTTGGGTATTCCTGAGTATGCAAAAATATCAATGGAACAAAACGCGACGAAAATTCCAAGCGGCGGCGAGGACGGTCTACTCATTATGCGTAAAGTATTGGCTGGAATCGCACGCGCGAAAGGCCGACGAGGAGCACACGCGATAGCTGGTATGCTTGTGGGGTCCCAAGCAAAGTCAGTTAAGCAAGCGGGTCTACAAAATCTATCTACCTTCGGTATCTTGAAACAGATGAAAAAAGATGACGCAGTGTATTTGCTCGATCTTTGCACGAAGTTTTCTTGGGCTAGTAGAAATGAACACGGATGTGTCTTGATTTCCAAAGCAGGTTTAGAAATTATGAAGGAACTTGGAACTCCTTCGGAGAGCCAAATGGCGTTTTTAGAGCTTACGTTTGTCAGTCGCCGTTCGCGGTCGATGCGACCATCGCGTTCATCTAGCGATTCCCTTTCGGGGACAGGAAGCACCTACGCGGAGACCCTTCGTCTTCATCAGACAGGAATTGGGTATAAGGAAATTGCTAAGTCTAGAGAGCTTACGGTTCAGACGGTTCTTCGCCATTTGCAGAAACTTTCTTTGGAAGGGGAGGCTGTCGATGTGAGTGGTGATATCGATAAGGTTCTTTTGGAGAAGGTTCGTGGCGTTGTAGGCAATTGGAATTTTGGGGATAGAGAAAAACCACTTATCGAGGCACTCGACGGTGTCTGCACCTATAATATGCTGCGTCTCCACCTGATTCCTTTGCTCAAAGAGCGTTTTGACTCAAAATGAGGAACGCCTATTCCCACTGATTATCTTTTTTTCGATTTTCCTAAATTCTTCGATTTCATTGGTATAAATTGATGCGACGTTGTTGAGTTCTAAGGGGTCCTTATCTAAGTCAAATAATAGTTCGTCTTTTTGAGCGATACGACGATGGTAAGCCCATTTACCGCGTCGAATCGACCGCCACATTAATGTCGTTATGATATGAAACTCTTGAACCGAAAAAGTCGAATCGTTTTCAAAGTTGGGAAAATCCGCCCCAATGATATCTGAAATAAGTTCGGGGACGTCTGTCAGAGACACGAATTCGAGTTGAGATTCGATCGAGCGGTTGATAACGATTGGGATTCGGGTTTGTTCTTCGTATAAAGATTGGGAATGAGCCCACATGCCGTGTTCACCTAATGCTTCGCCGTGATCTCCGGCAATAACAACGATCGTATTTTTAAGTGTTCCGGATTTGGAGAGTAGTGCGAGTGCACTTCCGATTTTTTTGTCCGCAGCGCGAACCGCAGTATTATAATCTCTGGATGTTCGAAAAGGTCCATGTGTGCCCATGAGGTGTACATATTCGAATCTGGGGATTTGCGAATCGACGATTCGCTTCGCTGCTAAAGGAAGCGATTTTGAATCGTCTCTTGTATTACTAATATCGTCCCAAACATATCCAGCCCCAGATGCGGCGATTGGAAAGACCGTCGGGTCCCAATTTAGCGGTGCATTAACACCGGTTCGGTAACCGAAATAGGAAAGGTATTGGGGAAAAGTCAAAGGTATAGATTCAAGCGATAAAAGATGCGATGGGGTTAAGCCCGTCATGAGACTGGCGAGCGAGTATAACGTTGTAGGTGACGGGCTATAAGAACGTGAAAATGACGTTCCTGACTCCGCAATGGCGAAGGTATGCGGAGCCGTTTCGTGTGTGAGCCTGTCGTAACGGAACGCATCCATCACAATGATTAATACATGTGGTTTTTCTACGGGTCCTTTTAGTGTTTTTAGGTCAACCATTTGCGCTCCTGTTTTCTCAGACTGAGGAAACAGGACACGAGAGCGTGCTTTTACTAAAAGAAGGGGAGCGCGAAGATCGTAGGCTACTGCGACCTCAGGCATGCGCCACATGAGGATGTTTTGAGCGCGGACATAATACGGATCCAATTTTCGGCTGAGATCAATTCCGACACCGATGAGAATCAACGGTGCCATTATCGGTATGATTGGTACGCGAGGAAGGTCTTCTCGGATGGCGCTCCAGAGTAGATAAACCGAAAAGGTCCAGACCGATTGGAGCCAGATAAAAAGAAAAGGGTACAGCGTTGCGACAGAACCTACCGCGGTGGCAAGTATCCACGAGGCCAATCCAACCACGGCGACGAGACTTGAAGTTAGGACAAGTTGTGCTCTTTTAGGAATGCGTCGTCGTATTTTTAAAACGCCGAATCCAAACACCGGTGCGAAGACTACTAGTGCTACGATGAACGGCCAGCGATACCTTGTTATGAATTGTCCGCTTCCTAATAGTAGCGTGAATAGAAATAAAACGGATGGGATCGACAGCAGTGAACCGGCGAAGATGGGACGATGTTCGGAAAGGTAGACGCTTGACCCATTGATGAGTCCAAATACGAGTCCGGCCGCGCTGACTTGTATCCAAAAGAACGCGCCGATTGATAGCGGGTTATAATAGTCGAAAAGACGAAAGGTTTCGTAGATGTCCGAAGGAATGGGGTTCGTGATG
>CALJNB010000011.1 GCA_937981985.1 uncultured bacterium
TTAACTCCGACGGTTGGTACCGGAACGGGGTCAGGCGTATCCGTATTGCTGTCGGTCGGATTCTTAACGGTCTCCTCATCGCCCATATCAGGGTTTTGAGGATCAGACGCTATGGTCGAGCCAGTATCAGTCTCGTCGTGATGGTCTGAAGGGAAACTACAGCCTACAAGGCTTGCGAATAATAAGAGTGCGGGTAGATAATATTTCATTTTTTCTCCAAGGGTATTAAAAACGGATTCGTTCCGGACGAACCCTTTTTCGACCCGCAAAGATTTGTGTTGCCAATAATTTTTAAAAACACTTTTGGATCAAAGTGGCTAGTCTTTGGTGGCAGCTCGATTCGCCACTCTTCTCATAACGCCGGCCTAAATTCGATGAGTATGTCGAAACGCTCCGCGCACACGGTTGCTGATTAGTGGCGTTTTCACGTGTCCTAAGCGTGTTTTCCTGCGCTACTACTTCCATTCACTAATACATCCGGCCAACGGTCAGAATGATTGGTACGTCGTTTGCTAAGTCATGTTGAGTAATTTGATTCTTACTTCCTTTTAGGAGAAAACATGAAACACCTAGTCTTACTTTCTTTTCTACTCACGTTAACTTCTGCATGTGGATCCTCAGGTTCGGAGACGGTGGCTGATAATAACGAAACGGAGACAGAACCAAAATCTCAAGACGATGATTCAAAAATGGTTACTGAGCCTAAGGATGTAGTCATGGATACGCCGAAGAGCGAAGTAGATCCCGAACCCGAAATGGAGGCGGATAAATTTGCAGTGGATAACGACGGATTTTTCCCCCTCCAAGATGGCGTGGATCGTTCCGGATTAGACCTAGATATCGTGGAAACGAGCGCAGCGTCTACGGGGCAGATTTTGCAACGCAGAGAAGGAGAACTTCAAAAGTTTCATATCGACTATTATCGACAAAACTTTTGTGGAACTGAAGAAAGAAGAAAATGGATGCTCAATTTTTGCGAGACGATTGAGAAAACTGAGTGTGATGAGGGTTGCCCCGTTGCAGCATACTTACCTGCAGGTACAGGTTTTGTTTTCGACCAAAAGGTCATCACAGCCCGCCACGTTTCTCAGGCCCTGGTCGACGACGAACCGATCTTGATAAGGTTATTAATCGATGATGAGGTTATAGACTTTGACCTTCAAAAAACGATTGCATCTGATCATAAACTTCCTTACGACATCGGGGTTTTAGGATTTAGTAAATTAGAAAACCTTCCTGAAGGTCTGTTACTCAGAGATGGTCCGATTGAAAAAGACGAGCACGTTTTTTCGGTTGGGTTTCCTAACCTTACCGAAGATATGAGAGATTTGAGTGAGAAAGATTATGGGGAACAATTTGTGGCTCAGAGAATGACATACGGTCTGGTTACAGAAGCTAATCCTTTTGCCTGGTCTTATTGTAAATTCACAAACAATATTACCGAAAGCGATCCGATGGCTTGGGTTCTTGAAGAGGCGTGTTTCGGAGATGATAAAAAGAGTTGGGAGCGAATCGAGAAAAATATTTTCGAAACTACGACTGACATGATTTACGGAATGAGTGGATCCCCGGTTCTTGATGCGGAGGGTAAGCTTTTGGGAATTGGTACTACAGTGAGAACAAATATGC
Organism: uncultured bacterium; assembly: GCA_937981985.1. Taxonomy (GTDB): domain Bacteria; phylum Myxococcota_A; class Bradymonadia; order Bradymonadales; family Bradymonadaceae; genus CALJNB01. The sequence continues at coordinate 1,630 of CALJNB010000011.1, forward strand.
CTGGAAGTATTGCACCAGCGATTCACTCTAAAGCAGAAAACATCTCAGAAGTTCTAAATCTGCTTCGATAATAGATCTCATAGAAAGGATTGTGCCGCTTTTTTGGGAGCGAATTCGCGTCTTAAGGCGTGTTTGTAGCGCCAAAGGACGAGGCGGAACAGGTTTGGAAATCTCCGTTTCCATCAGTAGCGCGACAGTAAGAAACCGATGCTTCGCCCGATGGCCAAGCCACTTGGTCGATGATGACGTCGTTTGAGTCATAAAGAATAACCGCGTCAGATCCACCGAGTCCAAACGTGTGCTCGACGTCTTTGGTCAGGACGAGGAAGACGCCGGCTGCGATACTGGTGTTGGCGGGGAAGTCGAAGCGATTATCTGTGTCTGCCGCAGATTCGTATCCGTCATCGACGACATACCAACCGGTCATGTCGACTGCGCTTGCACCTGAATTCAATAATTCGATTTTGTCTTCTGTTGAATCGACTTCATTGATGCGGATTGCGTTGACTGCTGCAACACAACTACTGGTGTCGATTTCTCCACAGCCCGGTAAACAGATAAGATCTCCGGATGCGAAGCCTTCGGAAGCACAATCTTTTCCACCGAAATCTACATCGTCGCAGGCCTCGTCTCCCTCTTTGGTGGTGTCACCACAAACCGGAGCACCAGGATCGTTATCAATATTGGCTACACCTGGGGTGGGTGTGTGGAGGGTTTTGAAGGTGCCCTCGCCATCGGGGAAGCGTCCGAACGATTTACCGGCGATCGCCGCACCTTCTTCCCAGTCCATCTGATCGATGAGGGTTCCGTCGGGCTCAAATAATCCAAGTTCTTCATCTCCACCCAATTTAAATCCGGCTTCGTCGTTACTTGCGATTATTTTCAAGAACGCACCGGGTTCTAATGTTCCGGAAAGTACGGCCTTGGTTTTATCTTCTAAGTCATCGGTATAACCGATTCCTGTGAGGTCGATGGCGACGTTGCCGCCGTTATAAATTTCGAACCAGTCGTCCGGATCGCCCGCCGGAGCAATTTCGTTTATGACAAGTTGAGCGTATGGATCAATTATCGTTCCATTATTAGACGTGCCATTATTGTTCGAGGTTCCGTTATTATTCGTTGTTGTTTTATTATTCGTTGTCGTTTTGTTGTTCGTTGTCGTTTTGTTGTTCGTTGTTGTTTGGTTGTTGGTATTGTTATTCTCTTTAGTGTCCGAATCACCACAGGCGATCAAAAATACCATCATCAAGATTATTCTTTTCATAATATAACTCCATAGGATTGATACGAAGATAGTGATGGAATTGGAAACTTTTTGAAAGAAGTTTATTGGCTCACTTTTGGGGCTGCAATGATTTCAATTCCATCGCACTACCGCGCTATGAGCGAGGTTAGAACTTAGCGCAGTTAAGACGATGCCAAACTAAATCAATGAAATGGGTCTGTACCGTTATCAATACCCTTGTTCTTTAGCTTATTCTTTCACGAATAAGCTAACGCTTCCAAGTTCTTCGATTTCAACTTCAGCGAAATCACCATCGGCAAGATGAACCGCTTTTGTAGCACCACCAGCGAGGACAATGTCACCAGCGTGAATGATCTCTCCGACTTCAGCCAACATATTTGCCAATTTGGCCAACGATTTTAAGGGGTGTTCAAAAATGGCAGCACTACTTCCGGTTTCTTTAACTTCGCCGTTAATTTTCAAAACCATTCCAAGATTGGACACGTCAATATCACTGATTGGAATGACTTTATCGCCTAAGAAGAAACGCGTCGATGACGCGTTATCTGCAACAACGTCGGGCAAAGTAAATTTAAAGTTTTCGTATCGACTATCGATGACCTCCAACGCTCCTACAACCGATTCGATGGCGCTAACACATTCGGCGGCGGTCGTTGGGCCTCTAAGATCATGTTTCATAATGAATGCGATTTCGGGCTCAACCCGCGGGTGGCAATGTTCTGACATGAAAATCGTCGCACCAGACTCGCGCTTCATTTCGTCGCTGAGGTGTCCGTAAATAGGATCGTGAACCCCCATTTGTTCCATCTTTGCAATACTTGTCAGGCCCATTTTCATCCCTACTTTTTTCTCGCCGCGTTCAAAGCGACGTGCCATGGAAGCGCGCTGAATCTTATAAGCGTCTGCGAAATCGAAGGGGGTTGTAGCGGTCAGCATTTCAATCGGTGTTACCGTTTTTGCAGCGCTATCAACACGTTCTGCGAGGACTTGTATTTGATCATTTTCCATTTTTCTTCCGTATCTTTAAGATTGAGTATTAGTTTGAGTTTTTTAAGTTTAGTGCAACGTCGATAATCATGTCTTCTTGGCCGCCCACAAGGTTCCTTTCCCCGACTCCTAATAGGATATCTCTTGGGTCGACTCCAAATTTTTCGCCAGCGCGTTCTGCATGTAGTAAGAAGGATGAATACACGCCTGCATATCCAAGCATGATTGCGTTTCCGTCGGTTTGGACTGGCCGCTGCATGATGGGGCGAACCAGTTTGTCGGCGCAATCAAGAAGGGGATAAAGGTCGATTCCGGTGTTTATTCCCATTCTATTGGTCGTCGCGATGAGTAACTCAAGTGCACAGTTTCCCGCACCTGCGCCCATTCCTGCAACAGATCCGTCAATTCGGGATGCGCCACTTTGAATCGCCACAAGTGAGTTTGCCACACCGAGCCCGAGATTGTTATGATTATGGAACCCAACTTCGCAATCGATGGCGTTGACCAGGGCATCGACGCGATCTTTTGACTCTTCCATCAAAAGCGCGCCAGCAGAATCGACGACGTAAACGCAGTGCGCGCCGTAGGACTCCATAAGCTTTGCTTGTTCGGCAAGTTTTTCAGGTTCCAACATATGGGACATCATCAAGAATCCGACCACATCTAAACCGGCGACTCGCGCGTGTTCGATATGCTGTTTAGAGATATCGGCTTCGGTGCAGTGGGTCGCGATCCTAATGGTGTCGATCCCGAGCGCGATGGCGTCGTCGATATCTGAGATGGTTCCAATTCCGGGCAGTAGTAGTGCCGCTAGTTTTGAATGGGTGAGTACTTCGCGAACCGATTGAATATATTCGGCTTCGGTGACAGCAGAAAATCCATAACAAAAGGAATTTCCGTTGAGTCCGTCTCCGTGACTTACTTCAATCAGGTCCACTTTGGCGGCGTCTAACTTTTTAGCGATGGCTACCATTTGGTCGACAGAGTATTGGTGGGCCAGAGCGTGCATTCCGTCGCGTAGTGTGCAATCGTTAATGATGATTTTTTTCGACATAAGTACTCTAAATTCAAACCGGTTGTAGATATGTATGTAGGCGGAAGCGATGGGAATGAAAAGGGAAAAGCCGGAATAGATGGTGGTGAGTGAAGTTGAGACTATTATGAAAAGATTAAGGATTAAACAATTTGTCTTTTTAGCGTGTTTGGCTTTTGCGCTGGTTTGGGGCAGCCTTGTTTTTTATTTGGCCAATTACGTGAATCAAGAAGAAACGAAAACGGAAGCGATTGTCGTTCTTGGTTGCCGTGTTCATGAAACAGGCGCGCCTTCGTTTGCGCTTGGACGCCGAACCCGTAAAGCGGTCGATTTGTTTAATCAAGGGATTGCGCCTATCGTTGTGTTTACAGGCGGACAGGGTGACCATGGGGGAACCGAGGCGAGCACAGCAGCTAAGTATGCCAAAAGTTTGGGCCTCCCTGAGTCGGCGATTGTTTTAGAGGAGACCTCTACCTCGACCGAAGAAAACGCAACGGGTGTAGCTGCGATACGATCTTTTGAGAATATTACGATTGTCACGGATGGGTATCACGCGTTCCGCGCGAAGCGTGTCTTTCTTAAACATTTTTCTTCAGTGAGTGTGGCCACGGTACCGACGGCGTTCCCTGTTGTTCTTAAATCTGCGAGTCGTGAGATTTTGGCTATCCTTTATTATAGGCTGGCCGGTCGAATCTAGGCGAAAGTTCTCCTTTTTTCTTCTGAAATCGTAATTTTTAGAAGAACTCAAGTCCTGTTTTTTTGATACTTTGGGACGAAATAGTTTAAATAGAGGATCATAAAAACATAAGTCATGATCAGCATTGGAACATTCGTATTAAAGGGAAGATTGATTTCTGGAATATTGAACCAAACCCGAAACGAAGTCGTGGCAATGGAAAGCATGAAGGCGATTCCAAACACGAATAGGCCAATAATGAGTATCTTACTTTTTGAACTTCTTTGGATCCCGAGTTTTGCTTCACCAATTAAGAAATAAGAAAGTGTTGTGATTGTAAAGATGACTTCAATGGCGATCGCAAGATAAACATTGGAAGCGTAAAGTCCCAAACCAACCGTTTGTGAATCGGCACCAAAAAAGTGATGGGGGTGGCCGGAAAAAAAGTCTAAGATGAAATGCCCCAAGACGAGTCCGCTCCCGACTAGGCCTACTTTTGTATCTTTAAACAATAGCTTTCCGACCCCAAAGATCACGATAATCCAAAAGATTTGCGGCAATAAATCATGACTATAAACCATGTCGACGGTCATATTGATCAATGTCGCGCCAAGTACATCGCTTGGTCCTGTGGGTTCTAAACCAAGATAATGGAAGGTGAGCCATAATAAATCTTGAAACTGGGAGGCGATTAGAAAGTACAATAGACTCCCTTTGGGGAATTTCTGATGAGCGATTAAAGCGGTGGAAAAGTGTCCTGCTAGCATAAACGAACCGGGGGCTGTATAGTTACTTGAACAATTAAGTACCGGTCGGTACGTAATGGGTCAACATGAATAAAATACCAGATGGTAATAAAGTGACAGCCAAAAAAGCAAACCGTGGTAGACCTAAGACCTTCGACCGAAATCACATCATAGATATCGCTATGATGAGTTACTGGAAGGAAGGGCCCATCGCGGTTTCAATCAATGAAATTTGCAAAAGGGCTGGGGTTTCAAAACCCAGCGTTTATCGTGAGTTTGGTAGCGAGGATGGGCTCAAACGTGCCGCGGTATCGACCTATTGCGATCTCTTGATAGCTCAATTTGAAAGAGGCATGGACCTTGAATCAAATTTCGTTCAGATTCTTGATAGTTTAATTTAAACGACACTCCAGGACCGCCGCGGGACACACTTTCCACCAGGTTGTCTCCTTGTCGCATCATCAAATTGTATGGGTCAACTTGGTGCTCAAACCTCTGAAACCGTTCGTGAAACTCGAAATATCATTATAGGGAAGTACGAGCGCTTGATTGATCGCGCGAAGAAAAATGGGGAATTTAAGGACGATATTTCAACCCAATTGGCCGCTTTTTACATTAACGAACAGATCGCTAATGCAATGATACAGCAAAAGCGTGGTGAGAGAGCGGAGGATATCAGAGACAACTTAAAACTCGCGCTTTCGGTTTTTATCTAGATCCATCTAAATGTAAATCGAGTTACAAATGCATGCCAGCAGCATAGCCGCTGGCCCAAGCCCATTGAAAATTATAGCCGCCAAGCCATCCGGTTACATCAACGGCCTCGCCTATAAAATAAAGCCCCGGTGCTTTTTTTACCTCCATCGTTTTTGAGGATAGCGCGTCGGTGTTAATACCACCGATGGTGACTTCGGCTTTTCGGTAGCCTTCGGTTCCGTTTGGCGAGAACTCCCAAGCGAAAAGTTTTGCTTCGATTTCGGCGATTTTTTTGTCCGGTACATTACCGATGTCTTGTGTCGGGAATTTAGTCAACTCGCATATGAAGTCGGCCAGTCGATTTGGGAGATGTTGGCTTAAAAGTTTTACTATTGTTATTTTGGGGTTTTCTTTCTTTTGGTTGAGTAGCCAATTTTCGTTTAAATCTGGAAGAAAGTTAACGGTGATTTTTTGTCCGTGTTTCCAATAGGAAGAGATTTGTAGAACGGCAGGACCGCTGATTCCTTTATGGGTAAATAACAAGGCTTCTCGAAAAGAGGTTTTCCCGCAACTTACGACGACGTCGGTCGCGGTGCCGGAAAGTGTTGTGAAGGATTTTTCATCACCGCCCAAAGTAAAGGGGACCAACGCGGGGCGAGGTTCGATGATTTTGATGCCGAATTGACGCGCGATTTTGTAGGCGAAATCAGTGGCGCCCATAAGAGGAATAGAAGGGCCTCCAGTCGCGATTACTAACGATTTGGACTTGATATTTGAGTTTACCAAATACGCATCGTCTTGTTTTTCGATACTCTCGACTATGAAGTTTTCTCGGATCGTTACTTTTCCTAGGCTGCATTCATTGACTAGCATGGCAACGATTTCTCGTGCCGATCCGTCGCAGAAAAGTTGGCCAAGGGTCTTTTCGTGCCATGGGATATGGTAGCGGTCCACCATTTCAATAAAATCGTGTTGGGTGAACTTGGAGAACGCTGATTTCATGAAGTGGGGGTTCTGCGAGATATATTGATCGGGACTGGCGTATAAATTTGTAAAATTACATCGTCCCCCGCCTGATATAAGGATTTTTTTTCCGACTTTATTCGCATGATCGACGAGAAGAACTTTACGCCCGCGTTTTCCGGCGACAGCCGCACACATAAGGCCTGCTGCACCTGCGCCAATGATTACCGTATCGAATTGTTCAATTGCCAAAAGGTCTCCATATGCAGCATCGGGCGAACATACACGGCTTATTTGGGCCGACAAGTAACAATGGGCATTGCGTACAAGATTAGGTGGGGTTATAGCAGTTGGGTTGTTGGCCCCAAAATTATTGGCCCAAAATTGAGGAACAAAAATGGCTCAAGAATTCATCTATCAAATGCAAGGTTTGGAAAAAGTTTACGGGAACGGAAAAAAGGTTCTGGACGGAATTTGGCTTTCGTTTTTCCCTGGCGCAAAGATTGGCGTTATCGGGCCGAATGGTGCGGGTAAGTCTACGATTCTGAAAATCATGGCAGGACTTGATACAGAGTTTCGAGGAGAGACCTGGATCGAGCCAAGCGCAAGCGTCGGTTATTTATCTCAAGAACCCCAATTAGATGAAACTCTAGATGTGCGTGGCAATGTCATGTTGGGAATGGGCGAACTCAAGGAGCTTTTGGAAGAATACGAAGCAATTTCAGCGAAATTTGCGGAGCCGATGTCCGATGATGAGATGACGGCCTTGATTGAAAAGCAGGGCGATCTGCAAGATAAGATCGATGCTAAGGATGGTTGGAATGTCGACCGTACCCTTGATATTGCGATGGACGCGTTGAACCTGCCTCCCGGTGATTCTTCAGTAAAGCATCTCTCAGGTGGTGAGAAGCGTCGTATTGCGTTGTGTAGACTGCTTTTATCTAAACCCGATCTACTCCTTCTAGATGAGCCTACCAATCATTTGGATGCTGAAACGGTTGCCTGGTTAGAACGTACTTTGCGAGATTATGCGGGTACGGTAATTGTCGTCACCCACGATCGTTATTTTCTCGATAACATTACGAAGTGGATTCTTGAATTAGAAGATGGGAAAGGGCTTCCCTTTGAAGGCAATTATTCAGAATGGTTGATTCAGAAGCAAAAACGTTTTGAACAAGCTCAGAAAGAAAATTCGGCTCGCGCAAAAGCATTGTCTCGAGAATTGGAATGGGTTCGAATGGGGCAAAAAGGTCGCCAAGCGAAGTCAAAAGCGCGTTTTAATAACTACGAAGATTTATGTCGTGCTCAAGATGACGCGCAAAGCGATCAGGTTCGCCGTGATATTATTCTTCCTCCGGGACCGCGTCTGGGTAACGTGGTGATCAAAGCCGAAAATCTTAAGAAAGCCTTTGATGATAAACTTCTTATTGATGACTTGTCGTTCAGTTTACCTCCGGGAGGAATCGTAGGCGTCATTGGGCCAAATGGCGCGGGTAAAACAACGCTGTTCAAAATGTTTTCAAATGATGAAACGCCTACATCTGGAGATTTGACGATTGGGGAGACGGTTGTGATTTCAAACGTAGACCAGCATCGAGATGCGCTTAAGGACGATGTGTCGGTTTATGACGCCATTGCTGATGGCGAAGATGTTTTGAAAGTTGGAAAACGTGAGATCAAATCACGTGCATATGTTGCCGCCTTTGGTTTTAAGTCCAGTCTTCAACAACAAAAGGTCGGCACCCTTTCAGGCGGCGAGCGTAATCGCGTGCATTTGGCGCGAACCTTGTTGCGTGGTGGAAACTTGCTTCTTCTAGATGAGCCTTCAAACGATCTCGATGTGGCGACGATGCGTGCATTAGAGGCGGCTATTGAAGAGTTTGCCGGTTGTGCGGTTGTTATTAGTCACGATCGTTGGTTTCTAAATAGAATTGCTACGCATATTTTAGCATTCGAAGGAAATTCAGAGGTCGTATTCTTCGAAGGTAATTTCGGCGAATATGAAGCGGACAAGAAGCGTAGATTGGGAGAAGACGCTTCGCGTCCAACGCGGATAAAGTATAAACCTTTGACGCGTTGAAACCTTTTCTAGATTTGAGCGTCAAAAACTAAGACAACCGCATTTGGAGTTAGAAATGGCCGAATTAGTAAGAGTATATAGCACCGATTATTGTCCTTATTGTGATCGCGCGAAACGTTTTTTGAAAAGTGAAAACATTCCCTTTGAAGATCTCAATATTTCCGATGACCCAGAAATGAGGATGAAGTTAGTAAAATTGACGGGAATGCGTACCGTCCCACAGATTTTTGTTGGTGAGAAAAGTATCGGTGGTTATGACGACATGATGGCTCTTGAGAATGCGGGAACCTTTCGCGAACTTTTGGAGTCCGAAGGAAAATAATTTCCTTTTTAGGTTGATTCTTCCTCGGTAGGGCATAACTTCAACAAAGATGGCCTAGAATGAATTTTTTAGCACCTTTATTTGTTTAGGCCTTGATTCTTTTGTAAGAAAAGATGAAAAGTTGGCTTCTCGCGCAGAGATCCTTTATGGTTTTGGAAACAAACAGGTAGAATTATAGTGTTTAGTAAAATTCCTCTCAAAGCTTTTGTATTCTGGGCGCTATCAGGCGTCGCTTTTTTCATTATTTTTACGATTTTGACGGACGATTCAAGACCAGTTGAGACGATTAAGTTCAGCGAATTTAGAGAGTCTGTCGAAAAAGGGGCTATCAAAAGCGCTGAAATTAAGGGGCTGACGATCAATGGCGCGTTCACTGAAGAACACGTTAAGGAATCCAAAAGCGATAAAGAAAAGTTCACAACTGTCGGCCCTGTAGAAGAAGATCTGCAGGAATTGATGCTTAGTAAAAATGTCGAAATTACATTCATAAGCCAAGAGGCGAATGAGGTTTTCGAGATTTTGCGAACCGCGGGCCCCATCCTCTTGCTGATTATCTTGATTGTTGTGATCATGCGTCAATTCCAAGGCGGTGGTGGGAAAGCGATGAATTTCGGAAAATCGCGTGCGAAGCTACTCAACGAAAATACAAATAAGGTTACATTTGCCGATGTGGCGGGAATTGATGAAGCAAAACACGAGCTCGAAGAGATTATCGATTTTTTAAAGAGCCCCAAAAAGTTCACACGACTTGGAGGTCGCATTCCAAAAGGTGTCTTATTGATGGGCCCTCCTGGAACGGGAAAAACGCTTTTAGCAAGGAGTGTTGCTGGCGAAGCCGATGTTCCTTTCTTTTCTATTTCTGGTTCAGATTTCGTTGAAATGTTTGTGGGCGTTGGCGCATCTCGTGTGCGTGATTTGTTCGAACAAGCTAAAACGCAAGCGCCATGTATCATCTTTATTGATGAGATCGATGCTGTAGGTCGTCACCGCGGTTCGGGAATGGGCGGCGGACATGACGAGCGGGAGCAAACCTTGAATCAACTTCTGGTTGAAATGGACGGTTTTGAGTCTAACGAAGGCGTTATTTTGATCGCTGCTACGAACCGTGCTGATGTTTTAGATCCCGCCTTGCTTCGTCCCGGTAGATTCGATCGCCGCGTCGTAGTTTCGGCACCCGATGTGCGCGGCCGTGAACAAATTCTAAAAATTCATACTCGTCGTACACCTATGGCAAAAGATGTTGATCTACAAATTATCGCAAGAGGGACGCCAGGATTTTCCGGTGCTGACTTGGAGAATTTAGTGAATGAAGCAGCACTTTACGCAGCTCGACAAGACAAAGATCGCGTAGAATCCTCGGATTTTGATCAGGCCAAAGATAAAGTCATGATGGGTTCAGAACGAAAAAGTGCAAGAGTCGGCGAGAAGGAAAGGGCGATTACTGCCTTTCACGAAGCTGGACATGCTTTGGTTGCAATGCTTCAAGAAGGTACAGACCCCGTTCATAAAGTAACAATCATCCCTCGCGGTCGTGCGCTAGGTGTTACGCAGCAACTTCCAGCCGAAGATGCTCATATTCAATCAAAAGAGTTCGCACTCAAATATTTGGCAATCATGATGGGAGGGCGCGCTGCAGAGATGTTGGTCTACAATCACATTACGACCGGAGCGAGTAGCGACATTGCACGCGCTACTGATCTAGCGCGTTCTATGGTGTGCGATTATGGGATGAGTGATAAGTTAGGCCCGGTTTCGTATTCGAGCAAGTCGGTCAATCCATTCCCAGGATTTGGTGGGGGTTCTCAAGCATCCACGTATTCGGAGTCCATTGCGCAAACTATTGATTCTGAAATTCAGCGAATTATTACTGAACAGTACGATATTGCCGAGTCTATACTGCGCGAACGACGAGATCTTTTAGACTTGATGGCTGATGCACTTTTGGAGTTCGAAGTTCTGGACAGTAAGGAGCTTGCGCTTTTGGTCGAATTCGAGAATCTGGATTCGATTAGAAAGCATCGCGAAATTTTGAAGATTAAAGAGGAAGAGTCGAAATTAGAGCGAAAGCCGAAGTCTGATTTTTCTTCGGCAGCAAAGGATCCGACATTGACGGACCTTAAACCTTCTCACGAATTTTGAGACTATCTCCGATTTAAACCAAGATCGCTTTGAGCGGTCTTTTTTTTTGCGTAGATTCTAAGGTCGTCTATGTTTGGCGTAGAAATGAGTAGTGAAAATGAAATTTTTAGAATTCGGAGAGCTACCCGCTTGACGCTATATGTACGCCTCGGGTACCTTGTGGGCTAAGAAAAGAATTGAACATTATAATGATGCTCTACGAAGAGCAACATTACCCCTTAAGGAGTGCGTATGATTCGCCAAAGTTGGTTGTGGGTTTTGATCGTATGTTTCGTATCAAGCGTAGCAGTAGCGCAAGATGGGAAAGATGACGACGACATGAGTTTTGGAGAGGATGAGGTCGAAGCAGTAAGAGCGGCTAGTCCAGTTCAAAAGTTCCTTGCAGAGGGAAAAACGCTCTACAAAGCCGGTAAGTACGATGAGGCCAGCTTGTTGTTCTTCAAAGTTTTGGAAGAAAAAGATCTTACAGCGGAGCCCTACTGGCCAGAAGCTCAGTATGAACTTGGAAAGACGCTTTTCAAAATGGAGCTTTACCAAGGCGCGCTCAGTTATTTTTCAAAGGTAGTTGAGAAAGGTGAGAAGCATGCTTACTTCCTTCCAACATTAAACGGATTGGTTTTATTGACCGATGTTATGCCCGAAGATCCGGTCGTAATGGAAATGTTGGCCAAGTACAGCAAGTTTTTTCCAAACGATGTACCCGCAAAGTATCGTGATCGATATGCGTTTTTGGTCGGTCGACACCTTTATTCACAGCTTGATGTGGACGCCGCGCTTGAGATGCTAAAACAGGTTAAGCCAGAGAGTCCCGATTATGCTCGCGCGAGATATATTGCGGGCGTCACTCACGTGGCAAATTACGAGGCAGACCCGGCTGTCGCAGCGTTTAAAGACGTTCTTCGAAATTTGACAGCGACAAAAGAAAAGCGTGGTTTAGAAAAGGAAGAGAAAAAATTGCTTGACCTAGCAAATCTTGCGATGGCGCGTGTGTTCTATTCGGTGGGCGGTAAAGCGAGTGCGAATAATTACAATACCTCTTTAAAGTATTTCAATAAGATTAAACGCAATACCGAGTATTGGCCGACGGCGCTGTTTGAGTCGAGTTGGGTATATTTCCAGGTTGATTTGTTTAACAAAGCGTTAGGAAACTTGCATTCAATTAATTCGCCTTTCTTTTCGGATAAATACTTTCCCGAAGGTCCTATTTTGGCGTCTGTTATTTATTTTTATAATTGTAAATATAAGCGTTCCAGAAATGAACTTGATGAATTTGAGTTTCAGTACGAGCCGCTCATTACCGAAATCGATGCTGTCACGGGTCAATACGGCGATAATCCTGAGGAAATGTTCAACTGGATGAAGAAGCAAATGGATGACCCAGAAACGAAAGCGATGGGTCAGATTGTGGGGGCTGCATTGAGCGATCTCCAGATACGGAACAAAATGAAATTAATCTTGTCTATAGAAGAGGAGATTTCCAAGTTAGGTTCTAAACCCGACGCGTGGAAGAATTCAAGTTTAGGAAGTTATTTGGCTCAAGAATCTACCGGTGCGATTTCGTTCGCGAAAAGTGATGCAGGAACAATCGCCTCAGAACGTCTGAATCGTGTCTCTCGCGAACTTGATGATCTTTCTTTGGAAAAGGAAAAAATCATGGTTGAATTGGCTAAAGCACAGCGTGGACAAATTGAAACTGATCTTTTGAATGAGGGCGCGGTGAAGTCAAACGTTACGAGAGCAGGGGACGTTAAGGTTTCGGATGAGGAGCTTTACTGGACCTTTGATGGTGAATATTGGAGAGATGAAGTTGGTTATTACACCTTCAATATTAACTCAGAGTGCAAACGATAATGCAAAAACGATTATCAAAGAGGAGAAAACTGATGGCTTTTAATTCAAAAGGCAATCGTGGAATGAAACCCCAATTTTTGGGTCTTCTTTCTGTATTAATGATTTCATTGGCAGCCGGAAGCGGTTTTGCACAAGATGATAAAAAAGAAATTAATGTTGAAGGGGATGCCGCTAAAAAAGAGGTTCGAGAAAAAGTCGAAACATCGAAGGCTCCCGTCAAAGTATTCGTTACGGAAAAGAAGGTCCAAAGTGTTAAGCTTTTAGATGAGTCTATCGTCCGATTGAAGCGACTCATCGATCGTATGCCCGAAGACCATCGAGATCGACCGCAAACGCTTTTCAATCTTGCGGAAGCGTATTGGAGTAAGTCCAAGAGTTATGAACTCAAAGCGTTTCAGAAGCAGGACGAGTGTGGTGATTTAGCCGAGAAAGGCGAAAAAGGTCGCGCTGATTCGTGTAAAGCTACAATGGGGAAATTCTTAGAGGAATCCAAAAAGCTTCGAAAAAGTAATATCGAGCTTTATGCAGAAATCATTAAAAATTATCCGACGTTCAAGCGTCTAGATAAGGTCTATTTTTATCTTGGTTCAAGTTTCATGGAAACAGATCAGAAAGAGAAAGGTCTTGGCGTGTTCAAGCTCCTAATCGCTGACTATCCTCAATCAAGCTATCTTCCTAATGTCTTACTTGCCTTCGGTGATTACTACTTCGAAAAAGATGATATGGTGAGTGCCCTTAAGGCGTATAAGCGTATCCGAAAATATCCTAAGTCTTCAGTATATGCGTATGCTCGATACAAAGAAGGTTGGTGTTATTATAACGATGCGAAAAAAGAAAAAGCGTTAGATACTTTTCTGGAGTCGATGAAAATTGCGAAGAAATCGCCGAAAGCGGGTTCTCACGCAAGTATTATAAAACAGGCGCGTAAAGATATCGTTCTTGCCTACTCTCACTTTGGTGCACCCGGTAAAGCGGTTAACTTTTTCAAGAACATTTCCGGTAAGGATAAAAGTGAATGGTTAGGTATGGGAGAGCGGCTTGGGTTGCTTTATGCCGATAAGGGAAACCCAGAGTCGTCCAATAAACTTTTTAAAGAACTTATTCTGCTAAACAAAGAGAGTATTAAGGTTATTGATTACCAGCAGGAGATTGTTCGTAATACTACCCAGATCAACTCTTACAATCAGGATTCCGTTTCGGAACTGGTTCGTCTTGCCAAGCTTGTCAAATATGCAGATGACGGAAAGTTCAAAGATTTAGATAAAACCAAGTGGCCTAAAAAGCGAATGGAAGTCGAAGGTCAACTCCGTCGTTGGGCGGTGACGTATCACCGTGAAGCTCAAAAAACCAAAACGGCTGATATCTACGCGATGGCATACTTTCTGTACAAATTCTATCTCGAAGCGTATAGGGATTCGCCTAAAGAGTATGAAATGACATTTTTCTACGGTGAGCTTCTGTACAAACTTCAAAAGTGGGAAGAGGCCGCTACGGCTTATGATAGGGTTGTGACGATTAAGCCTAAAGGGACCTATACAAATGAGGCGGTTCACGGTTTGGTTCTTTCTTATTTCAAAGTTGTTTCGGTTTCCGAAGAACAGAAAAATTTAAGTAAAAACGCCGAACAAATTATCGCGAGTACAGAGAAAGATTCAAAGGGCAAAAAGCCAGCAGTGGTTCCTGTTCCGAAGGCAACGCCGATTCCTGATAAGCAGCAACGCCTCATTAAGGCGTGTCAAATGTATTCAGAGTTAAATCCGAAGGGAGAGCGTATCGTCGACGTGAAGTATACGATGGCTCGAATCTATTACGATTATAATCACCTCCCGGATGCGATTAAGTCTTTCAAAGACATCGCTTACAATCATCCTGAACATCGTCTTGCGGTTATCGCGGCGAATCTTCACCTTGATAGTTGGAGTATTCTTCAAAATTACGATGGTTTGCATACCGACGTGAAAGAGTATCTAGAGAAACAACCGATTAAAGATGAGGCCTTTATCGCTGACCTTCGTCGGATTGATTCAAACGTTACTTATAAGAAATGTGCCGTTGCGCAGGACGCTGAAAAGTGGAAAGAAACCTCTACTTGTTTCGTCGCGTTTTTCCGTTCGCATCCGAATTCAGAGCTTGTCGATCGCGCACTTTACAGTGCTGCACTTGCCTTCGAGCGTCAGAAGGATATCGGTAAGGCCATTCAGGTCCGTAAGTTTCTTCTCCTTGAAAGACCCGAGTCAGAATACGCGCCTGTGACATTGTATAATATCGGCGGGAACTATCACGCGTTGGCGATTTACAGTGAAGCGGCAAAATTCTATGAGCTTTATGCGAGCACCTATCCTAAGAAAGAAAACGCAGAGGTGGCTTTATCCAACGCGGCAACATTCCGTCATGGTTTAGGTGAGTACGATAAGGCCATTGAAGATTTCGAGATTTATCTCGCTAAGTTTTCTAAACGAGATCCTGCTAAATCAGCTGAGTTCTATTTCTTGATCGGTGAGATTTATGAACTTCAGGGAAAGAGGACTAAAGCTTTCGATCAATATCAAAGTTATATTCGAAAGATTGGGAAGAAGGACTCTCATGATCATTACATGCAGGCCCACATTAAAATTGCGAAGTATTACGATCGTTTAAAAGGTAGATCGAATGAAGCAAAAGCCAAGGCGTGGTACAAGAAGACGTTAAAAGCTTATGGCAAGTTCGGTAAGACGGCTCAGTCCAAAATGAAAGCCGGACGTGACGCGGCAGCGGAAGCTCGATTTAAACAAGGAGAGGTTGTGTTTCGTGAGATGGCCAAGCTCAAGATTAACTCCCCAAATGAAAAGAAACTTAAAAAAGCGTTGGCCCAGAAAAAGAAGAAGTTACTTGAAGCGGAAAAAATCTTCAAAAGTGTAATCAAATTCGGTCGTCCGGATTGGACTATTGCCGCTTTCTATCGAATTGGAGCCGGTCAACATAACGCAGCGAATAGTATTCGAAAGTCGTTTATTCCGAAGCGGTTGACCTACGATCAGAAAGAGATCTATCGCGGTCTATTGGAAGACGCGGCAACAAAGATTGATGATACCGCGGTTGCGGCATTCAAAGGTGCTTTGATGATTGCTCAGAAGAAAAGCTGGTTCAATGAGTTCAGTAAGAAAGCAGAGATTGCTCTAGCTGAGCTGAGACCTCGATTGTTCAAAAAGCCATCCGAAAAACGAGCAGAACCGACTCATATGAGTAACGGTTTCAAGCGAAGTGGGTTCGTGACAGCCGTTGAAGACGAAGATCGATTGACTGATTTGGGCGGGAAGAAAGGAGAATAATGATGAAAATGAAACCTATGAAAAATATTCTTGTTTTGATTTTGATTTCGATGTTCTCGTTATCACTGGCGTGTTCTGGTGGGGCGAAAAAGAAGGATACTGCGGCCACAGAGCAACCTCCTCAGGGTGGTTCTACCAACAAGAAGGCAATTGAAGCTTTTGAGGGAGCGGTGAGCATGTACGAAAAAGGCGGTGGTTCGAATTTGGCAACCGTTGAAACGAAACTAAAAAATGCGGTTGGTATTGACGGTTCTTTTGGTAAGGCTTGGTTCAACCTGGGCGTCGTGCAAGAGGCTCAAGGGAAGGACAAAGAGGCCGAGGAGTCCTATAATAAAGCACTAAAAGCGTCGCCTGGTCTGGGGTCTCCCTTAGTAAATCTGGGTATGATGGCAATAGAAGCGGGCGATGAAGATAAAGGTCGTGATTTCTTTCAGCGTGCCATACAAGCCGAGGAGTTCAACACTGCTGCAAATAGTAACATCAGTGTTTTCTATCGTCGTGACGGCAAGTTCGTTGAAGCGGTACAACACGCAAGGCGTTCACTGGCCGGAGATGCCTCCAATCTTAATGCTTATGCCAATCTGGCTCGTATCTATTTTGCCCGTGGGAACTTCGACGTTGCGCTATTGGTTTGCAAAAGTTCGATCAACTTGGATGACAAGAATCCTGATATCTACAATATTATGGGCCTGATCTGGCTTTCAAAGAAAGACGTTACGGAGGGTATTCGCAACTTCAAAAAAGCTTTGGGTTTGGATCCTAAACATATTGCGGCCAATATGAATTTGGGGGCCGTTGTGTTGAACGTTCGTGATTATCCTGCGGCGATTGGACATTTTGAAACGGTTCTCAAACAAGAACCGA
This sequence comes from uncultured bacterium, assembly GCA_937981985.1. Lineage (GTDB taxonomy): Bacteria > Myxococcota_A > Bradymonadia > Bradymonadales > Bradymonadaceae > CALJNB01. Next base: position 18,541 of record CALJNB010000011.1, read on the forward strand.
AAAATACCGAAGCGAAGATTAGTATTGCGGTGGCTAAACGCGGAACGGGCGATCTGAAGGCTGCCCGAAGTATCTACGAAGAAGTTAAGAAAAATGACCCGGCCAACGCAGCTATGGCCGATTACAATCTTGGCATTTTGGAACAAGAGCATTTGGCGAAAATCGCCGCTTTGGGAGAAGGAGAGCCACCGGCGGACGCTGTTCAATCGGTTCAGTGGTCCATCAAGAATACGAAAGCACAAGTGGGTCATCTGCAAAAGGCGAAAACGCATTTTCAGAATTATCTAGCCGCAGAACAGCGAGATGAGAAGGGGCGTGCAGAAGCGCAGAAACGTCATGACGCTATCAGTGCTAATATTGAGAGTATAAACGCTCAGATTCCCGAAATGGAACGCAGTGTTATCGAGATTCAGCAAGAGATGGAAGCTGAGAAGAAAGAAGCGGCAGCGGCTAAGCTTGAAGAAGAAGCCGAAGCAGCAGCAGCGTTAAAGGCTGAGGCAGCAGCAAAAAAGGCTGAAGCTGAAAAGTTAATCAAAGACGCAGCGAAAGGTGCGACAAAGAGCAAATAAACAAAACTTTTGTCTTTGGCTTAGGTGTGATATCCTAGAACGGGCGTCACAAAAAGAATATTTATACGAAAAAACTTGGAACTTATTGTTCTAAGTTTTGTCTATGGTTTGAACGGATAAATACGGTCGAGCCGAAACGAGGATGGTTATGAGATCTATATTTGGAAAATCGCTTTTAGTTTTCTTTTTCGTACTACTTGCATCCACTGCTGCTTTCGCACAGGACGCTATGCCGGATGCCGGTGAAGCTATGGGCGGTGGGGGCGATAGTGCAGTTACTTATAAAAAAGAGACCAATTATGATTTCGACGCCGATGATATCGACGGAGCGTTAGTGAAGCCGGATGAAGCAAATATTGATGCAACACAACATGGTCGAACGAGTTCGTTGATTCGAATCCGACCGGATTTTATTCCAGAGATGTTGAAGAGCGTCGAAGACATCTAGCTAAGTAGTTAGTCGGAAGTATAGTGCGAGACACCACCTAGGAAAGAAGCTATGAGTACACAATTAAGATTCGAAATTATTCAGAACGGCGAAGTTGTTCGTACCGAAGAACTTGATCAAGACGTTATAAAGGTCGGGAAACTTCAGAGTTCTCATTTAAAGCTCGATGACCCAAATGTTTCTCGTATTCATGCTGTTATCGAAAGAAATCAGTCCGACGGTACTCTAACAGTTATTGATCTAGGAAGTGCTACCGGGACCTTCGTTAACGGTGAAAAGATCACGAAGACGACGCTGAACAGTAATGATGAATTGCAATTCGGGGATACTACGATTCGGATATCGGTTATGGAAGCGGTTGCCGCTGCGCCTGTTGAAATTCAGCCCGCTTCCATCGCGGCGGCTGATGTTGCTGGTGCGAGTTCTGTCGCTACAGCTCCAATGCCGACAGCGACGTCTGGAGGTTTGGTTACAAACGCGCAAGGCGAGCAGGTAGAGCCCTTCACTTTGCAAGGCCATTACGATGAGGCCGGGAATTACATTCCCGGTTACTATGATAATACGGGCGCATTCCATTTAGGATACGGATTCTATGATGACAACCAACAATGGACAGTTTCCCACGGATATTACGATCCAGCGGGAGAATGGATCGAGTCCGCCCAACCTGTGTCTTCTGTTGGAAACGCGTCTGCTGCCGATGTTTTCAGTCCTAGTCTGTCTGCGGGGGGGCAAGATGCGCAATTTAAGAATCATCTCGGAGAGGAAACCTCTTGGATGCTCTACGACGTAAGTGACAAACAAGAATATCAAGAATCTTTTTTCAATGAACAAGGCGGCGACACACTGGAAGTCGCGATGCTTTGGGGCGATCATGTTCTTGCTGTCAATAGTTACAACAATCAATCGGTAACGATTGGTGATGACGCTACGAAAAATGATTTTGTGCTGGAGAATACTGATCTGGAACTCGTTTCATTTAGAGGCGGATATTCAGTTCAGTTTGCAGCAGGGATGACGGGTCAAGTCAGGACCGGGGATGAGACGATGACTCTGGCTCAGGCGATACAACGTGGTGTTGCAAGTGGCGGCGGTAATATGTACTCGCTTCCTTTAGATTCCCGAACAAGCGTCCGCGTAGATATTGACGATACCACCTTTCTTGTACATTTCACCGACCTACCGATTTTTGCAGCTGGGGGTTCGTCGTTTGATTGGACGGCAGCACCTTACATCGGGTTAAGTGGGGTAATCCATGCTCTCTTCTTGCTCATTGTTTTCTTCAATCCTGAAGGCGCAAATAGCCTAGATTTGGATGCATTCAACGCCGATGATCGTTTCGTTCAACTTATGATCGAACCTGAAGAGGAAGAAGAGGAAGAACCAGATATGTTGGATGGGGCTGGCGAAGAAGCTGCTGCTAAGGCCGCTGGAGAAGAAGGAAAAGCAGGGAAAGAAGACGCCGCGGAGACGAATAAAAAGATGGCCATCAAAGGCGAGTCTGAGGATCTTGAGCTGAAGAAAGCGCGAGATACTCAGGTTGCTATGGATTCCGGTATTGCGTCTGAGCTCATGGTTTCTAGTCCTTTCGGTTCGGCGGCGACGTCGGTCGGAAGCGATGCGATTCATGCATTGGGCGGTTTGGAAGGCGAAGGATACGGAGAAAGTAGTGGTCTTGGCGGTCTCGGTGTAGCCGGAGCGGGTCGTGGCGGTGGAGGAATTTCGGAGCGCGGTATTGGTTTATCTGATACGGGGACGGCCGGTCGCGGTGGTAAGGGACGTGGCGGAAAAGGTTACGGAAAAAGCGCAGGTGATTTGGGAGAGCGTCGGGCACGAGTTCCTAAAATCGTTCCAGGAAGGCCTACTGTTCAGGGTTCTCTTGATAAAGCCATTATTCGACGTGTCGTGCGACAAAATCGTCGCGCAATTAAGTATTGCTACGAGAAAGAACTTCAAAAGAACAAGAACCTAGCGGGAACTGTAAAAATCAAATTTACGATATCAGCTAGTGGTTCGGTGATTAGTTCGCGCGTTTCGTCAACGACTTTGAAGAACAAAAAAGTAGAGCGTTGTATGGCGGGTAAAGTTAAACGTTGGGTGTTCCCTGAACCGAAGGGTGGCGGAATCGTTATCGTTAACTATCCATTCAACTTGAAGTCTTAAATTTTCAAATGATATTGGATAGGCTCTTCGGAGTCTTTTTTTTGGGCCGTAGCACTTAAAAAATTGACTTTTGAATTGCAGATCGCCTGGCTCGCAAAGATCTTCTCCAGGTTAGGAGCTCGGGACACCAACTATAAATCGCGGTCTAGGGGGTTAGCCATATTCAACGGATCGTTACGCGGCACCGACGAGGGTTATATAGTGTTACGAAAGAGAACTTTACCGGAACCCAAAACTCAAAGGCAGGGTGACCGTCCAATTTGCGATTTCCAAAGACGGACGCGTCAGCACTTTAAAAGTGGTGTCCAATATAATGCGCAGTAGTTCGGAAAATGTTTGGCGAAAAAGGCTAAAGGCTGGGTTTTCGGCGAACTTATGGGAAGCTATTGTGAAGTACCCATTTAGATTCGGCCCCGGCTTAGAACCCTAAAACCTTTGCTATGCCGGTGATGATTCGAACCCAGCAGCGCACTTTAAAACTAATAGACGCCTCAGTCTGGTGGCTAATTCTCTGACAAAAAATCGTAACTTTCAAAATAACGCGATAAGGATCATTGCGGCATTGTGGTGAAAAAGGTTATGATGGACAAAACCTAATATCTTAGAATTGGTAGAATAATGAAACGAATACTAATAGCGATGATCGTTCTTATGGCTTTCGGTTGTGAAGGAATGAATCGCGCGGAATCGGTGCGAAAGATGAATGAGGGACTCGATGCGTACAAGCGCGGCCTCAATGTAGATGCGATCGACGCGTTGAAAGAGGCAAGTCGTCTTGATCCAACATATTCCGAACCGGCCTACTTTTTGGGTCAAATCTATCATGTGAAAATGAAAGAACTTGATAATGCGGAACGTTTTTATCGAGAAGCCCAGGAACGGGACAAAGACAATCCTCAAATAGCTTATCGACTGGGTACCGTTTTGGGGGAGCGAGGAAAATGGCCAGAAGCAGAAAGTATGCAGTCGGAGGCGACTCGTCTGGATGAGAAATTTGCTAAAGCGTGGTTCCGGAAAGGCTTGGCTCAAGAACGCCAAGAGAAATATGTGGAAGCGGTAGAATCTTACGGAAAATCTATTAGGGCCAATGCCAGAATGAAGATGGAGAAATCTGATCCTGGTGGTGCTGCGTATCATGCGCTCGGAAAACTATACGTTAGGTACAAACAGTTCGATAAAGCGGTTGCAGTTTACCAAAATGGTATTTTGAATAATGATCAGGAGACGAGTCCGAATCGTCCCGTACAATTATTTTCAGGAAGAGGGGTAGCGCAGATAGAGCTTGGAAAATTTCAAGAGTCGGCGTCCAGTTTCGAAAAAGCACTATCAATCGATAGTGGGCATACTACATCGATCTTCAATTTAGCGGTTGCCAACATGGCAATGAAGAAGACCGGCGAAGCAATCAAAGGATTTGAACGCTTCAAGAGTCGCGCGGACCGTTCCGAAGACGAAGCTCGAATTGTTGCGGCACAGGGCTTCATCCAACAGATAAAAGCTGCGGAAGAAAAAGCGAAGCAAAAATAAAAAATAAAGTTAGTCACAGTCGAATTTTTTTCGACGTCCCCGATAAGAAAGAAAAGTATGGCGCTCGATACTCAAGTAGTTAAATTTCTCAATCAACTAGAGGCTAATCCGCTGGATATTTCGGCGGTCATACAACTGGAGAAAATGTTTTCCCCAGATTGGGAAGGTCTCGTGGAACTCTTTGAAGAGCGCGGGAAATCAAGCCACGATGGAATGGCCGCACGATTTTTTCTCGAGGCAGGACGCATTGTTCAATCGAAGCTTCAAAATGAAGCACGCGCGACAGGCTTTTACGAACTCGCTGAGCTTTCATCCTTAAATGCGGGTTTGGTACATGAAATTAAACTACTTCAACTTTCCCACGCCGGACAGGCTGAACTCTTTTCTTATTTTACAGATGTCCTCAATGATTGGCCGCATACCGATACATCCGAAGCTGGTATTCTGGAAACACAACGTCAACAAAGCGTACTGTACTATCGCGTCGCGACTATTCTACGCGATGTACTTAAGAATAATGAAGACGCTGAAGGCGCTTACGCGTATGCGTTGCAGTTGGACCCAAGTAATTTAGCGGCGTTTTGGGCACGCCAATCCTTGGCGGAAACAGACGGGCGCTGGGAAGATTATGCGGCGCTTTTAATCGCAGAATATCAGATGCTCACGGGAGCGGAGACCGATATTGAGCGACAGCTGGAGATTCTGCTCGATTTAGGAGATGTGTATCACCAGCATCTGGACCTTTCCGAGGACGCGGCACACAGTTATCGTAACGTTTATGAATACGATCCGACGAACGAACGTGCACGAAAGGGTCTTGTATCTCTGGGGCATCTACCGCCGTTGGACGGCGAAGATGAAGAATCTCAAGTTTTGGAATTAGAGGAAGTTGTTGCCGATTCTGCTGAACTCCCGACTGGTGTAAAGCATATCAGCGAAGCAGATTCGGTGGGTGAAGACGCGCAAGGTTTCGCCTTGGGATCGACCAGTAAAATGGGAGGTATGGGGATCGCAGCCCCGATAGCTGATTCGCTCGCTGATGGATCCGAGCTTGATCTGGAACTTAGCGATTTGAAAGAGGATTCGGAGGAACCGAATTCTCAAAGGATTACGATTGAGCCTGAAGAGCCGAATGGTCAGCGGGCGACGATAACTCCTGACGAGTACGACGATCCGGATTCTTCGGACGCTAATGGGATGACGGTTCCGCCATCGGCTGAAGCATTTGAACTTCGAAAAAGTGAAACAGTAGATTTGTTGCCGATGGATTCTATCGAACCGATAGATGCGAGTGAAAGCGAAATTGAAGTTGGAGTGCTTTCCGAAGCTATTGAGGTCGGACAACCGGTAGAGTTGAGCGAAGCGGAGCATAGTGAGGACGAAAAAGTAGAAACTGAAGAGAGTGAGGCGGAAGAAAGCGAAGCACTCGCTTTGGACTCCGTAGCGGAGAATGCGGACGCGAACGAAGCTGAGTCTGAAATAGCAGCCAAAGCTGAACGAGAAGAGTCGGTCGCCGAGGAGTCGGTCGCTGAAGAGTCGGTTGCCGAAGAGTCGGTCGCCGAGGAGTCGGTCGCCGCGGAGTCGGTCGCAGAAGAGTCGGCCGTCGAAGAGTCGGTCGCAGAAGCTTCAGCCGCTGAAGTTGATCCTGTTCCTGAGCGAGTAGATCTTTCACCTACGGCCGGAAAGTGGACCGAGCGTGTGGAATCGTGTTGTGAGTCCGAAGCTTTAGATACATTGGTGAACGGTGTTCGAATTGCTGATCGAAATCGTGGGATGAAGGAATATTACGAACTTCTTTGGCATGCTGCGTCTGGAACCTCAGAGCTTGAAGCGTTTTATGATCAAACCCACTTTCTTCATGATGATAAAGCTTTTTGGGAGGACGCGTTTGATGGAGCTGGCGGAAATGTTCAAGCGAAGATCGCGTTCATCTCCCTGCAAGATGAAGCTCGAACTAAAGAAGTCGGCGGAGACTTTGCCGAAGAATTAGTAGGTGATGGTGCCGCGGCGCGAGATAACTGGAGAAAATTTCAACGTCTAGTAGAAACACGTTTTGCAGGACTTGAAGGAGACGAAAAAGAACGTCGTATTTATTTTCACATGGCTGATATCGCGGTGGCGATCCAGGCGGATGATAAAGAGATGGATTCGATGAGACGTCTTGATCGCGCGGTGAAAAATGATCCGGTGGTAGGTAGTCGACTCAAACGTATTTATCGCGACGCGGAAAAATGGCCTGGCGTAGTCGAAGTGATTAAAAAGGAACTTGCAGCCGCGGTTGATCCTGAAGACAAGATCGATATTCTTCGCGAACAAGTGTCGGTTTATAAGAATCATATGAAGAACAACAATCATGTTGTTAGCGCATATAAAGAGATCTTAAAACTTGATGAGACGAACGACGAAGCTCTAGAAGCGTTGATGGAACTCTACGAACAGATGAATAAATCGTCTGACTTAGTGGCCATCCTCAAACAAAAAGCAGAGTCGTCTGAAGATAACGATGAGAAGATCGCTATTCATATGCGAATCGCGACGATTTTTGTTGAAAAGTTTCGAAACCAAGCAGAAGCGTTGAAGTCTTACGAACAGGTTTTAGAATTTGATCCGAAACATAGGATGGCTTGCGAATCCCTCATAGAGATCTACGAGAAGCGTCGTGAATGGGATAAGCTGATCGATTTAAAGCGGCGTCTACTAGAAGGACTCTCCGATGAAGAGAAAATATCGGGGACGAAGGAAATTGCTGAGTTAGCGAGCAAAAATCGAAAGTCGGTATTGGCTACCGAGCTTTGGATTGCTGTTCGCGAATACTCCCCGACAGATATTGATGCGCTTGATGCGCTTGAAAAAGAATACGGTAAAACGAAAGACTATTCGGCACTTGCAGGGATTATTGAGGACAAGGCAGCAATTACCGAAGACCCAGATGAAAAGCTAAAACTACTCCAAAAGCTTGGGCTACTTTATTCGGATAGAATTGGGGATCAGGAGAAAGCCTCTATTGCATGGCAAAGTGCCTACGAAATCGATCCGACGAATTTGAAATCGAAAAAATCCTTAGAAAAGTTATATATCGATGGTCAGCGTTGGGATGAACTTGAATCATTCTACGATGAAAGTTCAAATCCAAAAGATCTTGTTCGGCTTCTTTCTTCGCTCTCCGGCAAGGCTAAAGATCCTGCTTCAAAGATCGAGCTGTTGACGCGTTCGGCAAGAGTTGTAAAGGATAAATTGGGTGACCCCGCTCGTGCAGAAAAGGATCTTGAGAAAGTACTAGAGTTAGATCCCAGAAATGCATTCGCAGCTTTAGAGCTAGAACCGATTTACCTAGAAAATGCTGCCTACCAAAAGCTAAATAGTGTTTACGAGATTATCCTCGAATCGCTGACCGAACCCACTGAACGTCTCGACTATATGGAGAAACTTGGTGCCCTTAACGGCGAACATCTCGACAGCACTCACGGTGCGTTTCGATGGTACTCCAAAGCACTTCGTGAGTTGCCGGGACAAGAGAGTTTGTATCCTAAAGTAGAGGGCGCGGCCCAAGCTTCGGACCTTTTTGAAGCGCTGGTCGATACATATCGTGACGTTCTTAAGAGTGTTGACGACGATTCAGAATTAACTCAAAAAGTCAGTCTACGACTTGGACGTGTGCTTTCCAAGGAACTTAATAACACAGATAGCGCAATCGAAGTTTATGATTCGGTATTGAGTGTAGATCCGAATCAAGGCGAAGCATTAACGGCAGTCGCCGATATCTATGAGAGAACCCAACGTTGGGACGATCTCATGAAGGTTTACGAACATCGTATTGCCTTAGCTGAAGCACCCGAAGAACGCGTAGAGATTCTTCGCGGGATGGCCGTCATTGCCGAAGAACAAGCAGGCGATGTCCCGCAAGCGATATCGCGTCATTTGGAAGCTCTTGAGATCGACGAAAATTATCAGCCGTGTTTGGCACAGCTACATCGTCTGTATAAAGAAACGGGTGCTTTTGAGGAGATGGTTTCGATCATAGCGCGAGAAATCGCACTTATCGAGGAAGCGGCAGATGCTCGAGAGTCGAAAGCGAAAGCAGTGGATTTCAAAGGGCTTTTACCTGGAGAAGATACAGGTGAGGCATTAGAGAACTCGTTTGAATCGGCCGCATGCTATACCGATGATGAACTCGATAAGCTCATTGTCCTTCACCTGGAATTGGGTTCAATATCAAAAAGTGAATTAAACGACTCTGAAACCGCGGTGGCATCGTTAGCCAAAGTACTGAATTGGTCACCACGAAACCAAACTGCTTTAGCGGAGATCGAGTCCTATTTGGAAGACGGAACGCAGAAGGTCAAAGTGGCCGAAGCACTCGATTACGTCTACGAACTTCAGGGTAATTGGAGCGCCTATGTAAACACGCTTGAGATCCAACGTGATGCAGTGTCTGGCGATTCCGAAAAAATTCGGTTCGAGAAGATGATCGCCAAGGCGTACATGGAGGAAATCGGAGATCCGGAATCGGCTTTCATGAGTTACGGAAAGTGGGTTCAATTGGACCCTAAATCCGATGCACGACAAGAAGCGTTCCGAATAGCAGATGCCCTTAAAGACTGGGTTCCTCTGGTTGAGCTTTATGAAGATGTATTGCCCAACATAGAGGATGACGACACCAAGTTAATTTACCTATACGAATTGGCGGATGTGTATTCCGAAGATTTAGATCAGCCCGAAAAAGCAAGGGACGCACTAGAACGTATTCTAGAGCTTCGCGGTACTGAAACCCGCGCGTTGGACGAACTGGAACAGTTGTTCACCAAAACGGGACAGTGGCAGTCGTTGCTTGAGGTACTTCAGCGAAAACTTGAAACCACCGACTCACCTGATTCGATTGAGTCATTGCGTTTGGGGTCAGCGCTTTTATGGGAAGAGAAACTGGATAATCGAATGGAAGCGATCTCCATTTTTGAGGAGATTCGTGGTTCAAACTCCGGAAACTTGAATGCAATCGAGTCTCTAAATCGCCTTTATATCGTTGAAGAAAGATGGTCCGACCTGGCGTCCTCACTCGAGCTTCAACTAAAAGTGGTTCCTGAAACGATCCATTCGGATATCAAAAACCAGCTTGCTGGGGTACGGAACGAAAAACTCAAAGAGCCAGAACTAGCGGTTGATCTTTATGAAGAAATTCTTGAAAAGGATAGTGGAAATACGGACGCATTAACATCGTTAGAAAAAATGATGTTCGATGAAGACGGTCCGCAATCGCGTGTTGCGACCATTCTGGAGCCTTTTTATGAGGGGCAAGATAACTGGGAAAAGTTGATAGAAGCTTTAGAAGTTCGAGCCTCTTCAGCAACCGAACCCGAGGAAAGCGTTTCTTTTCTCCATCGTATCGCCGACCTTCATGAGTATCGCGCCCATCGTTCTGATCTCGCATTCCGGACTTTCGGAAGAGCCATGCGTTATGCACCTCAAGACGAAAAGACGATTGATAACTTATATCGAATCGCGGGTACTCAAAACGACTATCTAGCATTGGTACAAACTTTCGAAGACGAATCTGAACGGCAGGATACTCCCGCCATCAAGCGCGATTTACTTCGACGTTCGGCGGCAATCTACCGAGATACACTCCAGGACAGTGAAAATAGTTCCAAACGTCTGAACGAGGTATTAGAATTATTCCCGGACGACATGGAATCGGTTATCGAACTCGAAACCATTCATCGTCAATCCCAGAATTGGGAGCCGCTTGTCGAGGTTCTATTAACAAAATCTGAACTTGTCGAAGATGTGGATGAGAAAACGAATCTGCTCCACCAAGCCGGCACAATGTACGAAGAGTTCCTCAGTGACACGAGTTCAGCAATCGATGCCTATACCCGTGTTTTGGATATAAAGCCCGATGATCTGGCGGCCATCGACCGCGTGGCCAACCTCTACGCAGAAACAGATCAGTGGGAGAATCTATTAACCATTTATGATCGCAAAGTTTCGCTCGCCGAAGATGATGAAACGAAAAAAGAACTTTTCTTTGCGATCGGCGGAATTCACAGTGAAGCTCTGGAACAGCCGCATGATGCAATTGATACCTACCGTCGCGTCCTTGATTTAGATGATGAAGACGTAAAAGCACTGGGTCATCTGGACGTGCTTTATGCACAAACAGAACAATGGTCAGAGCTTTCAGAAGTTTTAAAGAAGCAAATGGATCTGGCCACCGATCCTTCTTCTATTCTCGCGTTGAAATTTAGACTCGGCCAGCTTGCTGAACAAAAACTTTATGATGTTCCGGGGGCGATCGAAATTTATAAAGAAATTTTGGAGTTCGATGCATTTCACGAGGAAGCGCAAGCGGCACTCGCATCGATTATTGAGACTGGAGACGACGCTTTAGCCGCTTCGGAAGTTCTTGAACCTGTTTACCTCCAGGCAGGTCGTTGGGAAGAACTTATCCGAGTTTACGAATTGCAGATCGGATCGACAGATGATTCGGCGCGTAAGGTTGAACTTTATTCTCAAATTGGTTCCACGCAAGAGATGAAACGTCTGGATAAAGGAGCTGCTTTTCAAGCTTACGCCCAAGCGGTTCAATGTGATTCAAGTAACGTTCAGACCTTGGACACTTTAGAACGTTTGGCACAAGAATTAGGTGGTTGGGACATTTTGATTGAAATTTTGGATGGGGAGCTTGACGAAGCGACAGACGCACAGACCATTCGAATGTTGAACGTGAGAATTGCCCGTATTCAAGAAGAGGAACTCTATAACTCTATTTCAGCAATTGATAGATTTAGACGCGTTTTGGATATTGAGCCCGACGACGAGCAAGCCGTGTTGGCCCTCGATCGTTTGTATCAACAGGAAGGTGAATGGGCACCCTTAACTCAAATTCTTGAAACACGCGTCATGAACGCCGAACCTGAGGCAAGACTACCGCTTCAACTCCGTTTGGGTAGAGTCTATCAGACCGCTCTTGAAAAACCTGATGAGGCCCTTGCGATCTATCGTGACATTCTCAGCGACGATGCTGAGAATATCGATGCGATTTCGGCCCTAGAAGAAATGTTTATGGCCGGACAGGCGGTCAACGAAACTGCCGGCATTCTTGAACCTTTCTATACTTCACGTAATGAGCATGGAAAGCTGATTGAAATCTATCTTCAGCGTTTACAACAATTAGATGAGCCCGAAGATAAATACGACGTCTGGATCCTAATTGCCAACACCTTTCTCAATGAGTTGGAAGACGAAGAGGGGGCTTTGGGTGCCTACGCAAATGCGCTCGTTGAGAAGCCAAGCGATGAAGCTACTTTGCAAAAGATCATGGACCTATCAGAGTCTACCGGACTTTGGCAGGATACTGCCGAACATCTTAAGCGAGCGTTGGACAGTCCTCTTGCCGAAGAGGAAGCGTCTGCGAAGCTTCATAATTCTCGTGGTTTGGTTTTCGAGAAGCATTTGGGACAGATTGATCAAGCCGAGTTTTCTTACCTTCAGTCATTGAGATTTGAGGAAGCTAATATTCCTGCGCTTTCGGCATTGGATAGAATTTATGATCAACAAGGTCAATATCCGGATCTAGCTAACATCCTCACAAAACGAATAGCTCAGACTTTCGAAGAAGAAGAATTGATTGATCTTCACTTCCGCTTAGGTGGATTGTATCAAAATCAATTGGCACAATTGGATGACGCCGTTCAAACCTATAACGCGGTATTGGATGTCGATCCAAGTTACCAACCTGCGTTAGCGACGTTAGAACAAATCCACCATCAGCGTTCAGACTGGCCCGAACTTTTTGAGGTCTTAGAACGTCAAACTTCGATTCTTGAAGACGCGGACGAGCGCGCTACAAAATTCGGATTCATGGCCCAAATTGCAGAACAGGCACTGGAACGAAAAGACGATGCAATCGATCTTTATGGCCGCGTTCTGGAAATGCGACCTGACGATCTGGAAGCTCTTCAGCAATTACATCGGCTCTATATTGAAGAGGAACGTTGGTCCGATTTGGTTGAAGTTCTCACACAAGAGGTGGAACTTACTCAAGATCCGCAAGGGAAATTGGGACTATATGAGTCTCTAGGTACCGTCTGGAGTGAGCATCTGGGGAACGAAAGCCAGGCGATGGAGTCTTGGCAAAAAGTACTTGAAATCGACGCATTTAATAATAGGGCACTAGAAGCACTTCTCGTTATTTACGAGCGCGAAGGGGACTACGTCGAGCTTTCAGAAATTCTTTCCAGAATGCTGCAACTGGATTCTCTAGAGCCTACTCGACTGCAGGAACTTTGGGCGAAACAAGGCGAGATTCAAGGTGACATGCTTATGCAGCCCGACGCATCGATCGAATCTTGGCGTCAAGTTCTCGCATATGATCCTCGAAATGTACCCGCTCTAGAAAATCTGGAACGGCAATACCTCGCCGGAGAACGATGGGAAGAAGCTGCTCAGATTTTGGAAATGAAAGCCGAGACGGTTGACGATGCTGAGGGACGATTGGAACTCCTTGGTCGGATCGCAAATATTTGGGAAGAACGCGTCTTGAATCAGGAACGCGCGGCGTATTTCTACGAACAAATGTTAGAAATCGATGCTGTAAATCCGAACGCTGGTGGTTCTTTGGAATCGATTTACAAAGCGCAAGCAGATCCTACTTCATTCCAGAAATTAGCAACCCTTTATCTTGATCGAAGTGAGCAAAACGCCGGTGATCCGATAGGGTTCTTAGAATCTAGACGTGCGTCGGCACGGGTTTTCGAAGAAAATCTTCAAGAGCCGCAAAGTGCTTTCTTAGTACTTTTGTCGGCATTTTCAGCAACGACTACCGATGACACGGAACTTGTGAACGATCTCGAAAGACTCGCATCCGATACCGGTAATTGGAGCGAGTTGGTGAAGCATTTTGAAAACGTTCTCAATGACGTCACTGGTTCAGACGCTTTTGATCTCCATCGACAAGTCGGTTCGTGGCAATCTGATAAGTTGGGTCAAAAAGACGAAGCGATTTATCACTTTCAACGCGCGCTAGCGATCGAGCCAGATAGTTTAGAGACAATGGAGAACCTTGAAGTTCTATATAGAGATCTAAACGAATGGTCGGAATTAGGCCGGATTCTTCATGCACGAGTTGACTTGTCTACAGATCCCGATGATCAGGTTAGTTTATGGCGTCGTCTGGGTGAGCTTTACGAATTGCAACTTCAAGACGTCGACCAAGCCGTGAGCTCTTATAAGAGGATCATTGAAATTGATGCCAGCGACATTTTAGCAATCGAAAGTCTTGAGCGAATATACGGGACGACCGAAAAATGGTCCGATCTTATTGAGGTCTTGGCGACGAAGGCTGAGAATACCTACGATGCCGAAGAACAAGTTTCTATTGGTTTTCAGTCGGCAAAAATTTGGGAAGACCGTGTTGGTGATATCGATAAAGCAGTATCGGCATACGAAAGCGTTTTAGCGATCGACCAAACTCATGTTGAAAGTTTAAGCGAACTTGAACGTATTTTTACGAATAATCAAAAGTGGGATGGTCTCGCAGATGTGTACGAGCAACAACTTAATCTTACTTCCGATCCGCATCTTCAAGCACAGATTTATAATCGCCAAGCGGCTCTTTTCGAAGGTCCTTTTGAAGACGTTGACCGGGCTGTAGATTCATTCAACAGCATTTTGATGATCGATCCAGAGCATTCAGAAACGCTCGCTAATCTAAAGAGATTGTATTTCGATAACGAGCGTTGGTTTGATCTTGTCGAGGTCATGCAAAAGCAGGGTGAGATAGCCGATAAAACCGATCCGCAGACAGCTTCTAGCACTTGGAATGAACTCGCGTCGATTCAACGAACGCAAATTTCAGATCCGAATACTGCGATTGATTCATACCGTCGTTCCGTTGATGGAGATCCGAACCAGATCCAGGTCTGGTCTGAGCTCGCGTCGCTTTATCAAGAGGTTGCCGATTGGAATTCAGCCGTAGATTGCTATCGCCAGCTGTCTCAGTTGACGTCCGGTGACGACAAGGTCAATTCATTTTACCAGATGGGTTTTCTCTACGAATCTAATTTGCAAGATGATCAACAAGCCGAGGAGAATTACGAGCGTGCTTTAGATCTTCAGGCGAGTCATCAGCCTGCTTTGTTGGCGTTGAGAGATTTGTATAAGCGTCGCAGTGATTGGAAATCGACGCTGAGAATTCTCAAGCAAGCCGAGGAGACATCGAAAGATCTCGGCGAGAAAGCGGCGTTCCTTTGTGAAATTGGAAAAACTTATGATCAGGAATTAAGCGATCCGGTTTCAGCGCTGCATTATTATCAATCGGCTTTAGAAAATGATCCTAACTCGGTCGAGGCAGCCGAGCCACTCATCGATCTCTACGTTTCTGAAAAGCGATGGGAAAGGGCTGCGCCACTTCTAAATCGATTCCTTGAAAACGTAGAAGGTCGAGACCGCGAAACACAACATCGAAGGTTTGTTCAGCATGCCACGGTTTGTAGAGAACTTGGTCAGGATGACGACGCCCTTAATGCGTTACGTTCGGCATACGAGTTGGATGCTAATGATACTGAAACGTTAATGGCGCTTGGTAATATTTTGTTCAAAAAAGGCGAGTGGGAACAGTCGTTCCAGATTTTCCAAACGCTACAGTTCAATCATACCGAAGCATTGACCAACGATCAGCTTGTCGAAGTTTATTTCAAATCGGCTGAAATCAAAAGCGAAGTCGGCGAGCAACGTCGCGCCATACAGCTCTATCAGAAGGCGTTGGAATTCGACCCGAATTTCTCACCGGCCGTAGAAAAATTAATGGTAAGCTATGAAGCTGAAGGGAATTGGGAGCAAGTGATAACGTACTCACACTCTAAACTTGAAAGCGAGACCGATGAGAAGATTCGCTTTTCAGAACTCGTCAAAGTTGGTGATATTTGGCTGGAAAAATTAAATCGTCCCAATAATGCGTCTGAAGTCTATCACCAGGCACTCGAGGTGGAACCTAATTCGGTTGCGATTCTCAGAAAACTCCTCGATATTTACACCAAAGGCAGTCAATGGAGTGACGCCATTGAGATGCTACGCCGATTGATTAGTCTCGAAGAATCCTCGGCGAAACGTGGGAAGTACTTCTACACCATCGCCGTGATTAGTCGTGATAAAATTAGAGACGCCGCACAGGCTGTTGCAGCTTTCGAAGAGACTTTGGACACCGACCCAAAAATGTTGAAGTCTTTTGAGGCCATCGATCGTATCTTAACCGAAACCAAACAATGGAAAGAGCTGGAACGCGCTTATCGCAGAATGATTCGTCGCGTGACCCAGCACGATGATGGAACAATGGAAGAAATCAAACTCTTGCTTTGGACCAATCTTGGGGAAATCTATAGAAGTCGTTTGAATCTTGTTAAGAGTGCTATCGGTGCATACGAAGCCGCGGTTAATCTGGATCCGAAAAGTGAAAAGCTACGCCTTATCCTTGCTGAACTTTACGAATCCAAAAGTGACAATAAGGCGGGGGCGATAGAACATCATAAAGCGATGATTTCGAATAATCCTTTCCGTATTGATAGTTATCGCGCGCTTTGGAAAGCGTACATGATGCAGAAAGAATACGACAAAGCATGGTGTATGGCAGGAGCTCTCTCGTTCCTCGGGAAGGCTAACTCTCAAGAAGATAAGTTTTACCAACAATATCTTGGCCAAAGCGTAAAGCGAACGAAGCGTACGATAAACCAAGACGCGTTGAAGCTGCTCTATCACGGTCCTCAAGATATCGTCTTGATGAGTATGATTGTCGGTATTCTCGGTCAGGGGCTCCGTCATAAGTATAGTCGGCCTCTTAAAGAGAAAGGCGTTCATAAGAAAAAGGATAAGCTGGACGTAAATGAGAAACTGATTTTTTGTCAGGTTTATAGTTATGTGTCTCAAGTCTGCGGAATGTTACCGGCACCGGCACTATACTTAAAACAAGAGCACGCGTTGGGAATTTTGAATGCCAATAGTGATCCACCGGCATTTATAATTGGTGGTGATATGATGGCCCAAAAGACGGATCGGGAACTTACCTTCCTCACCGCGAAGAAACTCGCGTGGGCACGTCCAGAACATTATCTTGGTTCGATCGGCTATCCTACCGATTTCGTTAAGATCCTTTTCATGGCCGCGATGGCAGTAGCAGATCCATCGTTGGGGATTCAAAATTCGTTAGGGCAGGGCGCGGAATGGATTTCTGAAATTCAAAAAATGCAGCCTCAATTTAAGATGCAGTTAATGAAGAGGATGCAGTCGTATCTATCGCTCGGCGGAAATCCGAATTTATCGAAATGGATGACTCATGCAGATCATACAAGTAACCGATTCGGGCTATTGCTTTGCGGAGATCTTACTCAAGCGGCGGCGTGCGTTAAGTCTGATAATGCCCCAGTAGGGAAAGCGACCGTCAAAGAAAAGATCAGCGAACTTGTTCTCTTTTCGATTAGCGACGAATATTTTCAACTTCGAGAGATGTTGGGTCTATCGATCGGCGCGCAATAAATGGTGGACTCGAGTACCGATTCGACTGCGTCGCAGTCCACTCGGGAAAAAGGGTTATGCATCTGTCCCACTCCTATTGGTAATCTGAACGATATAAGTCAACGTCAGCTTGAAGCTCTGCGCTTCGCTGATGTTATTTTATGTGAGGATACTCGGACGACAGGAAAGCTTCTTGAGCTTCTGGGGGTCAAGCGAGTGGATGGAATTCCGGCCCTTTGTAGCTATCACGAACATAACGAGGCCAGTCGATTACCTCAAATCATGGCGTTCTTAAAACAAGATAAGTCTGTGGTACTCGTTTCGGACGCAGGAACCCCAACGATTTCAGATCCCGGTTTCCGCGTCGTCTCCGAGGCGCGTAAAAATAACTTTCCAGTCTTTGCCCTCCCGGGGGCAGTTGCAGCGATGGTGGCACTTTCGGCATCGGGTTTACCCACGGATCGAATTTTATTCGAAGGTTTTTTGCCCAATAAAAGCGGAGAGAGAAAAAAGCGTTTAGAGAGCGCGAGAGATACCGGGGCGACGGTTGTTTTATACGAATCTCCAAAACGCCTGAGAACGGTTTTAGGCGAAATTAAGGAGCTTTTTGGTGACACGCCGGTCGTCGTCGGACGAGAACTCACAAAGAAATTTGAGAGTTTTTATTCGGGAACGGTAGATGAGATACTCGCCGAATTACCGGACCCTTTGAAGGGTGAATGTGTGGTTGTTATTTCCTGTGTTACTGCACAGGTAGACCATTTGGAGGCAAAAAGACTTGTCTTACGAATGGCCAATGCCGGGATTGAGCCTAAAACGATTCGTTCAATCGTTCGCGATCATTATGGTGTGTCTAAGAAAGAAATATTTGGTTGGTTGGAAGACCGCAAACAATCTTAGATCGAGGCTTTCACTACGCTGGTTCAAGTAAGTCTCGACTTCGTGATTCGCCCTTGGTATTGACCGCAGAGTGATGAGGCCGCCAATGCGAAAAATGATTCTTACAATTCTATTCTTAGTTTTACTTGGCTCTTGCAACGCCGAGCCTAATCGGCTTCAAGATTCTGAGGTCGACGCGCTGTTGAAGGACGCGCCGCGGGTGATAGTCAACGATGGCAAGATTCGGTTAGACGGCATTGAAGAGTTTTATTTAGGGCAATCTTTTGAAGAGGCCTCTAAGTTTTTGCAAAAGCGTTGTGTGAAGCCGCTCGAGCTCGCGCCGGACTGGAAACGGGCAAATACATTTTTTTTGGGATGTCTTCTCCCTGATGATGCTAAATTATTGTCCTTTCGTATCGGATTTCACCCACAACTCGATAAGCAGGTGTTTACACTAGAGGTAAAGCGCGCAAATCTTGGTCTAAATGTTATTCGTGCGCAGTTTTATAAACGTTTGGGAAAGCCGTTTGAAGATATCCCAAAAGCGGGCGTTCTGAGGATGCGATCGACCGATTATAATCTATTTGCGTCTTGGGATAGTGGTCTTGACGGACCGATGCATCTTATTGTGGGTGTGAACCCAGAAAAGATTAAGAACCGTCAATAGCGGTTGCCCTATCGCTTGCGGTCCGTCATATTGTATTTAGGAATTTTTACAATGAGACTGCGTGAATCACGAAGAACTACACGGAGGGGTTATACTGGTAAATCGGTTCCAGATTACCCTTCGCTTAGCGTCCGGTGGTTACGGTAATATTTGGCAGGCCAAAGATCTCGACGAGAATCGTTTTGTTGCGATCAAGATCTTGAAGCAGGATGCCGGAAATAATGATCCTCACGCGCTGGTGAGAATGCGGCAGGAGGCAGAAATGTTGTCCGAGATTCCGCATCCTAATATCGTTAAAATATTTGGATATTTCTCTAGTCCATATGGGGAGTTCATAGCCATGGAGCTACTGCGCGGTTTCTCTTTGGATCAACTGATCGAGGCAAAGGGAATAGCGACTGACGATCAAGCGATTCGTCTGGTGAGTCAGATGTTGAGTGTTTTTTCAGCCTGTCATGCCAAAGGAGTTATTCATCGCGATCTCAAACCAGACAATATTATACTAGTTGAAAACGAAAATGGTACCCGAGACGCTAAACTCGTCGATTTTGGCATAGCCAAGGCAACCGATATTCTTACGAATAATGACGATGGTGTTACCTTAGTCCAAACTCTCCAAGGTGGGTTTATGGGGACACCACGATATGCCGCACCTGAGTTAGTCGTTGGCGATCCTTTTGGCCCTAACATTGATTTATATTCTTTCGGATTAGTTGTTGCTGAGTGGTTGACTGGACGGAAGAGAATGAATGCAAAATCCCACGGAGACGTCATGTCTCAGGTGCTTAATCCGAATCCGATTAGTGTTTTAGATTGTCCGCCTCGATGGAGAGAGTGGTTGAGTTTGATGATCGCACGAGATCCGAAACTTCGTTTTCAAACTGCACAAGAAGCGGAGGATGCATTTCGAGAACGCGTACTCACTTTTCATTTACCGGCCGACTTTGTTGAGCCTGCTTTCCAGCATGATATTTCGCAAGAAGTTCAGAACTTTACGTACGACCTCCAACTTGATTCGGGGGTATTAAACACGCAACCTCGAAAAGTAAGACGCGTAACCGATGTGCCTAAAGATTTACCTCCTATTGAAGAGTTTTTCGGGAAAGATAAACCCAAGTGGGATATGAGGTTGGTCATCATGGGCGTGGTCATGTTGGTCTTATTGATTTTTATAGCGGCGATGATCATTCTATGAAGATTGGTATTATTTCGCGCGGACATGCTTTGTACAGTACGCGTCGTATCGCTGAAGCTGGGCGTCGAAGAAATCATGTGGTTCGAATTTTAGACCCCCATCGGATGGTCATTGGGGTAGAAGACGACGGCGTTGTCAGTTATCATGATGGGTTAAGACTTCAGGGATTTGATGTGATCATACCCAGGATCGGTGTCTCAACGACTGAGTATGGCCTTGCGATTCTTCGACAGTTTGAACTCAATAACAGCGCGGTAGTAAACTCATCTACTTCAATCAGAAATAGTCGCGACAAGTTTCATGCGATTCAATTAATGGCAGCAGCAGGAGTGGGAGTTCCAAAGACACTCTATACTCAAAATGGTATGGCGGTTCGTGGAATGGCCGAACGTCTTGGCGGGACTCCCGTCGTTCTGAAGTTCAATCAAGGCACTCAGGGCACAGGCGTTATCATTTGCGATTCTGAACCCGCGCTACAATCTACGGCCCAGGCACTCTGGAGTTTAGATCAAAACTTTACGCTGCAAGAGTTTATCAAGGAGAGTGAGGGCGAAGATATTCGGATGATCGTTATTGGAGGTGAGGTTGTGGGCTCGATGCGGCGAACGGCAGCGGCGGGCGATTTTCGATCGAACCTTCATCGTGGCGGAACTTCGGAGTTATTTGAACCGCCTCAAGAATACATCGACATGGCACTAAAGGCGGTAGCGACTTTAGGTCTTGATATCGCTGGCGTTGATATTTTGGAGAGCGATCGTGGTCCTCTCATTCTTGAGGTGAATTCGTCGCCAGGTTTGAATGGGATCGAGACGACTACGCGAAAAGACTTAGCTGAAAAGCTGATTATTTTTGCCGAGGGTCTAGTTTCCTGACCTGGAATTAAGCCTTTCAATAGGTTAGTTAAAATCGACTAAATACATGGAGGAATCTATGTTGAATAATAATTATTTTATTTTGTTGGTTTGTGGCTCGTTTATATTGATGGCCTCATGTGGCTCCAATTCCAAAACTCATACCAAATTGGATAAAGCCGAAGTTGCGGTAAAAGACGTTCAGGATAGCAAGGACATTGAGTCTAAAAAAGACCGGTCCCCCGGGGTCTTTAAAAATACGGAAGAAAATATGGCTTATGCAGCTATCGACCGCGTGGCGCTCTTTGAGGGGGGCGAGGTTGGCGCGCAAGAATTTAACGACGAGGTTAAAAAGATTGCTCCAATGCTTAGAGATGTGCCACCTGCAAAATTGAAGATAATTAAAACTCGGGTTATCGATGGTCTGGTTGCAAAACGAATCGTTGAGATCCTGGTCGAGCCCACCATTAAGAACGTGAAAGAAGAAGATATGGCGATAGAGTTCCAACGTTTCCGTGATCAAGTGAGCCAAAGTCATGGTGGTGTTGAAGCATTTTATGAACGAGAAAAACTTACAGAAAGAGATATCAAAGAAGACATGAGGAAGGGACTCGCACTCAAAGCTTTGCTTGCCAAAGATTACGATATTATCGCTAGCCCTAAAGAAATCGAAGCGTTTTACATTAAAAATAAAGCACGCTACGACAAGCAGGACGAAGTGAAAGCAAGCCACATCCTCTTCAAAGCTTCCTCAGACGATGAAGCTCAACTTAGCGAAGCAAAGAAGAAGGCGACCGAGGTTTACAAGTTTGCCCTAAAACGCGGAGCCGATTTTGGAGAACTCGCGAAAAAGTATTCTGAGGGACCTTCGGGACCAAATGGCGGCGATTTAGGATTCTTCGCAAAAGATTGGATGGTCACCGAGTTTGGAGAGGCCGCTTTTTCTACTAAAAAGGGCGGCATCACTGAACCGGTAAAAACAAGCTTCGGGTATCACATCATTAAAGTATTCGATAAAAAGAAGGGCGGTCTAATCCCTTTATCCGAGGTTTCGGACCATATTGCCCATCTGGTAGAAATGAAAAAAATGAAAGAAGCCACGAGCATGCTCTTACGACAAGAAAGAGAAAGACGGAAGGTGGAGTTACTTCATGAAAATGTGATCGATAATCCGGACTTTTCAACACCCGCGACGGAAGCTGAATCTCAGAAACAAAGGCATCGTTAGGAAGACGCTTATAGACCTTTGACTACCAGCGGGGAGTCCCTATGTCCCTAGTTGTACGACACGCATTTCCAAGATTCTCGCAGGAATATTATAGCTAAGCCCTCATTTGCCTGACTTGGGGTTTAGTCGGGTCTTGATTCAACTAAATTGCAAAATATTCCCGAAATATCATGACTTGACGGAGTGGCCTACAAACCTGTATCTGTTCCCTCTTTACCGAATTCTGAATTTGAATTCATATTGAACAGGAACCCAATGTCGAAAAAAAATATCTTAAGCATTTTTCTTTGTGTTGCACTTGGTGCGACCATTTCTTGTGATCCGAAAGCCAAGGTTGATCCTAAAGCTGACGCGCCTACAACCACAGCAAAAGTCGAGAAGAAAGACGACGCTGCAGCCGTTAAAAAAGCTGAGCCTGCTAAGCCTGCAGAAAGCGCTGCTGCCCTTATGCCTTATACTGCAACCGGTCCAGTTGCTAAAGTAGGCGGTAAAGAAATTACAGCCGCAGAATTCAATGAAGAAGTGAAAAAGATTGCTCCGATGGCTGCACGTATTCCTGCTCCTAAAGTGGCGATGATGAAAGCGCAAATTATCGACAACCTTGTGAGTAAAAAGATTGTTGAAACTGCAGTTGCGCCGACGATGAAAGATGTCAAAGACGAAGATCTCGCTAAAGAGTTCAAACGTTTCACAGACCAAATGAGCAAAAACCCAGGTGGAGTAGAGGCATTCTACAAAAGAGCTAAACTCACTGAAAAAGATATCAAAGATGATATGAAGAAAGGCCTTGCGCTCAAAGCGATGCTCGCCAAAGATTATGACATCAAGGTAGCTCCTAAAGACATCAAAGAATTTTATAATACAAACAAAGCGCGTTTCGATAAGAAAGCCGAAGTTCAGGCAAGCCACATTCTTTTTAAAGCCTCAGGCGAAGACAAGAAGGCGCTCGCTGAAGCGAAGAAGAAAGCAAACGATGTGTACAAGTTAGCTAAAAAACCAGGTGCTGATTTTGCAGCACTTGCAAAAGAAAAGTCTGAGGGACCAAGTGCACCTAAAGGTGGTGATCTTGGATTCTTTACGAAGGAACGCATGGTTCCAGAATTCTCGAAAGCAGCATTTGCAACTAAAAAAGGTGGAATTACTAAACCTGTTAAAACCAGCTTCGGTTACCACGTCATCAAGGTCGTTGATAAAAAGAAAGGGGGGCTTACTCCGCTTTCTGAAGTATCTGACATGATCTCACAGCAACTTGAAATGACGAAAATGAAAGAGGTGATGGCGAAGTACTTGACCAAAGCAAAAGCCGATCAGAAAGTTGAAACGATTATGACCAACGTGGTAGACAACCCAGACTTCAAATCAATGCCACAAGAAATGCCTGGAATGCCTGGAATGCCACCAGGGGTTAATGTTGGTAAGAGCGCCAAAATGCCAAAGTTGGATGCTCCTAAATTAAAAATGCCAAAAGGTGGCAAAGCAGCACCTGCTGGTGACCATGGTCACGGTGGCGACCACGCGGGTCATAACCACTAAGGTTAGGATTTCATGAGGTCTTCATTTTCCTTGAATGACCTTACCCCCTCCCAATAACAAACACGTTCTTTACTAAATCAGCGGAAGCTGTTTTTTTTTGCGTTTGGGTTCATAAATTTTGATGCGATTCGAAAGTTTTGAGAATAGTTGTAATATCGCAATTTTGGGGTTGATAACCCTGATTCAGGTTCCTATATTCACGAACGTTGATTTAATAAAAATAGGAACGAACGATGACAACAGAACAGAACCCGATTGGCCTTCGCGGCATCGCATTCACCGAATTCTCAGGAACGCCGGCGCATGAGCTCGATACCCTTTTCAGAACTTTTGGTTTTTCACGAGTTCATAAACATAACCATTTGGAAATCGATCATTGGTCGCAGAACGACATTCACTTTTTGTTGAGTCAAACTGAGGAAGGTTTCGCAGCTGAATTCAGAAAAGTTCACGGTCCATCAATCTGTGCAATGGGCTGGTTTGTTGACAATGCTGAGGAAGCGAAAAGAATTGCGGTTGAACGCGGTGCTAGGCCTGCTGAAGATATTAAGGCAAGTTTTGATCTCCCAGCTGTTTATGGGATTGGAGATTCACTCATTTATTTCGTTGATGATACGACTCCGATATTCACCGATGAGTTTTCAGCCCACCCCGATCCGGTTTCCTTGGCTCCAAAAGGATTTCTGGTAATCGACCATATGACGAATAACGTTCATAAAGGCGCGATGGAAAAGTGGTCAAACTTTTACAAAGATATTTTTGGATTCACTGATTTACGTTCTTTTGATATCGATGGGGCGAAAACTGGACTCCTTTCCTACGCCCTCAAATCACCGGATGGAAGTTTCTGTATTCCAATTAACGAAGCAAAAGATGATAAGTCTCAAATCGCTGAATATCTTCGAGATTACGACGGTGAAGGCATTCAACATATCGCCTTTTTAACCGAAGATTTGGTTGCGTCTATGGATCATATGAAAGGCGAGAAAGTTGAGTTTTTGGATATCGACGACGAGTACTACGAAAATGTTTATGACCGTGTTCCCAACGTGACAGAAGATCGCGCAGCGATTAAAGATCATCAGATTTTGGTTGATGGTGATGATGATGGGTATTTGCTTCAGATCTTCACACGCAACGTCGTAGGTCCGATTTTCATCGAACTTATCCAGAGAAAGAATAATTACTCTTTTGGTGAAGGAAACTTCGGTGCGCTTTTCCGTTCAATAGAACGCGATCAAGAACGTCGCGGTGTTCTCTAAACGTAGAATTTAGACCAAAAAAAAAGAGGTGCCCATCGGCACCTTTTTTTGTGGTTTGACTGACGTGAAATCCTCTTACTATTAGGCGTCGATAATGCTGTTAAGGGTCGCACTGGGACGCATTGCCTTAGCAATGGCCTCCTTGTTCGGGGAATAATACCCGCCAATATTCGCTCCAGGTCCTTGCACACCATTGAGCTCTTCGACGATCTTGCTTTCGTTTGAAGTTAGGGCTGCTGATAGGGGGGCAAACATTTCGCTCAACGCTGAATCGTCAGTTTGTTCTACGAGTGCCTGTGCCCAGTACATCGCGAGATAGAAGTGTGAACCCCGATTATCGAGTTGTCCTACTTTTCGCGATGGTGATTTGTTGGTTAACAAGTACTTGGTGGTAGCTTCATCAAGAGCTTGTCCGACGATGTCTGCCTTTTTGTTATCGAATTTTTCACCTAAGTGATTGAGAGAAACTGCCAATGCCAAAAACTCACCGAGTGAGTCCCAGCGGAGGTGGTTTTCTTTAACAAATTGCTGGACATGCTTAGGTGCCGAACCACCTGCGCCCGTTTCAAACAATCCACCACCGGCCATCAATGGAACGATAGACAGCATTTTTGCACTTGTACCTACTTCAAGAATAGGAAATAGATCGGTGAGGTAATCACGAAGAACGTTACCCGTTACCGAGATGGTATCTTTTCCCTCTTTGACTCTTTGAAGGGTATAATCGGCTGCGTCTTTGACCGACATTATCTCGATCGTTAGACCATCTGTATTATGGTCGGCCAAGAATTTAGTAACTTTTTTTATTAATTGGGCGTCGTGAGCGCGTTCTTTATCTAACCAGAAGATAGCCGGTGTGTTGGAGGCTTTTGCGCGTGACACCGCAAGTTTAACCCAGTCCTTGATTGGAGCATCTTTGGCCTGGCAGGCTCTCCAGATGTCTCCAGCTTCGACGTCGTGTTCCATGAGAGTATTTCCATCCGCGTCAACGACACTTACTTTTCCGTCGCTTTTGATTACGAAAGTTTTGTCGTGAGAACCGTATTCTTGGGCTTTTTGGGCCATCAATCCAACGTTTGAAACCGAACCCATTGTTGTTGGATCGAATGCACCGTTGGTTTTGCAAAAATCGAAAGTAGCAGAATAAAGCGCTGCGTAGCTGCTATCAGGAATGGTGACTTTGGTCTCTTGTAATTTACCATCGGAGTTCCACATTGAGCCTGATGTTCTAATCATCGCGGGAATGGACGCATCGATGATGACGTCGCTTGGTACATGAAGGTTTGTGATTCCTTTATCCGAATCCACCATGGCGATACCCGGGCCGTTTGCGTATGCGAGTTTAATATCTGCTTCAATTTCGGTACGTTTAGCTTCTGGTAGATCTGCGATCTTTTCGATCAGATCTCCGAAACCGTTATTTACATCTACACCGATGTCTTCAAGAGTTGATGCATGTTTCTCGAATACGTCTTTGAAATACACGCGAACCGCATGTCCAAAGATCACCGGGTCAGAAACCTTCATCATTGTTGCTTTCATGTGGAGAGAAAACAAAATGTTTTTATTCTTTGCATCGGTAATTTGAGCATCTAAGAAACTTAAAAGTGCCTTCTTGCTCATAAAGGTTCCATCAAGAACTTCATCGGCGATGAGATTTAAACCGTCTTTGAGAAGGGTCGTATTTCCGGATGTATCAGTATGCTGTATTTTTACGGTGGTTGGTTTGCTAATGGTCACGGATTTTTCGTTATGAACAAAATCGCCGGCAGTCATCGACGCGACATGAGATTTCGTTTCAGCTGTCCATGCTCCCATAGAATGAGGGTTAGCTTTTGCGTACGCTTTAACGGCTTTAGGGGCGCGACGATCCGAATTCCCCTCACGCAGGACCGGATTGACAGCGCTTCCTTTAATTTTGTTGTAGCGCGCGAACACTTCTTTTTCCTTTTCGGTTGATGGCTCTTCAGGAAAGTTTGGGATCGCGTATCCCTGGCCTTGGAGTTCTTCGATCGCGGCCTTCAATTGCGGAACTGAAGCGCTTATGTTGGGAAGCTTGATTACGTTTGCTTCTGACTTAACCACTAACTTGCCTAGCTCGCCGAGGGCATCGGTTGTTTTCTGTGCGTCAGATAAATAATCGGGAAATGCCGATAATATTCGAGCAGAAAGTGAGATGTCAGAAGTTTCGATATCTACGCCGATGGGCGAAATAAATTTGCGCACGATGGGCAAAAAAGAATAGGTCGCCAAAGCGGGAGCTTCATCAGTGAGTGTATAAATAATCGTGGGATTTGTCATTTTGTGCTTCTCTCTTGAGGGATATTTCAATGAGGCTAATGTAGGCACCGAATGGCTGGCCGACCAGTAGAATTTCGAGATTTTAAGGTGACTTCTATTCTTGTTTTATCGGATTCATTTGGGCAGTTTGTAGGACTGAGATACCCGGAGTAAAGATGCTAGAACCGCATAGTAATGAAACCCAAACCCGATGGGATAATGGAGATTTTAAGGTTATGGTGATGTCGCCAACGATGTCCGCACCCATAGGTTTTTGCGAGGGGACCTCACAAGATGAATCTGAGATTTTAGAGACCGCCGAAACGGAGGGGGTCGAAGTTATCATCGAGAAAAAAGCGCTGAAGACCGGACGAGAGATTTGGACGGTACGCGCGGTTTGCGAGATCTAGGGACCCTCCCTAGGTTATTTGGTTAGCATATTCGCCCAACCGGTCTCCAAGAATATTATAGACTCTACGAAAATGTACACCTCGTCTAACGTCTCGGTGCATGATTAACCACATCGGCAACGCTGGGAGGTTTAAATCTTGGAGCACCGGAACGAGTTGTTCACACCGGCCAGCGATTTCTTTTTGAAGTCCGGCCACACCGCCCGCCTGATATACAAAATTTTAATTGGGCCATTAGCGAATCAGATCGGAATTTAAAAACGTCTGAAGTTAATCGTGGGTCAACAACCTTCATTAAATTTGCGTGAGGTCCTTTGGCGTCAAACCCTATCAGATGGTGTTCTAATAATTTTTCAATCTCGGGCTGACCACGTCGTTTGATATAGGATTGACTCGCGTATAGTCCTATCGGCAATAAGGCGATGCGTTTTGCTAATAGATCGAGATGTTTGGGTTGAAACATACGAATCGCGATATCGGCCTCTTCACGTAGAAGGTTGGACGGTCGATTGTCAAATACGAGTTCGACCTCAATATTTGGATATTCTAGTCGAATTTCAATAACATCGGAGCGAGAACCTTAACACCCAGTATCTCTGTTGCCGCTATACGGACCCGTCCTTTCACCTCGGTTCTGGATCCCAACGCCGATCGTTTAAAATTATCGAATACCGATGAAAGAATTGTGGGTAACCAGGTCGCGATCGATGGACGAATCGGATACAGAATCGAACTCCCTAAAGATTTTTTTCTTTCGCCTTGGATAAGCGTCGGCGCACTTATCGGTGGGGAAGATGTGTCTATAGGCGGTCGAGCGTACAAATCCACTCAACTATCCATCTTCCCGACTATACATATTGGGTATCGCTTTAAATAATAGCCCTTTTCCAATTCATCTATAAGGTATAAATTGTCTTAAACATGTACCAAATTTTTAAACTCAACTTATGCGAAAGTAAGTGGATTTATATCTATGATCTTGAAGACCGAACTCAAGTGTTGTATTTATAGATATCTAAATTGGAAAATCTAATGCTCAATATTCGATTGCAGCTCATACACGAAGCGTCACCGCTTGCGAATTGTGACCTCAAAGTTGGCGGAAGCGACTTTGTAACCAACGGTGATGGGATCGTCGACCTAGAATTGGTTGAAGGCCAACATCAAGTTTCGATGTGGGTTGACGAGACTATGCTAAAACGAAAGATTATCGTCGATGATTCCAAATCTCATATCATTCTCGATGTGACCCCTCGACCGACATTGGAATTGGTGGTCGAACGTTTGCTCGGAGAACGCTACAAACTCAAGTCCATCTTGGGTCGTGGCGGGATGGGCGTCGTCTTCAAAGCCGAGGATCGCGTACTCAACCGATTAGTCGCAATCAAAATGCTTTCTGGTGAGCTTGAAGGGAACCAAGAAGCGCAACGGATCTTTTTGGAAGAAGGGCGATCTTTAGCACCTTTGGTTCACCCAAACTTGGTCGCCATCCACGATATTTTAAATGTTGATAGTCATACTCTAATGGTTTTGGAGTTTATAAGTGGTGATAATCTAGATGCATTACTGAAGAATGGTCCGATGGACGAAAAAACCGCACTTCGTTATGTACTTCAAATGACGCGCGCTATCGCCTTTATGCATACCCGCGGATTTATTCATCGAGATATCAAACCCGGTAATGCCGTTGTCCAAGCCGATGGAACCGTGAAGATGATTGATTTTGGTCTGGCCCGTTCGCTGGAGGAGTTGGATCAGAAGGGAACTTCGGTTCGTGGAACTCCAGCGTATATGTCACCCGAACAAATCACTG
>CALJNB010000012.1 GCA_937981985.1 uncultured bacterium
GTTGCCCTTTTTTTGGGCGCAGGATTAGGTCTTCTTTATCCTCAAGCCGCAAAAATGGGTGTTGATGATCTATTTAAAAACGGACACCTGAAGGTCGGTGATGTCGTTTTAGGCGGCTATGAAATCGCCGGCATTGTCTTCGCAGTGTTTCTCGCTCAGTCTTTTTTCACAGCCATGCGATATTATCTTTTCACCATCGTGGGCGATAGAATCGTCACGGATCTTCGTAAGCAACTTTACGAGTCTATTTTGGGTAAAGAGATTGGGTTCTTTGATGAGACAAAAACCGGTGAGTTAATGAGTCGATTGAACTCGGATACTCAGGTGTTACAAAATGCGGTGACATCCAATTTATCTATGGTTCTGCGCTACTCCACCCAAGCCATTGCGGGTGTGATCGTCCTATTCATAAGTTCACCCAAACTCGCCTCTGTGATGATAGTTGCCGTCCCCGCAGTTGTTTTTCTAGCAGTATACTTTGGACGTAAAGTTCGAGTTTTTTCCAAAGATGTTCAGGAACGCTTAGCAGAGGCAACGGCTGTGGCAGACGAGTCCATTGGCGGTATTCGAACCGTTCGTAGTTTTGACCGAGAAGAAAGTGAGTCCAATCGTTATGCCGATGCGGTCGAGCTATCTTTCCAAACCGCAAAGGTACGTGCCAAGTACCGTGCTGCTTTTTCTGCATCAAGCTCGTTTTTCGGCTACGCGACCGTTGGCGTTATTTTATGGTACGGCGCGGTGCTGGTCTTAGATCCTAGTGAGAATATGTCGGCCGGAGATCTGACGGCATTTATCCTTTACACGCTCATGGTAGCCGTCGCGCTCGGAGCGTTAAGTAGTTTATGGTCAGATCTAATGAAAGCGGTTGGCTCGGCTGAACGCGTGTTTGAGCTCATTGATCGGCCGAACGCGCTACCGATGCCAGAACTTCCAAATGACACTCCCATTCGCGGACAGGTGAGTTTCAACCAATTGAAGTTTGCCTATCCCACTCGTCCCGAAGTGAATGCGCTTGATGGTATCGATTTTTCGATCAACGTGGGAGAGAAAATCGCCTTCGTCGGTCCTTCCGGATCGGGGAAATCAACCATCGCAAACCTAGTGATGCGTTTTTATGATCCACAGGAAGGAAGCGTAAGCTTTGACGGTGTTGATATTCGCGACTTTGATATTCACACACTTCGGGAAGCCATCGGTATCGTCGCGCAAGAACCCGTTTTATTTTCAGGAAGTATCATCGAGAACGTGAAATATGGACGTCTCGATGCCAGCCAAGAAGAAATCGTCCAAGCGCTAAAAGATGCTAACGCTTGGGAGTTCATCACCCAATTCCCAGAAAAGATGGACACCGTCATCGGTGAACGTGGTGTGCGTTTGAGCGGCGGGCAAAAGCAACGCGTCGCAATCGCACGTGCGATTCTAAAAGATCCTCAGATTCTTATTTTAGACGAGGCGACCTCGGCACTGGATATTGAAAGCGAGGCTCTAGTCCAACAAGCACTTGAACGTTTGATGGAACACCGGACTACCATTATCATCGCCCACCGTCTTTCCACAGTTGCGGTTGCAGATAAGATTGTCGTCATTGCAAAGGGGAAAGTTGTGGAGTCGGGCTCGCATTTAGAACTGATGGGTACTAAAGGTGTTTATCATCGTTTGATTGATAGTCAGCGCGTATTTGAGGATTTATGACGCTTAAAAAAACACTTCGTTTTCTACTGGCACATGTCATCTTTTTTCTCTCAACTCCAGTCTTCGGTTTTGATTATTTGGAACACAGCTATTTTAGCGATCTGGCGTGTGTTGACGCACAAAAAAAATCTGAGAATCTATTGGAAACAGACAAGGATGCAGCTCGATTTTTAGGCCTTTCGCTATTCTGTCCGATAGAAAATATCGACCAATATTGTAAGAACGGTTACAAGCAAGCGAAAAGTATGGTCAACCAAGTTGAGGGTTCTGAGTTTGGAGTCACGCTCGGAGATATAGCCGCGTTGCCCGATCATATTTCTGATTTTGGTCCCATCAAAAATATCCTTAGGGCCGGAAAAGGTGGGGTTTCTGAATCGTTACTCGAATGGATCTCGGTCCCGGGGAATATCGGTGGAG
The DNA here is from genome assembly GCA_937981985.1 of uncultured bacterium. GTDB lineage: Bacteria > Myxococcota_A > Bradymonadia > Bradymonadales > Bradymonadaceae > CALJNB01. Next base: position 2,110 of record CALJNB010000012.1, read on the forward strand.
TTATCGAAGATGTCGCAGAAGATGCGTGCGAATTTGATACTCATATTTTTTGGGCTAATCTCAACCGGGAAATTATCGATGATATTTCTTCTTTTGAGAAAGAAGGTTTACCTGTTATTCACGAAAATCATTTATCGGCAATCGCACGTCGAAGGCCCAAGAAAGGTCCCAACGATCCCGCTACGAAATACACTGTAGATAATCCACATTACCTTGATTTGGTTCTTCGCAACCACACCCATTTTGGAGCAGCTGCCTACGACGCGTGGTTGGGATTTCATCAAGTGGGCGCAGATATTGCCGAAAGAACGTGTGAAGAAATAGTAGATTTCCAAGCAAGCGAGATTGAAGATTTAGCGCAAAATTTGGATTTAGATGATAGAGATTGGTCAGATCTGAATGCGTCCAAGCTGGCTCGGTCCGCATGCGACTTGCTGGGTGTTGCTATTTCAAAACGTGTTCGTTTGTTAGACCTCGACGGTACAAACAATCCGGCGTTAAAGGCCTTCCTTGCGCGGGTAAAGGAAGGCGATAAGAAAGCGCGTGATGCTTTGGTGTCTGCAATGTTCGGAGCTCTATTTAGAGGAGCGGGACTACATTATTTACAAGACGGAATCGCCGGCGGTCATTTGCGAACGATTCGGAGCCGCGAAAGCTTGTTGGAAGTACGTCACGATCATGATGTGGACAATGAGGCTGGTGTGATAGCAGTCTATTCGTCCGGTGACACAACGACGCCTTTTGTAGCATTTGGCGATTCTTTTCTCCTAGGAGGTCGTTTTGGGAATTCCCATTGCAAAAGCATGACTCTCGATTCAAAAATGAATGATGGAGATGTCACGGATTGTTTACTTCGTTTTCAGCGTGCTTTATTGGTCGGAACATCCAGCGAAAACTTAGTCCATTTCGTTCTTGGCCGACAAAGAAGTTCTGCCTTTTCTCCAAATCAAAAAGTTAGCGTCCCCGGTGAAATTCAAACGAACCCACGGAGTCGAACTCATACATTTGGTTCGTTGCCGGTTCCCGCACCGACCTTCTCATTTGAATCTCTCGCCTTTCGTTTTGGGTTTTCCACAAGGGATTCCTCGCCTCAATTGGGTCTAAAATTAGAAGCCCTTACTGAACTTGATGATCCCGCACATTGGATGGTCAGCTACCAGCTCGGTTTAAATTATCAACCACGCTATTATGGTGGCGAAAGTCTATTTGCTGATTTTGCCTATGCCTTTCACTATCGGTTTTTCGCCCGAGCAACGCTCGATCTTGTGCCTTCGGTGTATGGCGGTTTTCATGGCTTAGACAGCCAAACTCAAGCGTTTTTTGGATTTGCACCCGCGCTAGGAATAACTTTTCTGCCCGAAGGTTGGATTGATATTCCACTAGAAGTCAACATTTCCTATCGTCTTCCGATAGATCTCTTTCATTCAGAGGAAGGGTTTAAATTTGGGCTTTTGGAAGACCATTGGATTCATTTTGGCTTCGGTTTGGCGTTCATGCATTAGTACAACGGAAACAAACTTCACTTAAAAACTTCACAGTTTTCTACACACATGTAAACTCATGTAGGACAAACGGAGAAGCGCATGAAATACAGTACAGACGATATCCTTTCTCAAACTTTCGAATCACGCTTTCGCGGTTATGACACCGACCAAGTACATGAATTTTTGTATGGCCTCTCGCGTGCTTGGGAAGACATGACGCGTCAGTTGAGAGAATTGACAGAGAAAGCTGAGGTTCAAGAATCTGAAATAAGGGAATATAGACAGCGCGAGCGTGCCTTGCAGGATGCACTATCAATGGCGCGTCAAGTATCTGAGGATGTAAAGTCCTCAGCCAAACGAGATGCCGATCTGACGATTGCGAACGCTGAATTAAAGGCTGAACGGCTGGTTTCCCAAGCTGAAAAAGATGTTTCTAATGCTAATGAAATTTTAAATCGATTGAAACAACAGCGTGCGCAATTTGAATCTGAGCTTCGCCAGTCCATAGAAACACATTCCAAGATCCTTTCGCTATATACAGAAGGAGAAGCTGAACTTGATTTTGACTTGGCATCTCCAACCAACATCGAACCCGAAACTTTAGCTATTCAGTAGATTCGGTCCCCGTTTTGCATTGGAAGGATTTCGCACCTTCATGCGCAAAGACAACACGATTTCCGATCTACGCATAAGTTAAAGTTGTTCTTTGTAGATTTCAAAGTTCTCAAGGTCAAAGCAGACAAATATAATTTTATTGCTGGGGTCCGAAGTTAAGAATTCAACCACAGATTCAAACGCGATTACGGCTGCGATGTCCTTGGGGAAGCCGTACCGACCAGTACTAATGTTGGGAAAAGCAACGGAACGGATATTGTTTTCAATCGCGATGTCTAAAACCTTTTTGTAGGTTTGGGTCAAAATCTCGCGCTCACGTTT
>CALJNB010000013.1 GCA_937981985.1 uncultured bacterium
TACAAAAAAATTGTGTGGCTAACTTGACTGAGGTGTCCCCGCTGACTAAAGTAAGATGTCCAGATATTAGTAGCTTAATCGTCCAAATCTGTACTCAATTTACCAAAAACCGTAATTTTGAGAGCTGGCGAGGTAGCGCAAAATGAAATCGAATGTAGATAATCCCAAAAGGAACGAAATGCCCATCAAACGTCAATCACTTTTTCTCCTCCTCGCCTTACTAGCGTTCGGCTGTGGGGACGATGCTCCAACTACACAACAGCTAACTTCCGAACTTGGATATGATGAGGAAACGAAAGAGATCGTAATCATTCTAAATCGCGATCTAGCGTCGAGTGAGGATCTGCGTGTTCGTCTTCGTTCCCTTGCTGAGGGAGAAACATTAGATTGCAAGTCTGATGCTGCCCAGCTTGAGGCGTATGCGTCTAAGAAAGCTACAGGTACCTACGGTGGCCCAAAGGCTTCCATGGAAATGTTTGAAGTTAAAACGAGTGCACAAGATCTTATCAATCCGACGGCTGCAACAGAATTAGCACGTCGGGCGCAAAGTTTCTTCGTTGATATTTGTATCGTGGAAGGAGCGAAGGTTGCACATCAAGCACGTTACGACATTCGTCAGGCTTTAGATCGTAAAGGCAAAGGTGGGAAGTTTGATGACCTGGATGACGGTGTGAAGATTGTGAGCAACCAGGCTTACGCTGAGGCATGTATTGAACGAATGGGAGACATTCCTTTTTGGGAAAAAGTCGGAGCCGAAGACGAGATGGACTGGAACACGGTAAACTGCGTGGAGATTGGGACCCCCATCCCGAGTACAGCTGATGGTGTACCGCTTCCGCGTTTGGCTAGCGGTTTTGCAAAAAAATGTGATCACCCCCAATACATCTATTCTCACTGTGAGCCTGATGCGACGCAACCGGGAGTAAATGGCCCGCGCGTAACTAGCGCAAGAAATGACGACGGTACACACTGGGTATTGTTATGTCGTAAGTCCCATCCAACAGAGGGACGTTATGAAGATATGGCAATGATCGGACACAACCCTTTCACAGGCGACACGTGCTTCTTTCAGAATCAGCTACCATACGGACTTGACGAGAAGCCTTCGAATAACGGAACTAAAATTCCGCATCCTGCCGATAACGTAAGCTCGGAGAAGTCTCCGGAAGTATGGAACGATCTTTGGGGCGGAATTGAGGGCGGAAGCGGCCCAGAAGGTGGAATCCAGTGCATGGGTTGTCACAGTACCGATCCGTTCATTCATACACCTTGGATTGATAAAGCGCTCCGCGCCGATGGAACGCCGGTTGTTCCGAAAATGGGTTTTCATCCTGACTTCGTAGAAGGTTATGCTGGGCCATACCACTTATTGGACGCAGACGACCAAGGTTGGAATGAGCCTAAGATTTTGGTGAGTGAGGAAGCCGAATCCTGCACATCTTGTCATCGTATTGCTCTTGATCAATGGACTGCACCAAGCACGCTCCAGGCAGACACCAACCCCGATGGCGGTTGTGTTTTCTGTGCACAGGCACCGTGGGTTGATCGTCTTGAAAGAGCGGATGCAGAATGGGACGCGTTAATCACGGCGAGTCATCTTGACTTCAAATATACTTATTGGATGCCACCGAATAACCCCGAAGTTTCTAATATCGATCTTTGGGCCGATTCAGAGATGAAAGCGTCTATGGACTTCATTCGTGAATGCGGAAAAAACCCAAGCGATCCGAAATGTAAGTGGGACTCTTTACCGAGAGAGCCGGGCGATCCTACCGAACTTCCTGACGTCGCAGAAACTGGTGAGGAATTAGCGATTAAGTCACTTAAGATCTTGGGCGCTCCTTTTCAGAAGGACATGGAAGAAACGCCAGCAACAAGACGTTGTGGCGAATGTCACGCAATGTCGAAATTCGGTCTCGGAGAATGGCGCGAACGCACAATGAGAGCAGTTAGGAACGGAATCGACCCACTCACAGATCCGACCACCCTTACGCAAGAAGAAGCTCTTAAGCGTGTTAACTACATGCGTAAGTTTAACGATAATCCCAATAGTGTTTTTGCCGCTGATAAACTTGGGATCTTTTCGCCGGGCGTTCAGTTTCCTTATTTCCAAGAACTTTTCCAGACTGCGTTTGGAGCAAACTGGGGACTCCAGTACGGTGCCTTCCTTCAACGCGTTAGTATGCCGAAGGGATCTCATCCGCCACTTACTGCAGATGAATTTGCGAGTATCGTAAAATGGTTCGTCGAAGAGGACCAAAACTTCATGAACGAATTGATTGTAGAAGTTCCACCACCGGCAACGTGTGAAGAAGTACGTACCAAATACGGAATCGCTGCTACCGGTTCACCATGGTTGGCTACTCATCTCGACGATATGGAGTTTAATGGCTGGGGCGCGCTTAACGAAGAAGCGGGAATTAACATGTACGGTTGTTCAGATTCTGAACCGAGAAATTGTTTAGCCGATAAAGAGAAATTGTCATTTGCAACCAGCGCTGGAGATGTTGTTCTTCTTAAAGACCTCGGATTCGATACTTCGTATTGGATGCGTAGTTCGGCTGACGGACGTTATGTTGGTAACGGCGGACAGGGAGCTAATACCACTGGATTAGGTGCAACGATTACTGATCTTGTTAGCGGAAAAGATGTAGGTGTTCGTGGACAATACGATCCTGGCTTCTTCCCGAATAATAAAGCCTTTATTATGCAGGGATCTGGCGCTGGATTATGTCCGCAATCGATTCTCACTGATGACAGCGCGACCGCCGACGGTATCGATTTCTCTGAACCAGGCTGTACTACGGCTCAAGGCATCAATCTATATCAACACGTTGCTGTAAATACAGATGGTGGCGATTACTTCATCATCAACGGCGAATTTACAAGCGATTCGGGTACAGATAACAACGATCCGTCCGCGCCATTTTACGAAGGGTCGACAATGAAGTTCTCACCTCTTGTTTTCAACGGAACGGATTGGGATCAGAAAGATGCCGTTATCGTTGATTCGCCTTATGAGGGGGATTCTGTGCTATCGCCATCCGGTAAAATGGTTGTGAGTCGTTTCGCAGGGCCAGATGGCGTTTCGCTAGGACATATGATCCGTCGCGTTATCGCTACACCAAGTGGTTCTAGCTATAGTATCGATATCAGCCAGCCAGCACAGTTTATCTGTCAGCCAGGCGCTAAATCTAATATTTCATTCGATGAAAGATACTCGGTTACTCACCACTATGAAGATGGTGTCGCGAATATTTACTTGTCTGATATTAAGACGGGAGAAACTGTAAAAGTGACAGATATGCCTGCTGGGTCGAAGGCACTTTTCCCTCACTTCATTTCAAACGGTTGGTTCTATTTCCTAGTGACCACTCCTGATGGTGATAAGGCTGTTGCATCGAATGCTGCACTTGTTTTGTCTAATAAATAGATGAAATTTAGCCTCTATTGTTTCGCTGCTTTTTTCCTCTGCGCTTGCGGAGAGAGTTCGAATCAGGGATCAGAGATTCCTGCCCCGATCGGTGGTGGATTCCCAGTGGATGGCGTTGACGGCAAGACCGACGTTTTTGGGCGGTCTCTAGTCGGAGCACCTAACCCATATGTTGTCGATCCTACGGCAATCTCATCTCGTCAGAACTTGGAAACGCGTCTGACTACTAACATGAAAGCTCGCCGTGATTTCGGGTGGGATGTGATGAGACGTGTTCTCGAGCCGGTGCCACTTCTTGGATTACAACGACAAGCTGACCGTTTGAGAGATTGTCCAGATGGAGTCATTTCTGCTGATCTTGATAAATGCAGTAAAAACAACACGGAGGGGGCTTGTACATCTGCAGTTTCCGGAGGTGTTGGTGGTGTTTGCTTTTGGGAAAATAATACCTGTTCGGCTTCCTGTGATCTCATCACACTCGACGGAAAACCGATTCCTAAAATACCCCGTTGGCAGACTTGGTATGGCATGGAAGATATTTCCGCCATTTTCAAGCTCGCTTATGGTTCACTGGATGAAGACGAACAGAGCGAACAGAAACGATTCTCTGATCAAATTATTGGGGAAGCGTTTAGTGCCAACAACTTAGCTATCGACCGGTCACGTCGGTGGCCTTTGCGTCGCTATACCCAATCAGTCAATGATCTTTTGGGTTGTGACTTAACTAAAGGGGCCGACGAATCTGAGGAAGAATTTGACGCCCGATGCGCTATAAGCAGACAGAGTGGATTTAGTGGTTCTGCTGCCGCTGGGGGCGGCGTCGCGAGACTCATGTACAGTCCCGCTATGGTTTTGCACATGATGCGCAATTATGGAGAAACGGTATCTTGTAGTAGCGATAAGCTCACGGATACGTGGTGTGAAGGGAATGAATGTTCAGATCCTGTTGAAAATTTCTCAACCTGTTTCCGAGAAGAATTTCCTACCGATGCGGGGAATCCTTGGACAGGGTTGGCTGACGCTGCATTAGATAATCCAGCTGCGGGTGGCACAGTTCTCGTGAAGGCGACTTGGGCTAGAGTGGGGTTCGACTTTGGGTTGGCTGCCTATGACACGGATGCAGAGGCCTTAGAACGTCGACTGAAACCAGGCGCAAACGCGCTTTGGACCCTCAAGGGCGATCGACAGTTTACCGAAGCTTTTCCGGAGGAAGACGAGATCTACACGATTTCAACCAAAACCGGAGCAAAGTACCGTCTGACCGGTTTACATGTGATTACAAAAGAGATCCGTCATTGGGTTTGGGTTACTATGTGGTGGAGTGATAAGCCCGACACCGATTTCGGTGCAGACAGACCGGATAGTTTTAATGAACTTCCGGGAGTTTGGAAGAATTACAAAATGTGCGTCGTCGTAGATTATACGGAATTGGACGCAGATCCTTTATCACGATTTGAAAATTTGCCGTCTTTACAAGAAGCGCTTCGAACCAGTGGTAGTGCGCAAGGTGCACCGACATGGTGTAGTAATCCTTATATCGAGCGGGAAGTCGGAAACGCGAGAACCAACTGTATTGGTTGTCATCAACACGCTGGGACAGCATTTAAACCCGACGGCGTTTCAAATTTTGATGTTGCAGAGATAATTGAAGACGAAGGTTCTTCAGGTAACCTTTTTCCGTTAAACGGTAGGCTTCGAACACGCAAGACCTTCGCTACGGATTATTCGTGGGCCTTTAGCCGTTTGGACAATCTAACTGAAATTATGCGTTCAGAAATCAATTTTAAAGGCACTCAAAACCCTGAATGGGTTAGAATCCGAAACATCGTCGATGGCGATGGAGATGTAACAAAGGGAGAAGAACTCTTTAAGAGTACATCAGCGGAGGCTTCGTGTGTAGATTGTCATGGCGAATCGGGCGAGGGCGGCTTGGGTCCCGATCTTAATCAAGTCTTTAATCAAAAAACGAATTGGAATTTGGCACACACCTTAGTAAACGGACGTGGGAGAATGCCGGAATGGGGTGCGACGCTGAGTGATGACGAGTTGACCGACATCTTTTCGTACCTGAAATTGACCTTTGACACAGTTGATTAAGCTTTAAGGTTCTTCCCCGTTTAAGTCGCCAAATCTAACTCCCATACATCTGATTTTAGTATTTCAAATACAATAACGTTTCGCTCTATTGCTCAAATGGGAGTCGCGAGTTAAACTCGAGAATCAATTTTTCGCAGTAGCATATGGCCAAAATCGAAATATCAGAGCTTGAAGGCCAGGTTATTGACGACCGTTATAAGATCGGACCGGTCTTGGGGGAAGGATCGATGGGGGTAGTCTACGCGGCAGAGCATATCCTCATGAAAAAGCCGGTAGCATTAAAGATGTTGCACCCCTCTCATACTCGAGACAAGGAAGTAGTGCAGCGTTTTAAACGAGAAGCGCAAGCCGCCGCGAATATTGAGCACCCAAACATTTGTTCTGCGACCGATTTTGGGATGTACGATTCAGAAACCTATTATCTCGTGATGGAATTTTTGGATGGGAAATCTTTGAGCGAAATTATGGAGCTGGGAACCATTGGTCCTGAACGGGCAATTCATATTACGAAGCAAATTCTTGGTGCGTTGCACGAGGCACACAAAGTCGGCGTCGTTCATCGCGATCTCAAACCAGAGAATATTTTAATTGTCGAGCGGAGCGGTGACGCGGATTACGCGAAAATTACCGATTTTGGCGTTGCCCAGGTACGACTCTTTAAGGATGCACAGAAAATTACACAAGTTGGAATGGTGTACGGTTCGCCGCTTTATATGTCACCTGAACAAGCGAAAGGTGAAGAGGTTGATCATCGCGCAGACTTGTATTCAATCGGAATTATGCTTTATGAGATGGTCATGGGTAGTGTTCCTTTCTATGCGCGTGCCCTCAACGTTGTGTTGAGCATGCATGTTAGCGAAACACCAAAACCATTCATTGAAGTTCAGCCAGAACATGAAATCGATCCGGCCTTCGAGGCGCTAGTCATGAAGCTTCTGGCGAAAGATCCCGCCGACCGTTTTCAGACGGCGACTGAGGTTCATAACGCGCTTGTAATTTTGGAAGGCGGAGAAGTAGCTGATGCTCCAGCAGATCTTAAGACCCAGCTCATACGCGTTGCGATAGCGGTCTTGGCTATTGGTGCTCTTGTTCTCTTAGCGGTTTCCTTCGGTCGAGAGACGGCAGTTCCGGTAGTCGAAGAAGAAGAAGAAGCCTTGGTTTTCGTTCCACAAGAGATAAATCTGAGTAAGGAAGAACGAACGGCCTTTCTGAAGGGCGAGAATCTTCTTCGCTTGGAAACCGAAGTCGAATCCGATCCAGAAGTCGCTGCCGGTGAATTGCGAACATTAGTAGAACAAAAACCTGATGCTCATCTTTTTTATCTTCTTGGAAAAGCGGTTCTGAATCAGAAAAACTACGAAGAAGCCACTGAGTTTTATAAGAAAGCTGTAGAGCTTAACCCTAAATACTCTGCCGACTCTTCTCTTTTAGATGATACGTTTAGAATGTTAGAACTCCGCAAATGGCGGGACGCAAAACACGCGAACGCATTTATTCTTTCGTCGATTAAAGAAAATGCGACGGCTCGATTAGCTGAAGTAGCCGAGCATCATCGGTCGAGCAGGGTCCGAAAACGCGGCTTTAAGCTTCTCAAAGAGACGAAAATATTTCCGAAGTTAGAGAAATGGAATCAACTAACTATAGCGCTTCGTCACGCGAAGTCATGCGAAGATAATCAAGCGTTAATCATCGAGATTGGCGAACTTGGAGAGCCCAAAGCATTGGGCTCCCTCCGACGTTTTTCTTCGAATCCCAAGAACGGTTGCAAAGGCGAGGATTGTTGGGCGTGTGCCCGAAATGACGTACGTATTGGTATCGAGAAACTGAGTTCAAAATAGAAGTTATTGTTCTCCAACATTCTTTAAGCGTCGTGATTCTTTTTATTTGTTTTGCATTATCACCACAGCCTGACCATACCCGTCCACGACGACATCGCCGCTTTGGGCTAGAGCTCCATCACCGTCTTTAAGTTTTTTCTCGTTCCAGACGAGGCTCCCTATAGAAATCACATATGCAAACTTCGTTTCAGGAATCGAGATACGATGAGGTGTTCCATCTAGTTTTGCCGCGTAAATCCATGTTTCTTGTTTCAACCGAAGTGGAGCATTGTTTGGCCCAGCTAATAAGTTAAACCCCCTCTTATTTACACCGGCTACTTTCACTATGGGGGGACCTCCACCTGTTTGTGAAGGTTTTATCCAGATCTGAAGAATACGTAGCGTTTTGTTAGTCGAGTTCCCCTCTGCGTGAACGATTCCGTCCCGGGTGCTCATCAGTTGCATATGAGCTTCGGGAACGGTTTGACTCAGTCCTTGGTTATCTTTGTGTTCAAGAGTTCCACGCGCTACCCATGTCAAGATTTCCATATTTCTATGAGGGTGTTCCGGGAAAACAGAATGGGGTTTAACCTTAGCATCGGCGAGAACGATGAGGTTCTTCAGTCCTTCACCATGGCCCGAGTTTTTCCCGACGGTCGCAATGAAATGATCTGCAATTTCTATCCACCCTTGATCTACCTTAGGAAGTTCTCCGTATCGTTTAAGGTTGAAAGACGACTCTTTTATTTTGGTGACGGTCGTTGTTTTAACGTTGTTATTACAGGCAACAGAAAAAATAGTCCCGATAAAGAGAATGTAAAACGCAGGTTGGGTCATGATAAATCTAGCACACTCAAAAATCTGGTGTCCAAACGACTCCAAAGAAGGGAGTGAGGTTTTGTGTCCCGTGTACAACCTTATCCGCTAAGGGATTTCCGCCTCGTGAATCATAATAACGAACTCGATATTCTAAGCGTAAATTGATCTGAAGCGTGTCTAGGACCGGAAGGCCAGCACCCAGTGCCACCAACCACGCGATGGTGGGTGAGGTTTGAAGAGGGCTTTCTTCCTCGCCGGAAGTTCCCTGCAAGTCAGCTCGGGCGTCATCGGATCGTACACCGAGGACCGCATACCCTAATTCGAACCAGAAGGTTTTGTAGTGAGCGGCCAGCAGCGGGCCGAGCCAAAATTCGAGGTAAGCTCCACCCGTTTCATCGGTAATCAGAGCGGCGCCTTCGCCATCAAAACGCTCGAAGTTACCTGCGGATCGTGTCCCGATATCCCCCCGGGCAAAAAAACCGATCGAAATGTACTCTAAAGGTGCGTAAGTAATAGATAAATGTAAGGCTAAGGAATTATCTTCTACCAGCTTTTGACCTTTGGTACCGCCCACTTCTTGTTTGACCTGCTGTTCGAATCGATCGAAGGTAAGGTTACTTACTAATCTTAAGGGCTGCTTAGATTCGGCTGTGCTTTCACCAAAAGCAAAAGAGCAGGGCATCAAGAAGCTGCAAAGAACCGTGAAGAAAAATAATCTCATTATTTTTAACCGAGTCTTTCTTTGAGTAATCCTTCTAACGAAATCTGTGCATCTGCAAATTTTGCGATACCTTCGGCGAGTTTAGCATTAGCCATTCGGTTAGCTTTATGCATCGAAAGGAAGATATCTTCACTCATCTCAATTTTGGAGATATCCATCTTCGCTGCCCTTTCTTCGGATAACTTTAACTCAAGTTCGCCCTCGGTATCTTGGAGCACTTTGAGGAATTTCGGAGCAATCGTTAAGAGATCGCAACCGGCAAGTTCCTTAATCTCCCCAAGGTTACGAAAACTAGCTCCCATTATTTCCGTTTTATAGTCGAACTTCTTATAGTAGTTGTAAATCTCTGTAACAGAAACCACTCCCGGATCTTCGTGGGGCGCGTAAGACTCGGTTCCGGTGTCAGCTTTGTACCAATCCAAAATACGACCAACGAAAGGTGAGATAAGTTGAACATTGGCTTCGGCACAAGCGATTGCTTGGTGTAATCCGAATAGTAATGTCAGGTTACAATGGATGCCTTCTTTTTCAAGCTCTTCGGCAGCTTTGATCCCTTCCCAAGTCGATGCGATTTTGATCAAAATTCGGTCTTTGGATATGCCGTTCTCTGCATATAAGGCGACGAGCGTTTTGGCTTTTCTGACCGTAGCGGCCTGATCGAACGATAATCGCGCATCCACCTCTGTTGAAACGCGGCCAGGAATAATGGCAAGTATTCTCGTTCCGAATTCGACTGCCAAACGGTCCATCGCTATATCAATGACTTCAGTTGGGTCTACCGCGTCCTTTTGGGCGGCTTTAAGGGCTGCATCAACTACCGATGAATATTGTTCCATATTTGCGGCAGCTTGTATGAGCGAGGGGTTGGTCGTTGCATCGCGAGGCGTGAACGCTTCGATTGAGTCGATATCGCCGGTATCGGCTACAACTACGGTCATTGATTTCAATTGGTCTAATAAGTTCATGTTGCCTCGTCGTGTTTGTTAATCGATACCAACCCAGAATAGGGAAGTCCACAATAGTTAGGCATGAAAAATTGACCTTCCGGCATTCATCGCTAACGTATTACCGAGCGTCCAGACTTTAGTTGTTTTCCTAAAAGGACGTTCGAAAAAGAGCAAGGATGCTCGACTGACTTCTACGAAGGATGTTGCAATGGCAGCACAAACGTCTACAGGCGAAATTGAACGATTTGATACACTGAACCCAGCGCCAAAAAAGAAGCGGGTCTATCGTCGTAAGAAAGTTAAATCAGATGATAGTAGCGATGGGAAAGTGAAGTCGATCGATGTAAAATCGACGACCGCACCAAAGGCGAAAACCAAGACTAAAAGTAAAACACGTACAAAAGCGAAAGGTGTTAAAAATTCTGACACATTGCCCGGGACAGCGGCTCTGAGACGAGAAGCGCTCGGGCTCCTTGTGATACTAGCGTCTCTTTGTGTGTTCTTGGCGCTCGTTAGTTTCGACGCAGGTGCCTCAAATCTCATTGGTCCATTTGGTGGGTGGATGGCAAGTTCTTTGCTTTTCATGTTTGGGATCGGAGCGTTCTTTTTCAATGCCGTACTTTGGTTATTAGGACTTGCGATGGTTCTTGGAAAGACACTTAAGTGGCGTATCCAAGAGGTCATCGGTCAACTTCTTTTCGTCCTCGCTGGCACGATCCTTAGTCACCTAACCTTTTTTGATTATATCGTTCTTGAAAATCGCGCAGGTGGACTTGTAGGCGAAATCGCAGGTGAACTGCTTCGTAGCTTTTTAGGCACTGTCGGAACGACAATAGTAACAGCCGGGTTCTTGGTTTTGGGCTTAATGTTGATTACGCAACTCAGTCTCGGTGATGTTTTTCGAAAACTCATTTCCTTTGGTCATTTAGCTGTAACTTGGGTTAAACATAAATATGCGGTGCATCGAGAGTATCGTGTTCGACTGGCTGAAGAAAAAGAAAAGATTCGAATATCGGAAGCAAAGCGTACTATTTCGCAAGAGGCAAAATCTGAGGCAGCGATTTCTAAACGTCCATTGCTTGAACAATCTAATTACGCATTTGAAGGAGAGTTTGAGGATGACGTGAAGACGAAACTAGAGAAGAAACTCGGAAAGTTTTTTCCAAACTCAGGAAAAGGACCGTCGAACAAACAGCCGAAGAAAGAAGCTAAAAGAACGGCGAAGAAAAAGATTACCGGTGAACTTGAGCGGGACTTAGATTGGGAAATGGGAGAAACGCTTCAAGATGGAATGGAGCCTAATGAAATTCAATCCGAATTTGGCGCTCCAATCGCTGAGGAATCATCAGAAGCTCTGGATCTGTTAAAGGAGTCCAAAGCTCCGGCGGTTCTTGTTTCCGGAAAAGCGGCGGACTTCGGTCCACAGATTGTGGAAAGTAGCGCGGCAAAGAATGCGGCGCTAAAGCAAGCAAAAATGGCAGAGTCAGAAGGCGCTGTGTTTAAAGCCCAAAACGAAAGCGATTTCGTATTACCCGCAGTCGGTTTACTCAACTATGAGGCGAACGAGAAGACGAAGATTGATCCCGAATTACTTCGCCAAATTGCATCGAAAATCGAAACCACCCTCGCTGAATTTAAAGTCGACGGCACCGTTGTTGAAATTTGTCCGGGTCCCGTCATTACGATGTTTGAATTTCGACCTGCACCGGGTGTGCGTGTATCCAAGATATCGGGTCTTGCTGACGACCTTGCCATGGCGCTAGCGGCTACGAGTATTCGTATTGTCGCGCCTATTCCGGGGAAGAGTGTTGTAGGAATCGAAGTACCGAATCCTACGCGTGAGATGGTCTACATGAAAGAAGTTATTACCGATGATCTATTCATGAAGAACACAAAGATGAAATTACCGATGGCTTTGGGTGTGGACGTGGAAGGTTCATCAATTGTTGCCGACCTTGCCCGAATGCCTCACCTTCTGGTTGCAGGTGCAACAGGTTCAGGTAAATCGGTTGCGGTTAACACCATGATCGTAAGTCTTCTCTACAGAAATTCTCCAGAAGACGTTCGCCTGATCATGGTCGATCCGAAAATGTTGGAATTTAGTTTGTACGAAGATATTCCCCATCTTCTTCTACCGGTAGTGACCGACCCTAACCAAGCTACGGTTGCTCTTAATTGGGCCGTGATTGAGATGGAGAGACGCTATCAGAAGTTGGCCGATATGGGAGTTCGGAATGTTGACGGTTACAATACTAAAGTAAAGAAGCTTACTAAACAGGCAGAGCTTGATCAACTGAATGGTTTGGAAGAATCCGATGCGTTCAAAGCATTAGCAATCGACGAAAATGGTGAACCCGACCACGTTAAAATGCCTTATATTGTTGTCATCGTGGACGAGTTTGCCGACCTTATGATGACGGCTTCAAAAGATGTTGAAACCGCGGTGGCGCGTTTAGCGCAGAAAGCAAGAGCAAGTGGAATTCATCTTATTTTGGCAACCCAACGTCCATCAACTGACGTCGTAACTGGACTGATTAAAGCTAACTTTCCAACACGTATTGCTTTACGAGTGGGGAGTAAAATCGATAGTCGCGTGATTTTGGATACCAACGGGGCCGAAAACCTTCTTGGAAACGGCGACATGCTTTTCGTGCCGCCAGGTTCAAGTTCAACGACGCGTGTCCATGGTGCCTACGTCTCTGAAGATGAAATTGATGACATTGTTGCTCACCTGAAGACGCAAGGGAAAACGAATTATGATGTATCTATTCTTGAGGTTGCCGACGAAGATAAGAAGGCGATTCTAGATGAAGATAGGGATCAGTATTACGAGGACGCGGTCCGCATTGTGGTTGAGACCAAAAAAGCATCGATTTCAATGATTCAGAGAAAGCTACGCGTGGGCTATAATCGTGCAGCTCGCATGGTTGAGATGATGGAAGCCGAAGGAATGGTAAGTCCAGCTTTTGGTTGCAAGCCACGCGAAGTATTAATTGACGAGCTCCCCTATTAGTTTTTATTCTTTAACGAACCTTTCTATTTTCTAGTACTGCCCCAAAAAAGCAATTGGATGGGTGTTGGTTATGTTTATTTCTAATGCATGAATTCGTTGGGCGATTTTTCAATTGGTCTTATTTTTGAGAAAAAGTAAAACGCAGTCGAGATTCTTATGGGAGAAAAATTTAGCGGCGCTGACTTTGAGTTGCAGTACAATTATTTCTATATCGGCTTTTGTGGTTTCGTACTTTTTTCTTCTCTTGTCTTGAGCAGTTTTCTGCTAATTCGATCGTTTTTCCTGGGCGAGTTGGGTGTTGGCGTGGTTATTACCATGCTTCTTGTTCTTTTAACTTTCGGATTGTTTTTAGCTTATCAGTTCTATTTCCAATCAGCTATTCGTTTGGAACGCGACGGTCTGAAGTGTCCAGTTTTCTTCAAACTGATTTTCTTTGGTTGGCAGGATTTAGATGAAGCAACTCTGTATCCGTACTCCATTGATTTGCACTTTCGTCCGAAAAAAATACAGATTTCGCTGTTCTTTTTTAAGAATCGAACTTCTATCGTCGAGTTTATTCAGGAGAGAGTCGGCGAGAAAAATGAAGAATAGGTATCGGTGACGTCACGCCTTTTGGCGTACTAAATGGAAGCAAGCCAGGGGGAAATTAAGTATCGAAGCTTCTCAGCTTGTAGGTTATTGGATCCAAGGTAAGCGAGATATTCTCGCCCCAGTTATCTTGAGTAAGTCTATTCGGAAATTTGAATAATTGCATCGAACGCATTTTGTTCCGGCTAAAAGAAAGAATTCGCACAATATCCATCGATGCGATATCTTAATCTTTGTTTTCGTAAAGGTTTTTACTATTTTTAAAAAACTAATTAAGGTCCAAAACGAACATGGTGTGATGGCGATATCTAGAAATTTGATCCAAAGGTACACACTGTACTTTCTTGACGGAAGGTAGGCCTTTTAGAACCTCTTCCCATTGATTGTGAGTTTTGAACGAATGTTTGAAGTTGCGTGCGAAATCATCAGAACGTGCTTCGTATAGTAGATTTGATTCTGTTGCGTGTGCCCAATTTCTAAGGCGATAAGGCAAATCAAAAGTAGGTCGGCTGTCCTCCAAAAGAATAACGCGTTTGGCCGCAACACTCGTTGCGTTCGCCAGTAATTTTTGAGAATGCGTTTCGCTTAAGTGATGCAAAACATAACACACTAAAACGACGTCGAATTCGTTTTCAGAAAAGGGTATGGAGATCCCGTCGAATGTTGAGATTTCTGGCGCTTTCATTGTATCAATCGGAAGAACGATCTGTTCGGGTTCGTAGACATCGATCGAAACGCCGTTGAGGTCGCGTACATAAAGACTCAAATCCGATAGTCTGCGTCCATTGCCGCCCCCCACGTCTAGAACGCGCGAATCGTCATCGATAAATTTGGAAATCCATGCCGCTTTAAGTAGGTCGTGTGCGTTCGAGCTAGGACGAGGTTTCCAGCCCATATTGCCGATTAATGCTCCGAAGAACTGAATCATCTGTAAAAAGTGACGAATTAGAAAACGCAAAACAAACCTCCATTCAGGATGCGCTTGTTGCCATATTATTTGTATTTGAGCAAATCTGTCGTCGAATTAACTATCGCTAATTCCGAACGGGGGATGTGTTTAGGTGGCTAAGCTCAGAGGGCCTTAGTCATGTGTGAATCGAATGGAAGAATTCACGGAGGCTTTCTAGGTAGGCATCGCGATTCTCGAAGAATATAGAATTGTGATCACCCCACGGGAAACGGACGCATTTTTTATTCTCAGAAGTAGACCAAGCAAGATTCTGTTCGGCGTGATCGATTCCGACTAGATGATCGTTAACAGCGTGTAGAAGCAGTAGGGGACCCTTATATGTTTTCATTTTCTTTTCGTGATCCAGATACTTCGAAAAAGCGTCTTCCATTTCCTCGGGAGTCACTCCAAGTTCTCTTGGGTTTGTTCGAAGTAGGATACGTTGTTTAGGATCGGCGATCCCGCTCTCGATAACCAAGCCGGCGATACTGGGACGCCTAGCAGCGAGTTCGATGGCGTAAATGGAACCCACTGATCTGCCGAAGACGACGACCTCCGAATCGGGTCTACCGGTCGCATCCAGAATGTGTTCGACATCGTCCAACATTGCGCCAAGTTTTGGTACTCCGGCGGATTCTCCGTAGCCACGATACTCAGCCATAAAGACATCAGCTCCCAAACTGTCCATCATCCTTGGATACGTCGGGAGGTAGTCGGAAACCGTTTCTCCATTGCCGTGAAAATGAAGCAGGATAATTGGATTCTTTTTCTCGCTTTGAAAACAACTCAATTTTAACCCGTTGCTTTCCACCCATTTGGTTGATTTTAAGGTTACCCGTCGCGGAAAGAAATAGCGTTCCGAAATTATAGGATGGTCGAGAATAGTTGTCATTTTTCTAAGTCGTTTGGTTCTAGGATCATCAACCGTCTCCTTTTCTTCGATAATTGTCCATTAGATCTCGAGCTTGATTGTCTGTGTTGCCCTTTCTGTTCTGTTAAACATTCTGCGGAATCTACACCATACCACCTTCATGCTGAATCGTTCAATAAGAGTCGTTGATCGTCTCGCTCAGCTAATGGTAAGTGTG
>CALJNB010000014.1 GCA_937981985.1 uncultured bacterium
TGAACATGTGAGTGGTCATCTTTGTTCAACGGATATTCATCAGGCCAGGTGGTGTGTGAGTAGCTGTGTAATTGTATCAAAAATAAAAGTGCCCCCGCGATGATTAAGGCTACGTTTGAAGCCTTACTAAAATTCTTAAAGGATTCGGTTTTTCTCCATCCCGACAAGAGCACCAACATCACACTCAAGGCGATAATTTGGCCCGCCTCAACACCCACATTAAAAGACAGAATGCGCAAAACGATTCCGTCATCACCCAAAGGTAATTGTTGCAAGCGAGTTGAAAGTCCAAAGCCGTGAATTAACCCAAAAGCGAATACCATTCCGAGTAGGCCGGGGGACTCCACTTGAAAGTATTTTTTGAAACCGTCTAAGTTATCAAAACCCTTATAACACACGGTTAAGGCGATAAGCGCGTCAACCAGAAAGTAGTTTGCTTGCACGGTATAAATTGTCGCGAAGACGAGTGTTAACGAATGTCCGATCGTAAAAGCGGTTATGAATTTAACGACATCTTTAAATTTGGTGAGGAAGAATAAGACACCAAAAAGAAAAAGCAGATGATCGTAGCCGGTCAGCATATGGGTCATACCAAGTTCGACGTATTCCCAATAACCTGCATTGAGGATCTTAGCTTTATCTGCTTCGCTCATTCCATGTGCAAAAGCGGCGGAGCTGAAGAATAATCCAAATATGGTAAACACTAAGGTCTTCACTATTTTCCTTTTTACGCGAGATCAGTCGGTCGTGTTAGTCATCAACGCGGGCTGGTTTTGTCTACCCTATAACCGACGTTCTTGCATCGTGGATCGACTCCCCATATTATTTACACGTTAAAAGCGTTTGGCAATAAATATGAGTAGCTCACCGAAGAAAGAAAAGATAAGGATAGTATTGAAGCATGCGCACGAAGAGAGTTAAAAAGTAATATGAATCGTAGACAATATTTAAAAGGCATGGCCGGTTTGACGGCCCTAGTCGCGGCACAGATTCCAGGAACGCTCTTCGCAATGGGACCAGATGATAAGTTTACGATCGCACAGCTGCGTTATAAAGGTGCCTATAATACGCGACCGACCGCACTTAGACGACTTACCTTGGAAGTGGAAAAGCGCACCAGCATCGTAAGCGCCCCTAAAATTCCTGTTGTGAAAGCGACCGATAAAGCACTTTATGAATATCCATTAGTATGTTGGTCAGGTGATGAGGCATTTGACGAACTACCAGCCAAAGCCATCCAGGGGTTACGCGACTTTCTCCTTTCCGGTGGCCTTTTAGTCGTTGACGCTTCAGATGGTGTGGTTGATGGACCCTTCATCCAAAGTGTTCAACGCGAACTTGGCAAAATGTTTCCAAATCGTAAACTGGGTACGATTCCCTCAGATCATGTCTTGTATAAATCCTTTTTTCTGGTCGATAAGCCGGTTGGGCGTTTGGCAATATCAAAAACGATGGATGGAATCTTTGATCAGGACCGACTCATGGTTATCGTATCTCAAAACGATATGCTAGGAGCCTGGTCAAAAGACAACTTTGGCAGCTGGACATTTGCTTGTACTCCCGGTGGCGACAAACAAAGAGAGATGTCTTATCGCGTCGGGATGAACATCATCATGTACGCCCTGTGTATCAACTATAAAGCAGATCAGGTTCACGTTCCTTTCATATTAAAACGCAGAAAATGGAAGGTGGATTGATGTTTGGATCCTATAATTCTGGGGATGTGCTTTGGTTAGGAGATTGGGGCACGCCTTGGATCCTTTTCTTTTTGGTTTTAGGGGCGCTGGTTTGCGGTATTTCCTATTACGACCTAAGGGTGTTGCCAAAGCGTAAATGCTGGACCTTGGTTGGACTTCGTATCGCAGTTTACTTGCTTGCTGTGATATTTTTACTTGAACCAGCGATCGATCTTAAAAATACAAGTAAAGTTAAAAATCAGGTTGCCGTTATTCTCGATGGTAGTATTTCGATGGGATTGCCCTCTGTTCAACAGCAAGAAAAAACGCGCTTAGAGTTAATCAAAGAGGCGGTGGAAGCTCTAGAGATTCCGGCTACGAAAACCGACGATGATCATATCTATTCCTTTTATCAATTCGGGGACGCACTATTTCCCTTGGCGACTGCTCAAAGTGCAGAATCCGATGCGGGGAAAAGCGATTTGGCAACTGCCATCGAATCAGTAAAAAAAACCTATGCTCAAAAAGACTTAGGCGGCATCATCGTATTGTCTGACGGTATTGTATCCGGTGCCATGGGTAGCCGCACTCGCCGGGGTGAAAAACTCGACGAGATCACGATCGCCGAACTTGGCCGTTTGAAAGCGCCGGTAAATACAATTGCGGTTGGAAATGCCGATTCCTTTCGAGATTTGGCTATTGTTAACGTGGCTCATGACGATTTTGCGTTCGTACACAATAAAACTTCTATCGAATTTGATGTTCAAGCGGTCGGTATAAAGGATACAGATTTAAACGCGACCTTGTCACGAGATGGGAAGGTCGTACAATCTCGACTTTTAAAAATAAGAAAAGGTAAATCCAATTACAAATTGAATTTTGACTTCATCCCTCAAAAAATCGGTAAAGAAGTCTACTCCATCGATTTACCACATCTAAAAAATGAAGCGCTCTTTGAGAATAATCATGCGCAGTTCTTGCAAAAAATCATCAGAGATAAGATTCGAGCCCTTCAGGTGGTGGGTCGACCAAGTTGGGATGAACGATTTTTACGCCGTCACCTCAAACAAAATCCCAATGTGGATCTGATCTCGTTCTTTATTTTGAGAACCAATCAGAATATTCGGGTTGCCGGCACCGATGAACTGTCTTTGATTCCTTTTCCTACCGACGAACTTTTTCAAGATGAGCTAGGTAGTTTCGATTTAGTCATTTTTCAAAATTTTAACTTCGGCCCCTACGATATGAGGCGCTATTTGTCAGAAATTTCTAAATTCGTAAAAGAAGGCGGTGGTTTTATGATGATCGGTGGAGATCTTTCATTCTCAAATGGGGGTTACTCAGAAACGGCAATTTCGGATATCTTGCCCGTTGAACTCTCAAGCCGTACAGACACGATCGATTTTCGTCCTTTCAAACCAGAACTGACTGAAGCCGGTCTTCGCCACCCCATTACAACATTGGCATTTGACCCGGTGGAAAACAGAAAATTGTGGCAGGAATTACCTGATCAACGTGGCACCAATATCGTTCTGAATGCGAAACCAGAAGCTTCTGTTTTGGCGGTTCATCCGACGCTGAGTTTTGGTGGTAAGCCGATGCCAGTGGTGAGCATAAGTGAAGTAGAGGAGGGGCGAGTGATGGCACTGACGACGGATTCAACATGGAGATGGGGAATCGAAAGGGTAGGAGAGGGCGGAACGTCGCGTGAGTATCAATTGTTTTGGAACAACGCGTTTCGCTGGCTCATCAAAGATCCAGAACTTAAATTGATCCGTATCGAAAATCAGGTCGACGAATATGACGTCGGTGCAGTCACAACGCTTTCGGTTCGCGTGTCGAACCCCGATTATACGCCGGCTCCGAATCAAGCGGTAAAACTGATTGTAGAATTTGAACCCTTTTTTGAGGGTGAACAAGTTGAAGGCGGTACTAAGCAAAAAAGCGCTCCCGAAACGCTTCTTAGCACCAAGGTCCAGACAGATGCAGGCGGGCTTGCGCAAACTAAGTTGGCATTGGAAAAGGCTGGGAGATATAAAATTTCGGCGGAATCGAGAACGAGTTCCGGGCTTCTTAAAGATAAGGATGTGGTGATCGCATTAAGATCGGTTTCCGAGTTTCGAGATATCGTTCCGAGGACGGATCTCCTTAAACAGATCGCCGAAACGACTGGAGGTATTTTTACGCAGCTTCCGAATAGTAAACCCGCCGTAGAGCTTCTGCCATCGAAGTCGATTCAAGTAAATCGGCGTAAAGTCATTCATTTATGGGATACGAGCGTTGCTTTTCTCTTATTAGTGGGCCTTTTGGGGCTGGAATGGATACTTCGCCGCCGATGGGGACGCTTATAAATAGGGATTCGTGTCCTCGTTATCCTGATATGACTGGTTCACATGCTTGCGCGATCTTGGCTCAGCACTACATCATCTTGGAGATTTACTATATTTAAGCGATTAATCACCTTAAGGCTTGATCTTTGCGATGAACGCTTGTAGCGTGCGCAATCGTTCGAATATCAAAATTTTGATATAAGAAAATGGAGTTTAAAATGCATGCTATAATTAAGACAGGCGGTAAGCAGTACCGCGTTAAAGAAGGCGACTACCTAAGCATCGAAAAGATTGTTGATGCAGAAAAAGGTTCAGCTGTAACGTTTGAAGAAGTACTTGCTGTCGGTGACGGTGCAGCCATAAAAATCGGTGCCCCTTTCCTATCAGGCGCTACGGTGAAAGCTAAAGTAGTTGCAACTGGGAAAGCTAAAAAATTAATGGTTTTCAAGAAGAAACGCCGTAAAGGATACATGGTAAAACGTGGTCATCGTCAACATTTCACTCGTGTCCAGATTACTGGAATTTCGGGTTAGTCTAATAAAGGAGTCTCATCATGGCACATAAGAAAGGCCAAGGTAGTTCGAGAAACGGTCGTGATTCAAACGGCCAACGTAGAGGCGTTAAACGCTTCGGTGGTCAGGCCGTACTTGCTGGAAATATTCTAGTTCGTCAGCTTGGTACTAAAATCAAACCCGGTAAGAACGTCGGATGTGGAAAAGATTACACTCTTTTCGCGCTCATTGACGGTGAAGTAAAGTTCACAACTGGACGTAACGGGAAGAAGACCGTTTCTATCGTAGAAATTCAGCAAGAAGCTGCTGCAGAATAGAAAACAGTCCAAAAACAGTTAAGACTAATGACCCGGCTAGCTTTGCTAACTGGGTTTAGTTTTTTCTAGCACTAGGATTCAAGATGTTTGTTGATGAAGCTATAATTGATGTGCTTGCCGGGAAGGGCGGCGATGGGATGTCTACTTTTCGTACCGAAAAGTATGTCACCTTCGGTGGGCCTTCTGGCGGCGATGGCGGAAAAGGCGGCGATGTTATTATTATCGCGACAAATAACTGCCACACGTTGTCTGACTATCGACACAAACGAATTCTAAAAGCAAAACCTGGTGCAATGGGCGGAAGAGCTCAGATGACGGGACGAAATGGCGAGGATTGCGTGCTCTTAGTTCCGGTCGGCACTCTCGTTTACGATACCGAAACGGATGTGCTTCTTGTCGACCTCGTTGAAGTGGGGCAAAAATATGTCGTATGTAAAGGCGGCGATGGGGGATTTGGAAATTACCGGTACAAATCAGCAACCAATCGGGCCCCAACTAAGACTCTTCCCGGCTGGCCTGGGGAAGAAAAGAATATAAAGTTGGAACTCAAGCTCATCGCCGATGTGGCCTTAGTCGGTTATCCCAGCGTTGGGAAGTCTACCATCATCAGCGTTCTCTCCAATGCTCGTCCGAAAATTGGAGCCTATCCCTTCACCACCCTGTCGCCAAATTTGGGCGTTGTTCCTTATGGAAACTACGAAGATTACGTTATCGCTGACGTTCCCGGACTTATCGAGGGGGCACATGAGGGGCAAGGTTTGGGGATCCAATTTCTCAAACATATCGAACGTACTCGCGTGGTGGCCCATGTGATCGAAGTGACCGTCGGATACCCGGACCGTGATCCGATCAAAGACTATTTGAAGTTGATGAAGGAACTTGAGTCTTTTAACGCTGAACTCTTAAACCGCCCTGCGGTCGTCATTTTAAATAAATCTGACCTCTTGGAGACCCGCGAAGCCGAGGCTGAATTGAGGGCTTATTTCGAAAAACTAGGGCTTCCTTTTATCGCTGTTTCGGCAGCGACACGGGATAATATAAAGGAATTGCAATATTTCCTTGGTGACGCGGTCTACCAAAGGAACCAAAAAGAAGATTGGGAAAAATAGCAAAAATTTATTGATTCAGAACATTTGACACAGATCGGGAAATTAACCACAATCCGCCCGTTCCGGAGGTTTAGTTTGGTTGTAAAAAGTATAAGGTTTATTTTCTGTCTCGCTTTTATTGCAGGTTGTGCGACCGGTGTTGAAACTGGGGATGATTGTCAGTCCGATGACGATTGTCAGGGCAATTTGAGCTGCAATAAGATCTCCCAAGAATGTGAATCTATCCGCTTAGATCCGAATAATAAAAAACCTGATATGAACGTGATCGATCGTGATATGGGAACCTTAGAACCCGATACTTCTTCTAAGCCGGATACACCACCGATCTCAGATCTTAGCGACGATCAATCTCAAAACATCGATATGAATTCAAACGATGCCGCCGCCGATATGAGCGAGCCGGACATGAAAAAAGCATGTGAACCATCGTGCTCAGCTGCTGAAAAATGTGAAGAAGGAATCTGCGTTGAGGCATGTAATCCGACTTGTGTGGCACCGAAAGTTTGCACAGAAACGGGCTGTAAGTTTCCTACCTGTTCTCAAAAAGGGGATAGATGTGAAACGACAGAAACCGACCAAGGTAATTTTCTTTGTCGTGATTTAGGTAATGGTGGGGAGTGTCTTTCTAAATGTACCGAACTTGGCGCGGATACCTGCGCAAGCGGCGAGTATTGTATACCGACAAATGGCCAATTCAATTGCGAAGCAAGTCAGTGTTCTCAACAATCAGATTGCGCAGGAGGAAGTTGTTTTCTGTTTGATAACGATTACGGCCGATGTTTTGCGGCGGGTAACTTATCAGAAAATGCAGTTTGTGATTTGGGCGGTTCGACATGTGCGGCAGGTTTGACCTGTGGTCTCAAAGTTGGCGCTGCGGCTGGGGAGGGGACTTGTCAAAAGATTTGTTCTCCTTGGGCAGCAAGCACAGGTTGTACAGGCGGAGCGCGATGTTCAAATTTCGTTACGCCTCGTTCCTTCAGTTGTTCTCCAGACAATGATGCAACAGGATCTACAGCGTATTCTTCTTGCACGACACCGAACGCATCGTGCAGTGATGCAACGCGTTGCATCGAACTGGCCTCTAGCAATGGATGTTTTCAATACTGCCGTCCGGGTTCAAACGATTGCGCCGGTTTAAGCGTTGAGAGCAGTTGCAATAATCGCTTGATCGCCGGTGAGGATCGCTGGGGATTGTGTTTAGGTAAGTGCAACAACCAAGAAGATTGTGGTGATGGACGCGTATGCAACAACGAGATCTGTCGTCAACCGTGTACGGATGCTACGACGGTTGTAGCGGATTGCTGTAACGGAAATGCAGTCGACTGTAACTGGACCTGCAACGCGGGTTTATGCGAATAAGTTTAAACGAAAACTAATATAACCTTTTACTATTTATAAAAGAGAGAGAGAGAGAAATGAAAAAAAGTTTACTAGTTGCAGCCCTTTCGGCATCGATGATTTTTGCTGCCTGCGGCGATAACGACAATGACAACAATAACACGAATAATGGTACGAGCGCGAAAAACAACGCTAAGACCACTACCGGTACAGCCGATAACAATAATAATGGAACGACTCCCAAGGACACGACCGGGAAGACAACGACCGGAACGACTGGTAATTCTAATAACGGAAATACCAATAATGGATCCAATGGAACGACGAATAACGGAACCACCAATAACGGAACCACCAATAACGGAACAAACGGAACGACCAGCGGAACTACGGGCGGAACCACAAACCCGAATCCAAATTGCGTTGAGTCGGATATCGTCGGTGCTTGTGATGCTCTATGTCAGACCGGTTGTACAGCCGGAACGCAAACTTGTATCGCTGGACGAATTAATGGCGCCGCAACGGATTCTGAGATTTGCGTTCCGGTGGGTGCGGGTGCTCAGGGAGCAGCTTGCGGACAGAATGATGGTTGTGCCGCCGGCCTAGGTTGTTTGGGTATAAACGGTGCCGATCAAGCTTGTGTTAAATATTGTCGACTTCCAAGCGGAGCACCTGAATGCGATAACGGAACCATTTGTTTGTCGATATTTGAAGGTGCGAATATGGGCGTCTGCGTAGCGCCATCAAGTGAATGTACAGTTTTTCCAGATACTTGCGGCGCCGCTGAGACCTGTGTCAACACCGGTGCGGGAACGGCGTGCGTTCCGGCTGGCCCCACGGCGAAAGGGGGGTCTTGTGATACGGCAACAACTTCATGTGCGAAAGGCCTGGGATGTTCGACGCCGTTGAACGCGCAGGGGATGCCGATGGGGACGCCTATTTGTCGTACACTTTGCGCAGCTCAAGCCGATTGTCACTCAAGCGAAGTATGTGCTCTTTTCCAAGGGGAAACCTATGGAACCTGCGTACCTAACCCTAATCCATAACTTTCGTAACAATTTTAGGAAAAACGCTGTCAGCGCTCTTTTTTTTGCTAAGTTCGACATGAGTTTTGGGCTTAGTAAACAACTTTATGAATTGTAATAGAATAATAGTATGTTTTAGATTCAGTTAGAATAGATACAAAATGTTTGTCGCGTGCTGATTCCTAAGTTTGAGGGAAAGAAATGAAAAAAATACTCATCGTCATTATAGTCTTTTTAGGTGCATGTTTTACCGATCGTACTAGAGTAGATCCTCCGACTGACTCGGATGCGTACATTGCAGATGATTCCGGCATGACCTCGGATCAAGATCCAAATAGTCTTCGTGTTATCGAAACCTATCCCAGGGATGGGGCAGTTAAGGTCGCTAGAGATAGTACTGTTACGGCAACCTTTAGCAACGATATTCTTGCTTCATCTGTGGATGAATCCAGTTTTACTCTGAATAATAGCGATGGCGACCTTGTCGCCGGAACGGTTACTTTTGACGCTGCAACTAAGACAGCAACCTTCACTCCGAAAAAACCATTTCAAATGCTCACTAGCTATACGGTAGTTTTAGATGGTTCAGTTTTGGATGTCGACGATAATGCGCTGTTTGCCGACTACTCGTGGTCTTTTCAAACATCTGATGGACAGTGGGCAAGTCCCGATTTACTTGAGACCAGCAATGCAGGCGACGCAATCCAGCCGAAAATCGCCTTCGACCACCTAAATAATGCGATGGCGATTTGGTCTCAAAGTGACGGCGGCGATATTTTTAGTATCTGGTCAAATCGTTTTGACGGATCGACGTGGGGCGGGACAGATTTGGTGGAATCCGCAGATACTTTGAGCGCATTCTCTCCAGAAATCGTTTTTGATTCAAATGGGAACGCGATCGCTGCGTGGAGTCAAGGGCTCGGTGGGATTGTGGTTTTTGGGTCTGAGACGAATATTTGGGCGAGTCGCTTTGACGGTGCATGGCGTACCGCGGAAAAAATATCGGATGATACCGAGTATCGGAGGGATATTTCTAAACTAAAGGTTGATAATAAAGGGAATACGTTTGTCTTGATCAGCTTCTTTTCTCGTAGCGCTTCTGTAATTTCCGTAAGGCGCTTTAATGGGATAAACTGGAAGGACCCAAGCGGGATAGCCTCCGCACCAATAGCTGCAGTTGTTGGTGGTGTCGGTACTGAAAGCGTCTCTTATCCATCTTTAGCGGTCGCTTCTAGCGGAAATGCAATTGCCATTTTTGCAATGGAGCAGTTTGGAGCTACCCCAAACAAGATGAATAGTATTTTCACTAGTTATTATGATGGTTCGAATTGGAAAAATTACTCAGTTATCGAGACCGATGAGGCAGGTCCAGCCGAAAAACCAAAAATGGAATTCGATTCTGAAGGAAACGCCGTAGCAGTTTGGCAACAATCGGACGGGACCCGGATGAATATTTGGGCAAATCGGTTTGATGGTGCCGGTTGGGGTAATGCTGAAAGGATCGAAAGAGAAGATTCCGGCGATGCCGTCAATCCTCAAATCGCTTTTGACGGAGACGGCAACGCAATCGCTGTTTGGGAACATTCCGATGGGACCCGTATCAATATTTGGGCGAATCGTTTCGACGGGACCAAATGGGGAGACGCCAAAATGATTGGAATAGAGAGCAATGGTGATGCGGAAGCGGTTCAAATTGCCGTAGATAATAAGGGAAATGCATTAGCGGTTTGGCTGCAAAGCGACGGCACGACCAAGAGTGTTTGGGCCAATCGTTACAATATCTCCGACAAAAGTTGGGGTGAAGCAAAACTTCTCGAAGAGGATGATGCAGGAGATGCAGGTAAACCAGAGGTTGCAATCGATAGAGAGGGTAATGCCTTCGCGGTCTGGGCGCAGTCGGACGGAACGCGAGCGAATATCTGGGCTAGCCGTTTCGAATAAGAATCTCTAAAAAATCAATAAAAACCACTATAGAAAAGGGAACCAAACTCGCACGACGGTGTCTTTCCTGATAACTACGTTTCGTTGGTCTAGTCATATTTTGGTAACTTTGGGTTCTTATGCGATTTATAAATTTAAATGCCAATGTTTCTGAGTTCGGATTCTTTCGTTCGTTTGCAACCACTCGTCCTCGCCTGATTTCATCCGTAATCGTGGCAACGGTGATTACCTATCTGGCGGCTTTTGCAGGCGCGCATTATGTCCTCGAGATGAGTGCATCGGTTGGTATCAATCTTGGAATCATCACTGGCTTGATGCTTCTTTTATTGGTGATGTGTTATCTGCAAAGCGTTCTTATCGGAGATGTTTTCTTCACGAAAAACTGGCGAGAAAGAATCATTTTGGGAATGAAAGTTGACGGCGCATTGAAAAATCACAACGCTGAATTTCTTATCGTTCTTTTGGTTTTCGTTTTAGTAAATGTGTTTACGTTAAATTTTGTTACCAAAGGTTTTTTCGACACCTATCATAAGGAAGGCTTTTTTAGGTCAGAGTTGCGCTCTTCCGATGACACTGACCGAAAGAACGCGCTCGTCCGTTTGACGGATATAAGCAACGTGGGTCTTTGGGAAGAGGAAGGACTAAGAACCTTAGTTAAAAATCAGTATGTAGATCCATCATCAATAGTCCGAGAACAAGCCGCCTGGAACTCAGGCGAGATGGGCGATAAATCTGCACGCAAAAATCTTATTGAATTACTAAACTCTGATGCGAATGTTGAAGTTCAAAGCGCCGCCGCGGTTGCGCTTGGTAAGTTAGGTAATGATACCAAAGTTCGAGAGGCCTTAGAGAATAAACTTAAGTCCCATACTTCTGCTAAGGGACAGGTTGCAATGCTTCGCGGGTTGGCGCTACTTAATTCTCCTCTGTCTGGGTTAGCAGCATTTGAGTACACGCAAAGCGAAAACGAAGAGGTTGCCCTCTATGCGTATTGGGTTGTTCGCAACGGAGCGCCAACTGATATAAGGCAAAAGCTTCGTGAACGTTTAGAAAAACCTAAATCTGAAAAAGAGAAATGCGCGCTTCTTGATGCACTAAAAATGGTTGCCACCGAAGAAGATATTATTTGGTCTCGCCGGCAATTTGAAAACACCGAAAAAGATAAGAAGTGTGATCCTCTTACTTGGGAAGATCGAAACGAGCGTGTTTATTATGTTCTCTACAGCGATACCTTTCGCGTGAAGCATATGAAGATCGTTGCCAATGCGAGTGGTGTTAGCGAGCGTAATTGGTTTGATCGACTTGTAGCCGATACGTCTCAGTCTTGGCGAGTCCGAGAGATCGCTTTGGAGATCGTAAAGCAAATTGATAAAGCGAAATAATGAAAGAAGACGCTTCAAAAGACGATGTATATTTTCTAAACTTAGGTTTTTGGTAGTACACAAAGATTCGCCTACTCCTTGTGTGAATCTACGCGGCTAAGCGATCGTGGGCGGTTCTTCTGTGGTCCATCCCTTTCACATATAATCCGATATTCCCAGGACGTCCCCACGAGCCCGAAGGGTCTGCCCTTAGTATCGGGAACATGAGAAGGATAATCAGGCGAAAAAATTTTCGAGATTTCGTTTTAGTTCGATTGTTTTTTAAGACGGGTCCGTTTTGCGCACTCGATAGTGCAGAACCTGTTTTCGGATGGAAGACGTTTAAGGTTTCTTTCTTAAGATGCCCTTGAAGCTCTTGCTCATTTATTCAGCGGTTGCTGCAAGTTTGTTTTCTACTTCAGTAACTTTCGCCTTTTTTGCTTTCATTTTTTCAGCATGGGCAGCGATTCGTTTTTCTACCTTCGCGATTTTTTCCATTTTCTCAATGTATTTCTTCTCATCGATTTTGCCGTCGGCTTTTTGTTTCTCAACACGTGCTCTTGCTTTTGCGATTCGACCGGTTGCGTTTTCGTTTCGCTTCTCGAAGAATTCGAAGCGTTTTTTCTTCGCTTCTATTCTGGTCTGTGTTTTTTGCGCTTTTGCATTTTTATATTCTTTACGCTTTGCTTTTCGAATCGCTTTTAGTTCCTTTCTTTCCATTTTATTGGCTTTGAGTTTGGCGTCTAATTCCGGATTTGCTTTTCGATAGGCCTTACGCTCTTCAGGGGTCATCGCTTTCATTTTTTCATGATGTTCGCCGCGAATTTCTTTACGTTCCTTTTTAGAATTCCGAATCGCTTTCTTTGCGTCCTTAAGTTCTTTGCGAGCCTCTTTATTTTCTTTTCGGGCTTCCTTTTTTGCTTCTCGATTTTCTTTTTTGATCTTTTTTCCAGCTTTTTTAAGCTGCTTATTCATCTTGTTGATTCCTTTACGTTTTCCCTTTTCCAGGCCTTTTTGTGCAAAGGCAGGGGTAGCAAAGGTAAAGGCGAGTAGAATAGCTATCGTAATTGTACGTATTGATTTCATATTAAATACCATCCAGTTCGGTTAGGGTTTCTTCGATACTATCGGACTCTTTTTGAAGTTCGGCTTCATTATCAACGAGCTGTTTATCAATCGCGTCAATTTTAGTTGCGAGTTCGGTTTCTTTTTTCAAATCAGCAGCTTTTTGGGCTACCTCATCGACGGCTGTTTTCTTTGCATCATCAACAGCAACTGTTGTTTTGCTTTCACAAGAAAGCGAGAAAAACGACATCGTGATCACGAGTAAAATGATTTTCATATGGCCTCTTAAATTTTTGTAGTGGCTATATTTTAGGCTTTAAGATTTCTTTGTAAAGAGATTTATCTATTTGTAAATCAATTTTGTATTTTGGGGATGGAAAGTAAGTCGTCCAGAATCGTGCTTGTAGCGCTTAACTGGGCTATGTTAGGGTTGTTTATGGAAACCCAAACACTCGGAAAATATATTCTCAAGCGACACCTTGCAACAGGTGGAATGGCCGAGATTTGGCTAGCTGAACAGTCGGGGCCCGGAGGGTTTCAACGCGAGCTTGTGATTAAACGCATCCTGCCACACTTGGCAAGCGATCCGGATTTTACACAAATGTTTTTAGATGAAGCGCACCTGGTTGCTCAGTTGAATCATCCACAGATCGCCCAAATCTTCGAATTAGGCCAAATTGATGGACATTATTTCATTGCGATGGAGTTTTTGGACGGAATAGACGTTGAGCAGCTTATTAATTTGGCCAAAGGTTCAGGGATTCAGCTGCCATTAAATATAGCTTGCAAAGTCATTTCAGATATTCTTCTGGCTTTAGATTACGCCCATGAATTTACGGGCAAGGACGGCCAGCCCTATCATCTGGTGCACCGCGATATATCTCCGCAGAACGTTCTCATTTCAAATGATGGCGTCATTAAATTGGTAGATTTTGGTGTGGCGAAGGCTGTAAGTAACAGATCTAAAACCGAACCGGGAGGAGTGAAGGGAAAATTCGCCTATATGGCGCCTGAACAAATTCAAAGTAAAGACGTCGATCGTAGAGCCGATCTATTTGCGGTTGGCCTTCTTTTGTTTGAAACCCTGACGCTCTCACGTCCTTTTGGAGACGACCTACAGGCGGTTACGGGTATTATGTCACTCGATCCGCCAGATGCGCGTACGTTTCGATCCGATATCCCCGAAACTCTTGTGACAGTGATCGGTAAAGCGTTGCAAAAAGACCGCGATGACCGCTATTTCGATGCGAATGAAATGCTACGTGACATTTCCAATAGCATGTTGTCGGTCGGAGGCATGGTAACCGATCGTGATGTTTCGGCTTACATTCGTCGTCTTCAAGGGTTGCCTGAGTTGCGGACAAGTAAGACAGATATACCGACTCCTTATTCGCCTAGAGAGGAAACACAAGTACCCGGGCCGCGAACTCCGCTATCTTTGACACCTTCGACGGGGCCAAACCAGGCCGTGGCTTCGCAGTTAAACGCAACGCCGCAATTAACAGGGGCTGTTAATGGTGCGTTTGCGTCTCAACCGACGATGGACCTTCCTATGGTCGAAGAGAAGCGGGAGAAAAACACAGGTCTTATCTTTGTCATGTTTTTTATTGCCGCGTTAATCGTCGCATTAGTGATCGGAGGGGTTGTTCTGCTTACGCAGAATTCTGATGAAGAAAAGACAAGCGATCCTGTTGCGGTTGAAGAAAAGATTTTAAATCATCAAGATGGTTTGCACGTATTATTAATTACAGAACCGGTTTCGACCCTTATTTTTAAAGGTCGAAAAGCGGGTAAGACCCCGTTTGACACCACGCTAAGGGAAGGAAGTTATGATGTAACCTTTTCTCATGATGGAAAAGAGATTCAAAAAACGATTGTTGTCAAGCCAGGAAAAATGATCCAGCGCTTCAAATTCGAGCTTTAAAACCGACACGTTGTGAATTGATCCAAAAAGCTTGCGAAGTGCTTGACATCACCAGGCTTTGTGGATAAACAACGCCGCCTTAGAAAGAAGCGGCTTTGACGCCGCTATGAAAACGGAAAGCGAAATGACAACGATCAGCGCAAAAGATTCAGAAGTAGTAAAAGCGTGGCATATTATTGACCTCGAAGGAAAGACCTTGGGACGTGCTTCGACACAGATCGCAAGCCTTCTTCGCGGAAAGCACAAGCCAACCTTTACACCTCACGTAGACACTGGTGATTACGTTGTTTGCATTAATGCAGACAAAATCGTGGTTACTGGTAATAAACTCGCCCAAAAGAAATACTATCGCCACTCGGGATTCCCTGGTGGAATCAAAGAGATCGTTTTAGCCGATCTTTTGAAGATAGAGCCTGAGACGGTAATTCATAAATCAGTATATGGAATGCTTCCTAAGGGACCTTTGGGCAATAAAATTATTGCAAAATTAAAAATTTACGCAGGTCCTGAGCACCCACATGCTGGTCAGAATCCTCAACCTTTCGAACTTTAGAGAAATAACATGGCATTAGAACAATTCCACGCAATTGGACGACGAAAAGCAGCACGAACTCGTGTTTATCTTCGACCTGGAACCGGCAAATTCATTGTAAACGGTCTAGAAGCAGAAAAATATTTTCATCGTGAAATTCTCATGATGGTCCTACGATCCGCATTTGTTTTGACCGAAACCAAAGACCAGTTCGATGTAATTATCACTGCGAAAGGCGGAGGAAAGACAGGACAAGCAGAGGCTGTACGTTTGGGAGTTGCTAGAGCATTAACTCTGTATAACCCAGAATTACGTGGTGTGTTGAAAGAAGCTGGTTTTCTTACCCGTGACGCACGCGTTAAAGAGCGTAAGAAGTACGGTCAGAAAGGTGCACGTGCACGTTTCCAATTCTCGAAACGCTAAAAACAGCTTTCGTGCCAATCTAGATTGCTTTTCAACTCGGAGCGCGTAGACAACACCCATCTTGGGTGTTTTTTTGTGCCTAGTTAATTGTGGGGAGAAGTTTAAAGCGTTACTAACGGTAGAGAAACATCGTAACCAAAAACGGGAACAATATCGCGACAAATGTTTTTGCGGCCGACATCTGAAAGACGATTCGCAGGGCTGTCGTTTCCAGTTGGACTAAAAAGCCAATCGCGATGAGGTAACCAATCGGGAATTGTGCCAAAGGTGGTATTGCCAGTGCCAAATAAGCAGCTGATGAATAGGCTGTGATACGACCTGTGAGTGACCAGTTCGTTTCGATGTTCAAAGCTTTTAGCCCGATATGCAACATGAACCAATGCATGAAGAACGCGCAAAGCCCGATGATGGGGAATAGAGCAACCAAAAATGGCATAGCCGTTTGAAGTGTAATTTCTGGAGACGACGCTGCGAGCACTTTTTCAAGTTCGGGAACAAAATCTTCGACGAAAAGAAATTTATAGTACCCCGAGATCGACACACCAAAAACGCTGCATAAAATGCCGAAGAGTAGGGCACGAGAAAAGCCCTCCTTTCTTTTTTTATCAAAGCGGTGCCAGAATGAAAAATCTGTGAAAAAGGCGAGTGGGCTGAAGATGACGTTCTTGACGGTTTTAAAAAATGCGACCGGCATTTGGGATACCGCAACAGACTCCCAGGGGAAGAGGGTCTTCTCAAAGTTTTGTAATGCTACTTCGCAAACCGGACAGATTGCGTAGGCGAGCGAATTAAAGCGGTGGCATTTTACGCAGATGTGAGTATGGCAGGTGCAACATATTGCAATCGCTTCGTTATTCGAGTGGACTGCGCAATATTGGGCCACTACTTACGTCCACCCTTTTTTCGAGCTTTACGTGCAGCTTTACGCTTTCTTTTCTTCGACGCGGCTGACGTTGATTTGGATTTTGTGCCTTTTCCCGTGAACTGCATTTGGCCACCAGGAGGGGAGTATCCAGGGGGAAGTTGTGGAGAATTTCCAAACATTCCGCCAGGCGAGCCACCGGCTCCGGGCATGCCTGGCATTCCGCCGCCGCCCATGAGATCGCCGAAAAGTGAATTGAGATCCATGTCTTTCAGTGAACGCATAGCATTGAGTTGCTTGAAGCCAGGAAGTTTATTCAAAAATCCGCCGCCCATGTTCGAAAACTGAGCCATCATTTGACGCATCATGTTGAACTGTTGAACGTATTGTTCAACTTTCTCTTGTGGTGTTCCTGACCCTTTAGCAATTCTACGAATTCGATTGGGTTGTCGTGTTAGGAAGTCGGGAACTTTTCTTTCGTTCTCTGTCATCGACTGGATAACGGCACGTATCTTAGCAAGTTCGTTATCATCAATTTGGATATTCATGCCAGCCATGCCAGGCATCATTTCCATAATCTCGGACATCGGTCCCATTTTGGTGATTTGTTCGAGTTGACGATAAAAGTCGTTGAAGTCGAATTCGCCGCCGAGCATCCGCATGGCGTCATTTTCCATTTGTTCGGCTTCGGCATCATCCAAGGTTCTTTCGAACTTTTGCATGAGTCCCATTACATCGCCGAACCCAAGGATGCGATTGGCAAATCCTTCAGGACGAAAGGGTTCGAAATCATCGAGTTTCTCACCGATTCCGATGTATTTGATAGGTTTACCGGTGACCTCTTTAATTGATAGCGCGGCTCCACCTCTGGCATCACCATCGAGTTTGGTCATGATGAAGCCATCAATCTCGAGACGGTCGTTGAACTCTTTGGCCGTATTAACTGCATCCTGGCCGTTCATTGCGTCGACGACGAGGAAAATATTTTCAGGCTTGGTATTGGTTACAACCTGTTCAAGTTCGGCCATTAATACGTCATCGACGGCGAGACGTCCGGCTGTATCGAAGATGACAACATCGCAGCCTTTTTCTTTTGCGATTTTGATTGCATCGTTACAAACTTTGACAGGGTCGCCGCCTTCTACGGCGTGAACAGGCACATCAAGTTGTTTTCCAAGTACTCGGAGTTGGTCAATGGCTGCCGGACGGTATACGTCGGCCCCCACTAAGAGAGGCTTTTTCTTCTCTTGGTCGATGAGAAATCTAGCGAGTTTACCGGTTGTCGTGGTTTTACCCGCGCCCTGGAGCCCTACCATCATAATTTTGGTGGGTTCACTTTTACTTGTCGAATGCACGATAGATACATCCACAGGACCCATGAGAGCTTCAAGTTCATCATGACAAATCTTGATGAAGTGATCGCCAGGTGTGATCTCCATTTTTTCAGCGGAGCTCTTCGCTTTAACTTGAACGACGGCCCCAAGTGACTTTTCTTTCACATTCGCGACAAAATTTTTCGCGATACGAAAATTAACGTCGGCCTCAAGCATACTCTTTCGAATATCTTTAAGTGCCTCGTCAATATTTTCTTCTGTGATTTCTCGCTTTCCTTCGAAACGATTTTTAACATCGCGAAAGCCTTTAGATACAACATCAAACATGCCCATAGCATAAACCAATGGTTAAAGTTTTTTGGGAGGATGTAATTGGCAGGCATTCAAAAAAATTGAATACACCCGTCAGGCCTGCTCGTTTTATTAGAAGAGGTAGTGGATGTCAATCTTAAATGGGGAAGGAGATGAATTTGGAGGTCTACGTGAAATTTATCGAAAGCGCGGACGAATATATTCACTTGTGGTCTATTCAAGGCTCGGATACTATTTGGATATATAAACCACTTTTTAGTAGAGATTTACGTGTCAAAAGGTTCTGAAAAACCCGCCGATGATATTAGTGTAGCTGATGCGCCGGCTGATGATGATCTCGGATTTAGTATGCCTGCATTCAAAGTGCCTACTGAATCAAACGACGCGGTTAAGAGGGACGAAGTGCCGCCGGTCGAAGAAAAATCTAAAGACTTAGAAGCCACTCAAACCCTTCCTCAAGAGACCCTGGAGCGGATTAAGAGGGAATATGTGGACGAAACCCGAGAGAACGAAATGGATCCAAACGCTGTTGAAGACGATATCGTCTTTGATCGAGAGGAACTCGTTCGTACTCGAGACATGAGGGCGTTTTCTAGATCGGAGTCCATTAAACATCTCAAGATTGAAGGGTGGTTAAAAGACCAACGCTTCGCACCCGATATTTTGGTTCGACCTCCGAGAGTCCTAACAAAAAAATGGCAGGAAGGATCGTTTTCGTCACAAATTAAAGAAAAACCAATCGAACTCGCGGAAGAGGGGTCCAAACTGAATTCGGATTCGTTTAGCGACATCGAAGATGATGCTGCAATGGCAGCAAAACTAGAGAACGCAGCGACGGGAGAATATTCGGCGACCGATTTACAAGCATTGGCCCAACTTGAATCCGAACATATGGAGA
Organism: uncultured bacterium; assembly: GCA_937981985.1. Taxonomy (GTDB): domain Bacteria; phylum Myxococcota_A; class Bradymonadia; order Bradymonadales; family Bradymonadaceae; genus CALJNB01. The sequence goes on from CALJNB010000014.1 coordinate 18,960, forward strand.
TCGACGAAGCCGAAATGGACGAAGTTGAGATCGATGAGGTTGAGATGGTGACGCCACCAGCAAAACCTCCTGTTCAGCCGCCACCTCCACGTCCGGCAAAAATCGAGACCCCCGATGACGATCTAAAAGGAATGGCACCGGGTACGTTCGAGAACAATAAGCCAAAAATCCAGCCGCACCATCCGACAGGCGAAGAAGACCGTAGAAGCGGTTGGTGTCACACGCTTTTCGATGAAGAATATTTACGTACACTTCCACGCGATTTAAAACGTGAGACCGCCCGTGAGGTGAAATTCCTGAAAGATTCGCTCGGTTTGCAGTCGGGAGCCAGAGTCCTTGATCTTGCCTGTGGTTTCGGACGACATGCCGTCGAACTGGCACAAGATGGACTAGAAGTTGCGGGTTTAGATCTTTCAATCGATTTATTACAACACGCATTATCCCAGGCGAAAAAGCGTAATCTTTCGATAAAATTCATTCACGGTGATATGAGGGAGTTGAATTTTTCAGAAATTTTTGATGGTTGTTTTTGTTGGCAAACCTCTTTTGGTTATTTCAACGACCGTACTAATATAAGTGTTTTAGAGGGGGTTAATCGTTCTCTCAAAATGGGCGGACGATTTGTAATCGACACAATCAATCGGGATCATATCGTCGCGCAGATGCCTACCCGTACTTGGTGGGAGGGCATCGACTGTGTTTTCTTAGAAGAAGTCGAATTTGATTTTTCGAAGAGTATACTGAATACGAAGCGATCCTTCATCTACGATGGTGCACCGCCTCGGGAATATAAAAGCCATATCCGTCTATATAGTCTCCACGAACTCAAGCGTATTTTGGGATATTGCGGATTTCGCGTGATTGAGGTTAGCGGTGAAATTCATCATCGTGGATCTTACTTAGGTCCAGCAAGTCGTCGAAGTATTGTTCTTGCGGAAAAAATCGCACCTATCCAAAAATAACTACTTTTCGTTGATGATATGTCTGAGGATTGACGCCGCTAGCTCTTGGAGATCTCCGTCAAGTTGATGCAGATCGTTTTCGGATTGGGCTAGCGTTTTATCGAGGTTGTCCTGATTTTCGAAGGAAAAAGGCTCGGCACCTGATATCGGTTTAATTATTTTCTCAAACTCCCCTTCGATAAATTTAATTTTTTTGAAATTCCAGGGTGAAGCGTAATTAATTTTACGTAAAATTTGTGGCGCCATGGAGCGTATCGAACTCAGCCAACGCGCATCGGTTTGGACCGTGATTTCGTATTTATTAGCACTGACTGCGCGCGTTCTATGGGCAAGCTCTTCGCCAAGCAATGTTGTCCAAAGCGTTTGCAGGGTCGCGATTGTTGGTTCGGGAACAGAATCCGTGACTTGTGCTAGTATTTCTATAAATGAAGCTTTCGAACCCAACTTGCGTACCTCCGCGCTTTCGGATAAATCAGATTCGCACATTTATGTGATTTTTAAAACTATTTCTGGATTTTGCAATGCAAATTGAGACAGCTAACGACTTCGGCAAGTACACCTTAAGTAAAGGGCTTGTTAACGCGATTAGCTCAGCTAACTATTCTTCCCCTACACCCGTTCAACATTCAACAATTCCTCTCATTGTTGCGGGCTTAGATCTTATTGTACAATCGCAAACCGGAACCGGAAAAACCGCGGCGTTTGTAATTCCTATCATTGAACTTCTTGATTCTAACCCAGGAACTTTAGAAGTCCTTTTCCTTGCGCCAACACGAGAACTAGCCAAACAAGTGGGAGAAGAGTTTATTAAATTCGGAGCCCACAAGAACATTGAAGTTACAACGATTTACGGTGGGACTTCTTACGAGCGTCAATACGAAGCTTTAGAAACGGCTCAAGTCGTGACCGCTACACCGGGTCGACTTATCGATTTGATCGAACGCGGAAAAGTGGATCTATCTAAGCTCCGCGTTTTTGGATTAGACGAAGCCGATGAGATGTTATCGATGGGGTTCCAAGAAGAGGTGGATAAAGTAATCCGTAAACTTCCTGAGAATCGTCAAAGTTTGCTTTTCTCGGCTACGATTACTCCGGAAGTCCGTAGCCTTGGTAAATCAATGCTATATTATCCGGAGTTTATCACCCACTCTGACGAATCGGTAACTGCTGATGATGTCCAACATATTTATTATCCGATTTCGGGAGTGGGTCGAGTGCGCGAACTTGTTCGGGTGTTGGAGTTTGCCGATCCTGAAAATGCAATCATCTTTGCGAATACGAAAGATGATACTTTTATGATCTCGCGATATCTAACACGTTGCGGCTTCCGGGTTGCGCCTCTGAACGGTGATCTAGCTCAGACTGCTCGTGAACGCACTTTGGCGGATTTAAAGTCGGGTAAGATTGACTTTATCATCGCAACTGATGTTGCTGCGCGCGGTATCGATGTTTCTGATTTGGAAGCGGTGATTAATTATCAGATTTCGGACAGTGCTGAGGTTTATGTTCACCGAACAGGACGTACAGGACGAGCGGGGCGAAAAGGGACGGCTATTTCGCTGGTCGCGGCAGGCGAGCGAGCAACATTGTTTTCGATTAAGAAACTTTACGATGTTCCTTTAAAAGAGAAACTTCTTCCGACCACACAAGATTTGATTGTGGAAAAGCAAAAGAATCTGATTAAAAACCTTACGCGTAAAACGAATGCCGTCTCGGAATCTTATGTGAAGATCGCAAGGTCGTTGGTTGAAAATCCCTCCGAAGATAATATCTTGATGATCGCTGAGTTATTGAGTATCGCGACGACGAGAGCGCAAACAAAGAAGGCTGTTCAGCCTACTTCGGGTCGTCGTCAAGAGACACCTGTTGCTGGTGAAACGAATCGTAAAGAAGTTCAAAGCGAAGAAAAAACGAGAACGCATTCACGTGAGCTTAGATCTAAAGACGGTTCACCGTCCGCAAAACCGGCTAGTGAATCGAGGCGCAACGATGGAAAGTCTAGAAATTCGCCACCCAAGAACGCAGAGAGAAAATCGGACAGAAAGCCTCAAGAGACGAAGGGCCGTTCAAACCGATCTAAAACTCGAAATGAAAATACGAAGTCTAAGGGCGATCGTAGTTCCGCACCGAATAAAAGCCGCAATCAAAATGATACTTTTGGTGCTTCTCGTGCCGAAAAAGAGAAACATCTTACCGGTAAAATTTGGGTAAATATCGGAAACACGATAAGCGAGAGCAAGGACGATTTCATTGAAATTATCTGCGATCTAGCGGGTGTAATGCCTGAAGATATTAACGGAGTGCAGATCGATGAGGCGTTTAGCTTCATTGAGGTTCGCAAAGATTATCTTTTTGATATGATCAAGGCGATGAATAATCAAGAATACGAGGGCTTGACGATTACCGCTCAACAAGCGAGAAAGTAGTACCTAAATAAAACCCAAGAGAACGTTATGAAAATTGTTTCATTGTTGATCATTTTAGCTTTTGTTGGCTGTTCAGAGCCGGGCAACGTGAAGGCGGAGAAAACGGAAGAGGATCCTAATCTTCCTCCAATTAAAGTAGAATTGCCTTCGCCACCGCCTGCATCCGCTTTTGTGATTCAGGAAAAGAATCCGGACGGAACGTTTCGGATTGAAGGTATGATTCACAATCAAGTCAAACATCTTGATAAAAGCGTAACGGTCACTGGAACCATCGCAAGATTGTCAAAACCTTGCGATCCTAAGAAAGCAAAGAAGAAGGGAAAGATCTGCAATCAGCCCAATCTTTACATAAAAGATGGTCCTGATTCGAAAAAGTTCTTGAAAGTCGTTGGATATACGGATGACTTTGTGAAGCGCTCGAAGATCAAAGAAGGAGAGTCTTACACCTTCAAAGGAACCTATAAAAAGATGGCCCAGGGTTTCGTTGTAACCGAAGATGGTCTTCTATTATTGGATTTTGTTAACGAAATTCCTGTTTTGTTGCAAAACTAAAGCGTATCGAATTGACAGCAATGCGTCGCGTTGCTATCTACCCGTTGCACTAAAGGCGCGTAGCTCAGTGGGAGAGCACTACCCTGACACGGTAGGGGTCGGCGGTTCGATCCCGCCCGCGCCTATATTACATTCACTTTGGTGAATTTTATTTCGTTTATACGAAATCTTATTACTTGAGAATAGAGTACCCTTGGCCGAAAAAAATCCATTAGTTAATCGCAAAATTAGAGCCTCAACCGTCAGGGTCATTGATCCAGATAGTGTTCAACTGGGAATTCTAAAGCTTGACGATGCTTTAAGTAAAGCCGAAGAATTTGGCTTAGATCTTGTCGAGGTCGCGCCACAAGCAAAACCTCCCGTCTGCCGCATCATGGATTACGGTAAGTATAAATACCAACAAAAGAAACGATTGGCGGAAGCGAAGAAAAACTCCACCCGAGTTGAGCTGAAAGAAATAAAAGTGCGCCTAAAGACCGGCGCGCACGATATTGAAACAAAGCTACGTCAGGCCAGAAAGTTTCTCGAAGAAAAAAATAAAGTAAAGTTTACTCTCATGTTTCGCGGACGCGAATCAAGACGACCCGAACTTGCCGAAGATATTCTATTGGACATTGCGGATGCAATTGCCGATGTGGCGACAGTTGAGCAGGTTCCGAAGATGGAATCGAATCGAAATATGACGATGTACGTGGCTCCCGGTGGCAGCGGTCTTCCTATCGACGAGATGGACGAAGAGCAAGACTCGTAGTTAGACTCAAAACAATACTCGTTCGATCACAATCAAAAAAACATTAGAAAAGAATACTTTCTAGGTTAGATGGGGATTCGAAGCCTTTCCGTCCCACCCTCTTAGGTCAGTAGATATTTCTGCATTCGGCCGTTTCAAGCGCTTACCTGCTTCTCTGTTTAAGTGAACTTCAACGATTCGCAACGTTACTTCCAAATTAATTCGTCAAATTTTTCTTTTATGTCGAATAAATATCTCGATCTCGTTAGGCTATCGATATGTATTATTTTCTATTTCTCGTTGTTGTCTTAACACCTGTTTCGGCTTCTGGCTTCTTCCGTGCGAAGACCTGTCTAACAGCTAGCGAGCACCTAGAGCGCCTGTCGGCAAACGCGAGATCCAACACCGTCGAATGCCTGGATGATACCGTTGGAAAAGCGTTGTATTGGAAGACCAATATATTGACCTATAAATTACACAGTAGAGGTCTATCTAGATTTCCGGGGGAAGAGGGGCGCTTACGAGTCATCGATGAGATTCGGCGTTCGTTTGAGCCTTGGATGGGAACCGATTGCGGCTCAGTTCGTTTTCAATTTGACGGGCTGACCACATCCTTTGGCCATAAAAAAAACCGAATAAATTGGATTGGGTTCTATGACGAAGAGGTTTGGCCTTATTCGACGCAAGTCGTTGCGGTTACCACGCTGACAACCCTAACGGGTGATAACGCGATTATTGATGCCGACATCGAAATAAACTCAAGGGATAACGTGATTGGCTTTGATGGCGCAGCATCAGACTACGATTTAAGAAATCTCTTAACTCATGAGATCGGACATTTTATCGGATTAGATCATAGCGGAGTATTTGATGCTACGATGGAGTTACAGACTGATCCGGGTCAAATAAAGAAACGCGATCTGGACCCTGACGATGTCGCGGGACTGTGTGAAATTTTCCCAGCCGATTTCGTTTCTGTCCAAGACGATGGGTGCTGCAGTACGCTACCCGCCAAAAAACACGGAACCGGTTGGGTCTTGTTTGCTTTTCTAGCTATCATTGCAATTCGACGGCGCGTATAGCGCGCGTATCATTTTAGCTTTGCCGAGACGGGGAGGTTATTCCTCTTCCGCGCTGGCGGATTTTCCTTTCGTCTGTTTCGTTAGGCGATAGGTATACATCTCTAATAATTGGGCTAGGAACGCGCTGAAGCTGCGTTCCTGAGCGATATGAAGGCTTCTCATCTCTTCCCAGACATCAGTCGGAAATGCGAAACGGAGCTCTAAGGTGTCCGAAAGGTGGCCCTCTAGGGATGGAGCTTCGGAGAGAATTTCCTCGCAATATTTACCTCGGTACTTACCTCTCAAGATACGCTCTTCGAAAATATGATGATTCGTTTTTCGTCGGTCACCAGGCTTCCATTCAAGTTCTTTCGGTTTTACCTTAAATTCATGTTTCGCATTCTCCCAACATTCCCAGACCACATTCGATATTTGGCCGCAAGCGAATCGGACGGGCTCTGTGATTTGATCGTTGGCCGGCAGATCCTCGACGTCCAGAGAGGGGAATGAATGTGCCTCTGCGAATCGTAGAAGATTTAGTGCGTGGGTCTTTGGTAAATAGACGAGTTGTTTTTTGTATTCGATGTCGATCATGGTCGAGTCTTATACTCAATAAGAACGATTCGCAAGGCACTGTACTCCGATTCTCTAAACCCACACGTATTCATCTCGAACTTTTAAGATTTTGATCGCAATAATATCTCGAGCTCGTTATAGTCATTGATATGCATCATTATTTATTTTTTCTTATTATCATTCTGATCCCATCTTCTCTTTTCGGTTTTAACCGAACGAAGACCTGTCTCTCAACAGACGAACACGCTGAACGTTTAGCAGCGCAGGCAAAATCAAATGCACCGACATGTAGGGGCAACGCGGTTGGAACGGACTTTCAATGGAAGAGTAATAAACTTACCTACAAACTACACACTTTGGGTATTTCTCAATTCCCGGGGGAGCAAGGTAGGTTAAGATTATTAGAGGAAATGCAACTATCGTTTGAACCGTGGATGGATGTAGATTGTAGCTCACTTCGTTTTGATTTCGGGGGGACGACAGCGTCCTTTGGCCATAAAATTGACGAAGTGAATTGGATTGGATTTTACGATACTCAACCGTGGCCTTGGTCAGAATCGGTCGTAGCGATTACCGTCGTGACAACCCTGCCAAACGGCGAGATTATTGACTCGGATATAGAAATAAACGCATCGAATAATACGATTGGTTTCGATGGGGCCCCACTTGATTTTGACCTAAGGAATCTTCTGACCCACGAAATTGGTCATTTTATAGGCTTAGATCATAGCGAAGTTTTTGATGCTACGATGGAGTTTGAAACCAGGAAAGGGCAGATAAAAAAACGTGACCTCGATCCTGACGATGTAGCTGGAGTGTGTGAGATCTTTCCCAACGATTTCGTTTCGGTTGACCCGGACGATTCTGGGTGTTGCAGCACGCTTCGATCGAGGCAGAAGCAAACTGGATGGGTTCTATTTTCTTTTCTCTTCATCATTTCTATTCGTAATCGCTTTAAGCGTTGAAAACATAGCATTTAATCAGTCAAGTCTGGGACGGAACAGACTAGGGACCGGGCACGTTCTTCCTTCAAGAATGCTATCTTGGTCCGACGCCTCGGGATGAAAAGGCTGAGTCAAATTCAGGTATTGTTATCACCATACTATCTTTTCTTGGTTTCATCATGGACAGGTGTTTATCCCACTATTCCCGTAGCTTTCGATGTTGATGACATTTGGTATACGCGCTTTGAGCAGATCGATATCACATTCTTGGAGTAATCCGTTGTTTGTAATTCTTCCATAGGGAACATTTTGAACCGCGGAGAACCCATCCGAAATTTTGGTTAATTTAGGAGTTAGGTTTATATATATCTCAGACGTTATCAGTTTAGGGTAAGCACCGCTAAAAGTTGTGATTTCTGGATTATTATGAAATTGAAGTGTACTGGCTGAAATCAATTCGGGCAGTGCACCGGCCATACTCGTAAGACCGGACCGTTCAACATAGAAGCGGTCGGTTGTGGTTTGCAATGTCGACAGATCCAGGCTGTTTAACGCTTCGTTAATGACCATTATTCCCTTGAGGTGGACAGCGTCAATACTTAGTCGGTCCATCGAAAGATTTGATCCAATTTTGAAAAATGTTTCTGAGCTGCCTTTAAAACCGCTCAAATTCTTTAGAACAGGGTTTCTATGGACGTTAAAGTTCTCAGGGACCACAGGGCTATTTAGATCCGTGAAGGTTGGTAGTTCCCTAAACCAGATGCTTTGTGCGGTGAGCAATTTAGGAAGTTTAATCTCGGCGATGGGAAATCTAGAAAAAGAGAGGGTTTTCACGGAGCGAAGTTCGCCAAAAGAAACCGGTGAAAGACTTGGCAACTTATCAAGCACTAAGGACTCCCCTACAGACTCAAGGTGCTCAAGTCCCATTGCGCTGACGAGGTTCACATTGTTTTTAAGAATAAGATGCCCCTCAATTCTGTCCACTTGTGCTAGGTCGAACGTCGTTAATTCTGAATTATCGCTTATTCGGAGATTCCCGAGAGTGGTTAGGCCGTTCAGACTTGTTAGGCTTACTAAATTGTTATTGTTGGTGATGTGCAATCCTCCCATAATCGATCGCAGCGAATCTAACCCTGAGAGTGTAGTTAGGGAGCTGTTGTCGATGATTAAGTCGCCGGAAATCGTCTCTAGATTTTCAAGTTGGTTTAAATTTTGGAGCGTTGAAGGTATTCGCACATTTCCACTTACGGCCTTGCACTTTGCATCGGAGAAGATTTGTATGTCCGCTTCGGTGAAAAGATCGAAAGGCCAAATATTGCATGTTTCTACGCGAATATCTTGGTCGTTGACCGGAACTTCAGGGTCCATTTCGCTTCCGAGGGCGAAGTGATGTTCGATCTCCTCTTTCCGCAAAGAACGTTTGTATACAGAGGTATAGAAAATATCTCCGTTCCAATTAACCGCGTCTCGACCGTCTCCCAACGTAAATTTATAGCTCGTACTCCACGAAGAAAGGCTTCCGGGCAAAGGCATCGAACCACGTTTGGTTCCATCAATCCAGAGTTCTGTGTTAACGCCATCGTAGGTCCAAACAAAATGCGCGATTCCGGAATTGAAGGCATTTTCAACCTCCAATGCTTCTACTCCGCGAGTGCGCCCGAAATGAAGCCCTCCGTCTTCTGTTCTTAGTCGCACGATGGCGACGTTATCTTTTATTGAAAGGGAAAAGTTGCGCCCCACAGCGCTATTGGCACCTAAGAGTCCGATGATCATCGAATCGTTTTCGTTTATCTCATCTTGGTCGAGCCAGAGCTCGATTGTGAACGCATTGGCGGCGCGAAGAGTTGAAGATAACTGGAAGGTATCAGGGTTAAAAACTGAACCTCCTTCCAAACTCATCCCGTGGGGTTGCAAGAGAACGACACCTGTTCCGTCACCATCAATGGCTAAATCTGCGTCGCCAACTTTGTCTTCTAAATTATCAAAACTCCATTGTGCAACGAGCCCCTCTATTGATCGTTTTGAAGTTAACATACTCGAAAATGGTATGTTGATTGAAGTTGTTGTACCGGTAGTCGGTCCTGTTGTGGTTGTTTTATTATTCGTCGACGTGGTGTTGTTCGTCGATGACGTGGTGTTATTGGTCGCAGTAGTGCTGTTATTTGTTGAGACCGTTTTATTATTTGTGTTCGTTGTACTTCCGTTGTTAGTCCCATCGATCACAGTGTTGGGATGTTGGGATAGTAGATTGCACGAACTAAAAATGCAGAGGAAAACGGTTCCAAATAAGAATTTCATACGATGTCCAAAAGTTTTAATAACCATACCATTATTATCAGAAAGAATAAAATAACCTGGCTTCATTTCAGCGTTTTCATAGAGATTTTCTAGCAGGCATCTGTTAGCGAGTTAGGGGCAAGGAGTCGTACCGTTATTATTTGATTTAACAATGACGTTTCCATTGGGAACCCGACTCGTAAAGAGATTCACATCACAGGCAGGGAGCGATTGATTGTTTTTAATTGAGCCGAAAAATATCATACCCATTGTCATCAAACTGTCCGAAACTTTAGTCAAGACGTCGTTATCATCTATGGAAATTCCAACAACAGAAGTCAGCTTTGGGAATGCACCTGTCATGCTTATAAGAGCATCATTTCTACGTATATTGACACTATAAATTGAAGTTAGTTCCGCAAAAGCTCCGTTGAGGCTCGTGAGTCCATCCATCGACGTTAAGTAAAAACTACTTTGGATAGTTTCCAGGGAGCCCATGTCTAGGTTTGTCATTGCGTGGTTTCCTGAAACGTTGAGATGACCCAAATGCGCCGCATCGATTCCTAATCGCAATAGTGAGAAATTATAGCCGATATTAAAGGAGGTTTCCGAGTCTCCATGAAAACCTTCCATATGGCCTAACTTCGGGTTTCGGTGCACGTTAAAAACCCTGGGTGTTATTTCACTCACGAAGGTCGTTAACAATGGCATTTCTCGAATCCATATCGTGTCGGCTGTCTGCAAGTTAGGCAGGTTAATTCCAACGAGAGGTATTCTTGAATAGGAAAGCGTCCCTACCGAAGTGAGCATTTCCAGCGAAACGGTATTGATTTCCGGTAGAGTGTCCAGGACTAAGGTTCCCCCTACAGATTGAAGATGTGATAGTCCGCCGATATTTGTCAATGTGGCATTATTTTGTAAGACGAGATCACCCGGTACACTATCAAGCAGTACGATATCAAAGGTTTTGATGAGTGGGTTATCAGCAATTCGAAGATCGGCGCCCAAACTTCTTAGAACGCTGAGTCCTGCGAGGTCGGTTAGAGCTAGGTTCTTTGAGATAGACAGGTCCCCATCTACGTGGGTCAATGATTCCAGGCCGGCCAGACTTGAAAGAGATGTATTTACGATCAGTAGATCGCCAGAAACCCGTTCCAAGCGAGCCAATTTACTCAAATCGAGAAGATCGTTAGGAACTTGGACACTGCCGCTAACACTTTTGCATCCTAGATCTGAAAAGAGCTCGATATCGTCGATCGTAACAAGATCAAAGGGCCATACCTCGCAGCCATCGATATTTATCGAATTAGTGTCTTGCGGAATCTCGGGGTCGATTTGACTTCCCAGCGCGAAGTGGTGGGCGACTTCTTCTGGACGTAGTGCCCGCTCGTAAATAGATGCAAAAAGGATATCTCCGTTCCAATTTTCACCGTTGTCTCCTGCGCTACCAAAAGCGAAATCAAAATTCGTTTCCCAGGTGTTCAATCCGCCGGGAAGGGGCATAGTTCCGCGATTTTTCCCATCGATCCAAAGTTCGGTTTGTGTACCATCGTAAGTCCAAACGTAGTGAGATACCTCGGCTTTGAATGCCTCTCCTATCTCAAGAGGTTCGACCCCACGGGATCGGCTGTAGTGTAATCCACCATCGCTTGTGCGGAGTCGCGCTATAGCCCGCTCCCCGTCATGATGAAGCGAAAAGTTTCGTCCATCCGCGCCGATAAGGCCCACAATAATCGCGTCGTCTTGTGAAGCTGTTTTGGGTTCCAACCAGAGTTCGATTGTGAACGCATTTGATGCGATTAGCGCCGATGATAATCCCGTTGTATCTGGATTCCCTACAGTTGCTCCAGATAGACGAAGTCCACGTGGGCTAAGTAAAGTTGCGCGGAAGGGATCGCCCTGGATTGAAAGGTCAGCTTCCCCAACCTTATCACTCAAATCATCGAAATCCCATCGAGCCACAAGCCCAACGTTTGAACGTTTAGAGGTTAATAAACTTGAGAAAGGAATCTCTTGTTGCGAAGTAAGATTGTTGGGAGCAGTGGTTGAATTGTTTGTCGTTTGATTATTGGGAGCGGTCGCATTATTTGCTGCCGTGGTCCCATTGTTATTTTTAGAACTTGTCCCGTTATTCGTTTCGTTGTTTTGGTCAACATTACTGGCGGGATCGGAGTCTGATAGCAAGTTGCACGAACTGAAAAAACAGACGACTACTGCTCCGAGTATAAATTTCATATTAGATCCAATTGGTTTTTTTAGATTCTACCAGATTTTAGGAAATAATAGAAAACCTCAAAACGATCTATTTGAAATTAATTGACCTCATGGTTGAGACCGTTCATCGATGAATTATTTAAGTGAAGTATCGGCTTCAAGCCAAATACCGCCCTTCTCGAAGTTCACGCGCTTTGGAGTCAAAAATATTTTCTTCCCCCCCGGGATTTCTATAGAAAGGTCTTTCAATGGTGCTGTCATAACGCGGTCCTGGGTGGCCGAAAATCCCGATTGCGTCCACTTAGCTAGATTAACGACGATTTTGGGAAGAGAAGATTTTGTCACATCAAATCCCTTGATTTCCAGCGCTAGGTTTTGACCTTGAATCGATAAAATGGATTCAGCTTCCACATCGGCCCAAAGGCAGTTTCCATCACTTGGGACTTTCCAGTAGCGGAATCCGATTTTCACAGGAATAACATTATTCTTCCCTTCGCCCACGTCGAAGCGGTCCATCGTTATCGAAACATTGCCTGCAGGATCGCTCTTTCCTTCTTCCGTATAAGTATTGGACAACACGCCTGAGTGCATGAGTACACTCGCTGAAGAAGCGAGTATTCTTGGATCGAGTCCAATGCCGATGTTAGACGCATTGGCCAGGTGTGTTCGATTTTGAAGACCCTGACCGGATTTTTGAGCATCTAAATTTGTCGAAAAGCCAACGAATATCGTTCGGTTTTTAATATCTGTTTTAATTTCTTTTGCTGCGACTTTAAGGTTTTCGATTCCAAAATTTGGCGAGTCGAACGTGAATACTGTGATGGGTTTCAACTGCGATGAAACGGTTTGGATTGCGCTCTTTGAAAAAGAATTTGCGATCACACGCGACCAGGTCGGAGGAATTTGCTTGAGCGTTAAAGATAGGAAATTTGGATTAAATTGAGCTGCTTTTTGGAGGTCGATTTTTATCGCTGTCTGTCCTTCCGACGTAGGCTCGAAAGAAAGCGGAGCGACGATGGAAAGATCTCCCGCAATAGGGACCGTTTGATCACCGAAAATCGGTATTTTGATTCCTGCCTTTCCGGTAAGAGTTCCAGAAATCCGAATGCAGTGTTCACAAGTTTTGTCAGGACGAATTTTTAGGTTCGCAATTTTCGGTTTAGCATCAATTGAGATTTTTTGCTTTTTTCCAATCGAAAGCTGTGTTTTAATATCCAGTCCCTTTTCGACAACGGACCGTAAACTTTCCTGCGCGATTTCTTCGACGAAGCTGTCGCGCATCGTTACTCCAAAATGAGTTTCTTCTGAAATGTTATCGCCAAGTTTGGCTTTTTTTTCGATGCTTTGATTACATTCTTTTTTTAACTTCGCACAATCTGAACCACACCCAGACGAGAAAAGAATAAACAAAACGAGGGCAGGAAATATTAGGGTTTTCATGAATAATCACATTGGAGAGAGCGGCGATTTAATACAAAAATTGGAAACTTCGCCATATAAAAAATATACTTCATACTTAAGCAATGAACCTACATTCTCGAAAGTGCCAAAGTTGTAACAAAACTCAATAGATTAGCACCTCGGTCTTCGGGGATTATCAAACTCAAGCCCCGACGAAAATCTGAGATTTGTCCATTTTCAATTTCAAATTCTATGGCGTACGGGAGGTCTTCAAATTGATGATTATCCATGTGCGTTATCAATGCTTTCGCGTCTGAAAAGGCCAAAGGAAAGAAGCGATTTAAAAGCAACGTATGAGTACCCTCTGAAAGGGGGAGAGGATAAAACGCATATCCCTGCAACGCTTGGAAAAGTCGTGTTACACCCGGTTCATCGGACGAGAACACCAAAGTATTGTAGACAGAGAACGAGTCTACCGTTTTCGAAAGAATCTCCCAATTGTCTGTCGTTCGCCCTATGATTTCTACTGCGAAGTTAAACTTCTCCGAAAGAGCTTGGATCCAACGAAACCATTGGGACAGGGGGCGCCCATACTGACCGCTCAATCCACTAACTACCAGGGTCGCACCATTGGTTCCTGATGCTAGGTCTTCGAGAAGCGCACCTGTCCACGTGATTTTATGTTCGATCTCTTCGGCGATTTTTTCCCACTTTCGCGTTTGTTCTTTCTGTTCTTCTGCTTTGGGAACGAAAAGGAATTCACCCGTGCCACGCGTATCTTGAAGTCCAGCCATTCGTTTTTCCAGACCGGCAAGTCGCCCTCGATAGACATCTCTACGTCGAAGGGATTCGGCCAGTTCGGCGGGAAACTTTTCGCCTTCCCAATCGTTCATCCTTAACAATATCGATTCGTATTGTTCGTTGAGTTCTTGCGTCCGCGGATCCGATGACAGTTTTTCGACATCCTCGCCGAGTATCTTTAGGTGCTCAACCACATCATCAAAAGTGTCGCCCCTTGATACTTCCTCAACAACGTTAGCCCGCTTGATTCGTTCGAATCGAAAATCAACACCCTCTTCGGTTGCCGTTAAGTAAACACGCGAAAGGCCTTGGTCCATTCCAAATTCGGTGAGTCTTTTCGCTAGTGGGTTAATCAGCTGCTGTTCTATTCTATGCGCAAGGGTTCTTGCACCATACCGAGCGTCGACACTTGTTTTGGCTAGCGTTTCGATAAGGCCTTCGTCCACGTCTATCATCATTTGCGCGCGTCGTATCCCACGTCGATTGAGCAGTTTTTGTAGCGTGCGACGTGCGATCTTTCTTAGCGCGTCACTTTGCAGCGGACGATATGGAACGACGCTATCAATACGATTGAATATCTCGGGGCGGAAGAATGCTTCGGCTGCCCCGCGATAATGTTGCGCGCGATCTTGATTGCTGACGTCTGAGAATCCCATCCAGCGATCTTCAGTGTTTGCGCCGAGATTTGAGGTCATAATCACAATGGTATTTCTAAAATCGACTATTCTTCCGGCAGCGTCGGTGAGCCTTCCGTCACCCAAAATTTGTAGCAGAAGATCGAGAACTAACCCGTGAGCTTTTTCAATCTCATCGAAGAGAAGCACACAAAAAGGCTGCGATCTTACTTTACTCGTTAGCTCGCCATCAGGGTTTCTTGACGTTCCAATCAGTCGAGTAGCGGCGCCGGGAGAATTAAACTCGCTCATGTCGAAACGGATCATTCGATCTACATTTCCAAAGAGATCTTCGGATAAGGCTTTTGCCGTTTCTGTTTTTCCCACTCCGCTTGGACCTATAAGTAGTAAACTTGCTAAGGGTTTTTCCGGATCGATTATGCCCTGTTCAATAGCGACAACTAATTTCGAAACGGTTTTTATCGCCACTGGTTGACTGAATACGCGTCTAGAAAACGCACGCATGATATCGTCGGGATGTCGGCCCGTTCCGGGTTTAAGGATGGTCATCGGGAGGCCGGTCTGTCGATGCACAACATCGCAAACGAGGTTGGCGTCCACGCGGATCGGCTCACGTTCATCGGATTCATCAAAACGTCGTTCACCTTCGGAATGGCATTTTCGAAGCAATAGAACTGCTTTTCCAGGATAGGCCTCATTTCTAAAAAAACGTCGGCTTAAATGAAGGATGGCTTCAATACCATCGGGGACGATTTTGGTTTTCAAATTCGTTTCGATTTCTCGTACAAGGTCCGTAATCACTGCTAAGGTTTCGCGGTAAGATAGAGGTGGAACCTGAATTCTTCGAAACTTGTCTACGAAACCCGGGGAAGCCGCGCGCGCGAGGGCGTAAGTTTCGTCAGTCGCCTCGGTAATCATCGCGAAACGAAACTCCTCTAAATAGGGTTCGATGAAATTACCGACGTTTGAATTTCCTGAATAAGTCCTGCCGGCACGAACAACGCTAAGGAGGTCTTCTGTAAAGAGAAGATCATCTCTTTCGGATAACTCACGGCAAAAAGATTCGACGCGTTGTTCCCACTGTCCAATGATAGACATTCCAGCGATAATTCGATCTCCGTTCGTTTGCCAAATATCGCGTCGTTCTTGATATCGTTTCGATAACGCGAACGCTCGATGAGCTGCCTCATGAATAAGCGCAGTTTTTCCAACTCCAGAATCGCCGACCAGACAAACACTTGTAGGTTGAGGACTGGTAAAGATACTTACTAATTCATCTATTATCTTTTCTCGTCCGAATGCATGTCCTAGTGTTTCATCCTCAATACGATGGGTAAGATTGTCCGCAATCTCGTTCAAGCTTTCCGGGCGAGTGAGACGTCCGGCAGGTACAGTATCGGAGTATATTGAGGGTGTCGGGTAGCCAAAGTCCACCGTCATCGATTCGATGTTGGCTGCATAGTTGCAAGCTAAATGATCAAAAGAACTCAGGTTGGCGGCGTCTGCATGTTCAATTGCCCAGCGGTTTGCTGCGGCATACATGTCTTCGATATTGTTGATTGCTATGCATACGCCGGGAACTTTCGGCAGCCAGATTCTAGTAATATCCTCGTCGGCAAAGGACCCCACGATAGTGTGTGTTGAGAAGGATAGTTTTATCTCAGGACGGTTCGGTTTTACCTTGCGTTGAACATCCATATAGACGCTGGATAGATAGGGAGCTTCTGGGCCAAATAAGCGATCGAGTTCGGTAGGTTCAAGACCGCCGTGCACCAATTCTAGAACTCGAAACATGAGCTCTTCGCGTAGCTGCGAGGGACTTGGGCCTGTGACAGGAATCGCGAGTTCTTCCATCCAAGGAATGGACACAGAGTAAAGGCCGCGTTTGGGTTGGGCGACGTAAAAAGAGAGTTTAAGTTTCATTCCCAATCCAGAGCGCTAAGGTACCAAGCTTCGTCACGAATTTGATCCGCTAACGCTGCAATGGGATTATTTGGATCCAATTTCGCACTCATTGTCTCCAGCACCCCACCATAAAATTCCTGTCTTACACCAAAATTCATTGTCACATCGTTGATTCGAAAATTGTAGGTTCGGGCGGGGAAGTTTGGATAGGATCGTTTTGCAACATCTTGAGAATAAGGCCACGCAGCTTGTTCACCGCGGACAACTATCTGACAGGTGCCGTTTCCAGAATTTGAAACGTAACGATGTATTCCTTCCTCGACGCGCAACAGGGGACGGGCATTAAATCCGTTAAACGAAAGAGCTAAAAGTTCTACTCCATCAGAAATTTCTTCGATTTTTTCCCAGCTTTCGCGCTCGAAATCTGCGCGGTATTCGTCGGACGGTAATTCGGCGTCCCTTGGCATCCAGATCGAAAATTCCCATTCATTAATGGCGGCCCATTCTTCGTACCAACCAATTAATGTCTTATAAAAATCCTGCTGTGGGGAGCGATCGAAAATGAATAAGACAACTTCGTCTGGCATGTCGTAAGAAACGTTCATTGCTTGGACAAAGATATCATCAACACCGGTTTCCAAAACCTCTAGTCGAGATCCTATCTCAGGTAATAAATCAAAGGAGCGGGTATGATAAGCTTCCGTAGAAAGATCTTCGAGACTTTCTAATTCGGCTGTTATTTCATCTGCGGGCTGGATCACTCGGCGAATCTTTTCAGCGTTTGCGGCAAGTTCGGCTGCTCGCGGATCGTTCCAAAATTGAGGAGATTGTGTCGAGATATCGAAGTTCTCTATCTCCCATTCTAACTCACCGAAAAGAACCGTATGGACGTAGCTTGAAAGGCGCCTTCGAAGGTTTGAAACTTCGTCGACCTGTGAGAGGAGACGGCTCCTCGTTTCGAAATCTTCCTTGGTCGCCGATATCGTATTAACAACAATTTTCAATGCGTCTTTTTGGACGGAAATATTGATTTTGCGCGCGCCCCCGACATCGACCTTGTCCTTCGTGCGAGCTAATTTATCGGCAAGTTTCCAAACCAATTCTTGTTCAATTTCTCGCTTGAGAGGGCGAGCACCGTATTTTTCATGGTATCCTTTTCTGGCCAGAAACGCTGCCACATCATCTTCAAAATGAAGAGTGACGTCTTGACTCACGAACCCATCTCTTTCCTGAATCTTCGCCAAGGAACGCCGCGCAATCTGAGTCACAGTGTCTATTGGGAGAGAACGGAATGCGATGAATTGATCAATACGACCTAGGAATTCAGGGCGATAAAAACGTTCTGCTTCTTTGCGAAAATGCTCGCTATAGTCTGCCTTGTTCGCGTCCCCGAATCCGATAGCCGGGCGCATATTATCCACGCCCAGATTACTCGTCATAATGATGATCGTGTTTTGGAAGCGCGTCGTTCTTCCCTTCACATCCGTCAGTCTCGCCTCACCTAATACTTGGAGCAAAACGTCATAGACTGAGGGGTGCGCTTTTTCGATCTCATCAAGTAAGACGACACTGAAAGGTTCGCGCCGAACTGGACCTGCAAGTTCACCATCTTGGTTGCCTTCACCTATGAGCCTTCCATAAGCATCACTTTGCGCGTATTCACTCATATCCAGCCGAATCATCCGGTCTTCACTTCCGAAAAGAAAAGCGGCGAGCGATTTGGCGAGCTCGGTTTTTCCGACGCCAGTGGGGCCGACGAACATGAAGGAACCAAGAGGGCGGTCCGGGGAGGATAGACCGGCTTTGGTGATGCTAACAATGTTGGCAACACTTTGAATGGCGTCGTCCTGTCCTACGACGCGTTTGGCCAGCGCATCAAAAACCGTTTGTGGGCGAAGCTGTTGAGAATCAAGAAGAAGAACGGGGGGAAGACCTGTGTCCTCACAAAATGCTTCGACGAGCTCTTTTTCGGAGAGCGCTTTTTTATATTTGGCCAGAGCTCTTCGTACTGTTCTTGAGATAAACTCGATGGTTCTTCCGACGGGGCTACCATAGACCGCGAATCGCTTTTGCAATAACCACGCTCTGGATATTGCATCATCACTGAGTTCGAAATCGAGTTTCTCTGCGAAACGCTTGGCTGCTTTTTGAACAATGATTTGCGCGGTTTTAGGCGCGGGATCTTCGACACGAACAACCGTAAAATTTCGAGCAAATCCGACATCGCGTCGTTCGATCTCTGCCCACTCCTCGATTGATGCTTCTGAAATAATTCTGATGCGATCGTTGGAAAGATATGGTCTGACGAATTGGGCAAGGTTGTAATCACTTCCGTCATACTTTCCGGCGTCCAGTGCCGCGATAAGACGACCTAGGTAAAGTATCGCATCGGTGTTTTCTAATTCGGTAAGAATATCCTGAACTTGTTCCTGCCATAATCCGCCCTGAGGAGCGGTTGAAACAAGGCGAGGTGCATCTGCAAAGAAAATGGTCCGGTTTATCGCATCTTTTTGTTGGTGGGCTGTATTTTTCCTCCAAGCGAGATGACGTAAGAGGGCTGTTTTTCCGACTCGAGTGGGCCCGACCAAAACGATCGAAATCGCCTTCTCACCGTCGACTAGAGATTGGATTTCGTCGACAAGCTTTTCCCGTTCGAATACTTCAGCAAAACCGCTCTCTTCGGCTTCTTTTTGATCCTTAAAGTCCCACTTTTGGGCGACTTTATTTAGCGTCGGAGATGCTTCCTCGCTAACTCCCCCTGTTCCGGAAGTCCGTGAAAATTCATTCACAAATATCGTTTCGGGAGGAACGGTGGAGAGATCAATAGGTTCGAACTCAATTTCTATATGGACGATTTTCGTCGATTTGGACAAGGGGCGGTGATTTGCGACCGCCCAGCTATTTTCTCGGATCGGACCAAGCATACGGTCGATTACATCTAGGTCTTGTTCATCGTCGGATGTCCTTGAAATCGATTTTAGATCGTATTGAAGGAGTTCGATTTGTTCTAGATCCTCAGTGCGTTGTGTCGAAAGGATATCGATCGGAACCGGGACAAGGTTGTCATGCCAAGAAGTGTTATCGACATGGGACCATTCGTAACGACCGCTCTCGTATACGGGGCGAATTTCTCGAGTGATTTCGACGAGATGCGTATCCATTGAGTTTCTTAACATCCTGGGATGGGTCCGCGAATAGATGTCAATGATCGCGGTTCGAAGTCGGTCTAAGGTCGGTTGAGCAGCATCTCCCGCTACCGAAATTTCGGGTAGCGTTAACGTCTCGGCGATCCAGGTCGTGTCATATTCTCGCAGGACAACGGGGAGAGTGAACTTCATATATACCTAATGGAAACTGATGGGTGAACTTTCACTTCTTAAAGGAAAAAGGTCAATACGCTTCAGAGAGATATAACGTTTTTCGGTCAAGTTATGGACCCTACGGAAAACGGCTCGACTATATTTCTAATCGCTAGGTTGCTTTTCGAAGCGTCGGGCTAAGCTCATTTATATAGGCTTAAAATAATTCGTTACGCGAGCTTTGCATAAGACCCGATCCTTGTCCAAATGATACACTTCCACTTCATGAAATACGAAAGATTGTGCGCGACGTAGGAGTTTTGCGGTGATGCGTAGCTCCCCTTTTTTAGCACTGCTAAGATGCGTTCCGTTAATATCCACACCTACAGGCGCCGCGACCGTTAAATCACATAGCCAAGCCGCGTGAAAACTTGCGACCGTCTCCGCGAAAAGTAGACTTACACCGCCGTGAAGTAAGCCGAAGGGCTGCCGATGAGCATCCGTCATTGTCGATTCGATGACGAATCGTTCATCGTCGAGGTAAGTCGCCCGAGTGTCCAGGTGTGCCATCGCCGTGCGGGGCGCAAATTCACTGAACATTTTCATCCAAGTTTCGGGGTCTTTATCGTTAAGGTTGTTGTCCACGAGATGCCTTATTTTGGTAGGGATAAGTCTTCGCCAGAGCGCTACTCATAGTCGAATGTTCAGTGAAAGTAAAAGATCACAAAATACTTGTATAACCACTTGACAAACTTTGAAAAAATACACTAGTTTCCCGACTCAATTTTTGGACTTTTTAGTTGGCCCGGAATTTGAAGCGTTTAAGGAATTAAGCGCTACCGAGCCGCCAGAAATTGAATCGTAGTTTGAAACAATTGTTTTGACTAGGACTGATAAATACCGCTTCAACGCTCCTCCGGAGGACGTTGGAATAAAAAAGGGTTCCTTGCTAATAGAAAGTTGGCGAAGGTGCCCATGATGTATTTTCGGCCTCAGGATGATTGTAAGCTACCGCATCTTACCATGGAGCGTTTGAATGGCAGTCACCATTAAGTCGAACTTCCGAGCCCGTAGAAATTACGGAACAGTAGAAAAAATTGCCGAGATCCCAAATCTCATTGGCATACAGAAGCGTTCTTTTGAAGAATTTCTTCAGGCGAATGTTCCGAGCCATGAAAGAACGGAAACCGGTCTACAAGGTGTGTTCAAGAGTGTGTTTCCGATACATTCTTACAACAACATCTCTACGCTTGAGTTCTTAAGTTACCACCTTGAGGAACCCAATTACGACATTAAGGAGTGTATCGCTCGCGGTTACACCTACGAGCGCGTTGTTCACGTGAATGTCCAATTGTCTATTTGGGTAGTTGATGAAGAAACCGGCGCACGTTCGCTTCGCGATGTGAAAGAAAAGACCGTTTTCTTTGGTAAGATCCCAATGATGACCGAGAAGGGAACCTTCGTTATAAACGGGACTGAGCGCGTCATTGTAAGTCAACTTCACCGTTCGCCCGGTGCTTTCTTTGATCATGATAATGGGAAGAAGCATTCTTCTGGAAAGTTTTTATATTCTGGTCGTGTGTCACCTTACCGCGGTTCTTGGTTGGATTTTGAGTTTGATGCAAAAGACATCTTGCACGTTAGAATTGACCGAAAGTTGAAAATGCCGGCCACGATTCTTCTGCGTGCGCTTGGGTACACAACAGAACAACTTCTTGCCTACTATTATAACACGGAACATTTCTTCATGAAGAATGGCATGTACTTTAAGCATGTCAATTTGGATACTTTGGAAGGGCAGACCGTTTCTGTGGATATCCTGGATGACGAAGGGAACCTTATCATCGCAAAGGATAAACGTTTCACGCGTGGTAGTCTCCGTCGACTTGAAAAAGCGCAGATTAAATCTATTCCGGTCTTATTAGAAGATTTGGTGGGTAAAGTTGCCTCTTCGGATATTTACGATAGCGAAACAGGTGAAATTATTGTCGATACTAACTCTGACATCACTGAGAAGATGGTTGAGGAGATGCAGATCCGTGGCATCACTGATGTTCATGTTTTGTTCATCGACGAACGCGTTTCAGGTCCGTTCATCCGTAATACGCTTATCGCCGATAAGATTGAAACAACGGATCGCGCCATCTTGGAGATCTATCAGCGCATGCGTCCCGGTGACCCACCGACGGAAGAACAAGCACAGAATTTGTTTGATAATCTTTTCTTCAATCCTGATCGTTACGATCTCGGACCCGTGGGCCGTTTGAAGCTTAATTTCAAGTTCCATCGTGAGATTATTGAGCCTTTAGAAGAGAAGATGAGAAAGCTTGTTTCTAAACTCGAAAAAACTGAAGGAGCAAAAGCGATTGCTGAAGTCGAAGAGAAGATTGCGAAAGTGCAAGCAGAGATCGACCCATGGTTCATCGCGACGCTACGTGAGGAAGATATCCTCGAAGCAGTTCGCTATCTCGTCGAACTTAGAAACGGAAAAGGTATCGTTGATGATATCGACCACTTAGGAAATCGTCGTGTTCGTACCGTCGGTGAACTTCTCGAGAATCAGTATCGAATCGGTTTATATCGAATGGAGCGTGGCATTAAAGAGAAGATGCAATCGTCCGGCGATATGGAAACCGCATCTCCGGAAGAGATGATTAATGCCAAGCCGGTCGATGCCGTTATCAAAGAGTATTTTGGTTCAGCTCAGCTTTCTCAATTTATGGATCAAACGAATCCATTGAGTGAAGTGACACATAAGCGTCGTCTTTCAGCGCTTGGGCCCGGTGGTCTTACTCGTGATCGTGCCGGATTCGAAGTCCGCGATGTCCACTTGACTCACTACGGTCGAATTTGTCCGATTGAAACACCCGAGGGACCAAATATTGGATTGATCGCGTCGTTGTCTACTTTTGCACGAATCAATCAATATGGTTTCATTGAGACCCCTTATCGCCGTGTGAGAAACAAAAAAGTAACGGACGAAGTTCGATACTACTCGGCCCTTGAAGAGCAAAATAACGTTATTGCGCAGGCAACAACCCCAACTAAAGGTAAGACAATTACGGGCGATCTCATCGCTGCACGTAAAAATGGCGAAACCTCGTTGGTGACTGCTGACGAAATTACGCTTATGGATGTGAGCCCAAATCAGCTTGTCAGTATTGGTGCTGGTTTGATTCCATTTTTGGAAAATGATGATGCAAATCGCGCTCTCATGGGGGCCAACATGCAGCGTCAGGCCGTTCCTTTGATGAAAACGGATGCGCCCTTTGTGGGTACCGGTATCGAGCGTATTATTGCGCGCGACTCTGGTGTCACCATCGTCTCCAAGCGTGCCGGTGTTGTTGAAGTTGCTGATGCCGAACGTATCGTTGTTCGTCCAGAGCCAAAAGACGGCGAGCTTTTCGTAAAACCTGATATTTATAAGTTGGTTAAATTTTCACGCTCGAATCAAGCAACCTGTATCAATCAGAAACCGATTGTAAGTGTTGGTGATCGCGTGGAGTTTAACGAGATTATCGCTGATGGTCCGTCAACCCAACGTGGTGAACTCGCACTCGGGCGTAACATCACCGTCGCATTCATGCCTTGGGGAGGTTATAATTTCGAGGATTCGATTCTTATTAACGAACGTCTCGTCAATGATGATATTTATACTTCGATTCATATTGAAGAATTTGAATGTGTCGCTCGTGAAACGAAATTAGGTGCTGAGGAAATTACTGTCGACATTCCTAATGTCGGTGAGGAAGCCCTAGCCGATCTCGATGAATCAGGGATCGTGCGTATTGGTGCTGAAGTTGGGCCGCTTGATATTCTGGTTGGTAAAATTACTCCAAAAAGTGAATCAACCCCTTCGCCAGAGGAAAAACTACTTCGTGCGATCTTCGGAGAAAAAGCGGGCGATGTTCGTGATTCATCTTTGAAGATGCCACCTGGCGCTCGAGGTACCGTCATTTCAGCGCGTGTATTCCAAAGGGAAGACGTACTGAAGGATACCCGTACGAAACAAATCGAAGATATGGAAGAGGCTAAACTCCTCAAAGATCAGAATGATGAAATCCGCATTCTTCGAGAGGCTGCTTATCGCAAGCTCGCTGATATGTTCATCGGTAAGAAACTGGGCGATGATTTGGTGGATGACGGCGATACCGTCCTTCTCAAAAAAGGAACGGTTCTCAGTCAGGCGAATATGGACAAAATTCCTAAGCGTTACTGGGGCGATATTGAGATTAACGACGATGTCGATGATAAAACGATGGAGCTTTTGGGCCTCGTCGAAGATGAAGTACTCGAAGCACGTGTTGCCTATGGTAGCCGAATCGAAAAGATTCGCCGAGGTGATGAGCTTTCTCCTGGCGTTATCAAGATGGTCAAGGTCTATGTTGCAATTAAACGTAAGATTCAGGTTGGCGATAAAATGGCAGGTCGTCACGGAAATAAAGGTGTGATTAGTCGCATTTTACCTGAAGAGGACATGCCTTTCCTTGAAGACGGTACGACCGTTGATATGCTTCTTAATCCGCTTGGTGTACCGAGTCGCATGAACGTGGGTCAGGTTCTGGAAACGCACTTGGGTTGGGCTGCGAAAAATATGGGGCTGCGAATCGGTGAGCTCCTAGAAGAAGCAGGCACCGAAGCAGTCATCAAGAAGACGCTAAAGGCGGCTTTTTCGGACGACTATCATGAACTTATCGACTCTCTTGACGATAAAGGTTTACGCGATTTCGCGAAGACCACAAAGCGTGGGATTCATATTGCGACGCCTGTTTTTGATAGTGCACCCGAGGACTCCATCAAGGAATTGTTAGAGACTGCTGGGATGAACGCGACTGGCCAATCCATTCTCTTCGACGGAAGGACAGGAGATATGTTCATCAACGATGTCACAGTTGGCGTCATGTATGTTCTTAAGCTTCACCATCTTGTTGATAATAAAATTCACGCCAGATCGATTGGGCCTTATAGCCTTGTGACGCAGCAACCATTGGGCGGTAAAGCACAGTTTGGTGGTCAACGTCTCGGTGAGATGGAAGTTTGGGCAATTGAGGCTTATGGCGCTGCATTTACTTTGCAGGAATTCCTGACGGTGAAGTCCGATGATGTTCAAGGTCGTACGCGCATTTACGAATCGATTGTAAAAGGTGAGTTCGAACTCGATCCGGGTTTGCCGGAGAGCTTTAATGTTTTGATTAAAGAACTTCACGCTCTCTGTTTGAATGTCGAACTTCTTGAAGACGTCGGTTAATAAGCGCTTGATTGTGCATAACGTTTCTAATAATTTTGAAAGTAATACATAAGGATAAATAATATGAAGAATCTCTTCAGTTTTATCGAAAAAACAAAAGACCCGCTTAGCTTTTCCGCAATTCGCATTGGTATCGCCGCACCGGAGAAAATCCGTGAGTGGAGCCACGGCGAGGTAAAGAAACCTGAAACGATTAATTATCGTACGTTCAAACCAGAACCCGATGGACTTTTTTGTTCGAAAATCTTCGGACCCGTGAAAGACTTTGAATGCAAATGTGGTAAATACAAGCGCATGAAACACCGTGGCGTTGTTTGCGAGAAGTGCGGCGTTGAAGTGATTCAGGCCAAGGTTCGTCGTGAACGTTTGGGTCATATCAATCTTGCGACACCCGTTGCACATATTTGGTTTTTGAAAAGTCTTCCTTCTCGTATCGGTAATCTTTTAGATATTCGTCTTAAAGACATCGAGAAAGTCCTTTACTGCGTTGCATTCATCGTGACCGATCCAGGGATGACACCGCTTCAAAAAGGTGAGGTTCTTTCCGAGAAGAAGTATAATCAATACCTTCTCGAATACGGCGAAGTATTTACGGCGAGCATGGGGGCTGTCGCGATTCGCGAAATGTTAGCTGAGCTCGATGTACACAAAGAATCGATGGAACTCCGCGCAGAAATGAAAGAAGCTTCTAGTGCGGCGAAACGAAAGAAAATCGCAAAGCGTCTGAGAATTGTTGAGGCGGTTCGTGATTCTGGGAATGATCCTGAGTGGCTCATTCTCGATGTTATCCCCGTTCTGCCACCGGATCTACGTCCACTTGTCCCTCTCGAGGGCGGTCGTTTTGCAACTTCGGATCTCAATGATTTATATCGTCGTGTTATAAATCGTAACAACCGTTTGAACAAACTACTCGCGATTCAAGCTCCTGAGATTATTCTCCGGAACGAAAAGCGTATGCTTCAAGAAGCTGTCGATGCTCTATTTGACAATGGGCGGCGTGGAAAAACGATTCATGGCGCAAACAGACGTCCATTGAAGTCTCTTTCTGATATGATTAAAGGGAAACAAGGGCGTTTCCGTCAGAATCTATTGGGAAAACGTGTCGATTATAGCGGTCGTTCCGTTATCGTGGTCGGACCGCAATTAAAGCTTCATCAATGTGGTCTGCCGAAAAAAATGGCGCTCGAACTGTTCAAGCCATTCATTTACGAAAAACTAACTCGACGTGAACACGTTTATACGATCAAGTCCGCTAAGAAAATGGTCGAGAAAAAGGGCGAGCTTGTTTGGGACATCCTAGACGAAGTTATTAAAGAACATCCTGTCATGTTGAATCGTGCCCCCACGCTTCACCGTCTCGGAATTCAGGCTTTTGAACCGGTTTTGGTTGAAGGTAAAGCGATTCAGCTTCATCCCCTCGTCTGTTCTGCATACAACGCGGATTTCGATGGTGATCAGATGGCTGTTCACGTTCCGCTCTCATTCGAAGCGCAGATGGAAGTACGCGTTCTACTTTTGAGTACAAATAACATTCTTTCGCCATCCAATGGTGGGCCGGTTATTGGACCTTCTCAGGATATCGTTCTTGGATGTTACTACATGACACGCGCGCGTCCTCTCGTTCTGGGTTCTTTTGAAGCACCTTCGAAAGGTGTGCCGATGAGAGGCGTTTACTCGAGTATCGAAGAAGTCCGAATGGCGTACGATAACGATAAAGTAGATCTCCAAGCGGCTATTAAGGTCCGTGTTGACGGAGAACTCGTAGATACCACTTGTGGACGCGTTTTGTTCTTTGAAGTTGTTCCTGATGGAATTGAATTCAAACACGTTAACAAAATTATGAGCAAAAAGATGCTCGGTAATCTCATCGATTTTTGTTTCCGTCACGTCGGTAATAAAGCAACAGTTTTACTTGCTGATGCGATTCGTACGATCGGTTTCGAATATTCTACTAAAGCTGGTATCTCGATTTGTATTGGCGATATGGCTATTCCAAAAGAAAAATGGGATATCGTTGCCGAAGCGAAAGCAGAGGTTGCTAGTATTCAGGTTGAGTATATCGAAGGTCTTATCACTGGCGGCGAACGCTACAATAAAGTGGTGGACGAATGGGGTAAAGCTACGAAGAAAGTGGCCGATAAGATGAACGAAGGAATTTCTAACTTCACTTATACTAAGCCCGATGGGACAACCTTCACGGACAAATCTTTCAACTCGGTCTATATTATGGCCGACTCTGGAGCTCGTGGATCGGCACAGCAGATGCGCCAACTTTCCGGAATGCGTGGATTGATGGCAAAACCATCTGGTGAAATTATTGAAGCACCTATCCTCGCGAATTTCCGCGAGGGACTCACGGTTCTCGAATATTTCACTTCCACACACGGTGCACGTAAAGGACTCGCCGATACCGCACTTAAAACGGCTAACTCCGGTTACCTCACGCGTCGTCTCGTTGATGTGGCAAATGATTGTGTCATCCGTGAATTCGATTGTGGAACCCTCGATGGTGTTGAAACAGCCGCGATCTATAACGACGGTGGTGAGATTATCCAATCTCTCTCAGATCGTATTCTTGGACGTTTTGCACTTGAGCCAGTCTGGGATCATAACGACGATATGGTGGTTGATGCTAATCAGGAAATCGACGAGATTACAGCCGAGAAAATTGAAGATGCCGGCGTTGAACGCGTACGCATCCGTTCCGCGCTTACCTGTCGTACACTTGATGGCGTTTGTGTTCGTTGTTACGGACGCGATCTAGCGCGTGGTCTTGTAGTTAACGTCGGTGAAGCAGTGGGTACCATTGCCGCGCAATCGATCGGCGAGCCTGGAACCCAGTTGACGATGCGTACATTCCATATTGGTGGCGTCGCTTCTCGTACATCCGA
Source organism: uncultured bacterium (assembly GCA_937981985.1). GTDB lineage: Bacteria > Myxococcota_A > Bradymonadia > Bradymonadales > Bradymonadaceae > CALJNB01. The sequence continues at coordinate 46,882 of CALJNB010000014.1, forward strand.
GCAATCAACCCGCGAAGCTCGCCATGCAGGTGTGGTTAAGTTGCACGATGTTCGCTCTGTTGAACAAAGTGAGGGCGGATCGAAAAGCCAATACGTCGTAATGACCCGTAACGGTGAAATTGCGATACACGACGAACAGGGCAGAGAGCGTGAACGATATCCTCTCATCTACGGCGCTAAACTTTTCTTCAAAGATGGAGATAAAGTTAAAGCCGGAGAAATGCTTGCTGAATGGGAGCCTTTTGCTACTCCTGTTTTAACCGAATTTGATGGTGTGGTAGAGAAGTTTAAAAAATCTGACATTATCGAAGGCGTTTCCGTTGAAGAACGTTTTGATGGTAAGACCGGTCTTTCTCGTAACGTTGTCATCGATAGTCGGGACCTAAGCGTTCGACCTCGTATCGTAATCAAAGAAAACAAGCGTGGCGGAAATGTTCTCACGAGCGTTTTCCTCCCAGCTGGTGCAGCTCTGTTCGTAAACGAGGGCGATGAAGTAACGGCCGGGTCGATTCTAGCGAAGGTTCCTCGAGAATCTCGTAAGAATCGCGATATTACCGGGGGACTTCCTCGTGTTGAAGAACTTTTTGAAGCACGAAAGCCGAAGGAACAAGCGGTCATCTCTGAAATCGAAGGAATCGTTTCTTTCGGTAAAGAAACCAAAGGAAAGCGTACTGTTATTGTGACACCTGATGTTGGTGAAGCGAAGAGCTATAGTGTTCCGAAGCGTCGTCACGTACACGTGATTGAGGGCGACCGGATTCAAGCCGGCGAGGCGCTGATGGAAGGCTCTGAAAATCCTCACGATATTTTGCGTATTAAAGGCCGTAAAGAGCTTGCAAACTATATGGTGGATGAAATTCAGGAAGTTTACCGACTCCAGGGCGTTAAAATCAATGATAAGCACATTGAGGTTATTGTTCGTCAGATGCTTCGCAAAGTTAGAATCATCAATGTTGGTGATACCGACTTCTTGACCGACGAGCAGGTTGAACGTGACACTTTCGAGTTAGCTAATCGTGAAGTTATTCAGCGTGGTGGTAAACCAGCTGTTGCCCAGGATTTGTTGCTTGGAATCACCAAAGCTTCGCTTTCGACCGTTAGTTTTCTATCTGCTGCCTCGTTCCAAGAAACGACCAAAGTGTTAACGCACGCGTCGCTTGAAGGGAAAATCGATAAGCTGAAAGGTCTCAAAGAAAACGTTATCATGGGACGTCTCATTCCTGCCGGAACCGGCGCTCAAGAATACCAGCGTTTGAAGCATCAGGTTATTCTCCCAGAGGAACTCCCAGACGATATCGTGAATCGTTACGGAACGAACGACGAGGAGCTTGCCGCAGGCGAGTAAATTTCTTCTAAGTAGCTAAAAGAAAAGCGAGCATTATTGCTCGCTTTTTTTTTGATTTTGTTCGAAGTAGGTTTTTCTCTATATCGCGTCAGTGCGCTGCAGCACGAACTTGTGAGACCCAAGTTGACGGAGTTCTTAAAACTCGATTTCTTTTAGATTGTTTTTTTTGTTTGGTGGGAGGCGGAAGCGTTAAAGGACGTTCAAATATCCCCGCAAGGTTGAGTTAACCCGCGGGCTGAATGACGAGTTGCTCCCATATGCGTACCGACCTTGTCGCTTCGCGCCTGCCTGTATAAGTAGATCCATGTCATCCGAGGAATGAATCACTTCTGAGTCTTTTTCTCGTGAAGTATCATTTTGCATAGGGGACATTTTCCGTCTCCTTTTTCAGCGCGCGAATAGTGGACGGTTCCCATGTCGCAGTACCAGTGCCCCTCCTTGACTTCGGATTTCTCGATAGGTGGGTTGTGTTCCCCTTCGATGGTCTCGCTTGTCTTTGCGTTCGCAGGCTTTGCATTTTCGGTTGCTTTGGCGACTTTTGTCTCGGGTTTGCACGCAAAGGTGGAAAAAAAGAGAAGTGCTATTAGAATCGCTTTCATGGTTACTCCGATTAAGATCGCGTTCACGACTAACATTTTTACATCTCATTTGGGAGCGTAAATGGTCAAAAAGACGACAAAAAAAATAAATACAAGTCTTTTGCATAGCATTCTTGATCTGCCGGCATAGCTACTGTATGGTTCCGCGTCCTTCGACCAAAAAATTTGGCGAGGGAACTAGTCTATCTTTAAAATCCTTAGATTTTAAAGCCGATTAGGGGTGTGGCGCAATTGGTAGCGCATCGGATTCCAAATCCGGCGGCTGGGGGTTCGAGTCCCTCCGCCCCTGTCTAGAAATTGTCGTGAATGCTACGTAAAGCACGCGACCTGTTGAGAGTACCTCATGGTAAAGTTCGTAAATCTAAGTTACATGATCGCGTTTGTTCTCGCTTTTATAGTATTTAACAAAGCGACAGAATTATTGTGGTCGCGAGTTGATTCGCTTCCAAATATCGCAATCGTTGGAAATCAGATCACTCTTGCGACAGTAATTGCTCTCGCGATGGCGGCGGGCTTAACACTTTGGGCTTACAACCGACTTGATTACCGTAGTTATCTTACAGAAGTGGTTCTTGAGATGGCGAAAGTAACATGGCCTTCGTGGGAAGAAACAAAGCGAGCGACTTTGGTTGTAATCATGTTCACTTTAGTTGCATCAGCCTTCATTTTTATTGCCGATAAATTTTGGCAATATGTCACTGACTTTCTTCTCATTCCAGGGGCATAAAAATGACAGAATTGCATTGGTATATCGTACAGACCTACTCCGGCTTTGAAAATAAAGTGAAGCTGGCGTTGGAACAACGTATTATACAGAATAATCTCGATCAATTTTTCGAGGAAGTTTTCATTCCGACAGAAACAGTAGTTGAGATGAGAAATGGCAAGCGTCGTGAGGTAAAACGAAAATTTTACAACGGTTACATCTTCGTGAAAATGATTCTCAACGATGATACATGGCATTGTGTAAATAACACATCCAAAGTAGTCGGTTTTCTGGGTAACGAACGCAATCCAGCACCTGTTCCAGAAAGCGAAGTGAAGCAGATCACGCAACGTATTGAGGACGGCGAAATGAAGCCGACGATCCGCGTAAGCTACGAACGTGGCCAGAAAGTCAAAGTTACCGATGGTCAGTTTAATGGTTTCGAGGGCTGGGTTGAAGATGTGGAGCAGGACAAGGGTCGTCTTCACGTTATGGTTGAAATCTTTGGACGTCCGACACGGACTGCGTTCGAATTTGATCAGGTCGCTCCCTTAGACGAATAAATTTTTTTTTCGCCCTTTTAGGCGATTTACTGTGCAGGAGTTGAGTCTCATCTCGCCAATTTGATGAGCGGCCTCAACGTTTACTGCGAACCCCGGGATTCCGGGATTGAATGGAGAAAAAAATGGCAAAAAAAATAGCAGGCAAGATTAAGCTGCAGGTGAAAGCCGGGCAAGCTAATCCCTCACCACCGGTTGGTCCCGCATTGGGTCAACATGGTGTTAACATCATGGAATTCTGTAAGGCGTTCAATGCTAAGACTCAAGATCAGCCTGGGATGATTATTCCGGTTGAAATCACAGTTTATGCGGATCGCTCGTTCGACTTCATTACGAAAACGCCACCAGCCGCGATTTTGATTATGAAGGAATTGAAACTTGCTAAAGGAAGCGGAGAGCCTAACAAGAATAAGGTCGGCAAAATCACTTGGGAACAAGTTCTAAAAATCGCGGAAATTAAGCTCCCCGATCTCAATACCGATGATTTGGAAATGGCGGGTAATACCGTCGCTGGAACATGTAGATCAATGGGAATTGATATCATAGGAGGACCTGATGCCTAAGCATGGAAAAAAATACCGTAACGCAGCCGCTAAAGTAGATTCGCTCAAAAAGTACTCAGTTGAAGAAGCTGCAGTTCTAGTTAAGGCAACTAAAGTCGCTAAGTACGATACAACGATTGACGTTGCGTTCAATTTGAACGTTAACCCGCGTCACGCTGACCAGATGGTGCGTGGTTCGATTTCGCTCCCACACGGTCGCGGAAAATCAGTTAAAGTTCTTGTTATCGCCAAAGGCGAGAAAGCAGCGGAAGCTACTGCTGCCGGTGCCGACTTTGTTGGAGCTGAAGATCTTGTTGAGAAAATCCAAGGTGGTTGGACCGAATGGGATCACACCGTTGCTACACCGGACATGATGGGACAGGTTGGTAAAATCGGGCGGATATTAGGGCCACGCGGCTTGATGCCTAATCCTAAGACCGGAACCGTAACTTTTGATGTCGCCAAAATTATCAAGGAACTCAAAGCAGGTCGTCTTGAGTTTCGCGTTGATAAAGAGGGAAACATTCACGTTCCGATCGGTCTTTCGAGTTTCTCACCGGATCAGATTCAGGCGAACCTTGTTGCAGTTACTGATGCACTTGCGAAGCTTAAGCCTGCATCTTCTAAAGCTCCATACTTCAAATCCATAACGATTAGCACAACTATGGGTCCTGGTATCAAGCTTGATACCGCTTACGGACATGCATTAGTTTAGATCTTATAAATCTTTTCTAATTGAACCTGGCATTTGCCAGGTTTTTTATGCGCGTTGGATCCGTGTTTAATCGAAAAAGGTCAGGATAGGCTTGACTTTAGGGCATTCAATTTGTAGTTTTCGCGCCTTATCAGTCATGATTTTATGTCGGTAGGTTCCACTCTTAGGTGGAGGTTAATAATGAATGAAATGAAAGTTCAAATGTCGGAGCTCGCTGAGAATGCGAAGTTGGCGCTTCATTTCGACCTCAACACCGATTGTGTTTCGGAGATGTTGGCCGACACCGGTTACGAGGGCGAAAATGCAGAAGCGGAAGTTTCGGTCGAACGAGTCGGAAGTTCCAGCGACTTTAGATTGAGTGTTGATATTAAGTTTGAAGTTCGTTTTTTGTGTGGTAGATGTTTAGAGCTGAAGAACGAAAAATTTGATGGATATTCGAAATTCGTTTTGATGCCAAAGTCGAATTTATCAGCGCGGTCAAACGCTAACGATGAAATCGAATTAGAGCCCGCAGATTTAGACGTTGTTTTTCACGATGGTGAGTCAATAGTATTAGAGCCGTTGGTTCGAGAGGCGATGCTTGAAGCGTTGCCGACGCACAATCTTTGTTCGGAAACGTTTTCGGATGAATGTCGTGAAAGTTTTGAAAAGAATATCGGTGAGTCCGCTGCTAAAGACCTCGAGATTGCTCAGGTTGATTTGCGTTGGGGACCACTTTTAAAGTTAAAGAAGAATCTTAAAAAGGATTAGAAAATGGCAGTTCCAAAGAAAAGAAAATCGAAATCGAAAACGCGTACGCGTCGTTCGTACAACAGAAGAATGACGGTTGTACAATCCCATCCGTGTCCTCACTGTGCCGAGCCCAAGCGAGCGCATCGCGCATGTGGGGCATGCGGTAAGTACGGTTCTACGGCAAAGCCTGAGGAAGTAATTGAGGTTTGGGAATACTAGATGTCCCTTTCGAGCGCTGATTCGGAAAGCCTTCGGTTAGCGGTCTACGCTGCGATAAGTAGCGTGCTCGAAATTCCTCCCTCAGAAATTTTTCCTGAGTCCGATTTTCTTAGTGACTTTGGTGCTTCAAGTTTAGATATCGTAAACTTGATCTGGCATATTGAAGAGAAATTTAGTCTCCCTGAAGCCAGCGAGACTGAATTAGAAGGTCTCTGTTGCGTTCAGGATCTTGTCGACCTTGTCTTAAAAAAAGCACCCGGGTCGGTTTTAGATAACAAGGACAGACCCAAAAATATGAGGTTCGCTATCGCGTCCGATCATGCTGGGATTCAACTCAAGTCGTTGATCCTAAATCAGCTAAAGGACATGCAATTCGAAGTGGAAGATTTGGGTCCCCAAGAAGGCACTTCGGTAGATTACCCCAATTTCGCTGAGAAGGTTGCAAAACAGATACAAGCGAGCTCCGTCGATCTGGGAATACTAATTTGTGGGACCGGTATCGGTATGTCGATCGCCGCAAATAAATTTGCCGGTGTTCGAGCTGCGCTTTGTTCAGATCCTGTTTCAGCGAAATTTACCCGGCTTCATAATGACGCTAATATCTTGTGTCTAGGTGCAAGAATCATAGGTCAAGAGATCGCCATGGAATGTGTACGTCAGTTTGTAGATACCAATTTTGATGAAGGCGACGATTCGCGACATCAGCGCCGATTGGATCTTGTTTCAGCCTTAGAATCCCCTAAAAAGTAGCTAATAAAATGCGTTGTCCCTATTGCGCTTTCCTTGAAGATAAAGTCATCGATTCCCGTCCTGGTAAGGACGGCCGTTCAATACGTCGGCGCCGGGAATGCCAAGCCTGTCATGAGCGTTTTACGAGTTATGAGCGTATCGAAGAATCGTTTCCAATGATCGTTAAGAAAGATAAAACGCGCGAAGAATATAATCGTGACAAACTTCTTGGTGGGATAAAAATCGCTTGTAATAAGCTGCCAATAAGTACTCAACGTATCGATGAAGTGATTTCAAATATCGAACGAAAGCTTATTGAAGAGAGTGCGAGTGAGGTTACTGTTGAGTTTCTTGGAACTACAGTTATGGAGGCACTGCGGGGTTTAGATCCGGTTGCCTATATTCGATTTGCGAGCGTATATAGAGAATTTGAGGGAATCGAAGAATTTCTGAGGGAGCTTAATCGGATGGAATCCGAAGCGGAATCGGAATGAATGACGATAAGAAGTTTATGTCCGCAGCGTTGCTTGTGGGAAAGCAGGGGCTTGGGAAAACGACACCCAACCCGTCGGTGGGAGCTGTTATCGTTTTTGAAGGCGAGATTGTCGCGGAAGGTTATACACAACCGCCGGGGGGTAATCACGCCGAAATAGAGGCATTGAACGCAGTACCCGATGATGTTTGCCTCAGTGAATGCGCGATCTACATCACACTTGAACCGTGCTGTGTATTTGGTCGAACCCCGCCTTGTACAGCGGCGTTGCTGGAGTCCGGAATAAGGGAGGTGATCGTAGGGGTTTTGGACCCTAATCCGGATATTAGTGGTGCCGGCATTGAGTTTCTTCAGTCCGAAGGCATTGATGTACGGGTGGGCTGTCTAGAGGACGAATGCAGACGTTCTAACGCGCCCTATTTTTCCATGCGAAATAAGAATCGTCCTTGGATTGTCGCGAAATACGCGATGACTTTAGATGGTAAGATCGCCACGCTTAACGGTGATTCCAAATGGATTACGAACGAGAAGGCAAGAGGCCATGTGGGTGTACTCCGTGACCGATACGATGCAATTATGGTCGGAACGAATACTTTAATTGAGGACGATCCAAGATTGACTTCGCGTATCGAAGGCGGTCACAACCCGGTTCGCATTTTAGTTGATCGCAGACAAAAAGCGCCCCTAAGCTTGCGGGCGTTAGATGGTCGCGCGACCACGATACTTTTCGCGGAAGCTTTTGGTGAAGAACGTCGCGCTTCTCTAGAGTCCAAAGGTATCGCTTGTATCGAAGCACCTTTTTCGGACGAAGGGCTCGACCTCGACTTTCTATGCAGTAATCTTCGAGACAATAATATAATGAGTTTACTTGTAGAGGGTGGTGGAACTTTATTAGGTTCCTTTTTTGACAAGAATCTCGTTGATGAAGTTTGGGCGTATATCGCTCCGACTATTCTTGGTGGAAAAGGGCGAGAACCTTTTAATGGTAGAACCCGAACAGCGATTCAAGATGGAATCCATCTCCACCACCTTTCTACTTTTCATTTCGAAGACAATATCGTCATTAACGGATTCGTTGAGGTCTAAATGTTCACAGGTTTAATTAGCGACATCGGCACTATCAAATCGATTACGAAAACGGTTGATGGACAATCTTTTCAAATTAAGACCAGTTACGATGTTTCTTCGTTAGATCTCGGGGAGAGCATCGCTGTTGACGGTGTTTGTTTGACGGCAGTGAAATTCGAAAAAGACAGTTTTTGGGTAGATGCGAGTTTAGAAACAATAAGTTGTACTACCGTCTCGTCGTTTATCATTGGGTCGAAGGTACACCTCGAACGTGCTATGCAATTATCTGGTCGTCTAGGCGGACATCTTGTTCTTGGTCATGTTGACGGTGTGGGTGAGCTTCGAGAAAAATATAGCGAAGGAAATGCCGTTATTTTCAAATTTCGCGCTCCAGATTCGATTACTAAATATTTGTTGGATAAAGGCTCAGTTGGAATTAATGGCGTGAGTCTGACCGTCAACTCCACTGATGACGACGGATTCAGCGTAGCTATAATTCCACACACGCAAGAAAAAACGAACTTCACGAATTATCAGGCCGGTGACAAAGTGAATCTAGAAGCAGATATTATTGGAAAATACGTTTATAGCTTCATGACTCAAGGAAAAGACAAAACGAGAGAAGGATTAACTAGCGGAATTGACCTAGAAACGTTATTGAGTGCTGGATTTTCTAAGGATTAGAAGAGGATCTACTATAAGGAGTCAAAATGACGACGGACGCAGTTATGGAAACCTTTGATCAGCAACAAACACAGGCGATTTCTAGGGTCGAGAAAGCCATTGCGGCTTTTAAGAAAGGCGAGATTGTACTTTTAACTGATGATGAAGACCGTGAGAACGAAGGGGATTTAATTCTAGCCGCTGAATTCGCGACGTCCGAATCGATCAACTTTATGGCCGTCGAAGCAAGAGGCTTGATTTGTATCGCGATGACCGGTGAGCAATTGGACCATCTGGCCTTACCGATGATGCCTTCTCAAAACCAAGGTGTTTTTGGAACTGCATTCACGGTTAGTATCGAAGCTAGGTATGGTGTAACTACGGGTATTTCTGCAGCAGATCGCGCGCAGACCATTCGTGTTGCCGTAGATCCGAAAACTACGAGCGCCGATATTGTAACCCCTGGGCATATTTTCCCTTTACGTGCTCGCGATGGGGGAGTCTTGGTTCGTACCGGGCAGACCGAAGGTTCGGTAGACCTGGCCAAGCTCTCCGGACTTATCCCCGGCGCAGTCCTTTGCGAAATAATGAACCCTGATGGCACAATGGCCAGGCGCCCTGAACTCGAGGTCTTTGCGAAGAAACACAATATGGTGATGTTGTCTGTCGCCGACATTATTGCCTACCGTCTTCGAAACGAAAGCCTTATAGAAGAAGTTCAAAATTCCGTTTTTGAGACGGAGTTTCCCGGAGAATGGCGCGTGAAATCATTTCGTAACCAGGTTGACGGTAGCGAACATTTAGCGCTTGTTTGCGGCGATCCAAAAAACGACATTCCTACTCTCGTTCGTGTTCAACACCGTTGGGACACCTTTGATATGTTTCGTTTCAAAACAAGCCCATCTCTTGAAACCATCCGTGGTGCGATGCAGAAAATAGGCGAAGCAGGTTGTGGTGTCGTACTGTATCTCGATAGAACCGAGACCTTGGCTTCCGATTTGGTAACCAAGCATATCGAATTGGTAAATACAAAGGATGGAGTTCTCAACGTTGTTCCATCTCATCAAAAAGTAGACGTAAATCTACCCGATGAAACGTTGAGAGATTTGGGCATAGGCTCACAAATTCTTTCGACGATTGGCATCGGAAAGATGCGTGTCTTGACCGACAGACCGAAGAAAATTGTAGGAACCGAAGCTTATGGCCTTGAGGTTGTGGAGCAAGTCCCCATTAACGACTAACTAAAAAAAGAAAAAATTATGAAAAATGTTCAAGGTAGCCTGATAGCTTCAGGTAGAAAATTTGCGATTGTTTTAAGCCGCTGGAACGAGTTCTTCGGCGATCAATTAGTCAAAGGTGCTAAGAGTGCATTGATAAGACACGGTGCCAAAGAGAGTGATATCACCCTCTTCACTTGTCCTGGCGCATTTGAAATTCCACAAGTTGCTCGCCGCGTTGCTGCAACCAAAAAGTTTGATGGAGTTGTTTGTCTCGGTGTTCTCATTCGCGGCGCGACGCCACATTTTGACTATATTTCTGCTGAAGCAACTAAAGGTATTGGCGCGGCGTGTAACGAATTCGATATACCTTTCGGGTATGGCGTTATAACTTGCGAAAATTTGGATCAAGCTATCGAGAGATCGGGTTCTAAGGCTGGAAATAAGGGTGAAGAGGCTGCACTATGTGTTGTCGAAATGTGTTCTCTCCTCGAAAAAATTGATGGCCTGGTATGAGTCGATCTTTAGAACGTAGAGCAAGAAAAGTTGCGCTCTGGGTCCTTTTTTCGGTGGATCTTACCGGCGCTCCGGTGGACGAAGCTTTGGCTCTTTGTCATGACTCGATGGACGATATGATTAAGTCCAACCCGGAACTTTGGAACAAGGTTGTTAGTAGTGTTACCGGCGTGACAAACACTTTCGAGGATTTAAACGTCGCTATTCAGGCGGTCAGTCCGAGGTGGAAATTGAATAGAATGGCCGCTATCGATCGGACTATTCTTCGAATAGGGGCATGGGAAATTCTTCACGCTCAATCTGCGCCATTACCGGTCATAAACCATTGTGTCGATCTGGGTAAAGAGTACGGAGAAAAATCCACTTCAGGATTCGTTAATGGACTTCTTGATGAGCTATGCAAAACAAAAGGCATTGCGTTAAAGTAGCCAATCCTGACCGATAAATTTGAATAAACACCATTATAAAAAAGAAAGCGGGTACAAAGATGAGCGATTTTTCTGAAAAGTTTATCGACTAAATAAGATCTTTTTTCGCGAGCACGCGTTAGTACCTTATATCTACTTTTGACGTGAGTTCATGATGACAAAATTTCTCTTCTCTTTCTTTCTGGTCCTCCTACCCGCTGTCGCTTCAGCGCGAACGCTTGCAAAATCTTCGACTAAGTCGTCGGTGAGTTTATCAACGACTTTATCCCAATCTCATCTTCAGATCGCGACACCGACCCAATTATGGACTTCGGTCACACTTCGTGCGAAGAAAGGGATTTCGGGAGAACGTGCGCCATTAAATCTAGGCGTCGTTATCGATCGTAGTACTTCTATGCGTGGTGATAAATTCGTCCAGGCTAAGAGTGCTGCGAAGAAGATGATCTCCTTACTCGAAGCGTCGGATCGGATTGCGATCGTTAGTTATGGATCGGATGTGAGTTTGGAGCATAAATCAGTTTTGGCTACAGCGGCGAATAAAGAAACTCTAGAAAATGCCGTCGACAGAATTGAACTCGGTGGATCTACAAATTTATCTGGTGGTTACGAAATGGCACGTCAACTGGTTACGCGCCAGTCCGCGGATCACACGATTAACCGGATTTTATTGTTATCCGACGGTAACGCAAACGTGGGACTGCGCAGCGTCAGCGAACTAGGTGGTATAGCGCGGTTCGGATTGAATAACGGTGTTTCCCTGACCACCGTCGGTGTTGGTCTGGATTACAATGAGGACATCATGACAGAAATGGCAAAAGAAGGAGCCGGAAACTATTATTTTGTGAATGACGAAAAGAAACTGGCGAGCTTCTTTCACAAAGAGTTTAGAGGTTTAGCGCAAACTCTCGCTAGAAAAACCAACGTCGTGATTACGACCGCGCCAGGTGTTGAGCTTTTGGAAGTGAAGGGATTTAAAAGCAGTACAAAAGGTCAGAAAACAACGATTCGACTAGCAGAGTTTCATTCTGAGCAGCGTAAAGATATCTTGGTTCGAATCGCCGTTTCACCTCAAAAGTTAGGAAAGACTTTGGTCGCCACGGTCGCGCTTGGATATGATGATGTTGAGCGTGAAAAGAGGATTTATGCCTCGCGTAGGTTGTTTGTCGAAGCGACCGACAATGAGGTTTTAGCTAATAAAAGGAATAGGGATGTCATGAAGCGGGTTCAACAAGTTGAAACTGCAGAAACTTTTGTCGAGGCGATGAACGAACAAGAGAAAGGTAATGTTGAGAAGGCTCAGAAAATAATAACGCGGCAACAAGTTTCAAATAAAGCTTTCCAAAAACAGTATCAATTTGATTCAGATGATTCTTTCGCGAGAGTCGATAAGGAGCTGTCGGAGATGAAAAAAGATTCGAAGCGTCCATCAAGTTCGGCGAAAGCAAAGCGTCTTAGAAAAGCTAAGAAAGCTCGCGCTTATGATGTTGCCGCGAGTTCTGAAGCCTTTTAAAAAGCGACTAATTCCCCTATTGTTTTAGGATGGACGAAGAATCTGATTTCCATAGTAACACTCCAGGAATCCGTTCTTGGATTTTCGTTTTCGTGGCGGCGATCGCGTGTGTTTTTATTTTCGTTGTCGCCTCTCCCCAGCATGATCTAAGCTTGTTTTCATTTGGAAGCGATGAGCTAGCTGAAGACGAAAATGTCTCTGAAGAGAAAATAGATAAGAAAAAAAGAAAAAGGAAAAAACGAAAAGGAAAAAAATCACGTCGGAAAAGAAAAAAGGGAAAATCAAAATCTCCAAGAATTATTACCGATGAAGAACTTGAAAACGATTACGTTTATAACGATCTTGAATTTGGAGAAGTAGGGCGTGAGGAAGACGAGGAAGAAAAAGTTGCTGCTAAACGAACTCCTTTACCGCCACCGCCTAAATCGCTTTGGAATCCTTCATCAAGCTATCGTCCTAATGCGGTCTATGCCGAATCGGGGCGAACCAAGAACATTGTTTCATCAGTAGATTTCGAGGGAGGAGGCGGGAAGAAGGGGATTTCTCCTTCCACGATACGTTCCAAGCTGACAACTTCGGTGGTACTTGGATGTTATAATAACGCAGTTAATCGCGCGCCGAAGATGCGAGGGCGGGTAAAGGTTAAGGGAACCATAGAGCGGGATGGCCACATCTCGTATGTGAAAATTACAAGTTCAGAACTCAAGTCTCGTACGGTTGAAAAGTGCATTGTTAAAAAATTACGTGCCGTTCGTTTTTCGCGCGCTGGCCAGGCTACGAAGTTTTCGACGAGCTTCAGCTTCTCTAGTCATTAGTGACACGAGCAATACTTTCATATTTTAAGAAGGAAAGGTTTTGGGATGAGAGTTTACTTAGCTTTGACATCCATTGCGTCACGAAGGCCATCTCCGACAACATTAAACGCGAGAATCGTTATGAATATAGCACCGGCCGGAAATAGGATCAGGTGCGGATAAAAGGTCAACGCTTTCCAACCCGAACTAGCTAACACTCCCCAGGAGCTAGCTGGAGGCTGGAGCCCTAATCCGATAAAACTTAAGGTTGATTCTGCTAGTATTACTGATGGGATTCTAAAGGTGAGCGTGACGATAATCGGTGCAATCGCGTGAGGAAGTATTTCTCGAAAAAGGATTCGAGCGGGTTTGAAACCAAGCGCTTTTGCGGCTTCGACAAAGGGGCGAGTTTTAATCGATATAACCTCTCCGCGCACGACACGTGCGACTGTTATCCAAGATACCAATGAAAGACTCACGATTATGCCAACGACACCTTGGCCGATGACAACGGAAATAATGATGATGAGAAGTAAGTCTGGAAAGGAATAAAGAACGTCAACGATCCGCATCGCGACGTTATCAAAACGTCCTCCAACGTATCCGCTTATTGCACCGAGCGCTGTCCCAAAGAACATCGCGATTAAACTTGTTATAATCGCGACTTTCATACTCACTCTTGCGCCGTACAAAGTACGGCTGAGGAGATCTCGCCCGAGTTGATCAGTGCCAAACCAATGTTGGCTTGAGATGCCTTGCAGTAAGGCATCTGCGTTTTGTGCTTCTTCGGAATAGGGAGCTAAAACAGGGGCCAGTATTGCGGCCACAATGATAAAGAGAATAATCCCCATAAAAAACATGGCGACTCTATTCTTTTTAAAACGGTCGGCGACCTGACCCCAATATCCTGTTGAAATATGTTCCATGATTATACCTCGACCCTTGGGTCGATAATCCCGTAGAGGACGTCGACCGCGATATTAGCAATGACTATGAACGACGCGTAGACCACTGTGACACCCATTACCAATGGATAATCGCGGTCTATTACTGCAGTCACGAAATAGCGTCCCATTCCGGGGATAGCGAAGACAAGTTCAATGATAAAAGATCCCGTAACGAGCATCGCAAGCATTGGCCCGCCAATCGTGACCAATGGCCCAAGAGCATTCGCCAAAGCATGTTTTAAAAGAATCATACGTTCGTTCACGCCCTTTGCGCGTGCGGTGCGTATAAAGTCTTCGTGCAACGATTCAATGACGCCAGATCTCGTTAAGCGCGCGATATATGAGGCTGGTGCTAATGCGAGGGTGACAACAGGGAGTACCCAATAAAGCGGGCCCTCCCAAAGCGCGGGCGGAAGGAGTTGCGCTTTCAAGGAAAATAGAAAGATGAGGCCCGCGGCGAGTACGAAGTTAGGCATGCTAAATCCGAATGCCGAGAAAAGCATCACGGCGCGGTCCAACCAGGAATCTTGATAGTAAGCAGCGGCAGTACCGAGCGCTATTCCAATTAAGAACGCGAGGAAGAAAGCAAGTAAGCCAAGCAGCAAGCTCACTGGGAAAGTGCGTTTGATAATGTCATTTACTGACACCTGTGTGAATTTCATCGAAACGCCTAGGTCCCCTTTTAAGAGTTGACCTAAATAGGAAAAGAGTTGGGTCTGTAATGCGCCCCCCAGACTGACGTGCACCGGGCCGATGGCAAAGGCACCATGCTTTTCTTCAAAGGCTAAAATTTCTTCTTTTTCTCGTGCGTCTTTGGGCATCGTGTAGACAGGAAGCATCGGGCGGTCGAGGCGGTATTGGGTTCGCAGGTTTTTCAAGATGTTGGGAGGTAGAGGTTTTTCTCGATCGAAAGGACCACCCGGGGTGAATCTAAGTACGATGAAAGAAGTGATCACAACTGCTAAAAGAACCGGAACGCCCCATAGGAGTCGATAGCCGATGTACCCGAGCGAAATTTTATCGAAGATGTTTGTCATTATTTATCGCCAGTCGTTTTAGTAGACCATTTTACTTTTCCAAGACGCGCATCGCCCATAGAATTGAATCGAAGGTTTTCAAGGTCAGGACGTCGCAGAATATTTTGTGCGCCGGTGTAAATCGGAATCATAGCGATTTCATCGACGACTAAAATTTTTTGTGCATCTTCGTAGGCCTTAAATCTAATTTTGGGATCGTCGGTCAGAACGGCATCGTCGACGAGTTTATCGTAAGCCGGACTCGCGAATGCCAACGAATTATTACCGCTATTTGATTTGAATAAGCCCATGAAGTTTTCGGGGTCGGGGAAATCTGCGATCCACCTCGCGAGGTGCATCGGGGGTGGATCGTCGCTTGAAATTTCGCGGAAGAATACCTTTTGTTCTCTCACTTGGATTTCGATTTCGATACCTAAATTTTTCTTCCATTGTTGTTGCACGTTCTGGGCGATTAGCTGCCAATCATCTCCGGCGCGAAATAAGAGGGTTATTTTAGGAAAGCCTTTTCCGTCAGGGAAGCCAGCTTCAGTGAGTAGTTTTTTAGCTTCTTCTGGGTTGTAAGGGATTCCAGTGCCGGGTGCGTAGCCAAACATGCCTTTAGGTAGCCACACCTCTGAAGGTATTTCGCCACCTTTTAAAACTGCCGGGAATTCTTCGCGTTTGAGTGACATGGCCAATGCCCTGCGGACCCGGTTGTCTTTCATCGCCGGATCATCCAATTGAACTCCGACATAACGGACTTCTAATTTTGTCCCGTTAAAGTAATTTTCATCGCCACGATAGGAGGGAATGGCCATTGGAAGCATGTCGAAAACGAGATCAATATGTCCGGAGACGTAAAGGTTTAGCGCCGTCGTTTTTTCGGCCGTCATATATATCTCAAGCCGATCGACGCCTTGTTTTCCAAGTGCCCAATAAGGATTGGGTTTGAGAGCCATTCTGTACTCGTGAAGGTGTTCCACCGGTACGAAAGGACCGGATACAATTATGTTTTCGGGTTCGGTCCAATTGTCACCGGCTTTTTCGACGACTTCTTTAGGGATTGGATAGGTCACCATAAAGGTCGAGATATGTGGGAAATAAGGCGCAGGTCGTCGTAGTTTAACCCGAAGCGTTTTGTCGTCTACGGCTTTGATTCCCACAGACTGGGCTTCGGTTTTTCCGGCGTTATAATCTTCTGCGCCTTGGATATCAAAAAGGAAATACGCGTATTCGGCTGCTGTTTTGGGATTGAGTAGTCGTTTCCAACCATATTCAAAGTCATGGGCCGTCAAAGGTTGGCCGTTTGACCATTTTAGGTTGTCTCGAAGATGATAAGTGATTTCGGTGTAGGTTTCGTTGAAGGTCCAAGATTTTGCGAGTCCCGGAAGAACTTTAAGTTCGTGACTATGGAGTGTTAAACCTTCGTGAATTTGCATGAGCATCATTCCCGAAATAGCATCTGTCGATTTATTCGGATCCAAGTTAGCGGGCTGACCTGGTACGGCAACTCGTAAAACGCGGTCTCGCGGCAGTGCAGAATCCGAACATGCTCCTAGGAAGAAAATGATATAGAGGAAAAAATGTGCACGAAATGGATTCATAACTTTGTTCATTTAGATTCGTAAAATCGTCTCGCGTTTTTTTCGAGGCGAATAATGGACGTAATGCCTCAATACATCGTCTTCTTCATCGAAGATGTCAACAAGATCTCTTCAGCCTCATTGTTTGTAACCCTTTGAATGTTGTTGGCCCGCGTCACCGATATCGTCCCAATTCGCCTTTGAATCAACCCAAAGATGGTGAATGACACGAAAAGTCTGGCCTCCGTCTGATAGTAAACCGGGAGGGATAGCCATGTTGGATTCATCATTATCAACAGGTAGTGTTGATCCACAGACGCTACAAAAACAGCTTTTCCAGTCGTGGCCGGGTTTTGTCCAGCGAGAAATACGATCTTCGCCTCTGGTCCATCGAAAGTCTTTTTTGCCAATTAAGACAACGGCAATTCCATTACTTCCAGTTAGACGACGACATATCGAACAATGACATAGAAAAACACCTTTAGCTTGGCCTGTGAGTTCGAATTCGATATCGCCGCAGTTGCATTTTCCTAATGTTATATTTTCTTCCATGCACGACTCGAAATGATGAATCTAGTTGAATTAGAATGAGTTACTTGGGCAGTCTTTATATAAACTCGTAGAGCGGCCGGTTTTCTTTTCGCGGTCTAGGTGGGTTATCGACGATGAATTTTACGATATCGTCTTCTTCATCGAACATATCGATGAGATCGCCGTAGAGATTCTGAGTACCGCGTTCGCTGACGAAGTTTCGTAGAAGGCCGTATGTAGACGCAAAATGTGTTTTCGAGAGGAAAACCATAGGGCTACGTTCCACGAATGTAGCATAGTGGTTCTGGGCTAGGTCCATGAAAACCTCTTGCAAGGTTCCGGCACTTCCTGGTGCGAAAATAACGCCTGATTTTGCGATAGCGAGCAGGGTGTCTTCGCGAATTCCGTTCGAAAAATATTTTGCGACGTTATCGCAGAATAAATTTGTGGGTTCATGTCCGTAAAACCAGGTTGGGATGGCAATACTTTGTCCCGGTGATTTTCTTTGACGTCCGAATTTGTCGAAAGATTTCTGAGTACTGCGTTTACGAACTTGTTCGGCGATCTTCACGTAATTTGATATCGCGTCGAGGTAAGCTTGGGAGCCTTCTTTTTCTCCACCATCAAACTTCGGGAATTTTGAAAGCATTTTGATAGCCGCATCGACGACTTCAATGTTTTTGAAGTTGGCTAAGAAAGCGCCCAGGTTAGCAGCCTCCATGATTCCAGGGCCGCCGCCACTGGCGATCAGGTATTTTTTTCTCGTTAACATCCATGAGATTCGAGCAACTTTGCGATACCAAGGATTATTTCGTTTGGTTCCGTGACCTCCCATTATGGCGACAATTCCATTGGAACCATCCACGAATTTGTGAAGCGCATCATCTATCGCGTGGTCATGAATGCGTTGCGAGAGCGCTTCTAAAAGTGGGACTTGTCCTCTTCGCGATTGGTCAAAATGTTTATAGATTTCAAAATCTTTTGTCTTCGTATATCCACCCGTTTTACTCCCTTCTAAAAGTTCCTCGCAGGTATAGAGTTTGTTCCGAAAGGGCGTGTACGGAATATCTTGGAAGGCTGGAAAGACAACGGCGCCGAGTTTTTCAATCTCGTGTTTTTGTTCTAACGATTCGAATCGACAGCCTACAAAAATACTTCCTTTGAGCGAAGATGAGAAACGTAGAGTTGATACGTCAACCGCGTATACCGTAAGGTTCAGGCAATTTTTTTTCTGAATGTGTTTGAAAAGTTCTTTTCGTGTTCGGATCTGTAGAAGAGTTGTCATAATTTTTCGTAAATATTAGGCAAAAAAAACTGCGCCTTTCGGAGCAGCATTGTACTGATAACGTTAATTGTTACTCAGCAGCAACTTCAGCGATTGCCGGAGCTTGTCCTGGCATTACAACTGTATCGATGACGTGGATAACGCCATTTGTGCAGTCAACGTCAGCGGTTGATACTTTAGAAGTACCGAACATTACTGATCCGTCTTCTCCAACAGTGATAGGCTCAGGAGCTCCACCGAGAGTTTGTACGTTCATTGTAGTTGCATCAGCAGCCATAACTTTTCCAGTGAGTACGTGCGTAAGAAGAAGCTTCTTAAGTTCGTCTTTTGCTTCTGGCTTCATAAGATTGTCAACAACGCCTTCTGGAAGGTTAGCGAATGCAGCATCAGTTGGAGCGAAAACAGTGAATGGGCCTGTTCCACGAAGGGTATCAGTCAACTCAGCAGCTTCAAGAGCAGCAACGAGCGTAGTGAAGTTTCCGTTAGTGAGGGCAGTTGCAACGATGTCAACCTTAACCGCTTCAGCGACAGCAGCTTCGCCATCTTTCATAGCTTCATCTCCCATTTTCTGAGATTCAGATCCGAGCTTGTCAGCCATTTTGTTAGCGGTTCCACATCCGACAACGAATGTAAGAAGAAGTACTGTTAATAGGTTTTTCATTTGTTTCTCCAATGTTATCGCACGCAGTGCGCGATTCTTAGTATAAAGACCATGCCAGATATTATAGTTCTCGTTGCTCTGTCAACTAGATTCATTGATATTTAGCTTCATTTGCGTGTTTTATTGAGGATCAGATCTTCAATTTGGAGAACAAAACGATATGAGCCGGGTTATTACGATTTTCCAGGTAATACGCGATTTTTTTAGTGTCTCTTCCTAATTTTTCTGTACAGACTTATTGTTATTTGTTGGATTTCGCGCCACCAAGATCGCTAAAAACACTGCCGATAAAACGCTCGAAGCAAGGAGGATTCCGAAAATAAGCGTTAGTGAGGCCTCGTTTTCGCCTCCATTATCGGACCTGAGAACATATCCAAGTATAAGCTCCTGAGCGATAGCACCCAGCGAACCGATTCCGTTGATAATTCCCGCGGCAAATGCGGCGCGCTTGGCCGATCCGGCATCGATAGCTCCGGCGCTCGTCATGATGGCATCCGGGCCGTAAAGAGAAAAACCGATGATTCCCATACAGAGCGCGAAAAAAGCGATACTTGATGATCCAAACAAAAACAGCGCCAAACACGCAACAATCATGAGCACCAAGAAACTTAAGCTCACTACGTTTCGCTTTCCGTATCTATCTCCTAGCCAACCGCACGCGATCACTCCTGCAGCACCGGAGATATCGAAAATCGTTGATATATAGCCCGCCTCATCACTTTGCATCTGGTAATACTTCGACAGCATATACGGTGCCCAAGACCACAACGCGTATCGAATAAATTTTAGAAAGAAATAAAAGCCGCCTATTGTGAGGATGTTAGAAATAGCGCGACGATTCCATTTTTCGTCCGGGAGTTCGGAATTTGCTTCTATTCCCTTTTCGCGCGCGTTTTCTTCCAAACCGACGTCTGTTGGCGAATCCTTCGCATGGAGGATGAAGTACACCCAGACCGCCAAAAGGACCAACGACCCTCCGAAGAATGACCATTGAACGCCGTACCTGTGACCGAGATATGCGGCAATGGGAAGTGCCATCGCCCCACCAATCTGAAAATTGGTAGCCCAAAAACCCATAACGCGACCGCGCTCATCGGATTCGAGCCAACGCCCCATAATCCCGACATTGTTAGACCATCCCGTAGACTGAAAGAGTCCATTCAAGGCCATGAGAACACAAAACGATAAAAATGAATTCGAAAATCCCATCATCGCATTTGCGATAACGGCTCCCAACATTCCGATCGTCAGCATCAATTTCGACCCGAATTTATCGCCAAGAGCGCCCGAAATGAATTGACCAAGGGTATAGGTGATAAGGTAGATCGTCCCGATCCAAGCAAGCTTCTCGGGGTCCCAACCTAAGGTGGTTTCTAAGTCGGCTTTGACCGCGTAGAAGGGCTTACGCGCAAAGTAGAATCCAAAGTACGAAAGCCACGTTGCAGAGAATACCCGCATTCGCCATTTATTTCTCAGTTCGATATTTTGCATCTCCTCAATTTTCCGGACCGTAGCACTTGGTTCCGTTTTTCCCAAGATTGACTCGTGGAATTGCCAATGGGTCGCCCGACGTTGAAAGTAGTAGGGGCAAAATCGACAGGATCACGAATTACGATTGCGCTGATCACGTTCATTTAGATCGATCAGAATAGGACACCTGTGTTTTTTTATCTTCAAAACGCATTTTGTCTTTGAATATTTTAGGTTTCGTTCACGCTTTTCTGATCAGCCGATCGCTCTTGATGGTTGAAATCGGACCTTTTTACTCCTTCTGCGACGTTTTTGTTCAAAAGCTTGACTCGTTTCCTGCTTTTTCGGTAAATTAATTGTCACGAAACATTTTGGCTGTTCTTAACCGAATTCCCTGAGGAGGCTCATGAAGCTATTACCACGCAATCGTCGTGTTCATTTTTCGCGTCGACAATTTTTGAAAGGTGCAACGGCCGCAGGCACAATGGGACTCGCGTTACCTATTTTACCTTCACTGGGAAAAGCAGCGGAGGGTGATTTTCCGAAGCGATTGGTGATCATGAGTTCGGCGAATGGAGTTCCACGTCCGGAAACAAGCTGGAATGTAACCTCAAATGGCAGTGGGCAAATAACGGCTTTGAGTGAAATCCTTTCTCCACTTCAGGCACATTTGAGCGACCTTCTCGTTTTGGAAGGATTGGATCTGGAGGTTGGGAAAAGTCAAAACCAACCCTCCAACTCCTTTCATGGCCACGAACGCGGCTTAGCTGGGATCTTAACCGGACGTCCTTTGCAATTAGGAAATTTTGAAGCAAATTCCGGTTACGGAACTGGGATTTCAATCGACCAGTATTTGGCGAATAAATGGAGCGGTCAAACTCCAATCCATTCGCTTCAGATAGGTTTAGTTTCTCGCCTGCAGAGTTGGAGGAATCGTAACGCATTAGTATATGCAGGAAATAATCAGCCACTGTTCTCTGAAAATGATGGGTCTGTTCTTTTCGACCAAATTTTTGGCGAACAAATTCAGGAGCCCGAAGCCTTGATTCGTCTTCGTAAAAGAAGACAGTCTGTTTTGGACATGTTGAAAAATGACATGACCAATGTCGATAAACGAATCTCTGCCAACGACCGCGCAAGATTGGACCAGCATTACACCGCGTTCAGGGAGTTGGAACAAGTGCTTCAAGGCGGCGAGCAATCCTCGTGCGGTCAATTCGCGGCTCCGACCTTTTCGACGAACGATTGGACGAGTGAAAGCCAAATGGATGGCACTTCAGATTTCCAACTCACCCAGATGGTTCAGGCAATGGCCTGTGATAGAACCCGTGTAGCCACGGTTCAGTTTGGTAGTGGGCTTGGCGCACTCAATCTTAGTATGGTTGGGCACAATGATTCATGGCATACGCTTTCCCACGATAGCGATTCAGACACGGCCGCCCAGGATAAACTCGTTTTACTGAATCAATACATTGCTGGTCGTTTCGCAAAAATTCTCACCGAGATGAAAAAGATACCAGAGGGAAACGGCACCATGCTTGATAACTCTCTTGTCGTCTGGGTCAATGAACTCGGCAAAGGAAATAATCATCGTTACGACGATATTCCGATTGTCATGGCTGGAAATTTACAAGGCGTGATGAACTGCGATGGACGCCATGTGCAACTTGGAAATCGTTCGAGTAACGATCTCTTAGTTACCCTTTTACATGCATTCGGATACCAAGAAAATACCTTCGGTATCGCAGGTTTATGTACAGGTCCTATTACTCAATTGTTGGCTTAAGGAGCGAAATATGAAAAAAACGTTAGTACTAATGATCGCTGCCTGTTTCACCTTAGCCTGTGAAGGTAACGGACTTGTGGACGGGAGTATAAAAGACCCAAACAATACACTCACCGATAAGGATAAGGACAACAACAAAACTAATCCTGATAAAGAGCCTACCGTTATTGATAAAGACGGTAATCCGGTGAAAGTGGAGCCCGAGGTAGTTGAAAAGTTGGCGACCAAGTGCGAAGAGAGGCCCGAAGCACTTGAAGGGGTTCCGCTTCGTGTTCTGACCACCAATGAAATCAATTTAGCTTTGGCTGAACTTTTTCCAAATTTGGAACTCGAATATTTCGATATGTCTTCGCGAGATACTAAGATCGGGCATCGGTTCGTGCGTAACTCGCAGGAAAACGTTACTGCGGCACACGTCGTTGAGTTCCGAAAAATGGCAGAAGCCGTTGCAACCCAGGTTCACGACGAGGTCGAAAAAGTAGCCAACTGTACGGCTGACCCCTCAACCGAAGTTCAATGTATACGCGATTCTATCGAAAAATTAACAACGACTGCGTTTCGCCGTCCGCTTGAAGATGGAGAACTCGATAAATACTTCACCTTTTATCGTGTAGGTGACGAAATCAATCACCGTGAGGGGATGCGTTATATCGTTGAGATGATATTGCAGTCGCCTTCTTTCATGTACATCTTTGAAGAAGATAACTCCGAAACACGTCAATTGAGTGGGCGCGAAATTGCTCAACATTTGTCATCGATGTTTACGCAAAGCCTGCCAGATGAAGCTTTATTAGCCGCAGGTGAAGACGGCACGCTTCTGACAAATACAGGACGGATTGAACATGCCCGACGTTTGATCGAATCAGACCTCGGTAAACAAACGATTAAAACCATTGTTTCGCAATGGTTTGGCGTTAACTCAATCGGTAGCGGCCCCTTGGGACAACTGGATTCGTCGATTATTTCCGGTGCAGAACTTGAGTCTCATCAGTTGATCTCTGACATCGTAGAAAATGGCTCAGATTGGACCAAACTTCTCACCTCCGATTATACGATCGTCAACCCAACAATGGCCGCCCATTACGACATAGATATTTCTGGCGGAGAAGATTTAGGAAATAATTGGTATAAAGTGAAGACCGACTATTCAGCCGGACTACTTACTCAGTCAAGTTTTCTCGCCGTAAACGGTACCCGATCCGTTCATCGGGGTCATAACGTTTGGACCGATATTCTATGTGGAACCGTCCCTGGTGCTCCCGGAGAGATTAACGCACCTGAAACATTTGAGGGAGAGTCTGATAGATCCAAACAAGAAAAACGTATGGCCGAAAATGATTGTGGTTTTTGTCACGCTCAGATGGAACCCCACGGCATCGCGCTTGATCTCTTTGACTCGGTTGGCCGACGCGTAAGCGAAGATCAATTTGGAAATAAGTTGACCAACGATGGTCAACTCATGAATCCTGATGGAACCTTCACCGATATCATCGGCGCTAGGGGACTCGGCGAACAGCTTTCTGAGAGAAAAGAAGCACGAGCCTGCGTCGCCAAACAGATGTTTACATGGGCTTTCGCGCGTAAACTTACAGCTCAGGATACGTGTGAAATATTTGATATCGAGCACGCATTGTTGACCAATGGCGATAATTTAAAGGAAGCGCTGATCCAAATTGTTGCAGCTGACGAGTTTATCGAAAGGTAGATCGTAAAGTCATAACGAATACAGCTCCTCTTTATAATGAAATATTTTTCATGTTTTTCTCAGAAGGCCCCCGTCAGTTTTTGGTATAGCTTACAAATGGGACCGCTTTGAACAGCCCAAACAAGAACCTCATCTTTGTAAACACTGATTACCAAATTTGGCACGGTTCTAATCCATTAGTATGCGACGCGAATAGCACTTTCAAGAACTTGAAACAATGCAGGTAGACGACCCGGTTGCTCGCCATCTAAATCCAACAAGACCGGACTCACTCCTCCACCTTTTACCGCCACTTTTTTTGCGCGATGTTTTTTGATCTTTTTAATATCGAAGTGAGTACCGTCATACACTTTTTTCATTAGCGCCACAGCTTCAAGTCGAGAGAGATCTCCGATGAGAACGGTTTCTAAAAAACCGCTATCAAGTTCTGCACCCGGCGCAATCCACATGCCACCGCCAAAGTAACCTCCGTTGGCGACGACTACATTTTGGAAGTTTCCTTCAATTTGGTTCACATCATCGATAATGACTTCGCCTTTAAAGTTTTTCCAGTTCGCCCACGCCCAAACTGACGCCAGCGCAAAAGAAGCTTTTCCGCCCAATCCCTTCCACATATTGTTAGCTACTTTATCTACATCACCGGCCAGACCGGCACTGGCGATGTTGGCGTAATATCGAGAGCTAACTTTTCCGTTGTGGGCAATATAAGTGGTTTTACCAAGGTCACAGGATTTATGATTTTGATTTCCTAGACGTGCTATCGAATCTCCAATTCCTCCCATAAGTCCGACACTGCGCCGGAAATCACCGCCTGTACCAATAGGGATGATTCCTAGAATAGGGTTCTTATGGATCGTCTTTTCAGATGGCGCAGGGCCATCGATCCAGCCGTCTTTGAATGTGTAGTCTTCCGAGTTTGGCTTTTCGTAAAAACCGTTGATAACTTCGTTTACCGTTCCGTCTCCACCTACAGCAACAACCATATCCCATCCATCTCTAAATGCCTCGCGACTGAGGAGTGTGGCATGATCGGGACCCTCCGAAAATGCCCAATCCATAGCGGGGAGCTTTGCGCGCAATAGACGTTCTATCTGGTTCCATTCTTGTTTAACTTTTCCGTTTCCGGCATTCGGATTAGCGATAACAAAGGTTTTGACTTCCATTTTATTCCTCAACTTTTTTAATACCCATGGCGTCACACACCAGGGATAGAAGGGGGTCTACTTCTGCGCCTACCCGTCCCAGCTGTTTAACGCATGTTTGGCAGGCAGTCACCATCTTATTCCCACCCTCGCGCTTTAATTGATCGACGCGATCAGATGCGCATTGTTCAGAAAATTTTTCGGCAATCACGTGATAATGGGACGCGCCGCCGCAGCAAGGCGCATCTTCTCGGTTTGACGAGAATTCTAGAAATTCATCGTCTGCGATCAACGATAGAAGCGTTCGTGTCCCATCTGCACTGCCAGCGTGACGTGTCGCAAAGCAAGAGTCGTGTAGAAACGAACCGTCCAAAGTTACCGGGGCTTGGATGTGCTTTTTATCCAACGATTCAGAGAAAAACTGCGGCAAATAAACGAGGTCCGTTTCAACTTTGGTACCAAATTTATCATCAACGCCGAGAGCATAAAAAGAAGCGCAGTCGGTATAGATGGTATCAAATCCTAAGTGGTCATATTGAAGGTCTGCACAGTGGGTTTTCATTGATTCAACGTCACCTGCTGACCCGAGTGGGAATCCGCAGCAACCTTTTCCTTCACCACCCAGGCGTGTGCTCAGATGTACCTTATCTCCGAGCACGATTTCTAAGGCCTCGCCGATTCTAAATACCAGATCGGGGCGATAGCGACGTGTTTCACAATCGGGAAAGAACGCAACATTAGCATCGCTATCAAAAACGTCTTCCACTCGTTTGGGGTCCAGTGTTGTGACTTGTCTGTGCGGAATGGTTTCGGTCTTAAAAAAAGAAATGAAACCATGAAGGGGTTCCGGAGAGCTTCCTGCTTCAAATCCAAGCGACCGTGCTTTCCAGACGGCACGGGGAACGTCGATGTCGTGTTTGCAAACGCTCTGACAACGACCACAACCCGTACAATGATAAAACATTTCGCTGACTTGATCGTCAAATTCAACCGTGCCTTGTCGGGCATATTCTAAGAGGCGCATTAGGCCCCAAGGTGTGGTTCCCTCCCGGTGCTCAACCTCGGCGATTGGACAGGAAAAACGACATAAGCGCGGGCAGTAGGTACAATATTCGGCAGCTTTATCGACCTGGGAACCCATATGGATTGGATATTCATCGCTCATTGAAGACCTGTTTTATTAGTAAGTGAGTTTAGTCTTTTGGACCACTTAGACTTGGGCTTTTTAGAACGGTGCGGACATAAGATACTAAACCCGTATAGGGATGAATTTACGATCGTCGCGGTTTTTAGGGTTCTAATTTCATCTTCTTGAACAAAGCGTTCGCTTTTGGAAGCCCAAACTTTTTCTTCGAATTGATTTCTAAATGCTTCGCAGGGGGTACCGTGGATAAATGAATGTTGGAACGCGAAGTTCTGTTTTTGGATCTCGTTCACAATCGCATCAAGTCGACGTTTAGAACCGGAAAATCCGATATCTAATGTCGCTTCTCCATCCTTAACCTCACCGTGAGTCCAAGCCGAACGTATTTCCATGTTTTCTAGAATAGCGGGTAACGATAGAAGAGAGTTGTCTCCGCTTGTGTTGAGGACGAGTTTCTCTTGCACCGGGAAAAGTCCTAAGGTCAAATCTGCAACGAAACCATAACGACCAGCTGCGCCAAACCAAAATGAACGTAGATCGGGCCCAGATGATTTTCTTGGAGCGCTTAAATACTGGTAGTCCCCAAGGCGGCTTAAGCCACGCATTCCCAGGCAATAATTCATAAGAGAACCGTCCCAAAGCGAACGACGGTTCTGAGTGGTTCGCGAAACGATACCGCCCAGCGTTGCCTGATCTGGGTAGAGGCGATACGGGAATGTTGAAATCGAGCGCTCTTTTGCGAATCTCTTGAAGTCTCCCCAAGACATTCCAGCTTCTAATTTCGCCAGCATACTAACTTTGTCAAAATTGAGCACATCGTTCATTTTGCCCAAACGAAGGACTTCGGAATTTTCGTTGATTCGTTTTTTATCGAAGTGTTGCCCCCCACCAATCGCTACAAATTGCGTATCGTTTTGTAATATCTCCACAATGTCTTTTCCGGATTCAGGCCAATACTCGGCTTTCGGAATAGGGAGGTTCTGTTTCTTATAAAACGTTTTGGAAAATCGGGTGTTCCTCTTCATAACGCCTCTCGATCGATTTTTGACCATGCATCGACGCCATCTCTATTGCTCCATACTTTTCCTGGATTCAGAATCTCGTGCGGATCGAAGGTCGATTTTAGAAGGTCGAATAAGGGACGCCCTCCGGGATGGTCGTACTTGGTAAACCCAGACTTCGACACACCTACCCCATGATGATGGGCTACACTTGCGCCGGAATTTCGCACAGCATTGAGCGCAAGATCCCAAGTCTCTTGGTAGGCTTCTAAGGTATTATCTAAACCGTCCGCATAACCGAGGAATGTAAAATAAATAGAACAACCATGTTCATAGGCGTGGCTAAAATGCGCCATGATAAAGACCCGAGGAGACATCGCTTTTCGAACGTTCCGGTAAAGACGCTCCAAATTTGTCCAGGACGTCGAAATTTCCATAGTGTCGACAAAGGTGCCCGCGACATACATCGCGGATTGTTTAAATGACACGTCCATTCTATGTTCTAACCAATGATGACCCGGACCAGAACCGAGATCTATGCCCCGCGCGCCAAGAAGTTCGAACGCTTCGTCGGCTTCAGCTTTTGCGATTGAAGTTGACCCCTCAAATCCAATAATCAATAAACATTCTGCGGGTAGTGCATCGACCATTGTGTTGAGCACAAGAGGAGCCCCAAGCACACGCCCCATAATGGCCTTGGAAATTGCCGTCGCGTTATTACGAACTTGTGACGCGGTCTGAGAAGGAAGAAAGCCTTCTATCTTTTCGATAAGTTTTGACGACGTACTTGATTTAGAACGCCCCGCTTTTCGCTTGGCTATAAGAGAGTCAAATTCGTCATAAAGTCGAAGGACTGTTGGACGGAGTCCGGATTGAATGACGCGTCGCATCGCATCGATCGCAGACGGTATGTCATTGAATTCGAACCCTCGATAATAATGCTGCCTGGGTTTTTCTTCGATTCGCAATGTGGCCTCGGTGATAAATCCCAAGGTTCCCTCCGAACCCACAAAGGATTGAAGGACATCAATCTCATCATTGCCTGTCGTAAAAATTTCGCCCTCGCCGCTGACCAGCCGAACCGACTCAACCATATCTTCAATTTTGCCATATCGTGTGGAGAATTGTCCGGCACTACGTCCAGCCAAATACCCCCCCAAAGTCGAACAGTACAATGAGGACGGGAAATGTCCTAAAGTGAGTCCTTGACGCTGAAGTTCAGTTTCCAAATTCATCCCAATGATACCGACCTCAGAATGGAGCATGTGATTTTTCTTATCGACCTTCAGGATCTTATTGAAGTGCTTCATATCCACGACCACACCTTGGGGATCACCCAAGGTTCCGCCACAAACTCCCGAGCCTGCACCGAAGGGAACCAGAGGCGTCTTGGTTTTAATCGCCCATTTAACAATGTTCGAAACTTGCTTTTCGGTTCGTGGTTGGACGACTGCGGCTGGCAAATTCGGAGTAATGATTTGTCCGCGGCTCAGAATCAAATTTCGAGGCCAACAATCTGCGTTGTAAGCGATTCGATCTGGAAAGGAAGTGAGGACGGACTCTTTTCCGACAATTTTTTCTAAACTGGTGAGATCTTTCATTCGAAGCCGATCGTTTGCGCCGGCAACTCTAAGGAGCTCGACTTTGGAATAGAATACGCGTATTTTAACCTAAGAATTTGAATTTGCTCAACCCTCAATTCCTCGTCTTTCTTAGACATTCGGGCGAGCGCCTATTTCCGAAAGACCTATTTTTTACTGAGATTCTTTTCTTGCTGCTTTCGATAGATCGCGTTGACGCCAGAACGCCACGTTAAGGCTGAGGCTTTCCACTCTTCCACCGAGGTTGTGTCAATTAGATTCTTTCGTTCTAGCGGATCGTGTTTCAAGTTATAAAACTCATCCTTATCAATTCCGAATCGATAGATATATTTTTCGTCTCCTTTAAGCGCCGCCATGCATTTTCGATCGTAGAAGCAATGGACGAACAGCATTCTATCTTCTTCAAGGTTTCGAATATCCTGTCCCGGGAAAACGCCTCCGACGGGTTCTAAATTCATCATAGCTAAAACGGTCGGGACGATATCGAGGTGACTGGTAATGTTACTGATTTTCTTTCCCCCCCTAAATGATCCAGCATGATGGATGAGGAAGGGAATATGTATGCCTTCTTCCCAAATGACAGCATCGTGGTGATAGAGTCCATGTTCTCCGAATCCTTCACCGTGGTCTCCAACTATTACGAAGATCGTGTTTTCGTAAAGTCCTTCCTCTTTGAATATATCAAATACGTTTGATACGAAGCGATCTACGTAATGAACGGCATTAAGGTATTTATTATATTTTTCGTTGGGGTCATAGTTTTCGAACCCGTATGTATGCGGCGGATCGTAATCGTGATGTGGGGTCAGCGTGAGGTAGGTTAAAAATAAGGGGCCGTTTTTGCGCTCTTTTCTCAACCAGTCACGACTGGGTTCTAATAGAATATTATCTTCATAACCGAAAATGTTAACAACTTTAAATCCCTCGGTGGGTAATTTTTCTTGGGGAACAAATGAATCATACCCCATGTTCTTCATGTGTTGGGGGCGGTTTTCAAATCGGCCTATCGCAGGTTGGAAGAAGGCGGATTGATAACCTTTTTCTTTTAAAAGCATGGCCAGACAGTTCGCCGGAAGTGCGCCTTCCATGGCTTCGATGATCGGCATTAGCGGACTTGGTGGAATTCCGCAAAGCGCTGACGTTAGTGCTTTACTTGTATGCGGTACGACCGGATATGCTCGCTCCATCCATAAGCTTTCCTTTGAAAGCTGTTTTAGGAAAGGCGTGGTCGTCATGGCAGGATTATGTAGAGAAGTCGCCGATGCGCGAGTTGATTCCAGAAGTATAATAACGACATTTGTATCCGACGTACCCACTAACTTCGTGTCGGTGGTCTCGAAGAGGTCTGTTGCAGGCGGAGGATATTGGTCTTCTTCCTCCGAGGGAATCGAAGTAGCGGCTACGAAGAGGGTGGCATTCGTAGCATACGCTGGAATGTTAGGTCGTTGGAGATAGGCTAGCGCCAGGAGTGTAATCAAGACGATAAGGAAAACGACGATGCTGGTCTTCGAACTCGACGGTCCGGGTCGGTAGATCCGCGAGCTCCAGAATCGTGAAAAAATAATTGGGATGCTGATGAAAGCCATCAAAAGTATGACGAGAGTCGCGCTTAGCCATAAGGGAGTCTCACTTCCAGCAACCCAGCGAACCTCGCGTAGGTTTTTCAGTGCGTAATAAATTAGATTGAAGTCTAAAGTGGAGCCAGAAACAACGGCGAATCTACACGCTACTATCTCCAAACCACCTATGAGTATAGCGACGGCCGTCGATGCAAAAAGAAAAATTTTATGGGCTAAATGAGAAGCGTTGCGCAACAAAAAGATAATAACTAAGCCGACGATGAGGATTGTCAGCAGGAGAATAATATCAGAGACGTAGACTCCAGTTCCCATGACTCCGAACGCCACGGTTTGGTATTGTATTTTGATGACCCGCATCAAAATAATCAGGATGGAAAGCATGGTCCAGGTCCCACAAACAAAAGCAAAGGAAGTGCTCCGGATCGTTTTTACATATGCCAACATAGGTGTCCTGGTTTCTCACAAAAAGTCGGATACCGTTTAAGTTTTATTAAATCAATATCGTGACGAGATTGACGCGGCAGCTTTTATTCTCGCCCCATAAATAAAAAAAACGTTGAATCTATTTAATTATCCATGTATTCATGAACTATGGAACAAATGAACGCTATAAAAATGCTCTCCGCAATTGCCCACGATGGTAGATTGACATTATTTAAACGTCTTATTGAAAAAGGGGTAGAAGGTGAACTCGCTGGAGATCTCGGACGTTTTGCGAAGGTACGACCGACCACCACATCGGCACAATTATTGGTGCTTAGCAACGCCGGTCTCATTCGTTCGCAAAGAGAGGGACGCAAAATAAGGTATTTTGCCCAGTATAATAATGTATCTAACTTGCTTAATTTTCTCATATCAGATTGTTGCGGAAGCGAGTTTGAGATGTGTTGTACGGCTTGTGGAGTAACCACAAAGGAGCTTTCGTGAACTCAGAAGATCTCCAGTACTGTAATTTTGGAAACATCGAGGAGATGAATAGAACTTGTTTTTGCCTTCCAGTCGAACGCGCGTTAATCGACGCGTCGATTCTTAGGCAAACTACTATTCCCGAGATATCCAATATTCTAAGCGAGCGTCGACACTTATTTGCCAATACATCAGTGTTTATTTCAGTTGATAATGTCGCGCAGATGAAACAACAAATCGATGCGTTCGAGGCTCTTGCGTTGTTGGACAGCTATCAAACAGAGGTCTTGGATGATTTAGACGAGATACATTCTCGAAAACCAGATTCACGAGGGCTCTTTATGGGATACGATTTCCATATTACCCCCGAAGGCCCACGGTTGATTGAGGTCAATACAAATGCTGGCGGTGGATTTTTGGTGGACCAGCTTCGGCAGGCCCTCCAAACCATTCATGCGGTGGCACCGGATCTACCTTCGAATCATGCTGACATCTTTATCGATATGTTTGTCAACGAATGGCTAGCCTCCGGGAGGGAGGGCGTTCCAAACACTATCGCCATTGTCGACCAAAATCCCGCTGACCAGTACTTATTTCCAGACATGTTACTCGCCCAGGAGTATTTATCAGATCGAGGAATCGAAACTTTTATTTGTGATTCCAATGAACTCACTTTTAAAGATGGACAGCTGTATCTCGCCGACCGAATCATCGATATGGTTTATAATCGTTTGACGGACTTTAGTCTCGATCATGCTTCGAGTCGGGCACTACGTGAGGCATTCCTCCAAGATGCGATTGTGCTCAGTCCTTCTCCTAGACATCATGCGCTCTATGCAAATAAGAAAAACTTAACGGGATTGGGTGAGGTGAAATTACGAAGTTTAGGATTGTCCGAGGAACATATTTTCGCTTTAGCTGATGTCCCACAGACTTTCGATTTGACGCCCGACAATGCCAATGAATTTTGGGCACAACGTAAGCAATATTTCTTTAAGCCTACTTCCGGATTTGGAGGTAAGGCAACTTATCGCGGCGCAAAAATAACGAAGCGCGTCTGGGAGGAAATTAGTAAAGGTGGTTACATTGCTCAACGATTCATTCCGCCCACGACGCGCGCTATAAAAGTACACCGACGAGCCAATGGAACCGATGAAGAGTCAAAGCATCTAAAATACGACCTTCGTGTTTATACTTACGCCGGCGAGCCTTTGCTGATGGCTGCGAGAGTCTATCAGGGGCAGACGACGAATTTTCGCACCGCTGGTGGCGGATTTGCGACGGTATTTACGATCGAAGAATCCTAAACAACGCAAAAAACGATCTTGTTTCGTATGCAAAATCCGCGTTTTTAGGCAGTTGTACCTCATGAATGGTGGGAGATTACTCCAAAATTAGAACGAAAACAGACGGATTACCCATGATGCATCCTGGCACCGATATTGCGAAGACCCGAATCAACTTCCTTTAACTGAAGGTATTTTGATGAAGTTATTTGGTTATATTTTAATTACAGTTCTTATTTCTCTACCCGGTGTGTCGTTCGCACAATCACCTATCGAGAAAGACCCACTCACAGAAACAGCTCCTATCGAAAAGGTTGAGCCAAAAGAAACGAAAGCGGATGTCAAGGAGCCGGAGACAGTCGAGTTACTCGAGATGACTAAATCACCAGGCCTATCTTTAGATATGAAGTCGGCACCAAACACCGTAGCAGAACGTCCCGTAAACGAAATCAAGAAAGAGTCCAGCATGGGAAAGGTAATTGCGATAGATGAGGACGAATTCGTAATCGACTTAGGTTCCAACGATGGCCTAAAAGAGTCGGAGACGGTCGAGTTTTTCAAAATACGAAAAAAAGGATTTGGGGATGAGGAGGTCACTGTCCTCGATCCCATTACCTTGGGGCAGGTGCTTGAGGTCACGAAGAAGCACGCTCGTGTCCGTATTCCCATGAATGTGGACGTCCCAATCGGCTCGGCTGTCATGAAAGTAGATCGACTTTATACCGACAACGCGCTCCATCGATCCAAAGTTAGCGGGACTGAATTGGGGCTAACTGTTCGACCTTTTATCCCGCTCGACACATTGGGAATCGGCGCCGTTATCGATTTTGAAGCGACTCATCGATTTGAAAACATGCCACTTTCATTAGGGTTGGTTTTTTCTCCTGTAGCATTCGCAATAACGGATAGGGGCCAACCGAATTTTATGACCTTTTACGGCCAGGCTTCTTACGACACTAAATATTTTGAGATCGGTCTTGGCTTAGGAGGAGCAAAGAAATCGGATTTTGGATTCGCAGCGACGCAATTTCTTCGAGTTGGAACTCACGATGGACTCAACTTCAAGCTTACGACCTACTTGATCGGCATCGAAAAATTTGAATTTCAGGGTCTAAAATTGTCGGGTCAACTCCCTGTTCATGCTTTGGTAAAGAACTCATGGCTGATCGGACGAATGAGCTTTCAGGGTGAGGATCACAACGGTCTCGGTTACGCTGAAGTCGGTGTACGCACACTTGTTAAGGGACGAGGAACTTCCGGGAGCGTTTTCCTTACTCCGTTCATCGGCGCCGTGGGAATTACCGAGACGGTTCCGGGCACAGAAGAACAATGTGAATATCTAGCGAGTGACTGTAAGGTTGACCAGAAGTTCGCCGGACCCAGTGTTGGGCTCAGTATCGAATGGCGTCCCTAATTATTTTCAGGTCTTCAACTTTCCGACCAAGTTGGCGTTGTAGGGATAATACAGCCTGTAATCTCCGTATCTTTGATTCACTTTGAGTTCGACTACGGCACTTAGAATCCCCGTCTTTGAATTCCTAGAAACTAGAACGGGGTATTTTCGCATTTAGAACATGTGCGCGTGTCGAAAGCGAATCAAACGAAACCCAAAAAATCACACTTAATACAAGAAATAAAGAAAATGAGTTGAAAAGGGGAATCCCCTTCTATATAAAACGGTCGTTCGTTTTTAATGGATTCACGTTCAGATGTTCCTGCTTCGATTAGAATGAACATCATTTATTGACCCCAGAGGAAATGCGTTAATTTCCCAATGTTTTAAAATTTCGTTTATTTGGAGTATTATTTTGAATGTAAAAAAATTATTAACCCTTCTCGTTGTTGTTTCCTTTTTTTCTTTTTCTCCCGCTTGCGGTGAGGTCCACGACGATACGCTCAATGAAGAGCACGAAGTCGAACTCACCCAAGAAGACTATGAAGCGCTTGCGCTTGAAGAATTTGAAGTCGATCTAGATGCGCTTATTGCGCTTGATGAAGAAATCAAAAGACATGATGCGAAAGCTGATGTTCACGCTAGTGGTATGGTGGCGATCGCAGCCCGAAATCTTGGAAACGTACAAAACGGTGTGCGTACGGTTGAAATTGCCCGCGGCATTTTCGCGGTGGCACGTTGGGCACTTATCGGTGTTCAAGTAGCTGCCCTTGCAAACCCTGTCGCGATCGGTGGAATTCTGATTGCTGGAGCGGTAGGTGCTGCGATTTGGTACGCGAACAAGAAAGCCCAAGAGGCACGATCCGGCTCAAACGGTCAAACTAAATGGAGAACATGGAATGGCGTTACGAAAAGGCAAAGATGTTCAGATCATAACTACAACCTCCTTCGTGATCGTTATAAGAATGTCTGCGGACTTTGGTCTCGATGTCCGGCAAATATGAGCTGCAGTGTAGCATCTGAACACCTGATGCGTGCCCAACAATGCGTCGCTGCTCGGAAAAGATTTAATCAAGCCTGTTTCAACAATGTTGGCGATCCAGGACACGATGAAACGCTCAGAAACGCAGAAAGAAACGTACAAAATTGTTTTAACCGCGTTCGTAATACATGTCGGGCTTGGTAAAATCATATAATTTCGCCTGTTCAATCCTCGCCCGAATTTGAACCGTAAAAATCGTTCCCCTCATAAGAATCGTGTCTGACGCGTTCGAGCTTGACTTTTTCGCATCGGCTCCCAGAAGCGGCAACTCCAGTTACCGGCTCCTGCAAGGAGTATTTCCAGCTGAATCTGCGAGGAAGGTCGCGTTTTCATTGGCTAAATCCCCTTCGAGAACAAAGTTAAGGTGTTTGGCATTAATCTTGCTTTGCGTGGGGCCCGTGCCGGACTGGTTAGTTTCGTCACTATTTTTACATGGAGTACTATTTTGAATATCAAGAAATTATTAACCGCCTTCTTCTTACTTTCCCTTTTCTCTTTTTCTGTAGCATGCGGCGAAGTTCCGGAAGCCACCGATTCGGGAATCGATATTGCCCAAGAAGAATACGAAAGTTTGGCACACGAAGAGTTCGAGATCGATATCGACGCACTCATTGAACTTGATGAAGAAACAAGAAAACATGATTCAAAAGCCGACGTCGCCATGACTGGTATGGTTGTTATCGCTTCTCGAAATCTAGGAAATGTAGTGCAAGGCGTGCGTACCGTTGAGATTGCTCGCGGGATGTTTGCTGTCGCGCGTTGGGCCCTTGTCGGCGTTCAAGTTGCCGCGCTTGTAAATCCCGTTGTGATTGCAGGAGTTCTCATTGCTGGCGCAGTCGGTGTTGCGATTTGGTACGCGAATGAGCAGGCAGCGCTTGCTAAGCGAAGAGGTGGAGGTCAGAGCGGTGCGGGGCGAAATGGACATCGAGAAAAATTCAAAACCTGGAATGGAGTGACGAAACGAATTACATGTTCTGAACAAAAATATAACCAAATGTACAACCACTATAAACTTGTTTGTAACCTACGTTCTTCATGCTTTAGAGGGATGTCTTGTTCTCTTGCGTCTGAATTTATGGACCGAGCGCGACGTTGCGCCGCTGAGCGTCGAAACTTCAATAATGTTTGTTTCCGCGGTTCTTCCGACCCAGGGCACGATACGGCGTTGATAGAAGCAGAAAATAATGTTGCCAATTGTCGCGATCGTCTCGCCGTATCATGTCGATCTTGGTGATTCACCCAAAAGGCGAATAGACTTTCGTCTTTGAATATTTCTTGAACGCCCGGTAAATCGGGCGTTTTTTTTTTTGAAAGAAGTGAAATGCGAGCATAGCGGTCGACGACCCACAAGTCGTTGATTTCATTGATGAGGTGATTAGCCGCCTTCACAGATACTCCAATTCGCGACGTACAATGTACAATTTGGAACAGGAGGTGTAGTTATTTCCTCGTTCTATTTCCTTCTGACGACGGTGCACCCATTGGACTTCGCGATCGACCCCTATCTCGACAGCATCGTCGAACATCTCAAGACATCTCGCTCGTGCGTTATCTCCGCGCCACCGGGAACCGGTAAATCCACCCGCGTTCCTCCCCATCTCTTGGACAAGTTATCACCAAAGAAATCGATCGTCGTGGTTCAGCCGCGGCGACTGGCCGCAACCTCGCTCGCATCTTGGGTTGCAAAAAATAGAGACACAGCATTAGGAAAAGAAGTCGGTTACTCCGTTCGTTTTGATCGAAAAGCGTGCAAAGAAACAATGATCGAATTTGTGACAGATGGGCTACTTGTTCGGCGATTAGCTGGGGATCCCTTTTTAGAGCAACATGAAATTGTCATCCTTGATGAGTTTCATGAGCGCAGTCTAAATACCGATCTCTGCGCCGCATTTCTCCGTGAGCTTATGTCGGTCCGAGATGATCTTAAAGTCGTTGTTATGTCAGCCACAATTTCGGCAAAACAAGTTTCTGAGTACTTCAACGCTCCTATTGTCGATGTTAAAGTTCCACAGTTTCCGAATGAAATTGAGTACTTAAAAAAATTGCCGGACCGTCGAGATGATGCTGTTGCCAAAATTATACGTCAAGTTTTGGAAGACGATTCGAAAGAAGATATCTTGGCGTTCATGCCAGGAAAACGTGACATCGAAAATGTGCGCATGATGTTGGAAAACACGACAGCCGATGTGCGAGTTTTACATGGTTCCCTTACGCTGGGTGAACAACGCACTGCTTTGGATCCTTCGGACCGCCGGCGCGTTATTCTCGCGACCAATATAGCAGAAACGTCGCTTACCGTTCCGGGAGTACGTATCGTTGTCGATTCGGGAATCGAAAAAATTGATCATGTCGATCCTCATACCGGTTTTGATAATTTAGTAACCCAACCTATTAGTTTTGCGAGTGCCGATCAGAGGGCAGGGCGTGCCGCTCGCGAGGGCGCAGGCAAGACCTATCGTGCTTGGACGAAAAATAGTGAGTTTCGAATGGATAACTTTCGTACCTCGGCGATTATCCGGTCAGATATTACAGGCGCCGTTTTGCAAGTCGCAAAATGGACCAACGATTTAGACAACTTCAAATGGTTCGAGGCTCCGAAAGGAAGCAGCTTAAAAATCGCCTTGAAAATGTTGAATGCCATCGGCGCTATTGACGAAAATAATTCGATAACCCCTTTTGGTGAGAAACTTGTCGACTTACCCTTACCACCGCGCCTAGCTGCGTTGGTCTATCATGCTCGACAAGAGGGGTTTGCCCGAGAAGGGGCCTACGCGGCAGCTGTTCTGTCTGAACCTGAGTTTAAGCTTAAAAATAAACCTTCGGGAAAGGTCATAAAGTGTGATATCGGCGTCCGCGCTTCACAGATTGCCGAAACGGGTTTCCCGAAGAACGCCTTTCGAGTGGCTTGCCAAATTGAAAAAGACTGCCGGAAAAAAGGACCGATTAACGAGCAAATTATTCGCAAGTTATTGCTAAAAACCTTTCCTGATTTATTTTCTATTAAACGCACACCAAATCGTTACGCATTGGTCTCTGGCGGGTCCGCGTTTGTAAGACTTCGCGAAAAGGACAGGTCCGATTACGTACTTGTTCTTCGTGCTTTCGGAACCAAGCAGGCCGATGGCGTATCCTGTTCAGTTGCAAATTACGTTACTGAAATCGACAAAAAAATGATCAAGGATATAGTAAGCACCGATATCGTTCCTATTTTTTCTGAGAAAGATAAACGCTTAGATATCTTTGAAGTTCAAAGTTTTTACGGTCTCGAATTGTCTCGAAAGCGTGCGGCAACAGATAAAGCCGATCCATTGGATGTTGTACGTATTTTTGCGGAGAACGTGATTCGAAATTGGACGAAAGCCTTTACCGTCAGCGATGAGGTCACTCAACTTATCGCGCGGATGAATCTATTAGATCCCGAAAATCCTTTTGAGGACCGGATGGCAAATATTGAATTCGTGTCCATGCTGGTTGGCACCCATAGATCCTTTAAAGCCACAAAGAAGATGGATCTAGCCAAATCTTTCATGGAAACCATTCCTTATTCGACTCAGCAAAAACTCAAAAAGGAGTTACCGTCGAAATATAAAACTCCAGCCGGAAAATTTCGTAAAATCGATTATAGTGTTTCACCGCCGGTCCTAGCGGTTCGTATTCAAGAGATGTTTGGATTGCATACCACACCCACGATCAATGACGGAAAAACTCGCCTGTGTTTGCATCTTCTCGCGCCTAATTCCCGACCCGCACAAATTACAGAAGATTTAGCGAGCTTTTGGGAGAACACTTACACGGAAGTTCGAAAAGAACTGATGGTTCGCTACCCCAAACACAACTGGCCGAAGAACCCGGCTGACGCGCAACCTCAAGCAAAATAGCAAGCATAGGGTTTTGTTGTTTTGGGTTGGTGGTTCGCGCAAAGCGCATTTTCTACAAGAGTGTGAAAAAACGATGCGCCGGATTTTTGCTTGATATTACTTACCTGCAAGCTCTTTGTGCTTGTGTAATACAATTCGTGATGTTTTGTTCGGCGTTTCTTAGGACTTGGTCGTGCCCAGGATCTGAGACGTTGTTAAAGCATACTTGGTTGAAGTATTTACGCGCAGCAACACAAGCCTTAGCTTTTGTGATGTGTGCAGAAGCGACTGAACACGATGTCTGTGCTGGACACTTTGACCAACTATTGCATGCATCTTTGTAGCGTTTTCGAAGTCGATTGTAATCGTTCTCGTTACAGTGGACTCGCTTTGTGATTCCGTTCCACGTTTTGGTTCTTGGCGCCGCTGCGGCTGCAGCCTTCTTTTTAGCGTAGTACACCGCAGCCCCGCCGACGGCGGCTGCAACGAGCACACCGGCAATTACCACGGGATTTGCCAACGCCACAATTTGAACCGAAAAAAGTGCCCAACGTGCAACTACGAAGATCCCCTGAGCGACTCGAACCGCGTTCGCACCAGCTTTAACGTTTCCAAGTTGGGCTGAAGAAATGGCGACCATCCCCCCAGCTCCATCTGATTTTCCGTCGATCGCGTCAGTTTCTTTCTGGAGCTCGAGTAAAGCGTCGATATCAACCTCAAAATCTTCTTCAGCAAGCGCTTCATACTCTTCTTGGGTCATTTCAGATTCCGAGTCTGAACTCGCTTCGGGGACCTCACCACATGCAAAAGAAAAAGAGAAAACCGAAAGAAGAAGGAGAAGGGTGAGTAATTTTTTCAAGTTCAAAGAGATACCTGCTTTAAATAGATTTTGTTAATAAAGACGAATAGGTACCCAGCAAGGTATATGCCAGCCATACCATGAAGGCTATCGCCTTATATCTGGCTTATCTATTAGCGTTTTTGTGTGACGGGACTTGGGTGTGCTTTGTTTGCCTCAGTCTTGCGAGGCGGTCTTTCCTCTTGTGTGTCTTTTTCGCCTCAGTGGCTTAGGACCAAAAAAAACGCCCCTAAGGACGTTGTTAACGAGAGTGATGTTTTTCTAGTTAGCTGGACCGCAATGAACAGGTTTCGATCCTTTCCAGCATTGTTGAGCGTAACAGTGTTTTCCCTGCGTACCTTCGATACATCTGTCGTTAGCAGCAGATTTTGCAACTGCATGAGCAGCAGCGAGTGAATGTCCAAGGCCTATCCCCTCTACTCTGCCATGGACAGGCTGCCCCGATCCTGTTCCCATAATATTGCATCGCGTCAGTACTTTATACTTTCCGTCACCTTTCGCAACGAGTGGCTGCGCGTCGGTATAGGCTTGTATCTGGGCATCTGATTTTGCGTGGTAAGCTTGCGCAAACACGACTGCAGCACCCACGACCGCTGCCGCAACGACTACACCTGCTATCGTGATTGGATTGGCGAGGGCCACAACCGTTACGACCGAGAGCGCCAACCTCGCGACAAGGAAGAACCCTCTCGCAACTTGAACTGTTCTGGCACCGGCTTGAACGTTTCCTAGATTCGAGGCAGCAATCATGACGGTACCGCCCGCAGCATCGGATTTAGCATCACGCTTCTCGGTTTCTTCTTGGAGATCAAGCAAGGCATTTGCATCAATTTCAAACTCTTCGTTCGCGAGCGCTTCGTATTCCTCTTGAGTTACTTCAGCTTCGTCGTCTGAGGAAGCAGCTTCAGGGACCTCGCCGCACGCGAACGAGAAAAGGAAAATGCAAAGAAGGAGGGGAAGAGTGAGTAATTGTTTCAATTTCAAATGAAGCTCCATATAAGATCGTAGATTTGTCCGTCGGTACAGACTCAAATCGATTAAGAGCAATAAGGATGCCAAGAACTTGTTTCATTCCAACATGTGCAATCCCACGTAAATATCAGGGGGTCGAGATTACCGTAGCCTTAATTGAGCTATTCGGAGCACATTTTCTAGGGCGAGCAAGCAACGTGTGTGGCGTCTCTGCCTCGTTTCTTAAAAGTGGTGAGTGATAGCCGATAAGTACGAACGGGTTTTAGACGTAGAGCTTTTTGTGTTTTAGGGAGTCGTTTTTGATGGGTAGGGCCTGAGACCAAGTAACATCTCGGCTTCTTCGGAAAGCGGCAGGTCCGCAAACTCATTTTCGGTAAACTCGGAAAGATGTTCGGCGAGGTCAGAGAATACGAGTTGGCGGTCGCGTCCAGAGTTGATTTCAACACACTTATTTTTGCTTCTAAAAAGTTCAACAGTCGGCAAGGTCTCGGCTTTAAAGGTATCAAAGCGTAACTTGATGCTTTCGACGTTATCATCGCTACGGCCTGAGTATTTAGCTCTTCCAAGAATACGTTTTTCCAAAACGGGATAGGGGCATTCAAAATACAACATGGTAGGTATCGGGGAATCCTTCCCAAAAATATTGAACCATCCTTGGGCATTCTCTATCGAACGCGGGAAGCCGTCGATTAGGAAATTGACTTTTCCGGTTGTTCGAATCAAACGTTCTATCGCGTTCTTTAAAAGGGTTACGGATAAGGACGTCGGTACAAGTTCGCCCTTTGTAATAATATCTTCGATAAGTTCTGCGGTCTCGCCGCCCGCGTTTATCTCAGCACGAAGTAAGTCACCGGCCGATAAGTGATGCCAGCCAAGTTGTAATTCAGCCAATTTACACATCGTGCCTTTGCCGCTACCCGGGCCTCCAATCACAAATAAAATGTTTGGTTCAGGGCATGGCATACGAGGATCGTAATGGTGAATAACCACCTTCGGAGCTGGTGCGACGCCTTTTTTATAAACGTGCCATTCGCGTTCGGTCGGAGGAAGTTCTTCGTTGCAGGTGTTGTCGTAAGCGAGGTGCCCGTCGAGTCGACAAATTCGCCATGATTTATACGTGTTGGAATAGGAGATCGCCGGGCTGCGTTTTGACTTTTTGTCGGCGCGATCCCAAGCCATTTTACCGTTCCAATAACCAAGAGAAGAGAGGGTTCCCGACTCAGATTCTTTAGGAGGTTCAGCCGAAGGCACGTACAAGCCATCGACTTCTGGAAGACCAGCGCCCGATACTTCTATAAATAGGGTGTTTTTAGTGGGAGGATTTTGGTCGTTCATAGCGCTCTCGCGAAAATAGAGGGTAGAACCATTTACGACAAACGCTTTGGTTAACTACATTTCCAAATAACTACACATGAAGGGTCTGAAAAGTCACGAGGTA
Organism: uncultured bacterium; assembly: GCA_937981985.1. GTDB lineage: Bacteria > Myxococcota_A > Bradymonadia > Bradymonadales > Bradymonadaceae > CALJNB01. The sequence goes on from CALJNB010000014.1 coordinate 88,923, forward strand.
CAATCCAAAAGTACTCACATCAAATCCGGCATCTGCGATAGCTCTTCGCTTTTGCGATAGGCTATGCAGGTCCAAGGCTTCGATAATGGTATCTTTTCGATCATGGACTTCCCACCAGAGATAGTCCGGTAAGATATCTGATATTGCTTCAAAATGTTCGCGAAAAATCGGAATATCAAGTTGGCGCGAGGCGGAGTAGGGCGAGTACCCTGGGAACTCCATTTCGACTTTAGCGGTCAGGATGGAAAAGCCGAGATGAAAAAAAGTTCGGTCGATTCGGTACGGATCGGTTCGTTGCTCGAAGGGGCCGTAATCGGTTCCTGTAATTCGGAGATCGAGATCAAATTGAGATTGAGTGAATTGTCTAAGAGCTTGGGCAACACATCCAGCGACTCCAGCTTTATAGCCAGGTTCAACTTCGGGAACAAGCTGCGTTAAGACATCACCTATTTGATCGAAGGTACCTGCGCGCTCGGGGGCAACCCTTTCAACATAGGCTTCTAGAAGTCGTTGGTGATCTTTTGGACCGAGTTGGGTTCCAAGCATCAGAAAGGTTTCTACAACGTGTTTTGATTTGCTCATCGGCTGAGTCTAGCAGGACTACGAAAACTGCAAATAAAATGAATCTTAATCCGGAACGTCTCTAGGAAGATCTAGGTTTGTATATTTAGGACGAGGAGTTTGACTTTTTTTGGGGCGACGAATAAAGATGTAGCTCTTACACGGAGTCCGAGCATGAGCTTTCTAAGTTGGGGAAATTATCCAAATATTAAAAGTACATTTTTCGGTTTCGAAAAGCCGACCCATTTGAAAAAAATCATTTCAGACAATCTTGGTCTTATTGCATATGGCAACGGGCGTAGTTATGGGGATAGCGCTTTAAGCTCAAAAATGATCAAAACGCGCCAGCGAAATTACTTTCTTGATTTCGACGAAGTCTCAGGAATTATTAAGGTTGAGGCGGGTGTTCTTTTATCCGAAATTTTGGATGTAATTGTTCCAAAGGGTTGGTTTATAAAAGTAACCCCAGGCACAAAGTTAGTTACAGTGGGTGGGTGTATTGCCGCGGACGTCCACGGAAAGAATCACCATGTCGGCGGATGCTTCAGCGAAAGTGTGGAGTCATTCACGCTCATGATGGCTGATGGGAAAGTACGAACCTGTTCAAACAAAAAGAATGTCGATCTATTCCGAGCTACTTGTGGCGGGATGGGACTCACAGGCGTTATTCTTGACGCAACGTTGAGCTTGAAGAAAATTAATTCTAAGAATATCGACCAGACGACGATTAAAACACGTAATCTCCAAGAAACTTTTGATGCTTTTGAAGAATATAATGATGTCCCCTATTCCGTTGCTTGGATTGATTGTCTAGCAAAAGGAAAAGATTTAGGACGCTGTCTCTTAATGGTCGGAGATTTTTCCGATGACGGAGATCTTGATTATTCGAATAAGTGGCGTTTCAATGTTCCCTTTAGTTTTCCGTCCTTTACCCTGAATAACGCAACCGTAAAATTGCTTAACTTTGGTTATTTCCGCAAGACGCTCGGAAGAGTTACCAAGCAAAAGGTAAATATCGATACATTTTTCTATCCATTGGATTTCGTTGCGAATTGGAATCGTGTTTACGGTAAGAACGGATTTACGCAATACCAATGTATTCTACCCAAAGATGTCAGCTATGAAGGCTACGAAGAAATCCTAGGACGGATAGCTGATGCCGGAAAGGGATCCTTTTTAGCTATTTTGAAATTGTACGGACCGGCAAACGAAAACTATCTTTCGTTCCCACTCGATGGGTATAGCCTAGCGTTGGACTTTAAGATCGAAAGCGGACTGTTTGAGTTGCTCGATGATCTTGATCAGATCGTCGTAAAATACGGTGGACGCGTTTATCTCGCCAAAGATGTTCGAATCAGTAAAGAGCTATTCGAGAAGGGTTATCCGATGATCGAAAAGTTTCGTGCGCTGCGTAAAAAATACAATTTAGAGGATCGCTTTAGTTCTCTACAATCTAAACGAGTAGGAATATAGATGGGATACGTACTAATCATAGGCGCGAAGAGTGATATCGCTAAAGCAGTGGCACGTGTGTACACGGCAAACGGCTACGATCTAATCTTAGCCGCTCGAAACTCAAAGGAACTCCAGTCATTTGCAAAGGACCTCAATATCAGAAGCTCTAGAAAAGTTTCGTTGGTGGATATTGACGTTTTAGATTTCGCCTCCCATGAAGAATTTTACAAGGGCTTAGTAGAAAGACCCGTCGGCGTAGTCGTTGCCGCGGGATATCTCGGTGACCAAGAAAAAGCGCAAAGCGATTTTGAGGAATCACAAAAAATTGTAGATACAAATTATACTGGGATAGTTAGCCTCCTGAATATCATTGCCAATGATTTTGAAAAACACGAAAGCGGCTTCATCGTCGGGATTAGTTCGGTAGCTGGAGATCGCGGTAGAAAAAGTAACTACGTATACGGTTCTTCTAAGGCGGCATTGACAGCTTATCTTTCAGGTTTGAGAAATCGATTATTCGATTCCGGTGTTCACGTGTTGACTGTAAAACCGGGTTTTGTTGAAACAAAAATGACCGAGAAGATGGATCTTCCCGAACGTCTAACAGCCAAGCCTGATGAGGTTGCTAAAGCGATTTTTCACGCTCAAAGAACAGGAAAGAATGTCGTTTATACTAAGGGCATGTGGAAGTGGATAATGTTAACCATTAAGAATATTCCAGAATGGAAATTTAAAAAGATGAGTATCTAACAAGCACGGCTTTTCTTTAACTCTTCCATTTAGATTGCGTGATATCATCAGCATCGTCTTCAGCTTTCTTTTTTCGATTCTTTTTAATTCTCAATTCTTCGGCGTCAATCGTCATTGTGACAGCTTTAAGTGCAGCTTCGGCTTCGATGAGTTCTGCTCGTTTTTCCTCCAGCGTTTTTTTAGCTTTTCGAAGTGAAGTTCTTGCCTCAATTATTTTTTCCTCGAATGTCACGATTTCGGCTTCCTTGGCAAGTCGGAAGGAATTGAATTGTTGACGTTCTGAAATTTGAGAGGGGGTTTTATGATTCGCGTTCCTGATTTCAAGATTGGCATCTGTGATGGATTTCGACAACGATTTTAGTAGATCGTTAAGAGCTCGAATTTCCGAAGTTGCCTTCGTTAACGCGATTCGTTTTTCATCTCGTTCCGATTCTCTCAATTGAGAGAGTGTAGTTAACTGTGGTAGTTTATCGTTCAAAGGGTTAGGTCCTCAAGTCGTCGAACGATATTTTCAAAGGTTTCGAATTCTTGATGCCCTTGTCTGAGGAAGGACTCAATATCGTCTATGAGATCGATGGCCAGATCGGTCTGTTCGTCGGCGCCGTATTCGTATGCCCCCAGTATTATAAGGTCTCGTTTCGATTCATAGGCTGCAAGAAGAGCGCGGAATTTTCCGGCCGCTCTATTGTGGTCCGGCGAGACTACGCGATTCATGACCCTTGATAATGAACTTAAGATATCAATAGCGGGCCAATGGTTTCGGGAGGCGAGTTTACGATCCAAAATAATGTGTCCATCCAAAATACCGCGAACTTCGTCGGCGATGGGTTCATCCATATCACCTCCCGCGACGAGGATGGTGTAGATGGCAGTTATGGATCCCTTTTCAGATTTTCCTGCACGTTCCAATAGCTGAGGAAGGAGGGCAAAAACGCTTGGTGGATATCCGCGCCTAGCCGGAGGCTCGCCAGCGGCGAGTCCGACTTCTCGCTGTGCGCGTGCGAATCGAGTCACCGAGTCCATCATAAGTAAAACGTCTTTTCCTTGATCACGAAACCATTCCGCTATCGCCGTCGCGACAAATGCGGATTTCAAACGTACTAGACTTGGTTGGTCGCTCGTCGCACAGACAATGACGGTTCTTTTGCGCGTTTCAGGCGTTAATGTATGTTCGATGAAATCTCGTACTTCTCGGCCGCGTTCGCCGACTAAACATATAATGGTGATTTCTGATTCGGTTCCTTGAGCTAGCTGGGCTAGGAGGGTCGATTTCCCAACGCCCGATCCTGCAAAAAGTCCCACCCGCTGTCCTCGTCCGACTGTGAGGAGTCCATCTATTGCACGCACACCCATGTTAACAGATTCAGAGATAGGAGCCCTCGAAAGCGGGTGGGGTGCGCTGCGCATGATGGACCAAGTTTGTCCATCGATATCTCCAAGGCCATCAATCGGTGCGCCTAAACCGTCCACAACTCTGCCTAAAAGTCCATGCCCAACCGTTATCGAAAAAGGTTCGCCGGTTGAGGTGATCTCGGCTTGGGGTCCAATTCCATCAACGGACCCCAGCGGCATCAACACAGCAAGCTGATCTCTAAATCCGACCACTTCCGCCAAGCGTATCTCACCGTCGCTTTTGTGAATCTGTACGACGTCTCCAATCCGAGCTTCGGGTGCAACCGCTTTGACAACTGTTCCTATTACTTCTTTTACCCGTCCACGAATTTTAACAGTCGGTGTCACACTCAGTTTTTCTGAGAGTTTACCAAATATACTTTCACTCATCATAGACTCTCATTTAGCGATTTTTCTAATGCCTGTAGCTGAGTTTGAAGACGCCCATCAATTCGTCCGTCCGCGGTCTCAACGATGCACTCGCCGCGTCCAACACTTTCGTTCGCCTTAATGACGATCGGACTCGCTTGGCTTTCGACGAGGAGTCGGTGTTTATTGTCCTCTAAAATTCGCAAATCCTGCGGGTGGCAAAGAACGATAATATTCTTCTGGTTCTTTGCCTGGGCTAGTACCTCTTTGACGATTGGAACGACCAATGAGGGATCATTTTCCAATTGGGTTCCAATAATGCGTCCAGCAATTTGGAAGGCGAAAGCTATAGCATCCTTTTCCGCCAGTTTTCGTGCGTTTTTATATTCTTCGGTGGCGGCGAACAATTGCGATGCCACGTCGTCATAACCTGACTGTACACCTTGGCTGTGCGCACGTTTACGAATGTTTTCGGCTTCCTCTTCTGCACTCGAAATAATTTTGGCGGCATCTTTCGTGGTGTCTTCGAGGATAGACATGATTTGTTCTGTCGCGTGGACCACTTCCTTTTTAATCATTCGATTAGGTTTTTTGAAAATAGCATCAACGCCTTGCGCATAACCTGCCGGGGACTTCCATAATCTTTTAATGTCGCTCATGAGGACTCCGATGAAGATCTAACCAAGGTTGAAATAATATGGGTTATTCGTGAATTTATTTGTTCGCAAAGATGGGCTCGAGAACTCTTTAAAGAAACTTTTCGAAAGTCTTCGAAAATGTTTCGTTGAAGCGGATCTAGGGTTTGAAGATATGCATCGAACGCTTCCGGACTTTGAGCGACTTTCGAAAAAACGATTAAGTAGAACCCTATTTGTTTGAGTCCGGATTCCATAAGATTGAGGTACGCGTCACGAAAGAAGCGAACGAGTTCTGGATCGGTGGTGGATTGAGTACCCATCGCCCATATTGAGAATAAATCTTGAGGAATCTTTTTCTTAATTCGCAATTCCATCCTTCTATCTTGAGCACTGGCGAAAGCTGCGATTTCGTGAACTGCAATCTCTTCTGCGTAATCTTCAAGTGTTTTAGGTTTGGGAGAATCTGCTTTGGAGGTCGTTCTTCTCAGCAGGCCACGCGCAAACCTCTCACTACATTCACCGTTTTCGATCGCGTCATACATCGCTTGCCAACGGGGAGAGATTGCTTTTTTGAATCGATTGAACGCGATAGGATCGAGATTTGAAAAGATAGTTTTGGAATCGCGATTCAGCTGAGGTATCTCGGAGATACGTTTGTGGTCGTCGGGCGAAAGAAACCGCGGAAAAACGATCTCATCGAACTCTTCCCGTTTTAGCGTTTTAAGCCGTTCCAATGCGGCCGATGCGCCCTTGTCGAATTCGCTACTCACGATCGTCGCTTGAAGACAAAGAAAATAAGCATGCCCGATAGTGCGATGATGATGAGGAAAAGAACGAGAAACAATCCCTGAAAACTTGTTTTGGAGTCGGCGGATACTGAAAGTGGGCCTACACTTACCATTTCAGCATCTGAAAGGATTTTTCCGGCGTTCGAACTAGGGGTGAACACGACTACGACATTTTTGGGATCCAAATTTTGAACTGACCCGGCAACGATCTCTTTGACTTTTTGTTCCGAAATCGGAGCGTCTATTTCACGATGACGAATTACTACACTTGCTCTTGGTTGTGACGCCGGTTGTGAAGAAAGTCGCAGTCGTCCCTTTTGCGGTATGACTAGATTTACCTGCGCGTCCAGTACTTGGTCGATCGTCAATAAACTGCGCCGTATTTCCTGAGATCGTGCATAGTTTTGCACGACTTGTTCTTCGCCGGCGGTGGGAATGAATCCTTGAGACGGGTAGAATGCCGAAAAACCCTTTGGCTCGGGTCTTGGTAATCCCCGATTCCCCAGCACTTTTAGTGCGCGTAATTCCGAACCTGACGGAACTAAGATTAAGTACTTTTCTTTATTTTTCGGATCTCTGGATTTTTCGGCCGGCACTCCATTTTCTTCAAGTGCGACGATAATATCGTTTGCCGAACCTTCTTCGAGATTGTGATGCAACTCAGTCGAACAACCCACGAGAAATATTAGAATAAACCCAAAAATTTTAAGCATGAAATTCAGACCTTTATGTTCATCAATTGTTTGAAGCCGATTAACCTTATTAATACAATAAACCTGGCATCTTTAAAAGCTCGCCTTCAGACATATTTCTAGGATTGTTTAGCGACTTTGTTGTGCTTAATCTGAAGTTTTTTCTGATTTGTTGCGATTATTAACCCAGTTGGTTTCGATTGATCAGTTTGGAGAAATAAAAATTTGATTTTTCAGTCTTTATTCAGCCAATTACGAAATTTCGAAGGAAAAATTATCTAATTGCTGGAATCTTAAAAGAAAATGAAATAAACTTTGGTCAGGTCTTGTTACACAACTTAGTCAGATTCGATCCACCCTTTTCCCGAGGACACATGTTTTCTTCCAACTCCATTTTCAAGAGTCGCGCCCTGATGGTTGCACTTCTTATTTCAGCGGTAATCGCTTTGTTCGGCTTCTCTCTTTTTACTGCCGTGTTTATGAGTTGTTCAAAGTCAGAACGTTTAACAGTCGAACGTCCGATTCGCATTAATAGTACCTTGCGTTCTGAAGCAGAATGGATACGAGAAATTGCTCCCATGCAGAATCATCGTTTAGCCGTTATGAAATCCAAGGATGCGCTGAATCAATACCCGCGTTCAGAAGCGTTATCTAACCTCAAAGCAATTCACGAGATCGAAGGGCGTCGTTTTCACGATGCGGTTTCTACGCTTCAACGTGCTAAAACAGTAATCGCGCCGACTACAGGGACAATGGACAATAACTTAGCGTGGGCCGGTTTGTGGACCGGACAGAACAGACTAGCGCTTCAACGATCCTATACCGCTGCGCTTCGTTTTAGTGGTTCAGATTGTAACGTCATTCACACCGGAATGTGGGTTGAGTACGCTCTGGCGGCTGAGAATACGGGTGCGATACGAGAGCGTTCTATCCTAAGATATCGTGCATTGCGTCATAAATATGAAGGCTGTGAATTTCGTGCCGATAACCGTAATCCAAACGAATTTGCTTACGAAGTCATTGGCGCAGGAGTTCTTGATCAAGAGATCTCTAAATTAGACGTCAATAAAAGAGGTGTGTCGAGATTGGTTTCAGTGGGTTTGAATAAGATCTCTAAGACTGAAAGTCCTGTCGAACTATGTTCGAAAGCCTCTCCACTTCTTTCCCTAAGAAAGAAATGTGAGCGCGCTGTCAGAGTTTCTTCATCAGCTCCAAAGCACTTTAACATTACCTTTCGATAAGGGGAATTACGTAAGCCAAGATTTAAAGACGCATTAAGCGTCTTTTTTTTCTGTTTTTTCTAAAATTATAGGC
>CALJNB010000015.1 GCA_937981985.1 uncultured bacterium
CCACCTGTAACGCCGCGTTGGAAAGGAACGCGATCACCGACGACGATCGTTGCTTCTTCGTTGTTAAGCGTTTGAATCGAAGGAGTTGAAAGGACGTTGATGGACGTATCGGTTTGCGTAGCTTTTAACAAAAGCGAGAAAGCGGGTAGTGATAGTGTTGTTCCGTTAAAGGGAATCGAAACAAAGGGTGCAACTAAACCAAGCGCTCCACCAGGACCACCCAACGCTGATGTCAAGCCCTCAAGCCCGCCGTTTGAATTGGCTAAGAGGACACCATTGGTATCCTCAACCAGCCCACTATCGACGGCAGATTGGGGAATGACCCCATCAAGTTCTTGGCCGGTTAGGAGGTTAACACCCAGCTCCAAATTTCGATCGGTGTTGACCCCAATTTCCATGATCACTGCCTCGACATAGACTTGTTTTGCAGGGCGGTCGAGTAATTCGATCACGTTTTCCACCGCGAGAAAATCGCGAGGTGACGCAACGATAACCAAAGCATTTGCGGGCGCATGAGCCGTTATTTTGACTTCACCAGAAAGCAATTCGGCCACGTTTCGTGTCGGTGTATTTGGGGCTCTATTTGCGCTTCTGTTATTGCGAGTAGTCGATCGGTTGCCACTTGTACGAGTAGTGCCGCCCCCGGTCAGGGAAGCTAGCGTCCCCGAGAGTTGTTCGGCGTCGGCGAATTCCAAAAATTTAACATGAATCTGACCACCTGCGGTCGTCGGGACATCGAGAATTTCGATCATTGTTTTAATTTTTTCAAAAGAACGGCGATTGGAAACGATGATCAATTGATTGGTACGTTCATCGGAAATGATGTCGGAAATATTAACGTCTAATTCATCGGCACCTCCATCGTTCTTTTTAACGCTTCCTTTTCGTGCACTCGATGAAGATGATTTCTTAGACTTGAAAATTTCTTCAAGCTTCCCAGCGATTTCGCCCGCGTCAGAATACAGAACTTTATAAACATAGACTTTATCGGCAGAATCTCCCTTATCGAGTTTAACGATAAGTTTTTGAATCCGTTTTAAGTTGGCAGCGTTTTCATTAATAATCAGACTTGAACCGTAAGGAATTACAGTCGCATCGGTTGTTAGGAATTTGGAAATCACATTCTGTATTTCCTCTACTCCAGAGCTTTCGATCGGGACTATAGCCGTTACCATTCTTGCTTCATTAGGTAATCGTTCTCGCTCGCCGTAGGTTTTCATTGGCTCTCGAATTGCGTTCTTTGACTCAACGATCTTCAAGAACTTACCGAAGGGGACGATCGTCAGACCGTTCATCTGTAGAGCAGACAAGAATGCCCGATAGGCGTCATTAAAAGGAACCGCTTTCGGTGAGATAATCGTAATCGTTTTACTTGTATTAATGGTGTCGGCGATGATGAAGTTTTTCCCCATCACGCTTGAGAACATTTTGACGACCTCATCTAATTGAGCTTTCCGAAAATCGAGTGTGACTTTTTGATTTCTCGGCGTTTTCTTTGGTCGATAGTTCGGATCAAAATTAGGCGGAAGATTATATGTCTTTTTGGGGTCAACTTTTTCATCCTTCTTTTCTTCTTCCTGTGCATATGCCGGTGAGACAACCGAGGTATTGGAAAAGTAGATAGCAAATATTGCTAGACATAAAATGCGTAAAACGCGGTGGGAGTTCACCATTATTTCTTTACCTTATATTTTAATACTGTGGAGGCGCCTTTGCGTTCTACTTCGATAGAAGCGTTGCTCTTCCCTTTTAGTTTATTTAACAGGCCAAGCGCATGCGATTGGTTCTGTACCTTGGTTCCATTAATTTTCTTAACAACGTCGTTGCTTTGAATACCTAGTTTATTGAAAACACTTCCGGACCGAATCCCCATCATTTTTATCCCTGCTTGTTTCGCGCCCGCAGCATCGTAATTGGGAGCGATCGACACCTGGCTTGCTAATTTTCCTGTGTTGGATAATTCCTTTTCAAGAAACGCTTGATCGAGCTGAAATTCGGTCGCCGAGATTTTCTTCACGCCGGAGTTGTCTGATTTTTTGGGGATGTTTGGAATCGAAGGTCTTAATTCTGGATAGCTTGTCGGTTTTATGTCCATACTACCACGACTGGCGCGCGCAATGGCGGAAGCGGTCGCAGAATTACGTGCGGCGCTAGGGTTTCCGTTGATCGTATTTTCTAATTTCAGATACTCTAATCGTCCGTTCCGTTGAATGATGATTCTATCTCGTCTAATTTCTACGATCTCGCCGTCGAGAATCTTCTCGCCGATTCCGACAACATAAGTTTGTTCTCCGGCAACTAACAGTGCCGTCGAAAAATCTGGATTCCCCGCTACCATAGCACCGAGAAGCTTTGCGCCTATATCGGAGGCAACTGGAAGTGACGAGGTGTCCTGACTTATTGGAACGCAAGTATCATCCTGACATGTTTCACCGGCTTTACATCCATCAGAACATCCTGTTGCGCTCGCTACAGGAGTATCTTCCAAGCATCCGAAAAGACATCGAGACTTTATTGGATTCGAGAAGTTTTTCAGACGAGACGAGACCTTTTTAGTCTTATTCTTCGTCTTATTGTCGAGGGCGATTTCTGGGACCGTCAGCGGTGCAAGGAAAATTGCAGCGACCCTGTTTAAAGCCACGGCTAACAGTATAGCAACGATACCTACGATGATGAACTTCATGATCCAGGCATATTTTCGAAAAAGCAATTGCACGATAACTCGATGATAATGATCTACAACCTAATACAGAGCAAAAATTAAGCCATATAAAAAATGGATGCCTCAACCTAGGTTTTTCAATAACTTAGTACATTCGTCTTTTATTCTCCTTTAATGAATTTTGACAATTTGTCATCAAATGGGGTGTGAGTCGGATTGCTTTGCCAAATTGTCATGCGTTGATGAGCCCAAGTCCGTCCGAAGGGGCTGAATTTATTAAATAATAAGCTCGACGTGCCGATAAGATCTTAGTATAGAACGCCTCGCTGTTTTGGCCTTCTTAATTTAAGGAAGGTATACAAAAAGGATAAAACGTGGATTTTCTTGAAATTTTAGCTAAAGCTGAACGCCTCGGCGGCGTTGCGCGTAAAGAAGCAATGACCAAAGCCATTATTTGTGCGCGGGATCATGATTGTAAAATTACACCTGGTGGCGGAAAAGCCGGCGGTGTGAACGTTCGTTACGGATCTCTTAAATATTCGGTAATGGATATCAACACGAAGGGAGAGGTGTTCATTCATATTAAACATCACCCAAGTAAAAAGATTACCGACGAAGAAAGAGAAGCGGCCAACGACTTTATTGGTGAGCTTGAGGGCTTGGAAATCAAAAATGGCCCGATTAATCACTATGGGCAATGTGCGATTCCTGTCGAAGATATTCCCTTGGAGTCTCTTGATGCGTTCCTTGAATGGGCAGTGGGTATGATTCGAGTTAAATACTATGACCCGCATCTTACTGGCGAACAAATCGACGCCGATTGAGCTCAGTTATTCAGGCCGATCCAGCGTCGCGATGTGAATAATCGGATCGCCTTGATTCAATAAAGGTTTGGTGGCGTGGGAAATAATAAGCCCGCTTATCGGCGCCTCTACCCGGTAGATTCGATCCCCATAAGCATCACCAATCACTCCTATTTTTTGTTTTTTCTGAACAAAATCTCCAGTCGATACATCAAGTCTCAAAAGGCCCGATCTTTTGGCGCGAACCCATTTCGTCGAATTTGAAATGAGAAGCTCCTCTGTTGTTGAGACGGGGGCGCGCGTTAACATTTTTAACGAACGAAGAACCCGAAGGATCCCGATTTTTCCTATTTCTATGGATGTCATATCCAGACGATCAGCTTCGCCGGCTTCGTATAATACTACGGGGATACCGAGATCGTTCGCGGCTCTTCGTAATGAACGAGTCGGCGGCTTGCCGTGAATGAAAATCGGTGCAGCAAAAGCCCTCGCCAGTTCTGTCATGAATGGATCGCTAATATCTCCGCGTAACTGAGGGAGATTATACCGACCTTTTGCCGCTGTATGCAGATCAATTCCCAAGTCACATTTTTTAACCACTTCTGTCATGAACGTATTGGCAAGCCTTGCCGCCATTGAACCTCGCTTTGATCCGGGGAAGCTGCGATTCAAATCACGTCGATCGGGGAGATAACGCATTTCCTGATTGAATCCGAAAACGTTAACCACGGGGACGATGATGATAGTCCCGACGAGATTCTCGGGTTTGAGTTTTCTAAAAACCTGGCGCGTGATCTCAACACCGTTGAGTTCATCGCCGTGTACCGAACTGGAAATCCAAACAACTGGTCCAGGCTTGGTTCCACGAACGACTTCGGCTCGCATGTAAACTTGGGTTTTCGTTGGCAATTCACCGATTGGAATCTCTATGGATACCTGGGTTGCTAAAGGTACATCGATTCCAGCAATTTGAAGAACGTCGACATGTTTTTCGAATTTCAGAACAACTCCTCGGCCGATTTCTTCAATTCCTGTGAGGCACGTTGCCCGAAGGGATAATGAAGTGTAGTTTGGTTAGGTTAAAGATAAAGGTAAACTGTCTCATTTGGAAGATGTAAAAGTGGATGATCAACAACTCGATGTTTTAGTCGACGCCATCGCTGAAAAAGTGAAGGCGCGTTTATTCGGAGGGGACTCTCCCTCGCCAGTTCGTGCCGATGGACGAAAAATGCACGCACCGGAATGCGCCTCATGCGAGCTCCCTCTAGAAGGCTGCGCGAGTTGTGGGCTTAATCCGATGTCATTGTCCAAAGCGCAGGCTCCGATCAAAGATATGCCTTCTGCAAAAGACGTCGCCCGCTACATTGATCATACGTTATTAAAACCCGACGCAGATCGCGACCTTCTCGAAAAATTATGTGCCGAAGCGCGATTACATAATTTCTTCTCCGTTTGTGTGAATTCGTCTAATGTGCGACTCGCGGCAAGTTTCCTCGCGGGGTCGGGTGTTAAAGTTTGCGCCGTTGTTGGGTTTCCACTTGGCGCAGGTACGCCAGCAGCTAAAGCCTTCGAAGCGCGAGAAGCGGTTCGATGTGGTGCTGACGAAATCGATATGGTGATGAACTTGGGCGCCATGCGTTCAAAAGATTATTCCTTAGTGATGGAAGATATCGCCAAAGTCGTCAAAGCCGTTCCAGGGAAGACCGTCAAAGTAATTTTAGAAACCGGGATGCTTACTCAAGAAGAAAAGATCGTTGCATGTTCTCTTGCAAAAGTTGCCAAAGCGACCTTTGTGAAAACTTCAACAGGATTTGGGCCCGGCGGCGCGACCGTTGAAGATATAACTTTAATGCGACACATTGTCGGTCCCGATATCGGCGTGAAAGCTTCTGGTGGTGTCCGAAGTTATGACGATGCAAAGGCAATGATGACAGCAGGCGCAAATCGCCTAGGTTGTTCGTCATCGGTGGCCATCGTGACTGGTGAAAAAGCAAAGGGCGGTTACTAATACTAAAGTTTGATCCAATGTCGATATTGGTTCGATAGAGAGGTAGGAAAAATGGCAGCCAGAAATTTTGCGACCTATTTTTGGACCAAATTTGAAAGCTATAAAGAACAAAACGCATTCGTTTGTTTTAACGAAAATGAACTTGAAACTGAAACTTTTTGGCAATGGACCCGTCGCGTAAGAAACCTTGCAATCGGGTTTTTAGATCGTGGTTTTGAACCCAAAGATCGGGTCGCTATTTTGTGCCAAAATCGTCAATCCTTTTTTGATGTTGCGTTTGCAACATGGATGGTTGGCGGATGCGTCGTGCCCATTCCTTCCGGTAGAGATCGAAAAGAAACCCTACGTCGACTCGCAAGAAGTGGTGTTTCGGCTGTGGTGCTTGAAGACTTTCACGCATATAAAGATCTTATCGGTGAGTCGACAAACATCCCACCCCTGGATTGGATTGTCCTCGAAGATGATGTGCTAGAACCTTTAACCTCCATAAAAACGATTATCGAGAAGGGTAAGTTTCGCGGTAAACGCGGCGATATTGATAAGTTAGCGACGCGTACTTTCTCTACAGAAGGAAAATCACCAGCCCTCATTCTTTTTGCTTTTGAAAATAAGGTTCACGCGTCTCATTTTTCAAATTCTAAACTTGTCACGATGATGGAGTATTTGGACAAAACCATCCCGTGGGAAGAAGAAACGATTGCGATCCAAACCGACCTTTCATGGTTTTATGGAACACTTTTGGGCTTGCACGCGCTGATTCGCGGGAACGCAATCGTAGGAGGTGAAAAGGCGAGTGTAATAGCTGATAGTCTAGATAAAACTCAGCCTACTATTATTGTGGGGGGCGGTGCTTATCTAGGTTCAATATCAGAGGTTTGGCGTTCGCGTATTGATCCCATTAGCAATCAAGTAGGACAAACAAGCGGTTGGATCAACAAGCTTGGCTCTTCAGTTGTTGCCGCAAAGATCAAAAAAGAGATTGCGAATGATTTTGGTAAACAAGCAAATCATATTTATATTGTCGATTCGCCAGTGCCCAAAGCGATTCGAGAAGTTCTGAGTGACGTCAATATTGAATCTCGTTCAATGTGGGGACGTCCAGAAATGGGCATTAGCCACATTGAAGTTACGCCCGTCAATCAATCACTTGGTAGACCCGTTTACGGTTATGCTTGCAAAACGGTTGGCACAAAAAGCGAAGAGGTTGGCGAAATCGCGATTCGCAGCGATGCAATGCAAAACGGATATTGGGGTGAGGATGGAATCGCAGAAATGGGAAAGACCTGGACGAAATTTCCCATTGAAGGACGTATTATTTCTGGTGATCTTTTCTTAGGTTTTACCGGAAACGACGAAGAGGAATAAGTTGCAAAGTCCGCTGGAACATATTCTAAGCAAAGGGCGTAAGGCCGATATGATAGCCTATATCGGTGCCACCCCTGGGGCGTTCGAAGAGGTATTAGAACTTGCGACCTCTGACCGCGAACCTGTGTGTTGGCGATCGGCTTGGATTCTAAAAAACTGTATGAAAAAAAATGATGAACGTGTCCGACCCTACGTTGGAGATTTTGTAAACGTCTTGGCGGATAAAAAGGATGGACACCAACGTGAACTTCTAAAGATTCTTTTGATGATGGATTTAGAAGACGAGTACGTTTCGTTTGTATACGATTTTTGCGTTCGCGCGTGGAAAGAGCCATCAAACCAATCTTCACTGCGTCATACCTCCATCGGTTTTATTTTAAAATGTGCCAAAGCAAATTCTGACTTTGCGGCTGATATTCCGGAACTAAGCCATAGCATCTACATGAATACGTTGACACCGGGTGTGAAATATTCGGTTCAGCGGTGGTTCGATAAATTTCTCGGAACCGAATGAAAAATGAGCTCGAACCTAGCCTCGAGGGTGAAAGTCCTGATGCATTTTCTTAAGATGTTCTTTGGCAACATGGGTATAGATTTGGGTTGTGGAGATATCCGAATGTCCCAACAAAGCTTGTACGATTCTCAAATCCGCACCATGCGTTAAAAGATGGGTCGCAAAGCTATGACGCAATTTATGAGGCGAAAGTTCTTCATCGATTCCCGCAACCTTTGCATACTTTTTGATAATCTTCCAAAAGCCCTGCCGCGTCATAGGCCCGCCGCGACGAGTTACAAAAAGAAAAGGGGTACAACCCGGGCCGCCCTTTTTTTCAAGCAACTTAGCCCGGCTGGTTTTAACGTAGGTTTCAATAGCAGCTAAGGCCTCTTCTCCAATAGGGACCATTCTCTGTTTGTCTCCTTTTCCCAGAACACGACAAATTCCCGACGGTAAATCTAACGCACGTTGTCGTAATTGAACCAGTTCGCTAACGCGTAACCCCGATGCGTACATCAGTTCTATCATTGCGCGGTCCCGAATACCTTCCAATGTGGATGTCGGCGGCGCGTTCAATAAGTCTATTATTTGTTGTTCGTTATAGGTGACTGGAATCTTACTTCCAAATTTCGGCGAGTCTACGGATTCTGTCGGGTTACGCTCGGTAATTTCTAGACGTCGTAAAAATTTGTATAGACCTTTGATGGTTGAAACTTTTCTGGCTACAGATCGCGCCGACAACCCCTCGGCGTTGAGTTGACTCATGAAGACAGATATATGCGTGTCTTGGACGTCTTCGACCTCTGTTAAATTTTCATCGCTTTGCAAAAATTGAGAGAGGTCTCGTGAATAGGCATCGATCGTATTTTTACTTAAATTACGTTCGATTTTTAAATGCGACAGATAGGAGTCGATGGCTTTATCTAAATTCATAGCTCCATTTGACCACGGAACGATGGTTTGATCAAAAAATCAATCGGACCCTTTCGTCGATAGTCTATTAAAATGATAATATTACGATAAAAGGTGTTGAACCCAGGTTGCGTTTGAAGCTCAAATAAGCCAAATAAGAGCATGCAAAAGAGTCGTTCCAAATCAAAAGAAGAGCCCGAAGATTTCCATCTTCGTCCCGGTGAATTTGGTATCGCGACTACCATCGAGTCGATTCCAATTGAAAAACTTAAAGGGGTGGGGAAAAAGACCGCTGAACGCTTGGCATCGCGAGGTATCCTTAACGTCGCAGACCTTCTCCTGGTTTTTCCTCGCCGCTATAAATTTTTCGAACCGGGTCTAGACGGCCAACGGGCAAAAAAAGATCGTATCGGTAGTGTTGCACTTGTAGGGACCATCGAACGCGTCATCGAGCCGGGCCCTCGATCACGAAAACCTGTTGAAGTGGTGGTTCAATGCCAGGGCGCTTTTTTTACCCTTCTTTGGTTTAATATGAACAAACCTTGGTTTGTGAAGAAGTTTGTGATCGGTGCGGATATTTCCTTTTTTGGCGATGTTGAATATCGCGATATGCCGCAACTATATCATCCCGAATTTGTGCTGAATTCTAAACTTCCGATGAAGTCCGGACTTGATCCGGTTTATCCAGGAATTGAGGGCGTCGCGCCGAAAACCTTTCGTAAATTTATCAAAGCTGCTTGGGATCTTATTTCAGAAAGTATCGTCGATCTATTGCCCGATGATATTTACAAAAAGCATCAACTCATTCCAGCTAAACAAGCGCTCCAGATCATCCATGGCTTTATCGATTATTCTGACTACGCAAAGTTTGAAGCCGATCTTGATTCGGCCATTTACCGCTTGGTTTATGAGGAGTGCTTCACCCTACAAAATGCGCTTGCTAAACGTTATATAAAAGAGAGACGCGTAAGTGACGCACCCAAATTTTCAGACCATTCTCGCGCAATGCGTTTTTTGGATGGACTTCCTTTTACGCTAACCGAAGAACAAAGCCGAGTTACTAAAGAACTCTTTGAAGAACTTTCTTCAGGTATGAGAATGCGACGTCTCCTCCAAGGGGATGTGGGTTCTGGAAAAACGATCGTCGCTTTTTCCATGGCGGTTGCGGCAGCCGAAAATGGTTTTCAAACTGCGCTCATGGTTCCTAGTGAAGTGCTTGCCCAGCAGCATTTTTCTACAGCCAAGAAGTTACTGAGTGAAACCGGAATACGAATTGAGCTACTTACCGGTTCGGTATCAGCTCAACATAAGCGTGACGTTCTCAAAGCGCTGAAACATGGATATATTGATCTTATCGTCGGGACCCATTCTTTGTTCCAAAAAGATATTGAGTTTGCAGATGACGGAAAAAAACTTGGTTTGCTTATCATCGACGAGCAACACAAGTTTGGCGTCGACCAAAAAGCAATGCTGGAAGAGAAAGGTAGTTCACCTCATTTTTTAGCGATGACTGCCACCCCAATTCCCCGTTCTTTAGCGCATGCATTATTTGGTGATCTTGATCTTACTTATTTGAACGAACGTCCTCCGGGGCGCCAAACCATACGCACCTTTTACAGGACTGAAGAAAAAGCTGAAAAAGTATATCAATACGTTCACGACCAATGCAGTGATGGTGCACGCGCATTCGTTGTTTTTCCATCGATCAACGGACTTAACCATCCGATGTTAGGTGTTGAGCCCGGTTCAGAATTACTCGCCAATGGATCCTTAGCCGGACTTAAAATTGGTGTGCTTCATGGGAAAATGAAAACCGACGAACGCCAAATCGTGATGGAGAAATTTCGTAAAGGTTCCATTGATGTCCTCTGCGCAACTACAGTGATTGAGGTCGGTGTTGATGTACCTGAAGCCACGCTTATTGTTATTGAGGGTGCGGAACGGTTTGGCCTTTCTCAACTTCACCAGCTGCGTGGACGTGTGGGGCGCGGTGATAAACCATCGATGTGCATTCTCATGTCGCGTACACCGCTCAATGATTTCACAGTGCAGCGCCTTGATGCTTTTGTTGCCACCGATAGTGGATTTGAATTATCTGATATCGATTTGCAATTTCGAGGTGCCGGCGAGTTCTTAGGACAACGTCAATCCGGAATGGGCGAGTTTCGCGTTGCCAATTTAATACGCGATGCGGCGACGATGATTGAAGCCAGACGCGATGCCCGCTTTTTACTTTTTGGCGGTGAGTAAATGGAAACGCTCTTCGCTGCGGTTGCCGTGGATGTACGGGTTTTCGATGAACTCACGTATCGCGTACCCGAACACCTTTTAGATTCTATTCAAGTTGGTCAACTCGTTCACGTCCCTTTTCGCAATCAACGAAAAACGGGAGTAATTCGTACTTTGAGTACGACTCCGCCGGACTTTGATCCAGAAAAGATTCGAGAAGTGTTAGAACTCGTCGAAGTGGAACCGATTGTTGAACCTGCGTTCATTTCTTTTCTAAATTTCATGGCCGATTATTATCTCGTGCCTTTTTCTGAAGTGCTTCGGGTTGCTGTACCGTCAAGTATTCGCACCGATGGGGCGAAATTTTATACACCTATCGAGGGGGCTACTGTTCCCAGAGATCTCGTCGATATTTTTGAGAGTATCCCAAGCGGGGGAGAAGTGGTTGCCGATATTCGAAAGCGAAGCGGCATTATTTTTTCGAAATTGGCAGATCTGGAAAGCGCAGGTGCGGTGAGTGTGACCTACCTCGATCTCGCCAAAGTTAAAGAGAAAAAAGAAAAATTTTACGCGGCGATGGATGGGGAGTCCGAAGGCAAGCTTGGTGCAAAACAGCGTGAAATACTGGCCTACTTACGCCGACGAACTGAACCTGTTTCAGGGACGGAATTAAGGGGCGTATTCGACAATCCGTATAGTTCGATAAAGGGGTTGCTTACTAAGGAGTTGGTAAAGGTCTGGGAAGAGAGTCGGTATCGAAACCCCTTCATTGATGAACCGGGGCCACGTAAACACGTCACGCTTTCGCGGGAACAGGAATTGGCATTGGACGCGATTTTACCGACTTTAGGTCCCGATGCATTTTCACCCTTTTTACTTCACGGCGTCACGGGGTCGGGTAAGACCGAAGTATATATTCGTGCGATTACCAAAGTTTTAGAAGAAGGTAAGATGGGGCTTATCCTTTTGCCTGAAATTTCGCTGACGCCCCAATTCGTCTCTGTTTTTCGTTCGGTTTTCAACGACGAAATTGCGGTGCTGCATAGTGGATTGAGTCCAGCGCATCGTTTTGATCAATGGCGAAAGATTCGCGCCGGTGAAGTTTCAATTGTCATCGGTGCACGGTCGGCGCTTTTTGCGCCCTTGAAAAACATCGGCCTAATCATTGTCGATGAAGAACATGATTCTTCGTTTAAGCAGGAAGAAGGCGTGCGTTATAATGCACGTGATATGGCAATTGTTTTAGCGATGAAAGTTAAAGCTACCATTATTCTGGGAAGCGCAACGCCTTCACTTGAGTCTTTTCAAAACGCGAAGGCGGGTAAGTTTACTTATTTGGAAATGAAAAAGCGCGCGGCGAATCAAGCCTTACCCGACGTTGAATTGGTTGACTTACGAGAGTCAGCGCGGGTGGATGGATTAGAACATCTTAGTGAAAAATTAAGTATAGAACTCACGGCGTGTATCGATAAGGGGCATCAGAGCATTTTGTTTTTGAATCGACGCGGATTTTCACCTTGTATTCTTTGTGGAAGCTGCGGGCATCAATGGCGATGTGAAGCATGCGATGTTTCTTTGACCTATCATCGCAGCCAGGAATCTCTTCGTTGTCATCATTGTGACTTCATCATTCGCTTGCCAGAACAATGCCCAACCTGCGCAAACAAACGGATCGGCCCCAAAGGAATTGGTACAGAACAGCTTTCGGATATTCTTTCGGCTAACAATAAAAAATACGTCGTGTCGAGATTGGATGCGGATACTGGGAAGGGGAAAAAGCTTAATGAGATTTTAAAACAATTTCGCGAAGGAGAAACTAATGTTTTAGTAGGAACACAAATGGTGACCAAAGGTCACGATTTCCCGAACGTAACATTAGTCGGCGTCATCTCAGCCGATTCGGGTTTAAACTTTCCTGACTTTCGCGGTGCTGAGAGAACCTTTCAATTATTATCCCAAGTTGCAGGGCGGGCAGGACGCGGTACGCTGGAGGGTCGGGTTCTGATCCAGACTTATGATCCGTCTCACTTTGCACTTCAATGCGCCTCAACTCATGATTATCATAGCTTTGCTGAACAAGAATTAGAACGACGCCAAAAATTTCAACTTCCACCTTTTTCGTCTTTAATTGCGGCTAAGGTTGAAAGCGGCAGAAGTGAGACAGTTATGAGGGCGGCGCATAAGTGGGCTAGCATTGCTAAAGGATTTGTGCGTCGTGAAAAGTTAAGCGGTGTAGTGGTAAAAGGCCCAGCAACGGCACCTTTTGAAAAGCTAAGAAATAAATACCGCTGGCAGGTGTTATTGCAGGGCACCCGAAAAGAGGTTCGTCGTGTTGCGTTATTCACCCAAGATGCCTTTGAAGAACAAAGAGGTGTCAAGGTTATTATAGACGTTGATCCCGTGAATATGTTGTAACGAGAAAGTGAATGATGAAAGGCTTACAAAGAAAAATATCGTATAGAGATTTACCGAGTAACTTTTATTCAGAAGAAGGAAAGGTTGAGTTTCCAAATGTTGAGATCTTTGCTTTCAACGAGAAATTGGCCGATGAGTTAGGCATTGACGATGTCGGGCAATTTTCCGGAGGCGTGGAGGGGATTGCTATGGCTTATTGTGGGCACCAGTTTGGGCATTTCTCTGGGTTGCTGGGCGACGGTCGTGCACGGTTGGTAGGCGAAGCGTCCGATGGTGAGGGGCGTTTATTCGAACTTCATCTCAAGGGTTCCGGCCGTACTGCTTATTCTCGTGGAGGCGACGGTAAAGCAACGCTTGGTTCCTCGCTTAGAGAGTATCTGGTTAGTGAAGCAATGGCAGCACTTGGGGTACCGACAACTCGCGCGTTATCGGTTGTGTTAACCGGAGAAAAAGTTCGACGTCAGAATATTGAGTTAGGTGCAATTGTTTGTCGAAGTGGGCGTAGTCATATTCGTGTGGGAACTTTTGAATATGCAGCAACATTGGGTGAAGAATCCATGCGCGCGTTGGCCGACTTTTCTATCGAACGTCTTTATCCCAATGCACCTTCGCATGGTGCTGAAAGGTATGTCTACTTACTAAGTGAAGTCGCGAAAAAACAAGCCCATTTGGTTTCAAAATGGATGTCCTTAGGTTTCATACATGGGGTGATGAACACGGATAACTCAACGATATCCGGCGAGACGATTGATTATGGGCCTTGCGCCTTTATGGATGTGTTCCATCCCTTGAAGACCTTTAGTTCTATCGACAGAAACTTGCGTTACGCATGGAACAAGCAGGCGGAGATGGCGCATTGGAATCTAACACGTTTCGCTGAATCTATTTTGCCGCTATTAGGCACGACAGAAGCCGAACAGGTTAAGAATGCAGAAGGGGCCCTAGGTTCTTTCGAAGGACTTTTTAGGAACTATTTTAACACGATGATGGCTAAGAAATTCGCCATTGAATTGAACGAAGAAACTTCGCCTTTTATTATTGAAAGCCTCGAAATGATGACTGAAGAAAAGGTTGATTTCACAATCTTTTTTCGAAAGCTTACCCAATTCGCCAATGGCGATAAATCTCAAAGAAGTTCCTTCGAAGCGAGCTGGTTGAAAAAATGGACGTCAATTTCAGATGCATCACTTTTCGAGAAAATGAAGAAGGTCAATCCAATTCGAATCCCGAGAAATCATCAAGTAGAGCGTGTAATCCAGAGCTCGAATCAGGGTGATAAACTTGCGTTCGAGAATTTACTTGAAGCAATTACCTCGCCCTATGAAGAGAATGAAAAGTGGGCGGAATATGAAAAAGCGCCCGACGGAAAGGAAGTTGTGCGACGAACGTTTTGTGGGACATAGATCGCTTTTTTTAAGTTTTAAGAAGCAACCTCGCAAATTACCTTTAGTTACGTAGACCCGAAGTCGAAATTTCAAAATTCGCCTGTCCACACCCAATAAATCACTTGACCAAAAGACCGTGTTTTGTGAATAAGTTTCCCTAAATAGACATTAATAACGAACCCCTTTTTTGGTTATCATGAATAAAGTTTCTACGCCTGCAGCTACTCCTATTGTACAAGAACTTAAGACATTCACACCTCCGCCGATGGATAAAGATATTGATCTGTCTCCCGCTATCGCAAGAGATTTGAACCTTCCTGTTCAATCCGTGCGTCAAGTGCTTGTCCTCTTTGCCGAGGGTGGAACAGTGCCTTTCATCGCGCGTTATCGTAAAGAACAAACAGGGTCATTGGATGAAGTTCAAATTCGCGACATCGGTGAGCGTGAAGTAGCACGTAAAGAATTAGAGACCCGTCGTAAGACCGTTGTTGAGACGATCGCATCACAAGGTAAATTGACCAAAGATCTTTATGATCGCGTGATGGCAGCCGATACAAGAACCCTTCTAGAAGATCTGTATCTTCCCTATAAGCCGCGTCGCAGGACTAAAGCACAGACGGCACGTGAAGCAGGTTTAGAACCTTTGGCACTTTTGATTCTAGAACAAGGAAGTGAAGGCGACCCAGCAGCAATTGCGGCGACATTTATCAACGCAGAAAAAGGCGTGCCTGATGTTGAAACTGCACTGAAAATGGCCTGTGATATCGTGGCCGAAACCATGGTTGAAAACGCTGACGCGCGTCGCGAAGTCCGGCAAGTCATCCAACATCACGGAATGTACACTGCAGTCCTCAAGGACTCGCCAAAAGAGGGCGAGGTCGCAAAAAAAACAAAATTTGATCAATATAAGGATTTTGGTGAAGCGTTAAAAACGATTCCTTCTCATCGCTTTTTGGCGATTCGACGCGGCGAGAATGAAGGTATTCTTCGTTCGAATGTGCATGTGGAAGAGAATCAAGTGGAGTGTTTAAAGCGGGAGCTTGAGACTTTAGCGGGGCTGAAAAGTGCATCTCCTTTTGCAAAAGAGATGCAAAACGCATTACGCGTTGCGCTGATGCGATTGCGAATTCAAATCGAAACTGATGTTATTGTTGAAACGAAAACGAACGCCGATGAAGGCGCGATTGCGGTTTTTGCAACCAACCTAAAAGCGCTTTTGCTGTCCGCACCGATGGGACAAAAAGGAGTGATTGGAATTGATCCGGGATTGCGTACGGGTTGTAAAGTTGCAGTCGTTAATGAGGTTGGCACATTTATCGAAGATGACGTGCTTTACTTAGTAGGAAGCGACGCGAAAAAGGCTCAAGCGGAAACAACTTTCCTATCTCTTGTGACCAAACACAAGCCCGTCGCTATTGCGGTTGGAAACGGAACAGGAAATCGCGAAGCCGAAAATTTTTGTAAGAGTGCGTTGAAGGTTATACCTGAATCAGAACGTCCTTTTGTAGTGAGTGTGAATGAAGCCGGCGCAAGTGTGTACTCGGCATCTGCTGTAGCGCGTGATGAATTTCCGACTTTAGATCTCACCGTGCGTGGCGCAATTTCAATTGCACGACGTTTGCAGGACCCCTTGGCCGAGTTGGTTAAAATCGATCCGAAATCAATTGGCGTTGGGCAGTATCAACACGATGTTAACCAAGTGAAGCTTGTCCGTAAGTTGGGTGAAGTGATTGAAGATTGTGTGAATGCGGTGGGCGTTGAACTTAATACGGCGAGTGCTCCGTTGCTTTCTCATGTCTCTGGGATTAGCGCGAACGTTGCGAAGAATATTGTAGAGTATAGAAATAATAACGGAGCCTTTCCGTCCAGAAAAGCGGTCTTGAAAGTAAGTGGTTTAGGTCCGAAATCTTTTGAACAAGCGGCCGGATTTTTGCGCTTACGTGATGGAAAGCACCCTTTGGATAACTCGGCGGTCCATCCCGAACGTTATGCTTTGGTAGAAACGATGGCCAAAGATTTGGAAGTGACGGTCGATGAATTATTGGGAAATGCTGCATTGGCGCGGTCCATTAAAATCGAGAATTATATTAGTGGAGATATTGGAAAACCCACGCTGTTGGATATCGTTGAAGAGCTTCAAAAACCGGGACGCGACCCACGTGCGAGTTTCGAACCGCCGGCATTTCGAGAAGATGTGACTAAAATTTCGGATCTCAAAGAAGGAATGGTTTTGGAAGGGGTCGTAACCAATGTTACTGCTTTTGGAGCCTTCGTTGATATTGGAGTTCACCAAGATGGCTTGGTTCATATTTCTTGTTTAGCAGACCGCTTTGTAAGTGATCCGAACGAGGTTGCAAAAGCGGGGCAACGTATGAAGGTTCGTGTGTTGGAAATCGATATCGAACGCAATCGTATTTCTTTGTCTGCGCGTTTAGACGATTCTCCGACTGGCACAAAAGACGCGTCTAGCGAACGACCTAAGGGCGATAAAAAGAAAGGTAATAATCGTTCGAATAACGGTAGGCAGAATAAAAACAAAGGCCAAAGCTATAAGACCGAGGCCAAGCATAATCCTTTTGCAGCGTTATTGAAAAATAAATGACACACAACACAGTATAAACTTATGTTTCAATAAGTCGGTATAAATGAGAGCTATCAATTTCATATGAGCGAATCAATATATAAAGAGATTTCTACGGACGATACATCTTCGCATTAAAATGCCGAAATGAAAATTATTACTCCAACAAAGAAGAGCACTATAGCATTTTCAAAACAATATATGACAAGTTATTGGTTTTCTCGAATAGAACAGATATTCCGGACTGCAGGGATGAACAAATATATATGTAGGTTGGCAAGTTATTCTGAAGGTGGTCAAATAGCAGAATTCTGGAAAAATAGTCGAAATATCTATTATGGAAATATCAAAAAATGAAAAATGCGATTATTGAAACGGAAAGAACGATTATTAGAGAGTTGGTACCGACAGATGGCGCCGGAATGTTTGAACTGGATTCAAACCCTAACGTACATCGCTACATCGAAAGAAAGCCCGTCGAAAGCATCGAACAGTCTAAAAAGACAATCATAGCAATTAGAAAACAATACGCCAAAATCGGTGTGGGACGTTGGGCCGTAGAATTAAAAGAGACAGGGAAATTTATTGGATGGACGGGGTTTAAAGCGAACGGCGAACCTATCAACGATTTAAGTGACTACGTCGATTTGGGTTATCGCTTTATCGAAGACTATTGGGGTAAGGGCTACGCTACCGAAACCGGAATCGCATGCCCTAATTACGCTTTTACACATCTACCATATGAAAAAATATATGGTTTTGCCGATGTTAATAACGGCGCTTCAAATCATATTTTAAAAAAAATCGGCTTTAAGTTCGAAAATAAATTTCTTTGGGATGAAACACCACATTATTGTTATTCGACCGCGCGAGATTCTTGGTTGGATGAATTTGGGCCAAAGACTTCACCTACAATATAGAAGAGTTTGCTTCTTTAGTGTATGAGCGCCTTGTACATTGAGGAGTAGTTATGTCTTTCGATAAATTTCAAGGAACCCAAGATTATATTGTAAGCGCTGAACTTCGCGACGCTGTGAACGTTGCGATTTCGCTTGAACGCCCGCTGTTAATTCGAGGTGAGCCTGGAACGGGAAAAACACTTCTTTCAAAATCGATTGCCAAAGCCTTGGATAAGCCGATTGTGAACTGGCATGTTAAATCGACCACGCGTGCTCAAGAAGGTTTGTATATTTACGATACCGTTCAACGTCTCAACGATTCTCGATTTGGCGGAGGCGATGTAGAAAACGTCGCGCACTACATCAAGCTTGGTCCTTTGGGTCAGGCATTTGATGCAAAAGAACGGGTTATCTTACTTATCGATGAAATTGATAAAGCTGATATTGAATTTCCGAACGATCTTTTAAATGAACTCGATGAAATGTCGTTTCGTATTCGTGAAACAGGGCGTTTGGTCAAAGCCGTAGAACGCCCCATTATCATTATTACCTCTAATGCCGAAAAGGAGCTTCCCGACGCCTTTTTAAGGCGTTGTATTTTCCACTACATTTCTTTTCCCTCAAGCGAGATGATGAAGGAAATCATTAAGGTTCATTTTCCAAAAATTGAAGAAGAGCTCATGACACAAGCATTATTGAAATTCTATTGGCTTCGTGAACAACCTGAGGTTCGCAAAAAACCATCGACAAGCGAACTTATGGATTGGTTAGGCGCCCTCCAACGCGCCGGAATGAGCACCGAAAATCTGAAAGGTAATTTTCCTTTTTTAGGTGTATTGCTAAAAAAAGAAGCGGACTTGGTCGGCATTGAAAAGCGCGTAAATTAATCCATGTTGGTAAACTTTTTTTTCCTTTTAAGAATGCGGGGAATTCCCGTCTCTTTGACCGAATTATTATTGTTGATCGAAGCCCTCCAAAAAGGTCATGCCGATTCTAACCTGGTCGTCTTCTACGGGCTCGCCCGGTCAATCCTCGTAAAAAAAGTAGAACATTTTGATATTTACGATCGTGTCTTCGCCGAATTTTTTAAGGATATTGAGTTTCCCGCAGAAATGATGACCCAGATTCAAGATGATCTTCTGGATTGGCTCAAAGACCCGAAAACCTTTGAAGGGCTCGAAAATAGGGAAGGGCAGGAACACGATCTTGATGAATTACGTCGCATGTTTGAAGAACGTTTGAACGAACAAAAGGAGCGCCATGATGGCGGAAATAAGTGGGTGGGCACCGGCGGAACAAGTCCGTTTGGTCACGGTGGTAAAAATCCCGCAGGCATCAGAATCGGCGGACCCGGTGGTGGGCGGAGTGCGGTTCAGATTGCGATGGACCGACGGTTCAATAACCTGCGTTCAGATCTTGTTTTAGACGTCCGACAATTCTCGTCAGCCTTACGGCGTCTTCGTATTCTTTCCAAAGATGGCCAGGTTGAAGAATTGGATGTTGATGAAACGATTGATAAGACTGCCCAAAACGCTGGTGAAATAGAACTCGTTTTTAGTAAGCCTCGAAAAAATCAGGTGAAGCTTCTTTTGCTTTGCGATGTTGGCGGATCGATGAATCCCTATAGTCGTACAACGAGTTTACTTTTTTCTGCAGCCCACCAAGCCCAACATTTCAAACAATTCAAAAGCTATTATTTTCATAACTGTCCTTACGGAAAACTATATAGTGATATGAGCCGTCGCGAAGCTGTGAATACGGAGGATGTCTTAAAGAATCTGGATTCTAGTTGGCGTTGTATTATTGTAGGAGACGCAGCTATGGCTCCTTATGAGCTTATGGACGCCGGCGGCATGTTAGATTTTTCTAGTATGAATCGTGATACGGGACTCATTTGGTTGCAGCGTATTTTAGAAAAAGTACCACGTTCAGTTTGGCTAAATCCAGATCCAGTACGCTACTGGAATTCAAGTTACACGGCGCGGATCATTTCCCAGCTTTATCCGATGTTTCCCTTTACGCTTTCCGGAATTGACGATGCCATCGCTGAGCTGCGAAAACGATAAGGTATGCGTTCTGGTCTTTACCGTTCTCTTTTTTCTCTTAATCTGGCTTCGAGCGCTCAATTTAAGCGTGTTGGATGACTTAATTTAGACGCAAGGATATAAAATGGGTACATGGGGTTCGGGGAATTTGGAAAATGATAGCGCGCTTGACATCATCGGTGAACGTTCAACAAAAATGACACATCTCATCTGGGATTCGATAAACTCGGAGGGGTCAACAGAGGCTGATGAGGACGAGCATACCGAGTTGTTTATAAATATTGATACACTTGTTGCGCTCGATTCTGTGGGATTATTTAGCGGTTGGGAAATGCCGAGTCCTCTCGAATTCGACGCTGCCATCCAAATATGGCTCAAACGTTGGGATGCCTACTTTGACGGTATGGGGTCGACCGACGAATTTAGAGCCGAAAGGCGCGCAGTTATAGAAAAAACGTTTGCGAAGTTTCGGCTCGTATTAGTGAAAAATGATAGAACCCAAAGCTAAAATCGATATTTTAGTCCAAACTCCCCTGAGACTGGAAAGTTAATGGGGGCATTGGTTGGCAAGACGTAGAAGCTTGAATTTGCCCCCGCAATAAGAGCCACTGAGTCCGTTATGTTGTAAGAGACTCTCGGTCGCAGGTTCGCTCCTAGAAAAGCACCAAATTGGTCCTCGGGTACCACGTCAAGACAAACCCCAGACCGCTGGCGAATATCGACGGGATTACAAACACTGACTGCGGGGAAGAATGCAGCTTCGATAAAAGTCCCGATCGAAAACTTGAAATCGCCTAAGGAAAAGCCAATATCGCTTCCTGCGAAGGTCCGAACCGTTTGGAAGTTTTTGGTAATCACGCCATTTCGATCTCGAATGGACGTAAGGATTTCAACGGCCACCTGTAACGCGAATTCTTCGGTGAAGTTATAACCCAATCCCGCGATAGCACCCGCATGACCGAAAGGTTCGAGATCAGCGGGCCCCGGGAATGTTAAAAATGTTACATAGGTGAAACTGAGGTCGACGGTCCACGGACTTTTTCCTTCGGATTTTTTGGGGATCTGTGGAATCTCACTTGGTTCTTCAAGACAACTCACAAATTGACTCATTAAACGACTTGCAGCTTCCGTCAACGAATCGCGTGTTAAACTGGGAAGTTCGATTTCAAAACGCCGTTCGAAACGTGATTGTTGGGTGTCAAAGATATCAAGTAGGATTGAATGAGATGTTGTATTGGTTTCGATGACCGAAAAATGAGCTATATAGGTTGAGTTGCCCAGCTCGTTTGCCCTCCCAACGATGATGGTTTCGGGGGCACCATTAACGAGTGACTTCTTAAGATCTGTTTTTGCGCTTCTAAAATAAGAGACGGCATTTGCAGGATAGAGTCCTTCTTTGAGATCCACTTTGGAATCGATAAGAATCATTTCTTTGAAGATATTAAGTATTTGTCCCACGTCTATTGTATCGTCCAAGCGGGCTAAGGCTAGGTAAAGGAGGGCAGTCGAAACTTCGGTTGGAGCAATGAATCCGTGTCCAAGCTCTTCGAAGTGTCGCAAACCCTTTGTGAGGTTTTTTGACGCGCCGCTGATATCCATCTTTTGGAACAGATCGATGCCCAGCGTTATAAAGCCGCGGGCAAGTTCAATACGTTCCGAATAGGTATCTTTGTCCTGTAGATTATTTTGAAAATTCTCAAAGGAATTGAGTTTCAAAATATCCCTAGAATTGCTTTGAACATAATCTTGAGCGGAATCAAGAATCACGTGTTGGAATTCATCAACATAGCCGCTTTTGAAGCTCGCCGGTAAAATGAGTATCGAATCCTCTTTTTCTTGAGCGCTGACCTTGCATGCAAAACAAACGATGACGAGTACCATCGTAAATTGCAGGCTTTTCAATATCGCGAGATTTAGTTTCAAAACGCTCAGAGTTATAGCTATGTTAATGTTTCCCGTTTTCTGCGATGAGAAGCAATCGAAAAGGCTATTTTTTTCCTTTCATACGCTGAAGGCTTAACCCCGTAGCGCATCAAGAATCGACCTTATGGTATCTACAAGCGCGATCAATCCTGTTAGAAGATATCGAAAACCTGTGTTGGTTTGGAGAAGATATGCCCGGAATTGGGATCATTGCAAATCCGCACTCGCGGCGAAATTTAAAGAATCCTCGCCGGATGAATCGGCTAGCCTATGTCATCGGATCTGAAGATAGTTACGAGATGACGCAAAGTATAGATGCGATTAGCGACGTCGCGAAGCGTTTCCAAGATCAAGATATCGATATTCTGGCACTTAACGGCGGTGACGGAACCAATCACGTTACCTTGTCCGCTTTTGTAGAAGTCTACGGAAAACATCCCCTACCCAAAATTACCTTCTTGCGCGGTGGCACGATGAATACCGTTGCCAATGGGGTGGGAATAAAGGGATCGCCGTCACGACTGCTAGCCAACCTTGTTGACAAATATTATACCCACGCACCCTTCGAATCGACCCACCGAAATTTGTTGGAGATCGAGGACGAAACGAAAAAGCGTTATGGATTTATCTTTGGAAATGGCATCGTTTCAAATTTTCTTGATGCCTATTACGAAGCAAAAGATCCGACGCCTTTAAGTGCCGCGATGCTTTTGGGCCGAACCATCGGCTCCATTCCTTTGGGAGGCAAAGCGGCGAAAGCGATTGTTAAACCCTTCACTGCCGAGTTAGAAGTAGACGGCCAAGTGTGGGAATCGCGAGATTACACTTCCGTTCTGGCGTCGACCATCAACCAAATCGGACTGGGTTTTCGTCCTTTTATTCGTTGTGAAGATGGACCGGACACCTTTCATTTACTTGGCATGACAGCGGGACCTTTGGGGGTTTTGGGATCTTTACCGCGTATGCGTTTAGGCCTAGCCATCCCCGAAGAAACGATGAAAAGTCGTGCATCCAAGAAAGCAATTCTACGTTCGCCAGAACCCATCGTGTATACGATTGATGGTGATATGCACCGTGCGCAGGAAGAACTTACTCTGACCGCGGGTCCTCGTATCGAGATAATTTTAAAATGAGTACTATATTTAATACCGCATCATACGTTTCGTTAAGAGCAAAAGAAACGCCGTCACAAATTGCCGTCGTTATGCCAGAAGGCTACAACGCAATTGGTAAACGAACCTACAGTCACATGACTTTCGCGCAGCTCGATGTGTTATGTGATTCTTATGCCGCCCAATTTTTAGAACAAGGAATCGAACCCGGCATGCGCGTCCTTTCAATGGTTCGACAAGGTTTGGAATTGGTGGGAATCACTTTTGCTCTTTTTAAAATCGGTGCTGTGCCTGTTTTGATCGATCCCGGAATGGGGATCAAAAGCTTCACTAATTGCGTGGCCCATTGCGAGCCCGACGCAATGGTAGGTATTCCGGTCGCACATGTTGTACGCGTTGTATTTCGCGGAAAGTTTAAGTCGATTAAAAAGAGCTTTATCACTGAGCCTAAATGGTGGACATCTGCGAACGTGATTCGGGCAGACTTTGAATCCAACGGCGAAGAATTATGTGAAATCATGCCGACCCAAGGTGATGATCTAGCAGCGATCTTATTTACTTCCGGTTCAACAGGGCCACCTAAAGGTGTTCACTACACGCATAATATTTTCCGTGGTCAGACCGAGTCTATTCAAAAAATGTACAATATACAGCCCGGCGAGATTGCTGTTCCTGGGTTCCCTCTTTTTGCGATTTTTTCGGTCGCAATGGGAATGGTATGTGCAATTCCCGATATGGATCCGAAAGCTCCAGCGAAAGTGAATCCAAAAAATATCGTAGAAATTATTCAAGATTTCGGCGCGGATATGGCGTTCGGTAGTCCCACCATTTTTAGTAAGGTTGCAGATTATTGTCTGAAAGAAGAAATTACGCTTCCGAGCTTAAAAAGTATTCTCACTTTTGGTGCTGCCATTCATCCGACCTTGATGAAAAAATATAAAACAATCATGCCAAACGGATTGGTACATACCCCCTATGGCGCCACGGAGTCACTCCCGGTGGCATCGATAAATTCGGATACGGTACTCACAGAAACGGCGGCAGCCAGTGAGACCGGGGCGGGTATCTGTGTGGGACATCCGGTTGGGACCACAAACGTTAAGATCATTAAAATCAATGAAGATGCGATTGAGAGTTTTGACGATAACGCATTGTTGGACGTCGGCGAAATCGGCGAAATCTGCGTGAGCGGTCCGACGGTGACTCCATCCTATGACAAACATCCAGAACACAATCGGATGTCGAAAATCAAAGATGACCGTCAAGAAAGTGGTTTTTGGCATCGTATGGGCGATGTTGGTTATTTGGATGATAGTGGGCGTTTATGGTTCTGTGGACGTAAAGGGCATCGCGTTATCGGAGAGGATAAGACTCACTTTACGGTTCAAGCTGAAGCAATTTTCAATGCTCACGATTCAGTAAGTCGTTCAGCTCTCATCGGTTTGGGTAATCTCGGCGCGCAATCGCCAGCAATCGTGATCGAGCCCAAGAAAGGAAGTAATCTTGATGAACTCAAAAGCGACTTGCTTTCAATGGCGTCCAAGCATCCAAAGACCGAAGATATCAAGGAGGTTTTCTTCCACGATGCGTTCCCAGTCGACAAACGCCACAATGCTAAAATTCACCGTGAAGAATTAGCCGCCTATTTTCAGAAATAAATCCCTAGAAGTTCTTTGATCCAGATTAACGTAAGCGACTCGCCATCCCCCTAACATCAGATTTTCAAGTTTTTCGGGACCGATCTCAAAAATTTGAGGACTAAAACGCCTATTTACGTGCGCGAAGGGATGGAACGATTTATGCTTTTATATCACTACATCGTACATATTCGTCTGTCGCATTTTAGGAAGGCCATGAATTCTAAGTTAGCTTTTATTATTTTTACTGTTTTCGTTGGTGCTGCCTGTGGACCAGAAGTGAAAATCAAAGGTCATGCTGATGTTGGATTCAATGACACTTCTGATATGGGCAATGGTGGAGAAGGGTATCTGTTGCGGCTAGAATCGGTATCCGATTTTGACGCACTCGCTGAAGAAAATACGGTTAAATATCTTGCGAATCTGCCGACCCCAAAATCAGAACGCCTTGGACCACTTAGAGAAGATATTTATTGGATCAGTTCTTCGGCTTTCCCTTGGCATTATGAATTCTTGTCTTCTTTTTCAGAATATTCTTACGTGGATTTAAACATTTACTCGCGTTGGGTTCTCTACGAAAATGTTCGCAGATTTTATGGAGGGGTTTTACAATATTGGCCCGACGCAAAGCATCCTAAAACGGAAGCCTCGGGAGTCTATAGTTTCACGATTTATACTACCGAAGGCGAGACTAAAGTAAGCGACATCGACTGGGTTTATAATAAGATAAGATCATCAATGGACTTCGGAACCGAGAAACTCGTCTTTACAACAGAATACGGACATCAAAAAGATTGGTTGCGTGCGTTTGGTAACGAACTTGATGCTCGCGATATTCCGTATTTATTTCCCGCAGACCTCATAGATGGCTCGCCGGTTATTTACAGCTCAGGCGAAGGTTACGGAACGCTTCGCGTTACACCGAAGGGAGAACGATTAGAAGATTACGGTCCCTTGGACATCGTCATCGCCGAAAGTGCGCCGAACGATATTTCTATTGTGCAGGCATTAATAACCAAAGATCCGCAAAATGAATTATCCCACACCAATCTTCGCTTACGCGAGAAAAAGATTCCAAATGTCGCGTTAAAATCAATTTACGAGTACAAAAATTTGGATCAATTTGAGGATAAGCTCGTTCACGTTATTGCTCGTGATGGTGAGTTTCTAATTGAGAATGCAACGGTCGCCGAAGCCGAAGCATTTTGGGAAAGCAGGAAAATAGACATCCCGGATGTCGAAAGTGATCTTAGCATAACCGATTTTAGGGGTTACGGGACGATGAAGAATAGTGATGCTTTGGCGTATGGTGCAAAGGCCGCGAATTTGGGTGAATTATATTCGATTTTACCAAACGAAAATCGAAACCCCGGATTTGGGATACCTTTTTCGGCTTATGTGTCTCATATCGAAAACGCTTCTTTAGGCACGGATATCGAAACGATGTTGAACGACCCACGAATGAAGACGGATGCACAATTCAAAAGCACGGAGCTCAAAAAATTACGCAACAAGATAAAGGATGCCGCCATTCCAGAGGCGTTTTTGAGAAGCGTCGAGACCCAGATAGTGGAACTTTTTGGTGCCACGCATCGCACGGTTCGGATGCGTTTTCGAAGTAGCACAAACGTGGAAGATTTAGACCAAATTACCGGAGCCGGATTATACGATTCTAAATCAGGATGTTTGGCCGATGATTTCGACGGCGATGAGGTCGGCCCCTCCAAATGTTTATCAGAAGCTGAGAGAATAAAAAAAGAAGAGCAACTCGCGGAGGCAGAAACGGAATTTAGGGCTCACCCTGAACGCACCTATTTGGCCGATATTATTGACGACCTAGAGGGAGATTTAACCAAAGAAAAGCCGGTAGGAAGAGCGATCGCTAAAGTGTGGGCTAGCTTGTGGAATGAACGTGCTTTTGACGAACGTAATTATTATGGGATTGATCATAGAAAAGCCTTCATGGCTATTGCGGTCAACGCATCCTTTGTACTTGAAAAAGCGAATGGGGTGGCGCTAACCGAGCTAAATGTTGATGATGGTAATCCACTCTATCGTCTTAATTCTCAAACCGGCGAGGAGAGTGTGGTCCAACCTGATAACCCTAATGCTATCGGCGAAATCGCGACATTTCGGCGCAAAGGAAGTGAAGTCGACGAAGTTAAGATACTGGTTCGGTCTTCGCTAAAAGGCGTCGATGAACAAATTTGGACACAAGCGCAATTAGATGAATTAGGGGGTCTGCTTTTTATCGCTCATGATCATTTTGCGAATCATGTTTACGGGCACATCACGAAATTTTCTTTGGATGTGGAAATAAAACTTACCTCTGATAACCGCATCGTGCTAAAACAAGCCCGTCCATTTCTATCTTCGTTTTGATGATTTCGTGTTAGGGCGAGGATATGAGACGCGATAAATGTGGAAACGGCGTTATCGATTTCGGCGAGAGTTGTGATGATGGTAATTCACAAAGCTTTGATGGGTTTAGTGACACGTGTTTCCGAGAAATCGGATAGGTCCAATTCTTGTTCCCACACTGTCGGTGAGAGAAGGGTCTCGTTAACTTTTTGGAAATATTTCCCAATCTGTTACCGGACGTTTCTTCTGAGCCATGATCACCATATAGAGATCGACGGCTGCAACCGGCCACATGAGTCCGGCGAATCCACAGGTGAAAAAGGTCACCACCATGATAGCGACGCCTTTGACCGCTTGTCCTGACATAATATGCCCAATTCCGGGGAAAACGAAAAACGATAAAATCAAAGCGATGATGTCGTTGGTTTCTAAGGTATGGGTCTGAGTTGTGTTGGTTGGGATATATTGATCGTTACTTTGTTGTGGCATCGCCTGACCGTGCTGTTGCTGTTGGGCGGGATCTGCATATCCTGGCATCGGAACAAACCCAGGTTTTTTCTTCGGTGCGCTTTGTTGTGGGCTTGCTTGAGGGGGTTGCAGTGAACCCATGGCCATCGTTTGTCCTTTGCCTAACTTCTCTTCGGCTTCGGCGATATTCATATTCATCATGGTTTCATCGGCACCTAGTAGTTTGGCCGATTCGTAGTGTTGAATCGCGTTTTCGAAATTTCCTTTGAAGAACTCTGCTGCACCGACTTGGCTTTCGCAAAGCGCGGCTTGTTCTGGATGAGCATTTTTAATGTGAGCGTAGGTTTGAATACATGCGTCAAATTCGCCTTCTGTCATAAGCTGAGCTGCGCCGTTTATCTTCGCTTGCACGTCGTTGGTTTGCATGAGGTTGAGGACGCGATCTTGAAGTCCTTTTGCGTCTCCCATCGACATGCCGCCAGGTGTATCTGAGACGAATCCCCACGCGCCGTCGGTTCCATTTTTCTTTGGATCATTATTTGAATCATTTGACATATCGTAGTCCTATATTAATAGCGTCGTTCACTTTATCGCACTTGTTTTCTAAGTAAATGAAAATCGTCGCAATTTTTCTGGGACTGATAGCGTCAGCCGCGCGTCGGGTTTTCGTCGCTTCTTATAAATTGAAATGAAAGTCTATTTTTGCTAATTGTCTAGCGTTGATCCGCGCTGCCAAATATTATCGCCGCAGAGATGGTTATGAAATTTAAATTTATATTTTTAGTATGCTGTATTTCAATGAGCGCTTGTTTGACCAAACAGGACGTTACTTTTACAGATGATGTTGGTGCCTCTAATGACCTTGGCGGTGGTGTCGATGATACCTATGATACCTTTGATAGGGGCTCGGACTTGGGCGACCTAATCCCAGTTGGCCCGAAAATTATTGGTACCTTCCCTGAACCTGACGCGACTTTGGTTCAACGTGATTCTTCGATCGAGGTAAGTTTCGGCGAAGATATTTTAGCACAAAGCGTTAACGAATTAAGCTTCACCGTTTCGGGTCCCGAAGGAGAAATTCCTGGAAGTGTTACTTTTAACGGGTCTTTTAATTCGGCGATATTTACGGCGGAGAAAAAGTTCGATCGGATAACGACCTATACCGCGTCTTTGAGTGACGATATCGTTGGATTAAGCGGTAATTCACTTGTTCCCTTTAGCTGGTCGTTTAAGACCGCTGATGGTGATTGGGGCGAGGCGGTAATGATTGAATCGCATGTGCGCAATGCAGATAATGTTGCGCTTTCGGTCGATGCGAAAGGTAATGCGGTGGCTATATGGGAACAAGAAAGAACGGTGGACGCGGCTATCGATTCCTTTAGGGGCAATATTTCTGCAAATCGATTTCAGTTTTCAACACAAGAATGGGGTGAGGCCAAGTTTATTGAAAGCGGGGTTTTCAATGCTGAAGATCCCCAGGTCGCGTTGGATTCTAACGGAAAGGGGATCGCGGTTTGGACACAACGAGAGGGGCCATCGTCGCGTTTGGATATTTGGCGAAATCATTTTGATGGACGTACGTGGGGGAATCCCGAGTTGGTTGAACATAACAAAACGGGGGATGCGAGTTCTCCAAAGATCGACATAGACGGTCAGGGTAATGCGATTTTGGTCTGGAGTGAATTTTTTGAAGACCCTATTGCTTCTACTATCCGTCCAAATATTTGGATGAGCCGATTCAACATAGACCGCGACGAGTGGATTGAACCCGAAAGGATCCAAGGGCAGGAAGCCTATGAACCACAGATTGGTTTTGACGATGCAGGCAATGCGATCGCAGTTTGGCTTCAGCGCGATGAAATGGGTCTCCATATTTGGAGCAAAGGTTTCAGCCAAAGTGCGGGTTGGGGCAATGCTGAGCTTATAGCAATGGATGAAAGTGGGGGGTGCGAGGCCCCTCAAATATCGGTTGGAGCAACCGGCGATGCGGCCGCGATTTGGCTGCAGCGCGGCCACATTTGGGCGAATTATTTTGATGGTAGGAAATGGATGGGCGCAAAAACTCTTGAAGCTGCCGAGGGGGATATTGCGCAGCCGACCCTGGCGGTGGGTCCGGATGGAAATGTGTTTGCGATTTGGCAACAAACTGTAGACGGCAGTCAAAACATTTGGAAGAACCACTTTGATGGTAAAGAATGGACAGGCGCACAACTTTTAGAAGCTCCAAAAAATGGGAGTTCACGAGATCCAGACATTGCGTTCGACGAGGCTGGAAATGCGTTGGTCGTATGGGCGAAGAGTGACAACGTGAGAACCAATATTGTCGCCAAACGTTATGATAATTCCTCTAAAACTTGGGGTGATACGATCGCGATTGAAAAAAATAACTCCAGCAATGCCATCCTTCCGAAGGTTGCCTTTGATCCGACCGGCCGTGCGACTGTGGTCTGGATTCAAGCCGATGCGGACCCAACCCGTTTTGGGAGTAACGTTTGGTCGAATCACTTCGATTAGTTTTTTCAAGCGTTTTTGAAATACATTTTAATGATATAATAGGGAATCCATGAACACTCCAAAATCTATACTTATATTGTCTGTGCTTATGCTTGTGGGGTGTTTAACCGATACCACTCGTGTGTACCGGTCCACCAATAATGGGACTACAAATAATGGATCCAATAACGCGTCTCATACGAGTTCGACTGCGGCTTCCAATAATAATTCTAATCAAGGTGCAAATAATAGTTCTAATAATACATCGACGGCGACCTCAACCGGAACCACTCAGGGGCCCACGATTGTCTGTACCGAGGATAAAGACTGCAATGGGACGACTTGCTTAATCGATGCTGCGGACGCGACGAAAAATATATGCGGTGAATGCAGAACCTCATCAGAGTGTTCTGGCTTGAACGCGTCAAAATGTGACGCGGATAATCTTTGTATCGCGTGTGTGGAGGATTTGGATTGCGCGCATCTGAAGGGTACCCCTGGATGTGATAATGGACAGTGTCATGAATGTACGAAAGAAGAACATTGTGATGGGTATGCGTGTAATCTTGCTGATCATGTTTGCACGGATCAATTTTAGGTAATGGAATTGGGGTCTGGATGTACAAGGATGAAGTGCTGCACAATATTTGGTCAAACCGTTTTGATTAACACGATGTCGCCATGGTCGTAGCTTTCAATTTTAGTTTAGGTTGAATATTATTTAGGTCCTTGATAATTGCTGACTCCGAATTTGATCCATCCTTAGGAGGAAATATGAAAAATCTAAAGTCGATGTTTATTGTACTTGTCCTTATTTTAGCAGGGTGTTTGACCGACACCACTCGTGTTAATCGTGCCACAAATAATTCAACAACGACTACTGGATCAAATAACGCATCAAATAATAATTCTAATAATGGATCAACTGCGCTGACTACTTCGGGAAGTACCCAGGTGCCAACGATTGTCTGCAAGGGCGATGGGGATTGTAATGGATCAACCTGCTTGATGGATTTGACCGATGCGACAAGAAATCGATGTGGTGAATGTCTTACTTCAGCGCAATGTCCAATGCTTAACGCCTCAAAATGCGACGCCGATAATCTTTGTGTTTCGTGTGGTGGTGATTCAGATTGTGCTCATCTTACGGATACACCGGGTTGTGATGCCGGGATTTGTCGAGAATGTACAAAAGATGATCACTGCGATGGGACCGCGTGTGATCTTTCTACCAATACGTGTTCTGACCAGGTTTTGGGAGAAGGGGATCAATGCGAACCTTGCCTTTCTGATGCCGTATGTAAACCTGGATCACATTGTATTGTTTTGAGTTATAAGGGGCAGAGAAACGGTCAATTTTGTCTCATCGAGAAAAAGAGCGCACCTAATGAAAGATGCCCGAGTCGGGAGTTCAGCCAATCGATAAGTCGAGTGAGTGTGAGCGGTCATCCGGCTTCGGTACACTGTGGAATTAACGAGTCGATTACGACCTGCAGCGCAATTCGATCAACCGGCAATCGAGAATGCTATACTCAAGACAACATCTATCTTTGCATCGCTGACGAAGAGGGAGGTCGATGTCATAAAAGTACTATTAATCCTTGGACATGTTCTTTTGCTTGCGATAGCGAACACCAATGTTGGAGCGGATACAAATGTCTGGATGGTGTTTGTGGTTTATAAACTAATAGATTTGAATCGCGTTTCATTTCGTGTTAACCATCCCGCGTTTACTAACACTCAATGTGAGATTATTTCATGAATAAGCGTATTTTATCAGTTCTTTTTATTGGTTTACTTTCTCTTGGATGTGGCGAAGACGATCCAACAAAAGATAATAATGGATCAGACAATAACACTAAAACGACAAATAATGATGGGAAGACAACGAATAATGATAAGTCTACCAACAATAAAATGACCGTTGCGAATAACGACAAGAAAACCAACAACGGAACCGCAACGAATAATAAAACTACCACTCCTGTTCAAGAATGTGGTGTTACGATTGATTATTACGGACAGATCGCAAGTACCAATGGTATTGGCGGCGGCGTCCCAGCGGAAGAAGCACTGACAGATGATGCCGGTTTGGATGAACTTTATAATTTTCTCAACGCCCCTGATTTATCGAAAGCAACCGTAACCGATACACTTCAAGATGCGAATGACGCAACCTCGATAGTCGGTAATACCTATACCTTTAACGAGCCAATTCAGATTACTCAGGCTGTCGTGATTGCGGGGTGGAACGCCCAGAACAGAGTCTTTTGGTTAGAGGATCAGAAACACGCGATTCCTGTAAGACTCCCAGACAAGCATACTCAATTTACCGTCCAACTTAAGGTCGGCGATGCTGTCACTTTTAAAGTCAATCAATTAGCAACGTTTAATGGTACGCCACAGATCGCTGAGGTTAGTGAGCTCACCGTAGATTCGAGCGGGAATAAGATTTCTGTAGTTGAAAGAACGGGTATGGAGTTATCAGAAGCG
Source organism: uncultured bacterium (assembly GCA_937981985.1). Lineage (GTDB taxonomy): Bacteria > Myxococcota_A > Bradymonadia > Bradymonadales > Bradymonadaceae > CALJNB01. The sequence continues at coordinate 32,288 of CALJNB010000015.1, forward strand.
GATTTATATAAGACGGTTCGCGTTCAAGGTATCATCGAAGAAGGTACCGGCCCATGTGGTGGTAGTTATGTTTGTTTCAATATGAAGCATGGAGACAAAACGGTAGTATACCGGTCACAATCAACGTTTGATGAAATAGGCGATTGCATTACATTCACTGGACCGCTTGGACTGTTTCCAGGTCAATACAAGCGGGGCGAAGACGGGAATTTGGAAGTGCAAGCGTTTGATTTAGCAGACCTTCAATTAAGCGGTGACAATTTTGATTGGGCTCGTGGCCCTTTCAAAGACTAACTCGAAAAATACAAAACATGTTATACCGGCAAATACGCCGGTATTTTTTGGCTGTTTTTTTATTAAAAATTTTGAATTTGATCGCTTTTTAGACTTTGATTTCGATCGAATATCTATCCGATTCACACGTCCTTACCAGCTAACGCGCAACAACAGGGCGCTTTTGAGGATTTTTTCAAAAAAAATACAGATCTACTTACATTCCGACACTTCTTTGTCTATACCCTCCGACCATGAAAGATATATGCCTTCTCATGATACTCGCGTTCACTTTCTCCTGCGGCGAAGCCGAATTAGGACTGGACAAAACCCAAGTCATTGACCGCTTCGGTTCCGTAGACACCGTGCCTGTTGTCGAGGAAGTCGACTACACTGATAAGGCTTACACCTTTACCGGTCCCGACTCGATAGCCTCTCTATATCCCTTCTTTACCGACGATTTTGTTTGGTACGGATTTGATAAAGACGCCCAATATCCTATCACAAGTACCGGCGGTGCCTGTGATAATCGAGGGAATGAAGTCACGACTTTGGCAGAACTTCCTAAAACGATCGAAGGTATTGTGACCTTGCATCCGCGCTACTTTCAGAAAGTGAGTTTTTGCGGACAGGACGAACGTTTTTACGGTAGCTACTTCATACAAGATTCGACACGCGGCATTTTAGTTCTTAAGGACTCTCGAGTTTCCGATTTCACCTACGGAGACAAAGTGAAACTTCGTGTGCGTGGACTTGTGAAGTTTTTTGATACGTACGCGGTCATCGTCTCTGACAACGAAGAAGTATTAGAACGTAAAAACCCGGTTTACTTTAAAGAAATCCCGTTTCGCGATTTAACCGATGCCGATATCGGCGAGAATCTTCGTTTGACCGGACGGGTGGCAGGTCTGCCAACCAATACTAACTTCAATGAACTTTGTTTGGTCGCCCAGGATGCAGCCGATGATTCGGCCTGCGACTATTGTGATAGCGGTGAGGGCGCTTGCCCCGGGCGAGTTTTGGTTTCATTGGATCGAGAAATTGGTCAGCGTCAAACAGACTTCTTCAAGATCGGCGATGTGATGCAAATCACAGGGCCTTCAGTAAATAGTTTCGGAAACAAACTTCTAGTGGCACGTATGGGCCAAATAAAAATTATAAAAGAGTAATATAATGCAAATTTTGAAAAATCCCCTAATTTATTTTTGTGCCGCAATCATCATGTGTTTGTCTAATCTTGCGAATGCGCAAGAGATGAAATGTATGGCGATGCCGGTATGTCCATCCGGAACCACTACCGTCACAAGCTGTGAAGGAAAAAACAATTGTAAGCCCAATACGATGTGTGGGACGACTATTTACTGTGAAGCTAGTAAGGATGCTGCGACTTCAGCGTGTGAAGGAATTGCAACATGTAGTAGCGGGACAACCAAAGTCGAAAGCTGTGAAGGCAAAACCAATTGTACCGAAACCAAGTTATGCGGAACGGTTGCCTATTGCCAAGTGAACGCGCCAGGTACGCCCGCGGTAAAAGTTAAGCCTTCAGTGAGTCCGGAAACAAAGCCGGGTCACGGTCATAAAAGCCACAAAGCGCCGAAAGGACATGAAGGGCACCAAAACGGACACGAGCACGATGGGCATGGCTGTCACGAAGGTTACGAATGCACTACCGATAAGTGCCGTCGACACGCTGAGCACGCTGGAGATGAAAAATCTCATCGCGATGGAAAATGCAAAAAAGACGGCAAGTGTAAAAAAGGTGATAAATGCAAAAAAGATGGCAAGTGTAAAAAAGGCGACAAGTGCAAAAAAGACGGCAAGTGTAAAAAAGGCGACAAGTGCAAAAAAGGCGATAAGTGCAAGAAAGGCGGTAAGTGCGATAAGGGCCGCAAAGGTCACAAAAAGCATTATGGCCATCATTCTGATAAGCACGTTATGGGAGCTGCAGAAACGCCTAGATTTCAATGGAACGTTTATCTTAAAAACGAAATTTATACCGCCAACAACCGCGATTTTGTAGAAGTAAACAACGATACCTTCATCGATACTTTTGATACTGATGATCGTTTCACAATCGGAAAGAGTTCCATTTCTTTGGACGCAACCTATCATATCAGTGACGATCTTAAGTTGAATGTCCAGCCTACCTATAGAGAAGTGTGGGGTGGTTCTGGATCAGGGGTGTTCCTTCGTAAGATGAATGTAGATTGGACAGCGTTCGAAAATGATAGCGTTAGGCTATCAACAAAAATTGGTCCTCAGCCTTTTTCAATTGGCGGCGCGGATAAAGATTTTTTCTTCTCCGATCTTGCAACCGGTGCAACGCTTACCGCTGACATGGGTAAGTTTGGACGCCTACGTGTTTTAGCTTTAGATATCTCCGCATTGGCTGATCCTAGAAAATCATCTTATTCTTCTTTCAAGACCGTAAGCGATAGCCGCGGTGGTGGTACCGCGAAGAATTTTGATGGCGATACTTTTACTTACAGAACAGGCGCGGTTTATGAACTTACCGAACTTGTAAAGGGACTTGAGGTTCGTGCTTTTGGCTTCTTCGCCGACATCGGAACAGGCAACGCGCCCCATAGTGGTTCTGACCGTTCTTTCCACGGTTCACACGCTAACTTTTCCGATAACGATTTTAACTGGATCGCAGGTGTGCGTGCCGGATACCATTTGGAAGGCGAAAAACTCAAACTTCACGTTTTCGGCGAGTTCGCACGGTCGGGTGGTATAGATCGCCAAGCGATTCAGATTGGTGTTCGTGATGTGAGTGCAACCGGTAATGCTTTTGGTGGCGGTGTTAAAACCAAACTTGATTTGGGTTTCGTAAAACCACGCGTTAACGCACGTTTCTTTTTGGCCGATGGTGCAAGTCACACAAGTGCTGAGGGGCTGGCCTTTAATTATGGATTCGTCGGATTTAACGGTGACCAAATTGGTGGACATACCGTTGGGAAAGGATCGGGTTGGCGACCTTCAGCAGTCCTAAGCAGCGAAGGCTTGACTTATAACCCTAATGATTTTGACCGTCAGTCTGGAACGATGATGGTTAATGCCTCAATCGGCGCAACCGTCATGGAACGTATCACGGTTGATGCAGGATTTTGGTTCTATAAAGATACGAGCTCTACTGGACTTAGCGATTTTGATAATCTGTCAAAAATCGCAGAAGAACTTCCTTTTGGTTATACCGAAGCCGATCTTGAAGGTCAGGAACGTTTCGGGAAAGTTCTCGGAATGGAGTTAGAAGGTAAACTGGGTTACATCGCTAAAGAAGACGTACTTAATATCTTCGTTGGCGGCGGTATCTTCTTGCCAGGTGAGTTCTACAAAATCAAGCTCGATAGAACTTCAGGAAACGCGCTTGGTTCTGAAAATCCTGTTTCTTTCTGGGCTTTAAGCGGCGGCGCGACACTTAAGTTTTAATATGAAAATTACTTTTAAAAATATTTCGATTCCGCTTTTCGCCGTGCTTGCCATAGCAGCGTGTGAAGATCCGGGTGTTCCAGAAATTATTCCTTTTTATCGTCCTGTTTCGGCAAGCGGCGAAGGCGCCTCTCAAGGTGATCGCGGTAATCTCCAAATTAGCGAAATTAACTACGGCGGTTCTGTAAACGATGAGGGGGTCTATGACCCCGATGATATTTTCATCGAGCTTTGGAATAAGCATCCTCACGAACTCAATGTCTCCGGTTGGCGTATTACCGTTGATGGGGATTTTAATGCGAGTTATCGCTTTCCAAATGTGGATAGAGCAATTCCGATTAATGGATATTTCGTCATTGCTGCGAAATCCGACGGCGCATTTGCAGATATCGCCGATGCATTTATCCCAGATTTGCGTCTGGGTAAGAAGAAAGTCCGTGTCGAAATTCGTGACATCGATAAGGTGTTAATCGAGGACGGCGGATCAACAACCACGAGAACCTTCGCCGGCGGCTACGATGGTGTGACAGTACGTTCTATGGAACGTGTTTCACTTGTTTTTGGAAATCGCGGTTCTAACGGGGTCAATTGGCATGCTTATTCTGAAGACGTCGCCGAACCAACCGTGGCCGAGGGATACCGTAAATTCACTTTAGCAAGTCCAGGTGTTGCGAATACGAAAGATTATTCGGGCAACGCATCAAGTGGGAATTTCGAATGATAAATAGATATCTAATTATTTCGTCACTCATTGCGGCCTCGTTTTTTGTGGGTTGTGATACGAGTGCTCCCGAGCCAGAATTTCTGACAAAGGTGGATCTTTTTCTTTCTCAAGCAGAAGAGATTCCGCTTAATCAATTGAAAAAAGATATTGCCGCATCGGATAAAATTCTTGGCGCCTTCAACGATATGGACGAAGTTGCTTTAGCCGATTTGTTGATCGCTGCTCATAAACGGGGTGCTTGGGTTCGTATCGTAGGTGATGAAGATTCAAAAGATCAGGCCGGTTTTAAAAAACTAATTGAAGCCGATGTCCCGGTTATGTTTGGGGACGGCGCGTTAACTTATCTTCCTGATCCAAATCTTGGTGGAGTTTTAGAAGATTGTGGCATTAAGAACGAGCACGTTGTTCGTTGTCCACTCAATCCTGCAGCTGATACACCTATTGCCGAAAAGCGCGTCATGGTTCGCCCCGGTTCATTGAACATCATGAGCCATAATTTTTTGCTTACCAACAACACAACGGTTTGGAATTTTTCGCGCGGAGCCTCATCAGCGGTTGATGGACCGATGGTCGGTTATCGTATTGAGTCTGAAAGAATGTATGAAGTTTTTGAACGTGAGCAGCGTCAACTCTTCGGTGGTTCTTTTGCGACTGAACTAGATGTTTATAACGGGCCGACAAAATCATCTCAACAAAATAATCCTAGCTTCAATGCCGAGAGTTATCTTTCCGATGTCGGAGAGTTTAAGACGATGTTCAATCCGCAAGAACGTCTTGTTAAAAAAGTTATCGATGAAGCGTACCGCGCCAAAGCGTCGGTTTGGATTGTGACCGATAATATGGTCGATGATGTGCTCGTTGATGCACTTCGTTATAAAGACCAATATTTTGATGTGAGAGTGATCACCAACGCCGCTTCACAATCTACCGGTGTTTTTGAGTCGAACGATGAGTTCGTTAAAACGGCACCTGATACGATTGGGTACTTACCTACAATTATCATCATTGATTCTCAGCTAGATCCTAACGGAGACAAACGCCCAAGACAGGTGATGGTTCTATCTCATCCGCTTCATCGCGCGAGTCCGTTTAGGATACTCCCCCCACGAACTGCCGGTGGTGATGATCGCGCTGAGATCTATACGTCTGATTATTTCATCGATGGAAATCTTTGGGGCATGAGCGAGTACAACACTCAAGTCGACATTGCATCGGATGAAAGCCCGGGCAAAATTAAAGAGATAGATCAGTTCGTAAGCTTTTTTGATGTCCTCTGGGAAAAGTCGAGTAAATTATGAAAAATTTAATTCCAATTTTTGTCCTGATTTTATCTCATCTTTTTGTCTTAAGTGCGTGCACTGAGTTTTCTGATGAGGACGCAGCTGAAGCATCTAAGCCTGCAGTGAGTGTCGTGTTCAATCACACCGGTACACGTGAAGGAAATCGTGAAGACATCCAGTCCGCGCAATTTCTTATTGATCGAATTGATTCTACGAAAAGTATTCTACGTGGCGCTTTATACGGATTCTCAAATAAAGGGGTAATCGATGCTATTGTTCGTGCCCACTATCGAGGTGTAGATGTAAAAGTTGTCGGTGATGCGCGTCACTTTGGATATAACGAACGTGGTTATAGGATTCTTCAAGAGAATCATGTTCCGATGATTGTCGGAAATCAGTTCCATATTATGCACAATAAGTTTTTCGTATTTGATGATTATTTCACATTTGTGGGTACGGGAAATATTACGACTACCGGTTTTACTCGTAATAATAATAACTGGGTTCTTTTGGAATCACCTCAAATTGCCGCAGATTTCATGTCTGAGTGGGATCAAATGTGGGAAGGCCGTTTTGGTTCTGCAAAACATCTTATCGATAACGGCAATATTTATAATGTTGGAGACACAACAGTTGAAGTTTATTTCTCACCACAAGAAGATGCGATGGGACGTATTCTAGAAGAGTTGGATATCACAGATACTAATATTTACTTTTCAATCTTCGCATTTACGAAGGATCAAATCGGAAGCCGTTTTGTCCAAAAGCATCGCGAGTTTCAGGCTTATAATAAAGACAAGGGTTTAGATGATCTTCAAGTGGTTTCTATTAACGGTAAAGCAGAACAACCGAAGAAAGTTGTAGGTGTTCTCGATCGTTCTCAGGTTGCCGGTAACTTTCTCTATCACGAAGTGTATCGTTTAGCGTCGTCGGGGGTTCCGATGCGCATGGACGCCAATGAGAACTCTCGTGTTCCTGGTGATTATCAAGCCGGAGGGGGTCGACTTCATTCTAAGACAATGGTGCTTGATGCAGGTACACCTAACGCACGTGTGATTACAGGAAGTTTTAACTGGTCATCGGCCGCGACCATCGCCAACGATGAAGTTCTTTTGATTCTTCGGGGCGAAGCAATTGCCGATGAATATTTACGAGAATTTCATAACTTTTGGAGAACAAGTCGTCCTCTTGATGTTGGTGTGTGTAACTACTTGGTAGGTCAAACGGATAGTGCCGCCGATCAGGATCATATCGATAGACTTCCTCCAGAGCAGCAAATTGAACGACCGATGTGTTCGGCCGACGTTGATCCTGGAGATGTCGTCTTTAGTGAAGTCTATTGGTACGGATATAACGGTGAGAAAGACAGCGCTGACCATACGGGTTTCCGAGACTTTGTGGATAATGACGAATTCATTGAACTTTATAATCCTACCGATAAAACGATTAATCTATCTCTTTGGACGATCACGAATGGCTTTGATTTTAAAGTAGGATTTATTCCGGGTACTGTGATTCATCCTGGTCAATACTTCCTTGTTCTTGATCACAATCTTGCTGCATATTCCGATGTTTCGCCTCAGAATGAAACGGAAGCTTTTGCGAATCCAGATTTTGCGACCAACGTTTCTAATGATCCACGTTTTCCTCGTTTGAATCTTCAAAACTCAAGCATGGCTTTGCATCTCATTGATGCATCGGGAGAAGTGATTGACTTAGCCGGCGACTCAACGCCTCCTTTTGGTGGCGGTGCGACTTTGGATAGTGATAACGAAGTGATCAAAGTTCGATCGATGGAACGCATTATCACGAACGGAAAAGTAGCAGGTGCAGGAGATCAAAAAAGCTCTTGGAAAACCTGTTCAGCTGCTGAAGGCGGTAAAAACGTTAACGAACGTTACCGGTCACTCATCAGTGCAACACCGGGTGAGGCCAATTCTGAATAATGGGAATGGAAAAGAAAAAGATAGGCGGATACGTTCTTTTTCTATTTCTGTTCATGTTTTCTTGTAAAACGAAGACGAAGGCAAACACGAAAACAACAGCCGATCCAAAAATCGCCTTAGCTTGTCCAGACTCCAAGATTAAGCAAACCCACTCTGTGTATTTAGAGGGGCTTTTCACTGTCGATGCTGAGACGATCGTGCCAGCTGGAGAGAAGGCGTTTCCGATTACCTTAAATATCGAAGACTTAAAAAAGTTGAATGAGGGTGCTGACGAAGTTCTTTGTCGTGTTTTAGAACGACGAGGAATAGGTTCGGGGACTGAGGGGCAAAACCATGGTTTTCCGGTATTAAATATCGAACGAGGTCCGGGTCTAAAGTTGAAAGGAAAGAAGGTAGAGTTTCTGATACCACCCGCTGAAAAGGCTGCCGAACTTCTTACGAATTTCGAACATTCCTTAGACCGACTCCTGGATAGTTAGAACTAGAATAACGCGCAGTCACCGCCGTAGACGTTCTAGAAACGTATCTTAATCTGTGTTAGGGTCGACCGCCAAATTAATAAGGCGGGTCCTAAATGAAGAAAATCGTATTTTTTGTTCTTTGCTTTACGCTGGTCGCCTGTGATTCAGAAAATGAAGAACGTAGCGAGTCCCCTCAAACAAGTATTGGCGGGGAAAGCAATTCATCAACGAACAACAACACGTCAACGAATAATCTAAAAGCGAATAACGGGATGTCCAATTCGAACACGACATCAAACAATACGCCGGTGGACAACGGTGGTTATACACGTCTGATAAAGCAAGGCTCCGACTATTTTGGTTCTTCAGAGAAGTTTAACGCTTATTATACGGACCCGAACTGGACCCCGAAGCGTGTTATTTACGTCGCGATGGATGGAGGCGATGGTTTCGATTCGCAAAGTTATGAGAGCCCGATCGGGATGGAAACAGCATTATCGAATCTAGAACCAGGTGATTTTATTTTCGTGAAAGCGACGTCTGGTCCGATTTCGGATGTTAATATCAGAGTGGATTCCGACCAAGGGGGAACCTACGAACAACCTGTTGTGTTTTACGGTGAGAGAAGGACCGATGGGAGTTTAGGAGTGCATTTGGAATGCGCCACGTCGGGTTCGAATGCGAACACAAGTTGTTTCAATTTGGAAGCTTCGAACTACATCGCGATCGATGGTTTTATCATGGAGGGTGGAAATTACGGAGTAAGGGCGGTGGGAGCTTATGAAACATCAGGTCATCAGCTTGGGGTGGCGATGTTGAATAATCACGCTTTTGATCAAGAAAAAGACCCACTTTTTTCAGGAGGATCTGATTGGTTAGTCGTTGAATCCAATATTTGTCACGGGGCCAAAGAAGGCGATGGTCATGGGCTTTATCTTTCGAATGGTTCTGATTGGAATATCGTTCGTTTTAACGAGTTATACGATAATGTAAGTTCGGACTTTCAGGTTAACGCCGATCCTTTATCTACGTGCGACTCATATTCGGATGATTCATGCCATGGGAGTGCAAATGATCGAAAAGGAGATGGCGTGTCGGAATTTTTTACGATTATGGATAACTTTTTTCATGATGGAAAAGGCCAAGGTCCCAATTTTACTTCGATGAGAAATTCGAAGGTATCCAATAATATCTTTGGGCCGTATGAACGCCACAACCTTTCATTTTGGCAGGAGACTGAGGAAGCTAAATTGGGTTCGTCCAATAACGAATTCGAAAATAATCTTTTGGTTGGATTTAAAAGTCATCTTTTACAATTCAAAAATAATTCGAATGGCAATAGAATTTCGGGCAACATCTTGATGGGGCTTAACAAGTCAGGTTCTGAGGTTGACACGAGTGTGGTCGCGATCGAGGTCGAAAATTCATCAAATAATACCTATGCCGATAACTTTTATTTCACGGGCTTGCAATTGGGGCATGCCTTGGAAGATTCCGAAGTCCATTCTGACAAATTGCCTTCCGATCTTTTTAGAACCACTTCTTTTGCCAGAGTGGGTCACCCAGAAGATTGGACGCCTAAGACAGGCGAATTGGGTGGCTGGAAGCCGCCGCAACTGCATGTATTTCCATCTCCCTACACCCCCAAATAGAACTAAATATGTATTGGGAACGCATGACGCCATGGGGCAATGATCTATAAAGCACCGGTTTCTGCGAAGAGCTTGGGCTTTTTCCATGATTTCTAGATCCATGTCATCTGCGTGTTATATTTTGAAAAACCAACAATCGGGAGCCGTATGAAGTATGCATACATATTTGTTTTTCTTACGTGTTTATCGGCATGTAATCTGACTGACTCGGAACCCCAATTGTTCAACACAAATAATGGAGTTGAAAATAATAAAGTTGGCAGTGAGTCGAATAATCGAACGACGAATCAGAATAGTGGGTCAAATAACACCACAAATAGTAAATATGAACCTTTAGAGCTCCCCGGCGGGAATTATTTCGGCTCGCCTGAGAAGTTTAACACCTATTACACTGACCCAAATTGGACACCCAAGCGGGTAATTTTTGTTTCGATGAATAGCGGTAATTCTAATTTTGCTGCACAGTCGTATGACAATCCGGTGTCGATGGATTCGGCGCTATCTAATGCGTTACCTGGCGATCTTATTTTCGTTAAGGCGACCCCAACGCCGGTCACCGGCGTTAATATTCAATTGAATGTGACATCGGGAACCAGCTCAGACCCTATTGTTTTTTATGGAGAACGAACCTCTGACGGCGGTTTAGGGGTTCACTTAAAATGTTCGACGGAAAGTATAGATTCTAAGGGAAGTTGCTTCAATATCGAAAGTTCCTCTTACTTCGCTCTGGACGGATTTATATTAGAAGGCGGCAGATATGGTGTACGAACGGGTGGGGTGAGTTCATTCCATCAGTCGGGTATTACGATTGTCAATAGTTCTATTTTCGATCAGAAAAAAATCGGGATTTTTGCTTTCGCATCCGATTGGCTCGTCGTCGAATCGAGCACAATCTACGGCGTTAACGACCATGGTGGTCATGCAATTAAACTTACATATGGGTCTGATTGGATTGTGATTCGTTATAATGAACTATTCAATAACGCCCAGGCCGATATCTTTGTCGACAGTGAAGCGTCGAAGACCTGTGAAGGGCTAGATTTAGCAGGCGCAGCGTGTAGCGGCAGAGCAGAAAATGGTCAGGGTTTGGGGGTTTGCGAGTTTTTCACAATAAGCCACAATTTTTTTCATAACGGCGAGGGTGACGGACCGAATTTTATTTCGATGCGTAATTCCAAAATTAGTGAAAACATCTTTGGTCCCTACGAGGGCACTGGGGTTTCTTTTTGGCAAAAGACGAGCGAACCTTCGTTAGGTTCGTCTAATAACACGGTATCGGGGAATCTATTTGTAGGCACCATGGGGCATCTCGTACAATTTGCGTCTTGGTCTAATGATAACCTGTTTAGTTCTAATATTCTTCTGGCGCTTAACGCGTCAGGTACGGCCGTCAATACGGCAATCCAAGTCATTGAGAACGGGGATTCTGAGTCCCGGACCACTTATAGCGATAACTTTTACTTTAGCGGTGTCGATTTCGGTCATACCTTAGAGGATTCTGAGACCCATACTTCCCAACTGCCCTTTGATTTTTTTAATAGCTCCTTTGCGCGGATTGGTCATCCGGAAGACTGGACTCCCAAAGAGGGGGAAGTGGGAGGATGGAAACCGCCGGTGCTCTCTGTATTTCCTTCGCCTTATTCTAGGTAAAATACTTAAATGAAAAAAAATTCTTCGGATCGATGACTTGTGTCGCTCAAAATGATATTCCCCGGGGCATTAGCTCAACAAACGCCTAAGGAGTGGTGAAGAGATGACCGAAGAAAACGATAAAGCTGTCGCCCCAATTGCTAGAAAAAAGCGCGTTGCCGCACCCGCGGAAGGTGTGAAGACCGTCCCAACGGTCGAACCCGCAGCTACCCCAGCAGCGATTCGAAATGTAGCGGCCAAAGTTGCGACCGCCGAGCTCAGGCCTGCTCCTAAACCCACACCTCAGAAGCCTGATCCAGTTTTCGTAGAAACGAAAATCGAGCAAGGTTCTTTTGAAGATTTTGAAGCCCTTATGAATTCTCATGAAAATGCACTGCCGCAGGCTGAGAGTTTTTCTGTTGGTGATAAAGTACAAGCGACGGTAGATAAGATTGGCAAAAATTCCATATATCTCGTTGTCGGTACTCGGGAAGGAATTGCTGATCGCGAAGAATATACCGACAAAGCCGGAGAGCTCACCCTTTCGGTTGGTGATACGCGCGGTTTTTTTGTGACGGCGATTAGAGACCAGCAATTGTATTTAGGCGAACGTCTTAATACCAAAGAAGCTGCAATGGACGCAGTAGCTGTGTCTTTTGAGTCGGGTATCCCGATCGAAGGAAGAATTACAGGTTTAAATAAAGGCGGATTCGAAGTTGAGATTCGAGGCGTGCGCGCCTTCTGTCCGATTTCTCAAATTCAACTTTCGTTCTGCGAAGAGCCCAACGAGCACCTCGGCCAAAGCTACATTTTCAAGGTGATTGAATTTGCTGAAGGCGGAAAGAAAATTGTTCTTAGTCGTGCCGCATTATTGAAAGAGGCCGCTAAAGAACGCACTTCAGAATTGATGGAAACACTTTCTGAAGGTGCCGCATTAACCGGTGTCGTAACGCGACTTGCCGATTTCGGTGCCTTCATTGATATCGGAGGCGTAGAAGGGTTGGCGCATGTTTCAGAACTAGGTTGGACACGCGTCTCTCATCCCTCTGAAGCGGTCTCAGTTGGACAAAGCGTCCAGGTGACCGTGAAAAGTATTGAAGAGGGCGGTGATAAAGGACCGCGTATTTCTTTAAGCATGAAAGACGCGGGTGATAATCCTTGGGAAAAAATGCTTCAAACTTGTAACGAGGGAGATACGCTTACGGGTAGAGTTACGCGAATAGAAGCTTACGGTGCCTTCGTTGAAATTATTCCTGGTGTTGAGGGTTTAGTCCACATCTCAGAATTGAGTTGGGATGATCGGATTCGAAATTCGGGTGATGTTGTTCAATTAGGTCAACATATCGCCGTAAAAATTCTTAGTATTGATTCTGTAGAACATAGAATTGGTTTGAGTGTAAAAGCTGCCCAAAATGATCCGTGGGCAGATATCTTGGCGAATTACCAAGTTGGGATGGAAGTTCAAGGAAAGGTGGAACGCATCCAAGATTTCGGAGTCTTTGTCGCAGTATCATCCGGCGTAACAGCGTTGCTTCCACGTAGCGAAATGAATATCGAGCAAAACGATTCTCCTTTTAGAGTATTCAAGGAAGGCGCTGATGTTAATGCGAAGATTATCTCGATTGATCCCAATAGCCGACGTATGGCACTTTCAATGAAGAACGAAGAGATCGAAGAAACCGGTCCCAGTACTTATGTTGATGCAGGAACCGGCGGGATGGGAACAATGGCCGATCTTTTCAAGAAGAAATAAGAGCTCGTCTTGGCACATGTGTTTCAGTTCCCATGTGTGCTTTGCGCCCGACGGGCATTTCCTTTGTGCACAAGGCAATGTTGATTACGCGATGAGCTTTTCAATCATTTCTCGAATCGGGCCTTCTCCGCGGAATCCAACCGTTACTTCTTGAACATCGCGTCCTTTCATCGAAATGATCATTGGGATGGATTGTGCATTAAATGCCTGTCCTAATTCGCGTTCCTCGTGGACGTTGATTTTTCCGATTTTAACTTTTCCATCATACTCAGCTGCCAATTTTTCTAGAATAGGGGCAAGTGCACGACATGGTCCGCAGGTCGGTGCCCAAAGGTCAATGAGGACTGGAATATCAGATTCGGCGACTTCTGAGTCAAAATTGGCGGAAGTAATTTCTGTTGGGTGTGTCATTTGTGTTCCTTTGTATTCAGATTCTAAGTATTAGATTCACCAAACGTGAATAAGTTTCTTAACTTCTTCAATATGGTTGCAGACCTAAATAATTCAAGTCCTTTTCTACGCTTGCCTAACTTTCGCGGAATAATGGTTCAAAAAAACTAAGTTTGAAGCTTACCTCTTCCATGAAATTTTTCGTTTCGCGGTTCGACAGATGTTATAAAAGGGTTGGCCGAGATTGGACTGATTTCGGATTGGATGATTATCCCAGCCATTTGTGTTTCATTTATAATTAGGATACTAGGTACGCAATTGATCTGCCGAGTTTGGTGATTTTTGGGAGTAGAATATGAAAGGTTTATCAGTATTATTTTTTCTCGTACTCGTGGGCTGCATTGATGACCCCTTGAAAGACTCTAAAAACGATACCGGTATGGTAGAGAGCGATGCCGGCATGCTGGACAGCTCTTCAGATAAAACGGATTTGGGCGTTGACGACGGCGGTGTCTCAGGGACGGCTTTTGGCAGCGTTTGTAACTACAAAAACAACTTTTCAATGGGCCCAGAATGCCGCTCCTATTTTGGTAATTGGGATGCAACGACTGCGCGCGCTGATTGTGTTTCCGTTCAAGGAACATTGTCGACAGGCTCATGTGAGACGGAGAACCTCCTTGGCAACTGCGACGTGCCCGCAAACGACGGTACCGTCACCTGGCATCTTTACGGAGAAGCTGGTGGGTGCATGTTCGCAAAACTTGGGTGCGGTTTCGCTAAGGATGGAGTCTATCGGCCGTCTGACGTATGTGAAGACGATATGACACCTGAAACGAAGCCTTTCACTCCGCCAGTACAAATTTGTACCGAGCCTCTGGAAGGTGAGCCCGCAGGTATGAGCGAGAACGGCGAAGTATGTACTTGGCAACTGATAAGTGGATCTACCGAGGAAGGAAGAAAATATGAAGACTATGCGTCTTGTGACGTGATTCGAACCCAACGACCTTTCCGTCCCTACCCACGTCCAAACGACGCAGAGCGCGAAGATACTCGCCTTAACGATCCAACCTACAAAGCTGAATTGGATTGGGTCAAAAAACAAATTCAGGCATCGGCATGCGTTTGTTGTCACGCGTCTACACTAACTGCACCTCAAGGCGTTTCGAACTGGGATATTGATCAGCCCGGTAATTTTATGAATGGCTTCTACGACTCCGGTCTCGCGTTGGGTGCAAACTGGATCACATCAGAATCGTTTGGCACTTTTCCGCCAGAAGATAACAACGGATTTGATCGGTCTATATCTGGAGTTCCATCTACAAATCCTCTTCGGATGAAAGCGTTTTTTGAAAATGAGTTAGCATTTCGTGGAAAAAGCGAAGCTGATTTTGAAACGTCTAAACCCTTTGGTGGTCCTCTTTATGACCAACTCGTTTACGAACCTACAGCATGCGCGAATGGTGAAGGGGTTGATGCCAACGGTGTGATTACCTGGAGTGGTACCCCTGCACGTTATATTTATGTCCTTGAATCGGGTTCCAAGAACCCAACGGTAGCGCCGAATCTGGATAAGCCTGAAGGTACCTTGTGGCGTATCGACGTAGCACCCGAAGACGAGCCCCTTGATTCAGGCTCGGTGACCTACGGCGTCGTTTCAGGCGCGACCCAAGTCATTCCTGAATCAGGCGAACCTACTGCGCTAACGTCTGGAACCGAATACTACCTCTATGTCACAGCTGATGTCGTTGTTCCGGTAACGCGTTGTCTTTTCACCGCCCCTTAGTTGAATTCCAAAAAGGTCTGACTTGGACGATTTAGAACATTACGCTCCTCGCAAACCTGAGGTCTTGGATTCGGTAGGAAGATTTATTCGGATTTATGCACCCGATCTTCGATGCGAGAACGGTAGTTTTTTAGAATGTGCACAAAATGGCATCACGGAAAAAGGGGCCGTTATTCGCCAAGTCGGTAATCAACGTTTTGATATCGATCTTCTAGGAGGGCGATTAGAAAAAGGCGAGCTTAAAATTACGCTTCTGGAAGATGTTTTTTCGGTGAAAATTGAAACGACATCGATGAAAAAATTACGTTGGCAAAAAGGTGCAGTGCAAACTCATTGCACGTTTCCGATTGGTGAAAAGATAACGCTCGACAGTTCTCCGATTGATAATATAGCACCCATAAAACGTGGTGCGACTCACTTGGTATTTTACAATGAGGCTCACCCGATTGTTGTTTCAACTTTAGTGAAAAGCGTAACAAAAAAATTTACCTCATCGGCATTTTATTATTCCAATGAGGTATTAGAAGGCTTGGAAGCAAGGGATTGCGATCTTTCGTTTACCGATGATACAGGTCAACACTCCGTGGACGTATTTGCGGCCTTTACTTCGAATTCGGATTTAGCCTGGTTAGACTGTTCTTATTCGCCAGAGTTTTGCAAGCAGCTCGTCGAATTTGAAAAGCTAAGAAACCCAACGACGACAGTGCTCGCATTTGTAAAAACCGGAGAGGACGTGTTCCCGATCATTGAGTCGTTGAGCTTTGGAAACATCGAAGCGCTTTGGGTGATAGATGAGCACAAGCGACTGGATCCCACACGAACGCGAACTCGAATTTTTGAGGGTGATCAAAAACGTGCCGAAATCATGAGGGCAATTAGCGAATATCGAGAAGAAAAATTTGAGGCCGATCTTTTGGGTGAGCCCTTCGAAAAAGAGATTCCCTTTCCCGAAATGTGGGAACCTATTTTTTAACGCGCTTCTGATGAATCGCGACGCTTAGGCCAATCAGAGTAATAACTGCCCCTATCCATTCCCATCCTGAAATTGAGAACATGAAGGTCGCCGGGAAAATAAGCGCGAGCACGAATTTTGAAATCGAAGTTAGAGGGGGGTTGAGAAAGACGGTAAAGCCAACCGAAGATGCGGGGAGGTGTCTAAGTAACCAGCTCCAGATAGCAAATCCCACCACGGTGCACGGAATTGATAGATAGAGTAGGGCGAACCAACCTTTGGTATCCAGAGCAACGAGGTCGCCCCAAGCGAAAAAGGGCGCGAGCGGTAAGATATACAGTCCACTGATGACAAGGCCAAGGTAGGTCCAAACGATAGCGGATTCTTTTTCCAGTGCAGGTTTGCTTAAGACCGAGTAAATAGACCAGCATAGCGGAGCGAGTACGGTGATTCCCACCATGAGAGAGTAGCCCGAAAAACTGCCTTTTGAATTAGCGATGAGGGTCATGCCCGCGGCCGCGATCGTGAATCCGATAAGTCGGCGTTTTGTAAGTTGCTCGCCTAGAAAAATCGCAGCCAAAAACATTATAAAGAGGGGGGCTAGTGTTGTTGTCAGTGACGCGATGTGAGCCGGAACGCCGTTTTGTTGTGCGTAATTTAGTGCGAGATTATACGCCGGTACGTTTAGTGTTGCACAAATTGCAAGCCGACCTTTGTGTCTCCTGAAGAGTGCAATGGATTCTTGAAGAAGAAAGCAGACGAGATAAGAGCCTGCGACGAATGCGGCGACCAAGAAACGGGCGACCATGAGTCCCACCCAATCAAAACGCGCGGGGTTGCCGTCGTTTCCCAGTAGAAACCCGATTGCAATAAAGCTGTTACCCCAAACAAAGAAGAGCGAGAAGGTCGCGAGGAAGAGGGTGATTCTTGTTGGACTATTTTTCAAAACTTCAACCATGCGCAAAGGTACGGCATCCTTTTGAAAAAGTAAGGGTTAAGTGGATTCTCTTCGGCCTATTTTTGTTTGTGCTTCTACGTAGCTTCGGTAACCTGCCTAAAACTAAAGTTGATAAACATAAGGAGCACCCCCCAATGAAGAACTTCGTGATTTTTTTGTTTTTTGTCGTTTCAACTAGCATGGGGCATTTCGCCTACGCGCAAGATACCGACGGAGATACGGTCGATGATATCGTCGATCTGGATGATGACAATGATGGGATATTAGACGTCGACGAAATGTTGTGTGGTGGGCCGGTTGATTTGGACCTCGCGACACCCATCGTGACCGACTTTCCGATGAGACCCAACTTAGGCGCGGCTAAGTTTACTGGTTCTGTAACGGCAAATCACTCAAGTATGGATCTTCCTACTGGGACCTCGGCGGGCCAGTTTCGCGTGCGTAACTCCGGCGCTGGCGAATTTACCGAATATGAGATGACTTTTGAATTTCCTACAGATTTGGTTCTGTCTGATGGGCAAGGCTTTGGCGCATTTGAACAACTTGAGACGTGGACCTTCACAACCGACGGGCCTGCGCTTCATGTTGAAGATCCCGGGGTCATCGATGCACCGTCAACAGTCGGTGGGACGACCACTTTGTATACAGGTAATGAGTTAAACAACGTTGTGGGACAAGATACCTCCACAGTTTCGTTCAGTCCCGCTACAACTAATGCGGAAGGGCATATTGTTCCTGATGATTCGAATTGGTCGATGGTAGCGAAGGGCGTGCGCGTCCTTACTATTCGAGTAGTGACGTCAAACGCTGGAGCTAACGTTTCGAGTATGAGAATTCGCACTGATTGTGTGAAGTTAGATCCCGACAGCGATGGAGTCGCCAATCACGAAGATTATGACTCAGATAATGATTCCTGTGTTGATGGACTCGAATCCTCAGGGGCGCAGAGTTACGATAATCTTTCGGGGAATTCTTTAGCCGGCCCAGTCGATATGAATGCGATGAGTCCGACCTATGGGGTACCGCTTGTAGCAGGGACGGGCTTTATGATTGGTTCTAGTACAGACCCTTCGGTCCAGGCTATTGAATGTAATTCATGTAATAGTGCAAGCTCACTTTTTTCCGATAATGATAACGATACCATCGGTGATGATTGCGATGTTGACGATGATAACGATGGGGTTTTAGATACCGTTGAGTGCGTGGAGTTACCGCGCCAGACGATTACCTTGGCGGACTTTGGAGTAACGATGGCGGCAAACGATGGTTCCATAAATGGTACCGTCGACGTGAGTTCCAAATTTGGTTATCCACTAGGGAGCGTCATTGTTAGCGTTGAAAACGGAAGTACGAATACGGCCGGTACAGCATTCACGGTCGGAAGAAATGATTTAGGGACTCTACTCAATACCCGATTTCTCGTTTCGGGAACGATTCCGGTAAAGGCCGTTGTTTCCCATGGTTCAGTAAACTCGCATAGTGATGGTTTCTATTCTTTGTTCGGCGGTGAATATGAATTCACGGCACCGGGTGAAATGGGATATACCGACCAGATAGAAGGAAACAATTATTACGTCGAGAATATCATGGGAGACGGAAGTCTTCAGATGATCTGGGCCAGCGAAGGCTGGGCGAGAGGCGTTGAATTTTATTCAACACGTCCACAAAAGAATACGGCAAGCGGTGTAACGCTGAGACTCGTCGGTTGTGCTGATACCGACGGTGATGGTGTTATCGATATGTATGATTTTGACTCAGATAACGATCAGTGTCCTGATGGTCTAGAGTCATCTGGTGGTCTCACTTACTCTGATTTGACTAATAATGTTTTAACAGGGGCCGTCGACATGGATCCTAATAGCGCAACCTATGGGCTCCCAGTTTCAGCCGGAACGGGGTTTGCTTTGGGTTCTAGCACGGATCCGGCCTTGCAATCAGCGGAATGTAATCCTTGTGATGGAGGTAGTAGTTTATTCTCTGATCAGGATGGTGATACGATCGGTGACGCCTGCGATATTGATGATGATAACGATGGAATAGTCGATACTGTTGAAAATAACTGTTCGTCGCTTTCGATGGCACAGTTTTCAGAAGATTTCGAAAATCCTGTGATGACGAACGTGCACGTAAACAATCTAACCAATAATGTATTCGGTCAGTTAAGCGTACAAGATGCAGCTGTGCGATTTAATCAAATTCGCGTGGATGGAACGGGATACGCTAACGGTCCTGACGTGGCTAATAGTGGTGATCAGTATATCGATATTTCTGGCGTGGGTCCGTTGCTACTTCCTGTAACGCTATCAGCATCCGGAAAGATGAACGCGTCTTATTTTGTCGGCAATTGGGCATCACAAAGCGCGGGATACACGGCTTGGGATGCAAAAATTCAACTCCTTGACGCTTCTTTTAATATGATCGAAGAGGGGCCCGCTTTTTCCTTAATGCAATCTATGGGTCAGGAATTTTGGCAAAAAGTTGAATTCGAAAGTTCAACTCAGGCCGCAGGTGATTACTATATTTCATTCAGTATGGGGAACTGGGGAGTTGTAGATGATATTTCAGTTGCCGTGAATGGATGTGATTCCGATGGTGATGGGGTCGCTAATCAATCCGATTTGGATTCCGATAACGATGGCATTCCGGACGTTATTGAAATGCAGCCTTCGGGAGACACTTACGTTGCTCCAAGCGGTATGGATTCGAATAACGACGGGCTTGATGACGCATTGGTTGGAATGACGCCCGTGAATACCGACGGTGTTGATGAACCTGATTATTTAGATTCCGATTCTGATAACGACGGAACACCTGACATTGAAGAAAACGGAAACAGCAACGGCACGCTCGCTGGTACCGATGCTGATAACGATGGGATTGATGATAATTTCGACACTGTTGCTGGTGGGTCTATGCTAGGAAGTCCGGGAAATGTAACGTCGGGACTTGATCCTACTACGGGTACCGATCTCGGTGATGAAGATGGCGATTTCGATCCAACCATGCCCGTGGCATTGACCGACGAACTTGACTATCGCGATGGCACAAGCGCGCCGGATGCTGACGATGATATGGCAAGCGTTGTTCAGAACACCACGGTTCAGATTCCTGTACTCGCTAACGACAGCGATAGTGATGGAAGTCTTATCATCTCGACCCTAAACATTACTACACAACCCACCAACGGAATGGTCTCCGTAGATTCAATGACCGGCGTCGTTACCTACACACCTTCCATGGATTATACCGGTACCGATAGTTTTGTTTATGAAATTTGCGATAATGATGGTGCCTGCAGTCTGGCAACAGTGACGATAACGGTTGCCGCTAATCTTACCGATACCGACGGTGATGGTGTTATCGATGCGGTTGAAATGACCGATATGACAAGCATCAATGATCCATGTGATTTAATCATCGCCTCCCAATCGGTAATGCCGACTGCGATGTGGAACATGGCCGATTGCGATATGGATGGTGTTACTAACGGCGACGAAGTCACGAATGGAACCAATCCAAATGATGCTGATAGCGATGATGACGGGGTCACTGATGGGCAAGAACTTATCGACATGACCGATCCAAATAACGGATGTTTGTTAATGGTTGGAAGCCAAAATGTCATGCCGCCAAGCACGGTTTGGGCAGCAGCTGATTGTGATATGGATGGTATTTCCAATGGTACTGAAGCGATGGGTTGTGGGGCGATGACAGCCTGTAATACTGATGGCGATGCCTATCCTGATTATCTCGATTTGGATTCTGATAATGACGGGATTCCAGACGCGACAGAATGCGACTCAGATCCTTGTGAAAATACGGATATGGATGGTCTGGAAGACTATCGTGACATCGACTCTGACGATGATGGTCTAACTGATGCTCAAGAAGCATTCCTTTCTGACGTCGATGGCGACGGGGTCGTGGATGACTTCATGGACGCAAATATGGATGGCGCTAATGATGTGACCGCGTCGATTACGCCGCTCGATACAAATAACGATGGAGATCCGGATTTCCTTAGCACGGATTCTGACGGCGACGGCATTCCTGATGCGACCGAAGGTCAGGATGATGATTTTGACGGTACTCCCGATGTTAGTGCAGTAGGTGTAGATACAGACGGTGATGGATTAGACGATGCGTTCGATCCAGATTGTATCGCGGCCGCCGATTGTGCCGGTGTGATTGGAACGATTGGGCCAACTGCCGATAATGACCTCGATGATATTCCTGATTATTTGGATCTTGATTCTGACGATGACGGTATTCTTGATTCAGCGGAATGTTCGACAGATCCATGTGAAGATACCGATATGGATGGGACTGCTGATTATCTCGATCTAGATTCAGATGAAGACGGTGTTGATGATTCCGTTGAAGGTCACGATGCCGATCAGGATGGAGTTGAAGATGTGATCCCTAGTGGAACCGATACGGATTCAGATGGAGTCGATGACGCATTCGACGCCGATTGTGTATTGGCTGCAGATTGTAGCGGCGTGATCGGAGTTCCTGCTCCTTTGCCGGATACCGATATGGATGGAGATTCGGATTTTCAGGATAGCGACGATGATAACGATGGCATTCTGACCGAGACAGAAATCGAAGACGGAATTGCCTATGGCGACGATCCTGATAACGACGGAACTCCTGCCTATCTTGATGAGGATTCTGATGGCGATGATGTGAGCGATATGGCCGAAGGAACCTTTGATCCAAACACAGACGCACCTTGGGATTTGGATAACGATGGGATTCCAGATTATCTCGATCCGGATTCGGCTCCTGAAGATACCGACGGCGATGGAATTCCTGATGCTATCGAATGTGATGGAGATGTTGCCAACTGCGTTGATACCGATGACGACGGAATTTTAGATCACGAAGATATCGACGACGATAACGACGGTATCTTAACGATCGACGAAACGATTTCAGACACCTCGGTTGATAATGATGAGGATGGTGACGGGATTCCGAGTCATCTCGATCTTGATTCAGACGGCGACGGAATCGATGATCTCACAGAAGCTCACGTGCCGGGAAGCGAACCTTCGGGCAACGATACTGATATGGACGGGCTCGATGATGCATTTGATACCGATAATGGCGGTACCGATGCTGACGAAACCGACACCGATCTAGATGGTACACCAAATTATTTGGATGTTGATTCGGACGGCGATGGTGTCGATGATATTGTCGAGGGTAGTCCTTCCGGGGTTGCATCGGGAACCGATACCGACGGTGACGGAATTGATGATGCCTTTGATCTAGATAACGGCGGTACCTTACCCGAAATGCCTGACCAAGATGGTGATGACGTTCCTGATGTTTTGGATACCGATGATGATAACGACGGTATTGATACGATTATCGAAGGGACTGACGATGTCGATGAAGATGGTCTTCCAAATTATTTAGATATCGATTCGGACGGCGATGGGATCCTTGATTCTGTTGAGTGCACTAACGCAGCGGATTGCGAGGATAGCGAAACCGACGGAACACCTGATTATTTGGACACGGATTCAGATAACGATAATGTTCCTGATCTCATTGAAGGTCATAATAGCGATGTCCAGCCTTCTGGTGTCGATGCGGACAACAACGGATTAGACGATAATTTCGATTCAAATCCGGCATCTACACCCGATGCTGATGATGACGGAACTCCCGATTTCCTCGACCCCGATGATGATGGCGACGGAACCCCAACAGCCGACGAAGATTTTGATGGCGATGGTGATCCTACTAACGATGATCGCGACGGCGATGGAGTTCCGGATTACTTGGATCCCGATGATTCTGGGCCGAGCCCAGATCCAATTCCAGGCAACGACGACGATCTATTATTAGGCGGCGGACTTGTTGGATGTTCGTCTGTTAATCCTGGCTCTAGCGCAATTTGGATTATCCTCTTCGGGCTTGTTTTGGGAGTGCGTAGACGCAAACGAAACTAAGACAAGAATTCATGAAGCTAAGACGCGCCTGACCTGGGCGCGTTTTTTTGCAATTTCTTCGGGTTATTTGACCGATTTGAAGCAGTCAATCTTGCTTTTTGCATGTTGCGTGGGTGATCATTTCTGATAACGTATCGTCATATTATCCCCAACTCTAAAGGACCGAGTATGCAAGGTTTTTCTGCAAAAGCGATCTCAAGTTTTTTTCTCGTAGGTTTGATATCTACTACAGCGTTCGCGCAAAAGCGCTCGTTAGAATTTCAAGTAGACCGTTTTGAGCCCATGCCGGCGCAAGGAACCAATACTATCAATGTCGCTAAATCTGATGTGTTGCCGAAAGGAAGTCCAAGTGCCGGGGTGTTCGTCAACTATGCGGTAAACGGATTTTTACTCGTTGATTCCGATGATAATGTCGCAACGGCTTTGATAGAAAACCAACTTCGATCTGACCTCTGGTTTAGTATCGGCGTTTTTGATTTTATGGATTTAGGATTTGTCCTTCCAATTATTTTGACCCAAGCCGGCGAGGAACTCTCCAATGTTGGGTTTCAAAATAGTGCTATTAGCAGCAGTCCAGAACTTGGTGATCTCCGAGTTGTTCCTAAAATTCGATTGCTGGATGCGGGCGATTCTGGACTCGGTTTTTCGATCATCCCAACGGTTGGAATACCTACAGGTGGAGATGTATTTAATTCCGATGCCGGTATCAAAGTCGAACCGAGAGCCGTCTTAGATTGGCGTTCAAAAAGTGGATATGCAATTTCTTTAAACGGTGCGTATCTTTTTCGACCCCAAGCCATTCTTGATACTTATGTCAGTGATGACGTTGTTAGATGGGGAGCCGGTATTGAAATTCCAGTAGGTACGCCCGAATTAAAAGTACTCGCCACAGGATTCGGTGACATTGGTCTCGTCAAAGATAATGCAAATGCGAGTCCCATAGAAGTCGACGGCGCTATTCAATATATGGCTGGCGATTTTGTGATGCTTGCCGGTGGCGGGGCAGGGCTTAACAGTGGTGTTGGAAATCCGGATTTCCGCGTTTTCGGTTCCGTGGGGTACACACCGATGGCACAAGATAGTGACGGCGACGGTATTGCAGACGAAATCGATAACTGCCCAACTGAGTCAGAAGACGTGGATGGTTTTGAAGATAGCGATGGCTGTCCTGACCTGGATAATGATTCGGATGGGATTGCTGATAAAGAGGATTCATGCACCGATGAAGCGGAAGATATCGATAAGTTTGAAGATGCGGACGGCTGTCCCGATACTGATAATGACGGTGATGGGATCCTGGATGCCGAAGACAAGTGTCCTGACGCCTCGGGTCTTCCCGAAGACCAAGGTTGTCCAAACACCGATTCTGATAAGGATGGCGTAAGTAACGATAAAGATAAGTGTCCAGATAAACCTGAAGACGTAGATACTTTTGAAGATGCGGATGGGTGTCCAGATATCGATAACGATGCTGATGGCATTTTAGACGCCGATGATAAGTGTCCCGTCCAAGCCGAAGATAAGGATGGTTTTGAAGACGCCGATGGTTGTCCAGAAGTCGATAATGATAAAGATGGAATTCCAGACGCTACCGATCAATGTCCGAACGAAGCCGAAGTCATTAACGGCAACAAAGACGAAGATGGATGTCCTGATAAAGGAGCAACTAAAGTTAAGATTACGAAAACCTCAATTCAAATTCTAGACAAGGTATTCTTCTCAAGTGGTCGCGCTAAAATCAAAAAGCGAAGTTTTAATTTACTCAATCAAGTTTCGGCGATTCTTAAAACCAATCCTCAGATTACAAAGATTCGAGTTGAAGGTCACACCGACGACCGGGGTAAAGACGCAGCGAACTTAACTTTATCTCAAAAACGTGCAGATTCTGTGATGAAGTATTTGGTGGAAGCCGGGATTGATGCGAATAGACTTACAGCTTTAGGTTTAGGAGAGACTGTTCCAATCGATGATAATAAAAAATCCTCCGGACGTGCAAACAATCGCCGTGTGGAATTTAATATCGCTGAATTGAATGGTAAAGCGGTGAAATCAAACTCAGCGGTCATAAAAAAGGAGACAACCGAAGAAAAGAAAACACCGGTTGATAAAAAGAAGTAATCACTTTACTTAATCTTTTGGTCGAGCCCTTTTCGGGCTCTTTTTTTGCACCTGTTTTTTGAGAAATTAGAATGTCAGACCTAATTAAAACCCAAATCGAAAAAGTCGCGATTCTCACTTTAAATCGACCAGATGTTCGCAACGCTTATTCCATTGCGATGGTCTCCCAAATTGTTAGTGAGCTTAACTTGATCGAGCGCGATGCCACTGTCAATGTTGTCATTATCCGTGGGGCAGGAAAGTCTTTTTGCGCAGGCGGGGATCTCAACGCAATGGCCGATAAGACTGGAATGTTTGCGGGCGACCCCCCGGAACTGCGCAACCATTATCGACTTGGTATCCAAGCAATTACGCGTCGTTTTCAATCTTTCGAAAAACCGATCATTGCGTCTATTCATGGTGCGGCTGTTGGTGCAGGTCTTGGATTAGCAACAATGTGTGATATTCGAGTCATTGCTTCAGGGACAAAATTTGGTGCGCCCTTTCCGAAATTAGGTCTTATACCTGGCGATGGTAGCGCTTATTTACTTGCGCGAGCGATAGGCTATTCACGAGCTATGGAGCTGATTCTTAGCGCCCGGATTTTTGAGTCCGAGGAGGCTATGAGAATAGGTTTGGGGCACCATTTGGTTATATGTGAAAAAGAAAACGCAAAAGAAGAAGTCTTTAAGAAAGCGCTTGAGGTCGCAACTGTCATCGCGGCAATGCCGACTAAAGCTGTTCAGTTGACTAAATCTCATCTACAACAATCTTGGCATGGTGACGTGAACACCGCGTTACACCTTGCCGCTGCATATCAAGGAATGGTTCAACGTACTGACGAACACGTACAAGCGGTTCGCGATCTTCAAAAATAACAAAAGAATATTATGACAAATCCAAGCACTTTTCGTATTAACGCAAAACTTCTTTTAACCATGCCTCGAGAAAGTGAGGCGTTGGCGCATTACGAGCCGACACGAATCGCCGATCGAGATTACGAAATTACCGGTGCAATCGAGGATGCGTGTGTGATCGTTGTGAATGGAGATATTTCTTATATCGGCGGTGCTACTGATGCGCCTAAATCGAAGGGGCCGTCTTTTTCGACAGATATTTGTATGCCAGGTTGGATAGACTGTCATACACACACGGTGTTCGCTGGCGACCGTGCCGAAGAATTTGTTCTAAGAAATGCGGGGCGTCCTTATGCTGAAATTTTAGAGGGTGGGGGCGGAATTCTTAATACGGTGGATTCGGTTCGGCAGACTTCCAAAAAAGTGTTGAGTCAAACCTTATACGATCGCGTTTTAGAGTCGGTTCGAAACGGCGTCACTCATATGGAGATCAAAAGTGGATATGGGTTGTCGGTTAGTGAAGAAGGGAAATTATTAAAGGCAATTCAGAGTATCTCCGAAGATGTTCCATGCGAACTCATTGCGTGTTTTTTAGGGGCTCACGCGATTCCAAGAAATTACCGTAACGATCGTGAAAAATATATTTCGATTCTAATAGAAGAAATGATACCGCAGTTTTCCGAACAAGGTT
This sequence comes from uncultured bacterium, assembly GCA_937981985.1. GTDB lineage: Bacteria > Myxococcota_A > Bradymonadia > Bradymonadales > Bradymonadaceae > CALJNB01. The sequence goes on from CALJNB010000015.1 coordinate 59,129, forward strand.
TAGCCGGTTATTGTGATGTTTTCTGCGATCGGGGCGCGTTTACGGACGAAGAGTCGCTACGTATCCTCAAGGCCGGTAAAGCTGCAGGGATGATCCCTCGAATTCATGCCGATGAGTTATCCAACGCTAGGGGAGCGGCTGTAGCGGTCGAGGTTGGTGCGTCGAGTGCCGATCATTTAGAATTTACGCCTCCGGAAATGTTTAAGGAGTTAGCTGATGCTCAGGTGTGCGGGGTTCTAATGCCGGCTGTTAATCTCTTCTTGGGAACAACGGGGCATCTACCGGACGCGCGCGGTTTGCTGAATGCAGGTTGTGAGGTGGCGGTCGCAACGGACTTTAATCCGGGATCTGCGATGACCCAAAATTTACCACTGATGCTGACCCTGGCTTGTACACTTTATAAAATGACTCCGGGGGAAGCGCTTCGTTCTGTTACGGTCGGTGCGGCCAAAGCGTTGCACCGGTCTGACATCGGATCTTTGGAGGTAGGTTCGCGCGCGAACCTCACGCTTTTGAGTGGTCCTAGTATGGCAAATATTCCTTATCACTTCGGTACTTCCCATTTGGACGCAGTGATCTATAACGGTGAATTCGTCTATTGGACGGACGTGGAGGATGAATCCTGAAATTTGTCTAAACCGCTGTTTAGGTGATTGTGTTGATGGCATCACGCTTATTCTCGCGCCTTCTCGAAGACAAAAAGTTGACATATTCTTTATTGACGTCCATAAGTTTGGACGAGTACAATAACCACATCAAGTAACCAAATTTTTTGATTTCGCCGTGATTTCGCGGCATAGCAGAGTTTGAAAAAACCAGGATTTATCAAATGAAAAATACATCTAAATTGTTGGCGATGAGCCTTCTTGCTGCAGGATTTCTCACTGCTTGTCCAAAAGGTGAAGAGCCAGCGGCAGAAGTTAAGGTCGAAGTTCCAGAAGTCGTGAAAGAAGTTGTCAAAGAGGAAGTAAAAGAGCCGGTTAAGGAAGAGGTTAAGGTAGACGAAGCAATGTACCTAAAAGCCGCTTTCGAAACGACATGCGTAAAAGCTCACATCAACGATGCAGAAAAGTTGAAAGAAACGCTTGCAGAAGTATACGCGCGTTATGGTTACGACGAGGCTAAATTCGGCGACGCACAAAAAGCGATGATGGAGAACGTCAGCACAACAACTGCGCTCGGCGAGAAGATGAAGCTTTGTACTAAAGAAATTGCCGGTCAGTTGAAAGAAAAGTCATCAGAAGATCTCATGAAAGCAGAGGTCAAAGCTGATGATACAAAGGCTGATGGAGAAAAGGTTGTAAAAAAAGCTCCAGCGGTTGTTTATACCGGAAAGTATAAGGCCAACGTTAGTGCTACGGGTTTCACCGGAACCGCTATGTCAATCACGGTTAAGAAGGACAATAAGGTCCTAGCAAGCTTCAAGGGTAAGCGAGAAGGAAAACTTTTCAGCTTAATTCTTCGCGGTGAAGTTAAGAAAGGTGGCGTCTTTACCGCTACAGGGAAGAAAGGGACCGCAACTGCTTCTATCACCGGTACCATAAAGAAAGGGAGCGCAGTCGGTAGCGTTAGCGGTTCAATTAACAAGAAACCGTACAATACACGCTTTAACGCGAAGAAGTAATCTAATAGGAACTTCTTTTTACGACCGGCGTTTCACGCCGGTTTTTTTGTATCCGTGCCTCGTCTATTTTGTTGTCGCTGCACCTGTTTGTGGTATGATGTGAAAAATATCATTGGAGCTAACATGCGTTTTTGTACCACTTGTGGTCGCAATTTTGAGGGCGAACTTCCCGAATGTCCTCATGATGGAACCCCTTTGTTTGACATGGGGGCTCCAAATAAAGAACCACTCCTCGCGGGTGCGTCAGATCCATGGAGGGAGGGAAGCGAAGCCGAGGTTGATCCTCCTGAGCCTCAAGTGGACGAGACTAAGGCTTCAGCGGAGTTAGAAGTCAAAAGTCCTGACGTGAGTGCGGAGGGTTTTGGTATCAAAAGCGATGCCACTCCAACGCATGGAGACGCCGACGATGCTGAAGTTTCTAAAGTATCCGACACAATCGATGGAAGTTCGGACAATCTCGAATCCGTTCTTTTCGATTCCAGTGACGAGTCGAAAGTTGATGCTGGAGACGAGGACTCTTTGGTCGACGATGTTTCGCGTGAGGTAAAGATAAAACAGAAAGAAGAGGTCATCCTTGACGATGCTTTAGCTCCGATCGAAGCCGGTAAGATACCAAAATCTAGTGGTGGCAGTAAGCTTATTCCGATTATCTTGGTTCTTGTCTTACTGGGTGCGGCCGGATTCTATTTTGTCGGCGGCGGAAAAGAAATGCTTTCTCCTCCGGACGATGTGCCGGTTGTAACGAAAGAAGTTCCGAAGACGATTGTAAAAAAGGAAATCGACGCGGTTGGCGAACCAGTAGATATAGAAGAGAAAGTTGTCGAAGATACGAAATTAGCCGATACGGAAAATCCTCCAGCTACTGAAGAAGTTATACCTGAGCCCGTTAAAGAAGAACCGGTCGCGAAGGTTAAAAAACGTAAAAAAAGAGTTAAGAAGAAAGTCAAAAAGAAGAAAAGCTACGATCCCGAAGAAATGTTGAGAAGGGAACTCGAAGCCATGAATAAGTAGTAAATCTACTTACGTCACTCGTCTAGGAAAAGGTTGTTCGAAGTTTTTTTCAAAACCTCTCCGACGAGTAGTTTCCAGGTCGAATATCCACCCATCCATTCCTTTAGCAGCTTGGCTCTTGCGGTCTTCGCGTAAATACGAGCAGACCGGCCTTTGAGTACATCGCCTTTGGAATTCAAAGCTACGGTATTAGGGCCCATATCGATAACGAGTGGCCATGGCCGCTCCGACCAGCGTCCTACTTTTCGACCCGCTAAATCGGCGACGATATTACTTGCCGCAAGCCGTCCTTGTGCGACAGCGCAATGCGCGTTCATCGTAGCGGGAAGGTTGTCGACGCAGTCGCCAACAATATAGATTTCACGATGCTCAAAATGCCGGAGCGTCGAGTCGCCAATTTGTTCGAGTGCGGGTTGGTTGAAGAAATCGTGACGTTTCACACCGGCACACCAAAAGATATTTTCAGAACCTAACGACGTTGCGTCTTCAAATACGAGTTCCGAATTTCCAAAACCACTCACTTTGGTCTTAAGTAAAAGTTCGACACCGATTTTTTGTAGCTCGTCTCTGACTGGACCAGATAGTTGCGGGAACTCCGTGAGCACGCGATCATCGGCATCCAATAGGACAACGTTTACAAAAGAGCTCAATGACGGATATTTGGAGCGCGTGATTTCGGTAAGTGCGATGCGAAGTTTTGACGCGAGAGATATTCCAGTCGGCCCGGCGCCAACAATGACGAAGGTGCACAACGAAGTAATCTTTGGTTTGGAATCTTTTGTCGATCTTAGAAGGAGGTCAGCTGCCTGTAGCGATTCTCTCATGCGTTCATTTACATTCAAAAAGTCCGTAGCCGTTTTGCAGCCAATAACTCTTGTGTTTGACGGATCTAATCCTCTCCAGTTAATCGTGCTTCCCGCAGCTACGATCGCAAAGTCGTAAGAGAGATCGGTTTTTGCGGTATGAATTATTTTGTCTTTTGGAGAAATACGTATCACGCGATCGATTTCGATTTTTACCGGCGATGCGACGAGCTTATTTAGATGAGTGGTCACCTGACTCACTTTCTCTTGCCCCGTTGCGACGTTTGCTAATTGGGGGGAAGCGAGGAAATGGGCCCGATCGGAGACCAGTGTGATCTGTACCCGCTTCATGCCTCCCAACCTTTTTTTTAAGGTCCTTGCTGCTGCAATACCTGAGAACCCACCGCCGATTATTACTATTTTTCGCATATTTGAATATACCATATGCAGTGGTTGGTGGGGACGGGGAAATTTTTTTTTGGATCGAAAACCTCAACTTCTTCTTTCAGTTTAGTGGGATAAACAAAGGGCCAAAAGGAAACCTTACAAAAACGCACACCCCATATGTAGGCGGCTGTCCTACACCAAACCACTACATATAGTGGTTTTTATGTTGACTTCAAAACTGAGCCGGTTATCTTGAGGTTCTGGCTGAGGAGTCAGACACGAAACATTTTAGAAAAGTTTAAAATAAAATTATCCATTTTGTTTAGGGCTTTTATGCGCGTATTTTTCGTTAAAAGTACGTATTTTTACAATTTAACTTCGAAAAGAATTTCGAAGATTACTCCAAGGAAGGACCGACGATGGCTACCACGATCGATACGACAGTTACGGAAGAATTATCACAAACTAAACGTCTTAGAAAATTTTCGGGAACCAAACGCGGTCTGGAGATCAAGCGTTACTTCTCCACTGACGGTACGCATCCTTTCGACAAACTCGACTGGGAAATGCGCGATGCGGTTATCGGTGATGCAAAGGGCAACGTTGTTTTCGAACAAAAGAACGTTGAGATTCCAACACCATGGTCACTCACAGCAACTAACGTAGTGGTTTCCAAATATTTCCGTGGGAAATTAGGTACAGCTGGACGCGAAACGAGTGTTAAACAACTCATTAACCGCGTTGTTGATTCCATTAGTGATTGGGGAATCGCTCAAGGGTACTTTGTGACCAAGAAGGATGGCGAAATCTTCAGAGCTGAAATGAAGCATCTTGTCGTAAATCAAAAGGTAGCCTTCAACAGTCCTGTCTGGTTCAACGTCGGTGTTGAAGAACGACCGCAAGCTTCAGCATGTTTTATAAACTCGGTTGATGACACTATGGAGTCGATTCTTGGTTTGGCAAAAACCGAAGGTATGCTTTTCAAATGGGGTTCCGGAGCCGGCTCTAACCTTTCTACTATTCGATCAAGCCGTGAATTTTTAAGCAAAGGCGGAACCGCTTCTGGTCCTGTTTCGTTCATGCGTGGTTATGACGCGTTTGCAGGCGTCATTAAATCTGGCGGTAAAACACGCCGTGCAGCTAAGATGGTAATTTTGGATGTAAAACATCCCGATATTGAAGAATTCATTAACTGTAAGTCCTTAGAAGAGCAAAAAGCTTGGGCATTAATCGATGCAGGTTATGACGGCGGATTCAATGTTCCTGGCGGAGCATACGATTCTGTATTTTTTCAAAACGCGAACCATTCAATCCGTGTAAATGACGAATTTATGCAAGCGGTTGTTGATGGTGGGACTTGGACCACAAGCGCAATTGTAGGCGGAGAAGACGTCGATACATATGATGCCCGCGATCTTATGCAACAGATTGCCGAAGCAACGCATCTTTGCGGCGATCCGGGAATGCAGTACGACACCACAATCAATGATTGGCACACTTGCCCAAATACCGATCGTATTCACGCATCTAACCCATGTTCAGAATATATGTTTCTCAATGATTCGGCATGCAACTTGGCAAGCCTCAATTTGATGAAATTCCGTGACGCTGACGGTGAGTTTGATACCGAAGCCTTCAGGGCTGCAGTTCGTCTTACTATTACTGCTCAAGAGATTTTGGTCGATAACGCAAGTTACCCGACGCCACAGATTGAAAAGAACTCGCACGCGTTTCGTCCACTAGGATTAGGATACGCAAATCTTGGTGCGCTTTTGATGGCAAAAGGCTTACCTTACGATTCAGCTGAGGGTCACGCTTATGCTGGTGCGATTACGGCCGTAATGTGTGGCGAGGCGTATTCTCAATCGGCACGTTTGGCGGAAACCGTCGGTCCATTCTCGGGCTATGCTCTAAATGAAAAGCCAATGCTAAATGTTGTTGAAAAGCACGGTAGAGCGGTTGAAAACATTCCTAAATACTTCACAGCTATCAGACAGACCCCTCTTTTCGAAGCTGCGAAAGAAACGTGGGCCGAGGCAATCGATCTTGGAAGGAAGTTCGGTTACCGTAACGCACAGGTTACCGTTCTAGCTCCGACAGGAACCATTGGTTTCATGATGGATTGTGACACGACCGGAATAGAGCCTGATATCGCACTCATTAAGTACAAGAAGCTTGTGGGTGGTGGATTTTTCAAAATTGTTAATCAAACGGTTCCAGAAGCGTTAACGCAGCTAGGTTATTCTGAACTCGAACGCAACGAGATTATCGATTACCTCATGGAAAACGATACGATCGAAGGCGCGCCACACTTGCAGGATAGTGATCTTCCGGTATTTGATTGTGCGTTCAAACCCGCAAACGGTACGAGAAGTATCGTTCCGATGGGACACGCGCTAATGATGGGGGCAGCTCAGCCGTTTCTTTCTGGTGCAATATCTAAAACGGTAAATATGCCGTCATCGGCAACCGTTGAAGAAATTGCTGAAGTATATATTGATGCTTGGAAGTTAGGATTGAAAGCTATTGCTATCTACCGTGATGGTTGCAAACGAACCCAGCCGCTTTCAACATCCTTGGATGCTGAAGTGAAAGCCAAGGCCGAAGCAACCAATCCGGTTGTTCCGTCAATGGAGCAAGTCCACGCTCTTGCGAAAGAAAACGGTTACGTTCAGCGTAAGCGACTAGGAAACGAAAGAGATTCTATCACTCATAAATTCTCAATTGCGGGTCACGAAGGATACATCACCGTTGGAAAATATGCTGATACAGGTCGCCCAGGCGAAATTTTCATTACGATGAGTAAAGAAGGATCTGTTGTTAGCGGTCTCATGGATGCTTTTGCAACTTCAATTTCAATGTGTTTGCAGTACGGCGTACCCTTGGAAGTGTTGGTTGATAAATTCGCTCACACACGTTTTGAGCCGAGTGGTTATACCAATAATCCCCGTATTCGAGTTGCAAAATCGGTTACCGATTATATTTTCCGTTGGTTAGCTGACAAATTTTTGGACGAAGACACAAAAGCGTTGTATCTAAATATGGAAACTGACGCGTGGAGGCCCGGATCTGAGAAAGCAGCACCGGGAACTAAAATAAACATCAATTTTCCAACGATTGAAGAGGCTGAAGAGCCATCCTTCGCTGATGCGAAAACTGGTGACGTTATTTATGAGTCAAAAGGAGACGTGTTTACTTTGCAGGCTGACGCCCCGCCTTGTACCGTTTGTGGGTCCATCACCGTGCGCAGCGGCGCTTGTTACAAGTGTCAAAACTGCGGATCTACTAGCGGATGCTCTTGATGTAAGAGTTCTGAGAAGTAATTTTCGGCAAAGCGTGGTATCTAAATTAAGGCCCCCTTTTTTGGGGGCCTTTTTTTTGCACAAGTTTTGATCAAAATTCTCCTTGCGCTCAGATCGAGATAAGCTTAATTGGCGTTTTTGTTAATTGAGTTAATGATATGCGCTTTTACCTTCTAATTACTTTATTATGTTGTCTTCTACCTATGCATCTATCTGCAGACGAACCCATCACTGATAGATTCGTTTTCGAAGGACGGGTTGATTACTTTATGACCGGGATCAACTTGGCCCGAGATACCGATGGCGACAATCGCATTGATACAAGTTCTCAGCCTGCGTCGTTTTCAATTGATGCCGCTTCAGTTCCAGTAGGATCGACGCTATCTAACGCGTTTTTATATTGGGGTGGGTCGCAGGTCCAAGATGGACTTGATTGTACCAGCAGCGCCGATGAAAAAGTCACCTTAAGCTCGCCGGCAAAACAAAATATAGAAATCACTGCAGACGCTTGTTATTGCGCTAACGCAAATTCAACGAAGATAGATCAATGGATTTGCCGTGCTGACGTTACGCATGTTGTCGGTAACGATATAGTTGGAGAATTTACGGTTAATAACTACGTCGGAAACTATACCAATAATCTGACCGACAACGCATCGGCGGCTTTGGCTGTTGTCTTCGAGAACGATCTTCTACGGCCGCGAAGGGTGGTTTTGTATGACGGCCTGATAGAGATGGTTCAATCTACTCATGTGATTTCTTTGTCCAATATTACAGTAGCTTCAATGCCGCGTGGTGACCTTACTTATTATGTTTTGGAAGGAGATATGGGAGGATTTGGGGACGAGACGATTAGGGTCGATGGCTTACCCGGTCCGATGGGGCCGATTGCCCTTCAGGGATCGAGCAATCCGGCCACGAATCCCTTCAACCAAACCATTAACACGACGTCTCCGTCCATAGAGGGCGTTGTTGGCGTCGATATTGACCAGTTTGATATTGGCGCAGCACTAAGCCCGGCTGATACGCAAATTGATGTTTCAATTTCCACAGGTTCGGACAAAGTCTGGCTTGCCGTAAATATCGTTGGGGTCGATCTTTTTGATCCCGTGCTTACACAAAATTCGTCCAAGACCGGTTTACTATTAACAGACAAAAACGGCGATGGAATCGCGTCTCCGGGCGACGTTATTCGTTATATTATTCATCTTGAAAATACAGGTAATGAGGATGCAACCGTTGTTGTGACTGACGAAATTGCTTGGGCGGATGAAATTCGCGTGGATGCTGCCGGTGGTAATGCACGGCAGAATGGGGCGCTCATTACGATAAGTGATGTAAGAATTAGAAAGGGAGATTCTGTCGATATCTTAATCGATGCGCGTATCGGTCCAACTAGCGATGAAGTCGTTCTCACCAATGTGGCATCATGGTCAAATCCCAACGAAGGGGGTTTGCAGGGAAGGGTAAGCTCAAACACGATAATCGTTCGAGTTGATAGCGATATGGATGGGGTTTTTGATAATGACGATAATTGCGTATTCGTGTCCAATTCCGAACAAATCGATGTTGATGGTGATGGGTTGGGTGATTTGTGTGACGTCGAGGAGATTAGTATGACGCCCGATGCATCCCCTAATGGTCCAACGAATGCGGATATGGGCACCCCGGATGGTCGTAGTCAACCGGAGCTTGCTACTAAAGATACACCGGACGAACTGCAAAAAGAGCTCGATTTTATCATTACCGGAGGATGCGCAACGAATAGTAGAAATTCGTCCAATTGGTTTATCTTCTTCGGTTTCATGTTATTTGTTGCGCGGCGAAAATTTAAGGACGCCTAATTGGACAGCACGGGTTAGGATGTTGAATTCAGTACGATTCGGGATCTCGACGAGATTCCTTTCCTCGGTGATGCTTCATTGAAGATTCTTTTCGATCTTGCCAATGAAGCCGGCTTCTTTCCTTCATCTGTTAGTTGTGATGGTCTTATCCCGCAAAGTTTTGGTGATGTCGTCAAAATTACGACCACAGAACATTTGGTTATGATCGAAAATTCGAAATGCACGACTTTTTCGGCGAATGTTGATGTTGATATTGATATCGAAGGTTTGTTGCCGCCAAAGCATCGCACCCTCCAAGCCTTAGACCGGGTAACGACAATTGAAGGTAGACTTCGTTTCGGAGAGAATCCCTTTTTGACTTCTCCAGAACTTCGCGGATTAAAGCGCGTCGGTACGATTAAACCACCGTCGGCAAGGACACTTGTTGCGAATAGTTTTCAATACAAGCCGGAATTTCGCAAATTATACTTTGCCCTTGAAGAAGTTGACGTTCTCGAAGCCAGCATAGGACTAGAATTTCCATCGGTGAAGAGAATTGGGAGCTTGGCTCTTTCTGGGATGACTGATCATGTGTTTCCGTCACTTTTGGAAGCAAACAGTATTTTCATATCGAGATTTTCCGGGACACAAGTTCGACCGAGTCCCAATACCGATCTTTTTCCGGAATTGAAGAAAGTAAAATGGATGGCAATCGAAGGGGGTAGTTCTTATATTTTTAACGGGCTTCGAAATTTGGAGGAAATGGAATCATTTAGATCCGAATCCGATGTGGAGATTCACTTCGAATCCCTAAAAACCTTAAAAGAAATCGTCGTCGAAGACCGTACGTTTACGGGAAGTTTCGCGGCGCTTGAAAGCGTAGACAACGTCCAAATGAACGTCAGCAGCTATCCCTTTCCGAAGTTAAAAAGAGTCACAAATCATTTTCAAATGGGAGGACGCGGCGGTCCGACACTCCCTTCTATACTTGAAGAGGTCGGAGGCGTCTTTGAAATCGCCGGAATGCAAACAGGCTTTAATAAGCTTGTTAGCGTTGGCTCAACTGCGGTTGTCAGCTGTTCGCAGAACGTCCAGTGGGAGGGATTAAACGCACTCACCTCTTTTCACAGTTTATCGATTTCCGTCGGAGATTGTGCCATTGGCGGGTTTGAAGATATCGTCGAAATTGATCGGGTGATCGAAGTCTCTGTCCGCAAAGACGGTAGTTTCACGGGGCTAACTAACTTAGAGGTGGCCGGGAGCTTGGTTTATGAGGATGTCTCTGCAACACCCGCGCTATTTCCGAAGCTGGAAACGGTGCAATCTCTGCGAGTTATGACAGAAATCTCCGGAGATCTCGCAGGTTTTGAAAGTCTGAAATTGATCGAAAGCTCCTTATCAATGAGAAGTGCTGCAACTATTTCAGGCTTCGATAAACTCGAGGCTGTTGGCGGCGATATCGTTTTCGCAAAACAAATGTCTACTGCCGTGCAAGATGAATTCCTGGCACGTTTACCGACTTTCTCGGGTAATATATCAATTAATAGCCTAAATTAATTTTTAGGTTATAAGCCCGCCTTTCAAATCGAAAACAAGTCTTCGATCACCGGTTTAGGGAGCTATACGGGCGGGCATCGGATGCAGAACTGAAAAGTGTTCTCACGAAGCGGGTCGTCCATGTTGAAAATAGTCGAGGTTTTCGAAAGTATCGATATAGATACTTATCTATTCGGCATCGCAAGAAGCATTTTTGCTTCCGATGTTCCGATCATGCTGAGCGAGTATTTCGCGTCCTTTTCAATTCAACATTTCCAATCAAGGGCCCGCAGAATCGTATGAAAATAGATACCAAGAGGGCCTCTTAGTCTGCATCTCCGCACATGTATAGGTCTATTTGTAGTAGTTAGTTCTTGTTAGGATTGGGAACAGCTGCGGTCGCCGAACTCGAAAGGATTGCACAACTCACTTGATAATCAATTGTGTTAACACGATTTATCGTTGGAACTCCTGAGGCAAGTCGCTATACACAGACGGAATTGCCGTCTACGTACCAGGCTCAACAATGGATTCAAAATGGCTATAGAAATTACGGACCCCAGGTCAGCGCCAACTTCTTTTATTGATGGTGTCTTTTTACCGCATTTAAAAAACCCGGAAGACATCTCCCTGTTAAGAACGATGTTGATTGCGATCTTGCTTGGCGTTTCTATTCTTGTCGTAACGGTATTCGTCAGTTTATACGCAGCCATTTTATATCTACCCTATTACTTCATTTTTATGGGGCCGGTGACCTTGGCGATGCATAATATTGCCCATCGCCCCATGTTGAAGAAAAAAGGTTTGGATCGAATTCTCATCAACTTAGGATCAGCCACCTTAGGATTTGCACCTGACGGATACGCTGCCCATCATTTATCGATGCATCATAAAGAAGGGAACGCTCATTCAGATCTGAGCTCGACTATGAAATATCAACGAGATTCTATTTTTCATTTCCTGCATTATTACTTTACTTTTTTAATTCTGGGGCCATTCACGCTTTACGCGTACTTGAAGAAAAGAAAGCGTAAGAAGATCTACCGGCGTTTTATTATCGGTGAAGCAAGTTGGTGGGTTTTCATAGGCATCATCGCCGTCCTCAATTGGCGGGCAGCGATTTTGGTTTTCGTGATTCCGACTATTACGACACGCTTTTTATTGATGGCGGGAAACTGGGCGCAACACGCGTTTATAGAACCCGAAGGCTGGGAAGACCAATATTCTTCGGTCACCACCTTCGTAAATAGTGGATATAATAAGCGCTGTTTTAATGATGGTTATCATCTGATTCATCACTTGAAGCCGGCTGCCCATTGGACAGAAATGCCGACGCGTTTTGAGGATGTTTTACCAAAAATATTAGAACGTAAATCATTGGTTTTTGATGGGATTGATTATTTTGTAATTTGGGCTTTGCTGATGACGAAACGTCATAAATTTTTGGCATCTAAACTTCTATATCTTGAACTAGATCTTGATGAAAAAATCACGCTCATTCAACACCGCTTAAAACCCATACCAAACGTTGACTAGTTCCCCTAAATCGTCTTTCTCTCGGCGTCCAAAGCGCTTCTTAGACGTCAGCGAGTCCGATTGGAATAATTGGATTTGGCAACATCAGAATCGACTCAAAAAAGAAAGCGATTTCGATTGGCTCAAACTGTCGCCCCAAGAAAAAGCAGGTTTTGAAACCATCGAAGATTTCCGCGTCGCGATCACACCCCATTATGCCGCGCTCTTTTCTGATGACGATCCAAACTGCCCGATCCGTCAGCAGGGCCTGCCTAACGTTTTAGAAAGTAACGTCGAGGATTATGAACTCGAAGATCCTTTAGCGGAAGAGAGTCATATGCCGGTGCCAGGAATTACACACCGCTATCCGGACCGTGTGCTGTTTTACGTATCGCACCACTGTCCCGTCTATTGTCGTCATTGCACGAGAAAGAGAAAAGTCTCAGACCCGAATTCAGCAGCGTCTGTAAATCAAATTCAGACTTCCTTGGATTATATTCGAAACAATAAAAACGTACGTGATGTGCTGTTATCTGGGGGAGATCCTTTAACGCTATCAGACGACAAACTAGCGGTGATTTTTAAAGCGCTTCGCGAAATGGATCACGTCGAAGTGGTTCGACTAGGGACGAGGAACCCAGTAACTTTGCCGCAACGCATCACTGAGAATCTCTGTGATATTCTTCGAGAAAACGGGCCTATTTATACTCACGTTCATTTCAATCATGTTAGTGAAATTTCGGAGGAATCGATCCTCGCATTGTCGAGATTACGTAACGCGGGATGCGTGCTTGGAAATCAGATGGTTCTCTTGAAGGGCGTCAACGACGATCCCGAAACTGTAATGCAACTCAATCGAAAGCTTTTAAAACATGGTTGTCGCCCTTACTATATGTTGCAATGCGACTACGCGCAGGGAATTTCACACTTTCGTACACCGCTCAAAACGGGGCTCGATATCGTCGAATCCTTACGTGGTAGAATTGGCGGAATGGGCATTCCGGATTATGTCGTCGATCTTCCCGGCGGCGGCGGAAAAATCGAACTCGTTCCGAACTACATTGAAAGCCAAGACGGCAATCAGATTACCTTTCGTAATTTTAACGGTGACCGTTTTCCCTATGTGGACGTCGAATAACCAGACCCCAGACGGTTGTTTATTCCTCCTCTTTCAAGCGTCCGGCCATGTAGTTATTCAGGACTTTATAAATCTCCAAAGGGGATTTTACATTTAGCCCGGCGAGCGCTTCTTTATGTAATTCTACGACTTCGAAATCTCCTCGAGACAGGGGGCCAGTCAATGCCTCTTTGGTCGTCTTCTTTTCAAGGTTGTTAATTGCCGACTGAGCGAGAGGAAGCAGCATCCGACGCGCATCCGATCGACTCAACCCGGCTTCGGTCGCGACTAGAATCGCAGCGTCAATAAGACTAACAATTTGACCTGCCGAAAAAACGGCCGCCGCATGGTAGAGGGGTTTATTTTCAGGCTCGATAATCACTGATTCGACGTTTATTCTAGACAGCATTTCTTTGCCGGTTTTGATCGCCTTTGAGTCACCCTCCATAGACCAGAAAACATCCGGGAGTAGGGCAATTGCTTTTTGCGGGTCCGAAACCGCGATGACCGGATGCATTGAAGCAGAAGGTACGATAACGCCCGCTTCTTTGAGAACCGTAGAGGTCAACAATCCTGACAAGTGTATGACGCAATGAGATGTGTTAAGGGGGCCGGCTAAGGTCTCAGCCACCGTTGAAATTGCATCATCAACGACAGAGATAAAAACGATAGCGTCTGAAAAGTCTTCGTTCTTCGGAAGTGTTCCCACAAAATGCGGATGTGAATTTGCTCTCTTCAAATCCTCAATGGATTGGCTTTGGGACCACGAAAATCCAACATCGATATTTAGTGATTCAGCGAGAAGTAGAAGTGTTCTTCCCACCCGGCCAGTCCCGAGAATAATCCAGCGATTTTGATTCTTTATATTCAATGCGTTCTCAAGAGGGACTACTTATAGATTAATATTTCGGCGCGCTGAGCATCGAACATTTCTCGGCGTTTTCCCACAGTCCGCGACAATTCGATAGGGTCATTTCCATCTTCTAAACCCTGACGGATTATTGGGTCACCGATTAATAAATCGATAGCTAATCTGTCGGCGACAAACTCATAAGCTTCTTTTCGCCAAGAGAATTCTTCATACTTAAGCAAGAGAGAAATTTCGGCATAAGCCATCGCAATGCTGTCGAAGTTGTTTCTGTCAGTGACATGAACTTGTATACCGGCACAGGTTTCACCGGCGCATTTTTGAAACATCGGTCGAAAGGAAAGAGCTCTATACTGAACGCCAGGTAGCCCAAATTCGGACATAGCATTGGCAAATTTCGTAGCCTCTAAATAAGGCGCGCCGATGATCTCAAAGGGGCGGGTTGTGCCGCGGCCTTCTGAAATTGAAGTGCCTTCCAAGATGCATTGACCCGGGTAAACAACCGCTGTTTCTAAAGTCGGCATGTTTGGACTTGGCAATACCCACGGTAAGCCTGTTTCATCAAACCACATCGATCGTTTCCAACCCTCTAATTCGATGACTTTGAGTTCACATTTCCAATCGGTGAATCTGTTAAAAAACAGTGCTGCTTCGCCGGCGGTCATGCCGTGGCGTACGGCGATGGATTGTAATCCTACAAAGGATTTATAATCATCCAATAAAACGTTTCCTTGCACCACATCGCCGCGAATTGGATTGGGTCTATCTAGGACCCAAACTTCACAGCCGACATCGCCGGCAGCTTTCATTGTTAAACCAATCGTATAAATGTAGGTATAGTATCTTGACCCAATATCTTGAATATCGCAGATGATGATATCCAAATCTTGGACACTCTCTTTCGGCGGCGTTAGACTCTCAAGCGTTGCCCCGTAGAGGCTAATGCACTCTATCCCAGAAATCGGATCGTAGTTTTCGCCAACCGTTTCCATATCTTGTGCCTCGCCTCGTATTCCGTGTTCGGGGCCGAAGAGACGGGTTATGGAAACGCCAGCAGCTATAAAAGCATCCAAGGCGTGTTGTAGATCAACGGTCACGGAGGTCGGGTTGGCAAGTAGGCCAACTTTTGCGCCTGATAATTTTTTGAGCAATGAAGGATCGGCAAGAATGCGATCGAGTCCAGTTTTTACGACCATGGTATTTTTCGTTTTGTAAGGAAGTTTTTTATTTCTTTGTAATTCGGTGAACTACGTTTGATCTTATTGAGGTTTCTTAGGACGTGGCCCCATTCCTGGAATGGCCACTCCTTGTACTTTCGGTGCAGGCCCGTCGCCACGCCCCTGTGGAATGTCACCCCAACCACCGGTGGGATTATCATCATCAGGCATCGCTTTACCTTGTAGGAATGCCGACATGACATTTAGGGCATGCGCGAATCCAGATTGCAGTGCGTGTCCTTTCTTTTGTTCCCAATGGAAATCGCGATTTCCAGCAATAACTTGATGAATTCCACTTTCCAGTTCTTCGAGTGGCTTCAAGAAAGAAATGAGGAAGAAGAAAATTAGCGCAGATCCGATTAGAATAAGGCTAATTCCAAGAATGATTAAAAGCGTCGAAAGTTCATCAAGCGGACGAAGTTGCGGCGTGGAGAAAACGGCAAGATTAATCGATTCTTCGAACATCCCGATTTCTTTGGTCACAACGTCATAATCAGTACCCGAAATAGCAATTTTTCCGGAGTCTAGATTTGGAAGTCCAGCAGCAAATGCTGTTTGAGCAGTGGTATCAAGGGTTGAGCTAATTACTGACCCACCTTTTAAAAACGCGATTTCTGGTGTGGACTTCATTTCTTCACCGGTGAAAATTGTTTTTGATAAACGAGCGGCTTTGCCATCATCCAGAGCGCGTCCCACAACTACAACACCTGCCACACGTCCGTTCGCATTCAAACGTACCGGTGCGATGGCGACTTCATAAAGCTGCTTTGCTTCTTTCTCGGTGAACGACCACATCCAATATTCGATTTTGGGCGTTTGCCATTTTCCTGCCAAAGCCGAGGCAACGACTGGGAAATCTTTTGAAACATCATCGCCGAACCAAGAATATCGATCTTTACCAAGCGCTGCGACACCAACCCCTTTATTGTCTAATACGAACGCGATATCTAATTTGAGTTCAGATTCAATAGGTAGACGCGATCCAGGTATTTTCCCGGCTGCGCCTTTGATGATATCTTTTACGGTAATATCTTGGACACGTAGTTTTTCGTGCGCTTTAAGATGGCGCTGACCGAGGTCTACTTTCCCATCTTCGTCTAGAGCACCTTCGCCCATCAATGCGCCATGGAGACTTACTCCGCTGGCGAAAAATTGAGCCTTAGCGTGAAGTGACGCAGTTTCGACCTTATTCATTTCAACAAGAGCGTTTGCGACCTCTTGCAATTCTCGTGTTTGATCTTCACGAATCACAGTTTCAAGTTCTGAACGGACCAATACGTAAGAAAGTCCGAGGAAAATCGACATAAAGAGGATGAAAGTTGCTATTATTTTTGCGCGAAACATAAGGAGTCCATTCCCGAGGGTAGTTTTAACATCGTGTTTTAAAAGGGAATGATAAACGTCGAAAGACAAGCTTACAAGTATTAGTTTATGCGGATTTAACTTGTGATTAAGCAGGAAACCGTCCCTTTAGGAATAGATTCTTTTCGTGCGATCTTAGGTGCGAGCCTGACGAATGCAATTGGGTTTTCATTGTCGGTCTGTGAGCCTCCGAACTCCGCATATGCTGCGGACCTCTGGTCCAACGAATGTTTTTTGTTCATTGACAACCCGATTCGTTCGTGATTGTTAGCCCTGGTATTTAACTCAAATCTAGGACCAAAAATGAACAAACTATTAACGTTGCTATTTTCTACAATTTTTTTCGGAGCGGCAGAACTTGCTGCCCAAGAGTCTTCCTCGACAAAAGGATTTACAGAAGGCTCGACTTCAATTTCTGTGGGTATCCCCGGCGGCGGAAATCCTTATGCTGGTGGTACTGCCGGAATCTGGATGGGGATGTCGGAGAATATCAACCTGGGCTTAAATTTTGGCCTAGGTTTGGATACCGCGACGGATCCTGTTACTTTTAACCTGCTGCTCGCGCCAGCGATGAAGTACTACATTCTTCCAGGTCATGAGGTGAGCCCCTTTTTCATTGGGCAACTAAATCTTGGTGTGACTACTGCGGGTAATGATGCGGTCGACCTTGGAATCATGGGCGGGTTTGGAGCAGAATGGTTTGTCACTAACGTCTTTAGTGTCGCGGCACATACGGGCTTGGGAATTGACATTCTTCGACCCAACGAAGTTGATCCGATTCGACTCGGAACGTTAACGTCGGGAATTAGTGGTCAAATCTATTGGTAGGCGATTGCCACCCATTTGAATTGATTAGGAAATTATCTAAGGATGACCCCAATGAACTTTCTTTCCAAAATATTAACATCTTTTACATTTCTCTTTGTTGTCAGTTGTTCAGACGCTACTTCAAACGAGGACCGGTCCCTTCAGTCTCGTGAACTCTTTGTTCAAAAATTCGATCAACCCGTTTTCATTATGTTGGATGAAGAGGGAGGGCCGGCTTCTGAGTTTGGATACAGCGCGCAGAAGGGGTGGCATTGGATTGACCATCGCAAGGATCACTCATCCATGCCGGACTTAGGTATTGGCCACATCATCGATCCGGAAATCTTTGATTTCGATATTTCGTCGCAAGATCAGAGGAGTCTCCCAACCTCAACGGTCAGAGCTAGCGCCTATTCGGCATCTACAATTCCAAGATCCTTCAGTAATAGTCTGGCTGGACCCGTTCAATTCGGACTTATTCCTATCTCAGATCGTTTCTCAAGCAGCCTAGGTTCGGGAGGTCAATGTTCACTCACAAAACTTTGCGATGTGGCTTTGAGCTTATGTGAAAATCTTGCTGACGTTTCTTGTGAAGGAATTGACCGATGTTATGCAGAGATCTATCGAATCGAACTTCCGCCTGAAATCTTTACCCCGTTTTTCTGTTGGTTACTCGATATAGTGGAGTGTGTATCCCAAAACGGGGAAAGTGCTTGTGGATTGTAAGTCGCTCAATTTTTTATTGATCGAGTGACGACGCTATTTGAAATTCGAAATGACTACTTTTTATACAGTGCCTCTAACCACCCAGTATCGTAATCTCCGGCAAGAAAGTCTTCTTCTTTTAAAACCCGTTCGTGCATTGCGATATTGTTTACCAGACCTCCAATTTTGAAATCATTTAGGGCGTTTAACATCTTTTTGATCGCTGCGTTCCGGTCTTCTCCATGCGTCACGACTTTGGCAATCATCGGATCGTAATAAGAAACCACCTCGAAGTCCGCCTTAACACCGGAGTCGACACGAATACCTTCCCCTTTGGGTTCGACATATGTTCCGATCATTCCAGGTTTGGGGAAAAAATGGTTTTCCGGGTCTTCACAATATACGCGACATTCGATTGCGTGTCCGCACGGTTGTATTTGTTCCTGGGTGGCTGGGATTTGTTCGCCATAAGCTACTCGGATTTGCCATTCAACCAGATCAAATCCTGTCGTTTCCTCGGTAATTGCGTGTTCAACCTGTAATCGGGTATTCATCTCAATAAAGAAAAATTCACCGGTCGGACTTACGATAAATTCAATCGTTCCAGCGTTCGTGTAATTAGATTTTTTAACAAGACGCACCGCCGCGTCACACATCCGTTGACGCAAATCACCGAAACGATCTAGAAAAGGTGATGGCGTCTCTTCAATAACTTTTTGATGCCGTCGTTGAACCGAACATTCACGTTCGTATAAATGTACTGCATTTCCTTCACTATCTCCAAAAACTTGAATTTCGATATGGCGTGGGTTTTCAACATAGCGCTCTAAGTAGATGGTTGGATCGCCGAAGGCCGATTGGCCGCGTCTTTGACATTCGGCTACGGCTTTTCGCAGCTTCTTTTCCTTCGTCGCTACTTTCATACCGATCCCGCCGCCGCCGGCGGCAGCTTTGACAAGAATGGGATATCCAAATTCTTCGGCGAATTTAACTGCTGCTTCTTCGTCAGCTACAGCGCCTTCACTTCCTGGTACCACGGGCACGTCGGCTGAAAGCGCAAAAGCACGCGCCGCTGATTTATCTCCCATCTGATCCATCACTTCGGTCGACGGCCCAATGAAGGTGACCCCTAAATTATTAACCGAGTTTACGAAGTCAGCATTCTCGCTCAACAATCCATAACCGGGATGCACCGCATCGGCAGCTGATTCCTTCAGGATTTCTAGGATTCGTTCTTGTTTGAGATAACTTTCGCCGACGGGAGGCGGACCGAGAAGAAAAGCTTCATCGGCCTCAAGTACGAAAGGGGACTTTTCGTCAGCTTCGCTGTAGATAGCTACCGTTGCAATTCCAAGTTTTTTACAGGTGCGAATGATGCGTCTGGCGATTTCGCCTCGATTGGCAATGAGTATTTTTTTAAACATGATTGGTTTCTTCAGAAAGATGTTCCAGAACTTCGAAAAAGTAAAAACTCTTCGTTTTCCATTGTTAGTAGTTTGGCCTGTGCCCTCGTCGTTGTCCCTTTATCAGTAAGCGAAACATTCGTCACCTGAAGAAAATGTATTGCTTTAATCCCTTGGTGCCTTATGGTCCAATAAGGGCTTATTAGCGCGGCCTTTCAACGGAGAAGTTATGTCAAAACGTTGTGTTTTTATCGTCCTCGATTCGATCGGTTGCGGAGAACTACCTGACGCTCATCTTTTTAATGACGTCGGCGCACATACACTCGGTCATGTGGCCGAACACATGGGCAAATTCAAGATACCCAATCTGCTGCAAAGCGGCTTAGGAAATATCGAAGGTATTCCGCAACTGGCACCCGCCGAAAACCCCACCGCAAATTTTGGCCGTATGATCGAAACTGCAATGGGGAAAGATACCGCGACCGGACATTGGGAGTTTGTAGGTTGCGTTCCTGACGAACCTTTTAAAACCTTCATGGAACATGGATTTCCAGACGAGATTCTAGATGAATTTATTAAGAAAACGGGTTGCGGTGGAGTTTTAGGTAATAAAGCCATTAGTGGGACAGTGATTCTTAAAGAACTGGGCGAAGAACATATGCGCACAAAGAAGCCGATTATCTACACGTCGGCGGATCCTGTATTTCAGATTGCCGCACACGAATCGGTCATTCCGCTAGAGACGCTTTACGATTGGTGTAAAATAGCATTTGATATCGTTATCCCTCACGGACTTTCACGCGTAATCGCAAGACCCTTCATGGGTGAATTTCCAGATTTTAAACGTACTCACAATCGCTACGACTTTACTTTCCCACCGCCAAAAGAAACGGTTCTTGATCGTCTTAGCGAAGCAGGAATTCGCGTTACCGGTATCGGCAAAATTCCGAGTATTTATGCTAATCGAGGAATCTCAGATGATATCCATACTGATGGCAATGATGATGGGGTTCAAAAAACCTTGGACTGCATCGGCGACCGAAGCGGGTTAATTTTCACTAACCTTGTCGATTTCGATTCTCTTTACGGCCATAGGCGTAATCCGATCGGTTACGGGAAGGCGATCGAACGTTTCGACACGCAATTACCGGGAATCATTGATGCGCTTGATGACGGAGACTTGCTTATTATCAGCGCCGATCACGGTAACGATCCCACGTATCGAGGTACCGATCATACACGCGAGTACGTCCCTTTGTTGACCGTGGTCAAGGGAGGTCCAACGGGAACCGATCTCGGTACACGTTCCACATTTGCCGATATCGGCGCGACTATCGGCGACTTTTTCAATGTCGATTGGAATATTGGTGAGAGTTTTTTGGATAAACTTTAATTGGAATACTGAGACAGAACCTATTGTTTTTATTTGCGCATCTAAGACTATGGAACGATGACCGAACCCAAACTTAAAAATGACTGGCAGAAAGGTAGGCATCGTAACCGCGAAGCGATCCATTTCTTATTAGGGCGGGTTCGTTCAAAGGTTCGAACGCGTCTCGTTATTGAGAGTTTGCTTTGGTTTTTCTTGATTCTCACTACGCTTCTTCTTTTCATCTTTATCTGTATTTTATTAGTCCCGGCGGCAAGTTCAGTTGTGGTCGCTTTATATGGATTCTGGACTCTTGTGGTTTGCGCAACCCTTGGGATTCTATTTGGGTTCGTTGGCCTAATTACAATAAAACCTTCTTTATATGAGATCGCTCATATCCTTCAGATTTCTTGTTCGCAATTACGCAACGATGTCGTAGCGGCACTTCAATTTTCTGAAGAAAGTCAAACCTTCGATCATGTCAGTGAAGCAATAGCCAGCGAACACGTCGAACGGACGGCTAGCAAATTACATTCCATACACAATGAAGATTCTCTTTTCTCACTTATTCCTCAAAGGCCGTTATTTGCTCCTTTTTGGGGAACCCTCGCAGCGATTGCGATTACATTCGGCTTGTACACATTCGCCGAAGAAAAAGCCGACGATATTTTTATTTCTTTGTTAAAAGACGTCGAACCTGGCGACCTTCAAAAAGCAAAACGTCCCCTCATTGGCGACATTGCCCTGCAATATACCTTTCCTAAATATGCGAAGCGCCAAAGCGAATTTGTAAACTCTACCGGCAACATAAATGTTTTAGCCGGCACTGAAGTTATCTTCAAAACTTATCCTCTGATTACCGCTACGGATTTTGAGTTGGTACTTTTATCTCAGCAAGAAGAATCCAGCGCAGACGAAACACCAGAATCAGAGCAGGAGAGTATTCCACTCGTTAGAGAATCTGATCGAACTTTGTCCGCGAAATTTATTGTGACTAAAAACGGAAGCTACGAAGTAAGAGCCGTTGCTCGACCAGAGTTGTCCGGTTCAGAATCTTGGATAGGGGATAAACCTCAAGCACTTGTTGACCCCTTAGTTCGCACCATAAAAGTACAAAAAGACCTTCCTCCAACCGTGTCTATCACGTCTCATCGCGGAGAGATCGAAGTGTCGCCTGAAGATAGACTCGAATTCGAGTTCGATGTTAATGATGACTTCGGTGTTGAAAGTGTTAACGGTGTTTACTATTTTTATGGCGATGAAAAAAAGGAAGATCGGATTGTAATAGATACACCCGAGTTGGCTCTCGTGCCACAAGCGCTTTCAGGGCGTTTTATCCTGGATTTATCGAGAATTAAACTCCAGCCAAAAGATCGAATTGTTTTTAGAATTGAAGCCAATGACAATAACACTCTAACAGGACCGGGAATAGGTCGCAGCGCTGATATCGTCCTTCGAGTTACGAGTCCTCAAAATAAGCACCTTCGGCTTATCGCACGTCAACAAGAAATAAGAGATGCCATGATCGATCTCTTAGGTGATTTTCTTGCGGTGCCTATTGGAAATCGTGTGACGAAGAAGAAGACCAAGATCAAACAATCCATGAAGGGTATTGATCCAGCTAGTTTTAAAGAACGTTTCAAAAAATATGGTCAGGTCAGCGAACGTGAAGCTGTATTTCTAAAAACAATGGACCAACTCGTAACAGATCTAAAAGCCGATCCGCTTTTGCTAAAACGAGATTTTCAAACCTTCAAGGGGATTTATCTTCGGGTGAAAGGTTCACACGATACCGGAAGAAAACGTTTTTTCCCGGAAACGAAAAAAGTTCTAACTTTAAAAAAGATGAAAAGTCTCGCGAGCTTTTCCGATAAACACGAGCATGTTCTTGAAACGAGCTTGATCGCTCTTGAAGAACTTGTTCGGCAGCAAAAAATCGATTCAATTTCTGATACTCAAGCTGAAATTCGAGAAATTCGAGACCGTTTGAAAGCGTTATTAGAAAAATATAAGGAGACCAAAGATCCTGATCTTAAGGATGCGATTTTTCGTGAAATCGCGCGCCTTCGACAGCGAATGAATGAACTACTCCAACGTATGCAAACCCAAGTACAAAATTTACCTCGCGACCATATGAATATGGAGGCTTTGGAAGAACAAGAATTGGTGCAGAAATCTAAAAATTTAGCTACCGGTGTAGAACGTATCGAAGAGCTCCTCAAGGATAACGACATTGATGGAGCCATTGAGGCTTTAGACGAGCTTACTAAGGATCTGAATGAAATGAATGCACAATTGGATTCGGAGATGGGAGAGCAGCAAGGGTCAGGTGTTTCGGAATTGGATAGCGAATTGAACGCGCTAATGGACAAGGTCAACGACCTTGAACTAGCGCAAAAAAGTATCGAAAAGAAAACCCGAGAACTGCAACTTGATAACGAGGCTTCCAAAAACAAAGAAGTTGAAAAGTTAGTAAAAGGACAGTTGGATGAAATCAGTAAGTTACTTCGGGAGCAAATTACAGATGCGAGACAATTATCTTCCAAAGCTTTAAATCGCAACGAAGTGAGATCTATCGGTCAAATGCAATCTCGTCTTGCAAAGATCGTGAGCTCTCTAAAACAAAACCTTCTAGAAAGTGCCCTAGAAGAGTCTACTCAAGCAAACAAAGAAATGCGCTCTTTGGAGTTTAGCTTGGAACTGTCTCGGAGTTATTCAAAATCGGTGAGGTCAAAACGGAAGAAGATTGTCGAAGCGATTACCAGAATTCGAGAGATGATTCCTAAACAGCGAGACATTAGTAACAGATTGCGTAACATTATCGCCGAGGCTCAGGCAGCGAAGAACGAAAGCCAAGAGAGTCCGGAATTTGAGCGGATTCAAAAAGAACAAAAGAAAGTCGTCAGAAAAGCTAAGGAACTAAAAAAGGAATTAAAAAAGGCATCCGGAAAGTTCCCTTTGCTCCAAGGAGAACTTGGGGATGCAATAAAGAAGACCGAAAAGGAAATGAAAAACTCGAGCAAAGAGTTACAAAATCGACATGCTCAACAGTCTTTAGATCACCAACGTTCAGCACTAGAAGAACTTAGGAAAATGAAACAATCGATGCAGGAAACGATGCAAAAAGAGCGGCAGGGAAACGAGCAGAAGAAAAAAGGTGAAAAGGTCGCGATTCCCAAAACCGGTGAGAAATCCTCCAATATTAGAGATGAAGTTCAAAAGAGAATGAAGGACGGAAAACTCAATGACTACGCTAACGAAATTGAACGATATTATAAGAGCCTCACACAATGAAAATTTCTACGATTAGCTTTCTGTTTGTTCTTCTTTTTTCGAATTTTGCGAACGCGACAAGTTACCGATCGGTTTACGAACTTTTAAGCGCATGGCAGATGGAAGAGGCGCAAAAAGAAATCGAAAAGTTGCACCTTGCCAATCCTGATAGCGCTGAGGTCCTTGCCTTAAAAGCGCGTCATCTTTTCTTAAGTGGAAAATATAAAGCCGCGGCGGTTAAGATCGACGCGGCATTGGCCAAAACAAATCGAAGTGATTGGAATGCATTGAAAGAACGAATTGATTCCACCCATGAGGTCACTAAAAATTACGAAAAGCACTTAAGCCCGTCAAAGAAATTTGAGATCTGGATCCCACCAGGGAAGGATAAAGTACTCCTTCCTTATGCATTCGATGCTCTTGATAAGGCCTACGATGCGTTGGGCGAGGAACTCGGATATTTTCCTCCGACGCCGATACGTTTAGAGGTTTATCCAAAAACCAAAATTTTAGCCTCCGTGTCTCCACTGACCGAAAAGGATATTCGCACTTCAGGAACCATCGCGTTGTGTAAATATAATCGTCTCATGATCACTAGCCCTCGTGCTCTGTTACGCGGATATGGTTGGGTAGACACCATTGTTCACGAATACGTCCATTTTATTATAACGAAGAAAACCAGAAATCGTGTTCCCATCTGGATGCACGAAGGACTCGCAAAGTTTCTCGAACGCCGCTGGCGAGGGAAAAATCAGGGTCGGCTTCCGGTATCCACTGCTTTCATGCTGCAGGAGAGAGTGAAAGAAAAAAATCTTATTACTTTCGATCAAATGCATCCTTCGATGGCTAAGTTACCTTCACAAGAAGATGCTGCCGTCGCCTTTGCTGAAGTATTTACTGCAATGGAATATTTAGAGAACGAGGCAGGAGAGGGCGCTTTTAAAACGATGCTCAACCACGTCAATAATGGGAAAAACGCAAAAAAAGCATTTGCAGAAACGATCGGCATGCCTTTTTCCACTTTTGAGAAAAAATGGAAAGAATCACTAGCAACTCGACCCAAAGTCGAAAAAGGAAGCGGCTTTAAGGAAAAAAAGATCTTTAAAGATCAAAAGAAAAAGCCCACAGAATTGGACTTTATCACACAGCCTGAGGCTAAAGATTACTTTCGGTTGGGGCAAATGTTACAAAGTCGTGGCAAGTTTAAGGGAGCTGCTGTCGAATATGAGAACGCCGTAGTCAGGATCGGGAATACCAACCCCCAGGTACAAACGCGATTAGCGCAGGTATATCTGGAGATTAACGACCCCCAAAG
>CALJNB010000016.1 GCA_937981985.1 uncultured bacterium
TTCCGGGAACGAGGCCATCACAAGTTGCGTTCATAAAGTTTCCACCATCGCATTCTTCGTTTGCGCTAACCACACCATCACCGCATTCCAAAGGGACGCATTCGGTCGTTAGGATTTTGCAATCGTCGCTACAAGTCAGTATACCAGAGATGAAACCCGGAAGGGTGTCGCAGTCATCGAGGACAGCAAGATTTGGGTCGCATTCTTCACCCTCGTCGCTTTCTAAAGTACCGTTTCCGCAGGCTGGAATCTCGCACCCATCTGTATCAATTTCACAATTTTGATCGCAAGCCAATTCACCGACGCTTCCTGGGATGAGACTCTCACAAGAGGCATTTCCGAACTTGTCTCCGTCGCATTCTTCATTGTTGCCTAAAACCTCGTCGTTGCAGATAACGGGGGGGAGAATGGTTGTTGTGTTATTACCTGTCGCGTTGTTTGTCGAACCGTTGTTGGTCGTAGTGTTGTTAATCGTATTTGTGTTGTTGGTATTTCCAGTAGTGTTGTTTGTCGTCGCGGTGTTTTGAGACGCGTTATTTCCGTAATAGACGTTATTCGAATCTGAATCATTATCGGCCGGACAACCTGAGAGAATAAAAACGCAGAAAATGAGTAATGAAAAATGTGCGGGAAGACGCATTTTGGACCCTGTAGTTTTAGTACTTTCTACCAGCGTATCGAAAAGTGGTCGGAATGAAAACTACTTTATTGTCGAGGGTTTATGCTTTGCCACATATTAAGAAACGATTCGCGTTTTTTAATGAGTTAGGTTGAGTGGCTATTCGGCAGCGGCTTCGGACTGAACAAAGGCAAGTTCGGTAGCGACGGCTTTGGCCGTAAAGTCGAGTTGTTCACGCGTGTGAGTTGAACTTAGGAAGAATCTCAAACGTGATTCCGAATCATCCACAGCAGGATAAAAAATGGGTTGTACGTTAATTCCACGATCCGATAAGCGAGCCGCAAGCTGCAAGCTGTGCATTGAATTTCCAATGATGACTGGGATCACGGCTGAATCTTTGGACATACCGGTATCTAGCTTCTCCGCTTTAAGCGCCTTTAAAAAGTATTTACAGTTATCTTGGAGTTGGGCCACCGTTTCGGGCTTCGCTTTCATACCTCTCACAGCTGCGAGCGCGGCAGCGGTATTTGCAGGGCTTATTCCGGCCGAAAAAACGAATGCCGGCGCAGTATATTTTAAATACTCGACGAGTGCGTTCGATGCCGCAACGTAACCTCCGCAACTTGCGAACGCCTTAGAAAGGGTTCCCATCCAAACGTCCACTTCATTAGCATCGATACCCCAGTATTCTGCGAGGCCTCTTCCGGTTTTGCCAATTACCCCAATTGAATGAGCTTCATCGACATATAGTAGCGCTTTGTACTTCTTCTTCACTTCCAAGAATCGCGGAAGATCAGGGATATCTCCATCCATCGAATAAACGCCTTCGATAAAGATCCCTACCTTTTCGTAATTTCCGCGAATTTGGGCCAGCGTTCGGTCTAAAGACTCAGCATCAGAATGCGGGAAGGCCATTCGTTTTGCGCCAGATAATTCTGCGCCGGTGAGGATTGAGTTATGGGCGAGTGAATCATGGATAATGAGATCTTTGGGACCGAAGATGTGTCCGATGACGGTTTCGTTTGTCATATGTCCCGCCGCAAAAACGAGCGCAGATTCAGTGCCGACAACACTTGCGAGTTCTTCTTCAAGTTCTGCATGGATCGGAATTTGGCCCGATGCGACACGACTGGCAGACGCGGAACTTCCGTAGTTATCGATGGCATCCTTGGCTTGCTTGGTCACATCCGGATGCCCGGAAAACCCGAGGTAGTTATAGCTTGAGAAATTATGCATTTCTTTGCCGTCGACAATCGCTATACCACGAGCCGGACCCGTGTGCGGTTGGAAGTATGGGTTCTTCAGACCGATTAATTCTGCCATCTCTAAACGTTGCGATAGTTCTTCGACTTCTGTGAATTTTGAAATAACATAGTGTTTTTCATCGATATCGAAAGCTTCCGGTGGAGAGCTGACCGCCTTTAGTTCAGCGTTCTGTGTTGGAACACTAAGCGAGTTTACTTTTTCCGTTTCGGAAAATACTTTTGCGTGAAGATGTTCCATCCACGCCACGATGCCCTTTTCATCTTCAAAATACAGGGAGCCAAAGACGTCTTCGTCGCTGTTTTCGGTGAGCGTTAAGGTGCACTTGATCGTTCCCGTGAAAGGGCGCCTTAAGACAAAACGATCGAATGCAACGGGATAGGCTGCCTTATTGTGTCGGCTTTTGAGAAAGAAGAGAACCATTTGAAGTGAGGCATCGATAACCATCGGATCAACGGTCCAATGTTCAGTTTTGGAATCTAGAATCCAATCCTTGGGAATCGAAGTTTTTACATGCCCAACCACTGCGGATTCGCCGATACCTTCGATCGTTTTGATTCCTTGGATTCGCGGCCCGTGGAAGGAATGATTTTCGTAAAAATCATTGAGGTCCATTTCGGTAGTTTTGTTTAAAGAAACTTTGGGCAGGTTTGCTACCTCGTGCGTTCCTTCTGCGAACTCACTGACGAAGGCGCGATAGCTTAACGATTCATCTAAGTGGATGGTTGCCTCGCTGCTCGCCAAATTAGCTTTCGTTTTAAGCGTGATAGAACGATCGGTCGCATTCAGTTTAATTCCATTTACCAGGGTCATTCCGGTCACTTGAATTCCAGAGTACTGACGGCCTTTGGCGCTCATTTCTACCATCCAGTCCAATGCAGATGCGAAAGGAAGGACAGCTTCGTTGTTGATGATATGTTCTGCAACAAAAGGATGGCTGATTGTCGATATGGAATGCTCTAGGTGTGGGCTGGCATCGGTTTTCGAAAGTCCGCGACCCACGATAATGACCTTGGCTTTACTTGGAGTTCTCATTTCGTCAAGGAATGCTTGAACCCCATCTTTCACGTCAAGGAGCGTCACACCGCTGGCGACCATTTGGTCCTTCATAGCATCGGATAGTTTTGAGCCCATTCCTTTTCCTTCCCAAACCGGCCAGCAGATCGATACAGAATCTAGTTCTGTCGATTGAAAGCCATCAAGCCATCCGTTGGCAGCCGCGTAAACCGCTTGTCCAGCATTTCCAAACTGGCTTGCCCACGATGAAAAGTTGATTAGAGATTTGGTATTCGGACACGCTTGGATGACGTTTCTGAGTCCGTCTACTTTAGGATTAAGAACGGTATCAATATCAGATGTTTTTAGTTTACCAAGAGGTTTGTCGTCCGTGACTCCGGCGCAGTGCACAACCACAGATACATTGTCTAAAATATCTTTGTTGGGTTTACTAATATCCCATGACCGATAAGTTGCTTTTTCTCCAAGCGTTTGGAGGATAGGACTCACATCTTCTGCTTTTCTTCGACCACATAAGATAACTGAAGCGCCAAGGTTATTGATAATCGCACTCGCGATCACCTGACCGAGTGCTCCTGTACCGCCAGTTACCAAAACGACGTCTGAGGAAGTAATACGCGCGTTGTTATCAGAATTAGAAACAAGGTTTCGCATCTCGACGAGGACTTCGCTCTGCTTGATTTGAACGAGTGGAAACCCATGCGATGAAAACGCCAAAGCCGGGATCTTGCTTCCATCGCAAATGAGAGTCGTACACGCAGCATCTAATTCGTAATTCATTGACTTAACAAAGGAGGCTATGGCCATCGCATTAGCGCTATCTACATCATCGGTCACAACGACAATTGATTTAGCATTCGCGTGGTTTTGGAAGGCCACTATAAGATGAGCTAGAATGTTTTTTAGCTTATCGTTGCTGGTCACACCAAAAACGAGAAATGATTCCTTTGATTTATGCGTCCACGTTTGAAGTTTCGTCTTAGCGAAGTGATCTGAATAGAGATCGAATAAACTTTGGTCTCCGAAGGCTGCGATGTTCTTGGGCGGCGCGATATAGTCCCAGCTCATTTTCGGAAGAGGTCTTAGAGCTCGGCCGTATCTACGAATAGGAAATCCGTCCAAACTAACAACCGGTTGTGCATCGTCAGCATTCGCGACGTAGTCGATGACATCTTCAATTTTTGTTTTCTGGTCGAACGCGCCTTGTTTGACCACTAGGCCGGGAATGTGTCCCTGCAATTCTGAGACAAGGTCTACAAACATCAGTGAGTCAAATCCCAGGTCAGTTACCAGATTCTGTGATTTCTTTAACGATGCTAGCGGAAACGCGGATACCGCTTCGACGGAATTAAAAACGATGCTTTCAAAATCCACTACTTCGTCTGCAGGGATCTCTTTAGTATCAGGAGTTACGAGACCTACTTCTTGGTCGCTCTGCGGC
>CALJNB010000017.1 GCA_937981985.1 uncultured bacterium
AAATAATTTGACAAGGTCAACTCATTACCATCATTCCAAGCAGAAATAATGGCATACCACAGCATCTCAATAAATTGATGTGCTGATCGTAATGTAACGAGTTTTTCAAGTTTTGTCGTTGTGCTGAATTTGATCCACCGAAGTGGTTCAAACGAATCAAAAAGTAGACTTGTACTACTTCTTGAATCTTTCCAGTTGTACATACTTTGATGTACGCGTTCATCTGCCTACGACGTCGAAATACTCTGTTACCCAATGGATCCAAAATAACATTAAAACATCATTTTTGAACGCATTCGAGTTGCCCGTCTCAATCCGATTCCTATTCTACTTTCAAAGATGCTTCGGAAGTATTTTCCTCGTCAGCGGCGGCGGAATCTACAGCAATTTGTGCCTAGGTCAAGAGATTATTTCAAAATAAGTGAATTATTTTATTTTTTTTTCGAAACGACAAAAAGGCTTCAGCAAACGATAAAAAAAACACACAAAACTTGAGCGGTCTTTGCACGAAAACCTAGTCTTGGTTCGATACCTTATTTCAACGTCAACATAGGTCCTATTTTGGTTAAAAAAAGAATTACACGTGAAGAAAAGCGAAAGCAAAGACACGCAAATTTGAAAACTGCGGCCACGCAAATTTTCGCGGAACAAGGTTACCATGAGACGAAAGTCTCCCAAATCGTGGAACGCGTCGGCGTCGCTCAAGGTACTTTTTATCTTTACTACGAAGGAAAGAAGCCGCTGTTCGGCGAACTCGTAAATGAGTTTCTTCAACTCTTTGTCACCACCATCTCTCAATGGAAGTTCGCTAATTTGGAAACGCTGGACATTCTTGAAGTTGAGTTGCACCGCATCGGACTTCAGCTCGCCAATCTTTTTGTCAATAAGAAAGACCTAACTAAGATCTTCTTCCGCGAGGCGTTGGGGGTGGACGAGGTCTTCGATACAAACGTCCGAGAATTCTACGAGTATGTGTACGATTCACTAGCCGCTTTTAACGAAAACTTGTGGACACAGGGGCTTATAGAGAAAATGAATTTTCGCTTACTCGCCATCCAAACCGTAGGAATGATTGAGCGGGTTATCAAAGAATTCGTTGTCAACGAGACGCTCGCCAACACCGAACTCGATGAAATAGTTGATCATCTTGTTCTAAATTTCCTGAGTGGCACCCGTAAAAACATTCAATTAAAAACGCATCCGGAATTACAAGCCGCCGCGCCGGCTTTGCTATCTCCCAAATCGCCAGACCGCACCTTGCGTACTACTTGGAAATAGCCGCATCGAAGATGTCTTTGACTTGAGGTAGAATTTTCTCTTCCAAAGTAACCGTGTTTGCAATCGGGAATTCGAGTGCACCGACGTGTTGGGGCGCGCTCTTTAACAGCCCAAAATGGTCTTTGGTGATTCTAGATATTACTTCACTTCCCCAACCAGCGGCTTTACTTGCCTCCTCACAAACGACGAGTTTCTGGCTTCGTTCTAAAGATGCGATAATGGGATCGTAATCCAAGGGTTTAATGGAAGAAGGTATAATCACTTCCGCAAAAATCTCTTCTTCAATCATCAACATCTCTGCCGCTTCGACGGCAAGTTCCGCCATCCCGCCATAGGCAACAATTGTAACATCGGCGCTTTGGAATGTGTCATAAGAAAGGGAGACCGTTGTATATTCGCTATCGGTCTTTCGTATTGAAAAGTCGCCGCAATTGCCGTCAGCCTCATTCTTCAAAGCTCGGGAATACATCAGCTTATTTTCGATAAAAAGGACGGGCCGCGAATCGTCTAAAGTTGCGGTCTTGAGTAGACTGCCCGGGTCATGAAAAGGGCTAGGAGCCAATATGACAATTCCCGGCATTCCTAGAAAATGTTTTTCAACAGATTGACTATGAGTCGGTCCGTACCCTCGTCGGCCCCCCATTGCCGCCCGAATGACGATCGGAACTTCTACTTGGTCATTATACATCCAGCGATATTTAGCGATGTGGTTCAGAATTTGGTCGGCGGTCAACATAAGAAAGTCGCCAAACATAATCTCAACGATTGGGCGCATGCCGCGCATTGCCATTCCCGCTGCTATTCCCACAAAACCCGCTTCAGCGATCGGCGTTGTAATGACGCGTTCTGGAAATTGGGTAGATAACCCCTTAGCGACTTTAAATGCACCGCCATAGGGGTCCAAAATATCTTCGCCTAAAAAAACCACTCGTGGATCTTCTAATAATTCATGCATTGCGCGATTGAGAGATTTAACAACAGTAGACATAAATTAAACCAGTTCTGTTTTTTGAAGTTCGGGAAAAGGCTGTTCTCTTGCCCAAGCAATCGCTTCGGCAATTCTCTTTTTCACATCGCTTTCGATGGCTTCAGCCGTGCTTGCCTTCAGACGTTCTCGCATCTTCGGTAGGGGCTCGTTTTCACGATAACGTTCTACTTCATCTTTCGGGCGCGCATCATCACTTTTAGAATGGTGGCACAAACGGTACGTGTGAATCACCTCAAAGTGAGGGCGTTGTTCCCTTCGGACTTTTTCGATGATGGGCGTGAAATGCGCGTATAATTCTTCGGCATCAGTCGAGTCAATTTCGCCGGAATCAATACCGAAAGCTTCACCGCGCTTAACCATAGAACCGGCGAGTTCGTTTTCTACTCGAGACGATTGCGCCCATCGATTGTTTTCAACGACCACTAGGACGGGAACATCCCATAGGGATGCCATATTAAGTGATTCGTATACCACGCCCTGACCGAGTGTGCCGTCTCCGATAAATACCGTTGCGATTGCACCTGATTTTTTTATCTTTTCAGCGAACGCCATACCTGTCGCAGCAGGCATGATACCGCCCTGAATCCCGTTGGTATAAAAGTTATTATAACAAATATGCTGGCTACCGCCTCGACCGCCAACCACGCCGGTCGAGCGCCCCATTAATTCTCCGTAGAGCAACTCTGGCTTATCCGAGTAGGTCAGAAAGTGACCATGGCAGCGGTGATTTGAAAATACGATATCTTTATCGGTAAGTTGATTAATAATCGCAACCGCATTCGCTTCTTGGCCAATGTAGCAATGGGTGGTGCCGAAGAATGCACCTTCTGAAAAGAGTTCCAACAAACGTTCTTCGAAATGACGAATAAGAAACATCTGCCGGTAAAGCTTTTCTTGAAATGTATCGTTTTTACTCATTTGCAGTCTCAACTTAGGCTTCTGAAGCTAGAACGATTTAGTTGATGAGACCTTTAACTACAAGAAGGAATTCGCACCAAAAGTAAGCAAATCCGACACAAGTCTCATTGGCGATCTATTCGTCAAAACTTAGCTCAGATTGGGTAGCTAGCCCTTCGGATCATCGCGACGCACTTTAGACAATCACATGTTAACCACAATTTTTCCAAAATGTTTCGCCGCTTCCATATGATGAAAAGCCCCCACCGCATCATCGAAAGAGAAACGATCGCTAATAATGGGGCGGATATCGGTGGTTTCCAAATGAGACACTAAATCAAGCATACCTTTCTTATGACCCACAATAATTCCCTGTACGCGAATGTGGCGCATTAAAATTGACGTCAGATTGACCTCGCTTTTCACCCCCGATAAGACACCAATCATCGCGATACAACCTCCAACACAAACAGCGCGCAAAGATTGTTCTAGGGTGCCCGCCCCCCCGACCTCAACGACGACATCCACACCTACACCATTGGTAAGTGACTTTACTTGTTTTCCCCAATTCGTTTGAGTCTTGTAATTGATTACTTCGTCGGCGCCGAGCTCTTTGAGACGTTCTAATTTTTCATCAGAACTTGAGGTTGCGATCACTTTTGCTCCTAAACTTTTGGCTAACTGAAGAGCAGCAATAGAAACCCCGCCTGTTCCTTGAATCAAAACGGTCTCGAGCTTATCGCCCGAATGTAAGGCCGACCAAGCGGTCAACATCGCACAAGGGATCGTCGACGATTCGGCGTGTGTCCAACCCTTAGGCTGGCGAATCAGACCGCGTTCTGGAAGAACCATCGATTCGCGAAGGGTTCCATCGAGCGGACCGCCCAAAGTCTGTGATAATTTCTGTTTGGTCGCTAAGCCATCTTCATAGTTCGCAAAGAAGCTAGGCATGACCGCATCACCTACCTTCCAATCGTTCACCTCTGACCCGATCTCGATGATCTTTCCTGCGGCATCAGAACACGGAATAAGCGGCAATGGCTGTCTGGGGTTGTACAATCCTTTAACCATCAGAAGATCCCGGAAATTGAGTGAAATCGAATCCATCTTCAATCGAACTTCCTGGGGCCCAAGTTCCTTTTCATCACGTTCTGAGCGCTTCAAATTATTTAGTCCAAAATTACTTTCGATCTGATAGATATGCATGATAAACCTTTTTCACTCTTTGAATTCTGGAAAATATCATGAGTTTTGCAAAAGAACCAACCGCAGAAGAACCCTTAATTGTTGCCGGAGCCGGACTTGCCGGTTCCTTGATGGCTTTATATCTTGCCCGACGTGGATATTTTGTAGACATATACGAACGACGACCGGACTCAAGACAAGCAGAGTTTGTGGGAGGCCGAAGTATTAACTTGGCGCTATCCACACGCGGACTCAACGCATTAGATGGCGTGGGACTCAAAGATGAAATTTTGGAAAAATGCATTCCTATGCATGGTCGCTTGATCCATAAGCCCGACGGTGGAACCGAACTCCAACCCTACGGAAAAGAAGGAGAGTTTATTTACTCTGTTGAACGCCGCCATCTCAATGAAGTTCTTATGAACGCGGCGGACGATCATTCTCATGTGAATTTTCATTTTGAAAAGAAGATCATCAACGTCGCATTATCGGACGGAACTCCGGTGATAGAAAATATGAAAACGGGCGAAAGATCGACGACCAAAACGCGATATTTATTTGGCGCTGACGGTGCGTTTTCAGCGATTCGCGGAGCGCTTCAGAAAACGGGACGTTTTAATTACGCCCAAGAATATTTATCGCATGGATATAAGGAACTCAAAATTCCAGGGGGCGAAAACGGGGAGTGGTTAATGGAAAAAAACGCACTCCATATTTGGCCCTGCCATGATTTTATGTTGATTGCCTTACCCAACTTGGATGGTTCTTTCACGCTGACGCTATTCTTAGCTTATGAAGGCGAACATAGCTTTTCTAAATTGCGCACACCGGGGGCGGCAATTGCATTCTTCGAGACCTTCTTCCCTGACGCTTTGAAGTTAATGCCCGATTTTGAGAAAGATTTTTTCGATAATCCAACCGGAGATCTGGTCACGATTAAATGTTCTCCCTTTCACTATAATGACCAAGTCCTCTTACTGGGCGATGCTGCGCATGCCATCGTTCCTTTTTATGGACAAGGTATGAACGCCTCTTTTGAAGATTGTTTCTTAATCGACCAACTGCTTGATTCGCTGGCCCCCGACTGGGGCGAAGTCGGACGCCAGTTCACCAAAGAACGCATCGATGATGCGCACGCAATCGCCGATCTTGCCATTTATAATTTTTTGGAAATGCGATCCAAGGTTTCCAATAAAAATTTCTTACTGAAAAAGAAGGTCGATAAAAGGCTTAACAAGTGGTTTCCAAAAAGCTGGATGCCGCTTTATAGCATGGTTACTTTTAGCAATATTCCTTACGCGGAAGCTCGTAAACGAGCGGCACGTCAGGATACCTTGTTAAAGCAGATGGGCTGGATTGTGTTGGCGGTACTTGCGATCTTATTCTTCTCTATGATCGCATTCGGAAGAACATTGGTGATCTAATTTCATCACGATGTGGAATTATCGGGTTCATCTCGATGTTGTTGGGATAGAATCACTGAAACGATTCAACGAGAATGCCATGAAAAAAGTAGCCTACCGAATAGAAACGCCAAGATTTATACTTCGCTGTTGGGATCCGATCGATGCGACCCTACTTAAATCGGCCATCGATAATTCACTTGATCATTTGAAACCTTGGATGGCGTGGGCAAACGACGAACCTGAACCTTATTCTAAGAAGGTTGATCGAATAAGAGCTATGCGTTCAAAATTCGATGGCGATGAGGACTATACCTACGGCATCTTTACGCCCGACGAAACGCGCGTGATCGGAAGCTCGGGTCTTCATAAACGTGGAGGACCCGATCAGCTTGAAATTGGGTATTGGATCGGAGCAGATTTTATAGGGCAAGGGTTTGCGACCGAAATCTCAAGTGTGCTCACCCAAATTGGATTTGAAATCAACGGTGTAAAACGCATAGAAATTCGATGTTCGGATCACAATAAGCGCAGCTCGAGGATTCCTGAGAAACTTGGTTATACTCACGAAGCCTCGTTAAGAGATGTCGCCGTTGAAACTGAAGGCACGCGGTCAAAAACCTTGGTGTGGGCGATGTTCGCTGAGGAATTTAATCCGAAGAAACAAAGGGTATCGTTCAAAGCCTTTGGTGCCGATGATCATCTTCTCAAAACATATGACGCAGAAAGCCTCAAAAATTAACGGGTGGCTTCCAATAGCTCATGTGCGTTAAGCGAGTTAAGAATTTTAGCGGCCGGAATTTCTGCACGGCGTGATTGTTGAATCGCGTAACGCATTTCATCCATACCACGCGTTGAGTGCGCGTCAGATCCCAAAACAATCATAGCTCCCATCGAACTTACACGCTTTGCCATGGCAGCGTTAAGATCGAGTCGGCCGGTAGATCCATTCATCTCAAAAGCAACACGGTTTTGAATTGCAGCTGCTGCGACCGTATCCAAATCGTAATCGTAACCCTTACGTCCGCCCAAAATACGACCGGTTGGATGACCAAAAGAATTAAGGTGTCCCGAATGCATGGCTTTCAAAAGGCGTTCGGTCATGTTTTCCTTCTTCATATTCATGCCCGAATGGATTGAACCCACCACCCAATCACATTCTGATAAAAGGACATCGTCCATATCGAGCGATCCGTCGCTTAGAATATCGACCTCTATTCCGGCTAGGATCGTGAAGTCAGAATGCTTTTCGTTCTCCCTTCTTACCAACTCGATCTGGGCCGCAAAGCGGTCCGGCGTCATACCACCGGTTACCGGCACAAAAGCAGAATGATCGGTAATCGCAATATAGTTATAGCCAAGACTTTTCGCTTTCTCGACCATTTCAGCGATGGAGTTGCGGCCATCCGATTCGGTAGTATGCATATGAAGGTCGCCTTGAACCTTTGCATGGTCGATAAGATCGGGAAGGGTTCCATTTAAAGCATCTTCTATTTCATTCCCACCTTCACGCAATTCAGGTGCGATCCACGGCAAACCGATCGCAGCGAAAATATCTTCTTCGGTTTTTGAAGCAATGTATTCTTCGTCCTCTAATCTAAGGACGCCATATTCATTGATTCTCAAACCCATTTTCTTCGCGCGGGCACGGACTGCGATATTGTGATCTTTACTTCCTGTAAAATAATGAAGAGCTGCACCGAACTGCCAAAGTTCGACCACACGAACATCCACCTGGGTTCCGGACTTCAAACGCGCCGATGTTTTGGTCTCTCCTCGAACTTGAACATGATCGATTTCTCTGAGCCCAACAAAGGTATCAAAAATAAGTTCGTGATCTTTTGTCGCATCGGTAGAGGCCACCAAAATATCTATATCTTTTGAAGTCTCTCGCCCTCGACGAATAGAGCCAGCGATCTCTATTCTTTCTACGCATTCGAGTTTCTCCAACGCCTTCACGATCGACTCTCCCGCCGACCTTGCCAAAGGAAGGGGAATTCTGTCTATGGAAGTATTTTTCAACCGGATGAGCTCGGCTTTGATTTTATCTTCGGTCTTTTGACCTAATCCAGGAAGGGCGGCGATCAAGCCTCCTTCGGCGGCAGCCTCCAAAGTCGCTAAATCACAAATTTGAAGCTCGTCGTATAGAAGTTTAATCCGTTTGGGGCCAAGGCCCTCCACACGGGTGAGTTCCAAAATACCATCAGGAAAATTGGCCAATAACTCCTTATACATCGGGGATTCGCCGGTTTCATGAATTTTTAGGAGCTCTGCTGAGAGGCTCTTACCGATGCCATCAAGCTTATTAGGATTAATGCCCTGGTCGATAAGGTCTTCAATTTGGTCCGGCATCTTGCGAATCAATCGTGCCGCATTTTCGTAGGCGCGGCTTTTAAAGTGACTATCTCCCCTAATTTGTCGAAGGGTGGCTATGGAATCTAGAATGTCAGCGTATTGAGTATTATTCATAGCGATGGCTTTACATGGATTGGACGGAATTTTCGAGGCAGAATTGATGATTCAAATCAATCATGTTAACGCTGTGCGACACCGAGCTTCAACATTTCGTCGCCTTTTTGGAGATAAAGATATGAATGAAAAAGATAGTTTTGCCGATCGAATGTTTTTCCAAGCCGATGGATTTATCAAAGAAGGCCGGGTCGTCGATGCGCGAAATTTGCTAGAAGAATGTATCGAGAAATATCCCACTCATGGAAGAAGCTACAACCATTTGGGTTGGCTACACCAAGAGAAGTACAAAGACTTTGTCGCGGCTGAGAAGAATTTCGTTAAGGCATTAGAATACGCACCGGAATACCCGGCTGTTTATAAAAACTACGCCTTTTGTCTATCGACTCAAAGAAAATTCGATGAACTAGAAAAGCTGCTTGAAAGAGCGTTAACCGTCAGCGGAGTCGATCCAAGTTTCGTCTATGAAGAATACGCGATCATGTACGAATTGCAGGGTGACTACCGACTTGCCATTCAGTACTTTACCGAATTTGCGAAGACCGCGTTGGATCAAAAATTGGTGTCCAACGGACTTCGTGCCATCGATCGTTGTAAGCTAAAAAGCGATTTCGCACTTCAATAGTTTCGAACAGAGAAGGCCATTCATGACTATCCACGAACTTGAGACCTGTACGTCGACAAATGACCTTGCGTTAGAATCTCGGGATGGTCAAAACGGAGACACTTGGATTTCTCTAGAACAAACCAAAGGACGTGGCCGACGCCACGGACAGGACCGAAAAAGTTGGTTCTCGCCGGCCAATTCCGGCGTTTATTTTTCGATTCTTTTACGACCTCGTTGTGAACCCGCCAAAATTTCGGGACTTACTCTTTTAGTCGGAGCATCGGTTTGCGATGCACTTTCTGATTATCATATCGATGCTTGGCTTAAGTGGCCAAACGACATCTTCGTTGGAACACGCAAACTTGCTGGCATTCTCACCGAAGCATCTACTGTGGACGGATTGCTCGATCGGGTCGTAGTTGGAATTGGAATCAACGTGAATTTAGATATCGACGATGTTCCGGCCGAACTCAAGGCCACACTTACTTCTTTATCGATGCAGTCCGAATCGGAGTTCGACCGAATTGAGGTCGCTAAAAAGGTTCGCAGAAAAGTTCTAGAACATACGAGCGCGTTTTTGGATGAAGGTCTTCAAGCCCAGTTCGAATATATAAGCCAATTTGATCGCAGCCATGGCATAAACATCCAAACCTCAGATGGCTCAGGCACCGCGATTGGGATTACACCTAAGGGGCACCTTGAGATAGAGAATCAAACAGGACGATTTGAGGTGAACGCCGGCGAAGTCGTATTTTTATTTGATTCGCAAACAGCACATTCCAAATAGGTCGAAAACTAAGCGCGCTAAGCAGCCTTCAGTAATTTCCCTTCTATCTCGACATCAAGTGTAAAAGACCTATACTCCAGTTGGTACCTAGTATTTTGAGGTGATGATGTTTGGAATGGGGATGACAGAAATTCTGGTGATTATGGCGCTTATTTTAGTCGTACTTGGTCCAGAAAAGATTCCCGATGTCGCTAGACTGATTGGTAAAACGATGAAGGAAGTGAGAAAAGCGAGTAATCTCTTAAGGGATGCGGTCATGATCGAGGATTTACCAAAACCTCGTAAACAGGCTCAGCCGACTTTTGATCAAGAATTTGAAGATCCTGAGCTCGCCGTAGAAGAGACGAAAAGCGAAATACAAATCGTAACCATGACCGAACGCGTTAAATCTACCCGTGTTAAAGAAATACTCCTTACCGCCGTTTTGATCCCTGCAGTCAGACCTACCGAAGTTTATCTACACATTCCCTACAGTGAGTCTTTTTAATGTCAGCCGAAGAACTCCACCAGGGTGATCCCTACCAAGAAGCTCGAATGACCATTCTGGATCACCTGCGCGAGCTTCGGACTCGGGTGATCTACATCTTCATCGCAGTTTTTGTCGGATTTGTTGTTTCTTGGATTTTTCGCGAAGAACTCTTCGCGTTTTTGCAAACACCGTTAATCAGCACCACGGTGGATACTGATCTCAAACAGATGCACCATAAAGATCTGTCCGAACCCTTTCTCGTTCTTCTGAAAGCAGCGATTTTTGGCGGCATCTTTCTATCATCTCCTTTTATATTAGCCCAACTTTGGCTTTTCATCGCGCCTGCGCTCTATCCGGACGAAAAGAAATTTGCCTTTCCTTTCATCTTTTTTGCTACTTTCTTCTTCATCGCTGGCGCGTCGTTTTGCTTTTTCCTTGTGATGCCTTACGGATTCGACTTTCTGCTCAAGTTCACTGACGGTTCAACGCCCGAACTCATGATGAAAGAATATTTGGATTTGGTGACCAAACTCTTATTGGGATTTGGATTCGTCTTTGAACTTCCGGTTGTAACAGCGTTTTTAGCTAAAATGGGGGTCATCACCCATGTCCATCTTATCAAGTTTTGGCGATATTCGATCGTTATCGCTTTCGTGATCGCGGCTATGTTAACTCCACCGGACGTCATCACACAAACGATGATGGCCGGTCCTTTGATCCTTCTTTACACCATCTCAATCGGAGTTGCTTACGTGATTAGTAAGGGCAAATCTGACCGTCAGGAAGCTAAAGAAGCGTCATAAATTCTCATCAAAATAAATTGCGAATCTGGGAAGATAAAACACTCATCTCTATTTAGCGCAATCGAACCATAGATATTGAGGAGTAAAGAGTCTCCGAATCTCGTAAAATCAAGAAGGCGAAACGATAAGAACGGTGGACCACCGTTAACCACTTCCAACCTAACCTGATCACCTTTTTTCTAAACTGGTCACATTGATCGCGCACCCAAAATGTGTTGAAAAAACAACCCACTCGACGATCGATTCGTAAGGATGCCACGATCAAACTCGTCAAGTGTTTTTCGTGCAATTTTTACGAAAAAATTCCCAAAAAAATATTTTTTATGAGGAAAAAATGTCTCGAAAACAAGATCATCAGGACCGATGCGGGCTAGAAAACGAACGGCGAGAAGTGGTAAAATATGCGACTAATTTTTCGCTCCAATTGAGAAAAATATCGGTTGATCCATCTCGGTCTTCTGCCTATCTATACCGAATGCCTCGCCACCGACTTACCGAGGTTACGACAATTTGATTTAATTCCGACGGATAGTGATGACCGAAGTTTGGACAGCAGTGCTTGAAGATCTTGCCAGTAAGGTGAGTTCACATATTTTTGAATCTTGGTTTAAGAATATTGGTTTTGATCGCATCGAAAGCGATGTGGCTTACTTGTATGTAGGTGATGATTTTTTCAAAGTTTGGATTGAAAACAACTACTTGGATTTAATTGAACATTCGTTTTTCAGTGTCCTATCAGAACCTATTCGACCCACTATTCTCGTTCAAGATGCTCACGAGAGCGTTGAGAGTCCTGTGCAAAGCATTACGTTTAACGAACAACAATCGGCAGCCAAACAAGGAATATCTGGTAGAAAAGTCGCAACCTTACCCGAATTTGATCTTAACAAGAAAGCCAAAGAACTTGGCTTGAGCCCCAGGTATACGTTCGATGAATTCGTAGTGGGCTCAAATAACGAATTTGTTCACGCGGCAAGTGCTGCAGTAGCTTCATCCCCAACACGAACTTACAACCCCCTCTTTATATTCGGCGGAACCGGGCTCGGTAAAACACACCTTTTGCAAGCCATCGGGTTGGAAGCCCTCAAACGTGATCCAACGACACGCGTTTGCTATCTGTCGACTGAAGAGTTCACCAATCAAATGATCGCTGCCCTTCGATCTCGGGAAATGCCCGCCTTTCGTAAACGCTTTCGTGATAACGTCGATCTCTTATTGATCGATGATATCCAGTTCATTGGTGGAAAAGTTTCCACGCAGGAAGAGTTTTTCCATACCTTTAATGCGCTTTATAACTCCGGCAAGCAAATTGTGATTACATCTGATAAATCACCAAGAGACTTACCTGGAATCGAAGAACGATTGGCCTCACGTTTTGCCTGGGGTCTGATTGCAGATATTCAACCCCCACGAATGGAAACACGCGTGGCCATTTTGGAAAAAAAGGCCGAAGCCGATGGCATTCGACTCTCTAAAGATGTGGCGATGTTGATTGCCAGTACGGTCTCATCAAATGTACGAGAACTTGAAGGCACCTTAATTCGCCTAGGCGCTCAAGCGAGTTTGATGGGAACCCTCTTAACTTTAGATTTTGTGAAGAACAGCCTCGCTCAAATGAATTTGCAGCGTGTGAAAGTCCTCACAACCCAACACATTATTAAGATTGTTGCCAACTACTACGATATCAAACCTGCTGATATTCGTGGAGCGGGCCGAACCAGAGCTATAAGTCGCCCTCGACAGATTGCTATGTACCTTTCGCGAAAACTAACACGTTCTTCTTATCCAGAATTAGGACGTGATTTCAAAAAAGACCATTCTAGCGTTATCACTGCGTTCAAGAAGATGAGTAAAATCGTCGCCAAAGGCGAAGAGTTGTCTTCTGATATCGCAAAAATCGAATCAACCTTGATGCGTTAAAAATCTGGGACTATGGTCCCGATTCTTTAATGCCTCAGGTTGATCGTGAATCCCCAAGCAAAACTTACCCAAAACATTTCAAAAAGCCTTCTGGCTGGTCACCCCTGGGTTTATGCCGATGCGGTTGAACTAAAAGAAAAAGTTAAAAATGGGACCATCGTAGATCTCTTCGATGAAGACAATCACTTCGTTGGTCGAGGCCCTTTCGAAAACGGATCCCCTCTTTCTTTACGATTGTGGACAACCCGAGAAGGTATCGCGGTCGACGATGACTTACTTTGGAAACGCCTAAGTAGCGCCAAAGACGCAAGAGATCGATATTTTGATGACCAAACCACGGGC
The DNA here is from genome assembly GCA_937981985.1 of uncultured bacterium. Classification (GTDB taxonomy): domain Bacteria; phylum Myxococcota_A; class Bradymonadia; order Bradymonadales; family Bradymonadaceae; genus CALJNB01. The sequence goes on from CALJNB010000017.1 coordinate 13,149, forward strand.
TACCGTTTATGCAATGGTGAAGGCGACCGTGTCCCTGGAATTGTCATTGATATTTATGCCACCACAGGTGTCATTCGGGTGGATGGACGGGCTGCCGAACGTTGGATTGAAGGTACAAGGGACTTTTTGGTCCAAGCCTGTCAGATGGAAAACATTGTCATTCGTAGATCAGAAAAATATCGAGATAAGCATCCTAAAGCCGAATGCGTGATGGGTGATGCCAGCAAACCCATTACTTTTTTAGAAAATAGTATTAAGTTCATATGCGATCCCATCGAAGGTCAAAAAACAGGATTCTTTTTAGATCAACGCGCTAATCGTTCTGAGATATCTAAATGGGCACGCAATAAGAATCTTCTTAACCTGTTTGGATACACGGGTGGATTTTCACTCGTTTCAGCCGCACGAACCGGTGCGACTACGACTACAGTCGATCTTGCAAAGCCTGCGATCGCGATGGCTCAGGACAATTTCCGAATCAATGACCTCAATCTTGATGCCCATGAATTTGTAGCGATGGATGTGGAGAAATATCTTGAACAATTCTATCGCCGCCAATCCCCATTCGATGTGATCATTTGCGATCCACCGAGTTATGTGAAAAGACGCAAAGATCTGAACAAGGGTAAGAAGGCGTATATAAGGCTATTTTCCAAAGTTCTTGATATCGCGCCCTTAGGTGGCGTTGTCGCTTTGGCTTCTTGTAGTAGCCATATCGATCGCAAGCATTTTCGTGAGATCGTTAATGAGGCATCACGCATTTCAAAATCCCCGTTGAAGATTCATTCGTTTTCGGGCCCTGATATCGATCACCCCTACCTACCGGGATTCCCTGAATTTGATTATCTGCAATTTATGGTTGTTTCTATCACCAATTAGCTAGGCTACTTAGTTAAGAAAAGATGTCCAAAATTGGGGTGTCTTGCTGGATAAAGACTTTACTGTTTACGGAAGTCACCACAAGGTCTAATTCTTTATCTATGGATTGGCTTAATTATCATCACCTCTTATATTTCTACACGGTAGCTCGCGAGGGCTCGATGACGCGTGCAAGCGAACTTTTGCGTCTCGCGCCTTCAACCGTCAGTGTCCAAATTAAAACTTTGGAAGATTCTTTGGGTACCGATCTCTTTGAACGCCGAGGTCGTCGACTTATTTTGACTGAAGCCGGCAGAATTGCGTACGAATACGCTGAAGATATATTTGACCTCGGACAAGAGCTCACAAATATCTTCCACGGGCGATCGCCCAAAGCAACGACCCGACTTCGGGTGGGTATAACGGACGTCCTTTGGAAAGATATTGCCACACAACTTTTGACGCCTACTTTTGAAGATAGCGCAAATATTCGCCTCACATGCATTGAAGGGTCCTTTGATTCTCTTTTGGCAAAGATGGGTATGCACGACATAGATGTACTTCTAACCGACATGCCACTTGCCCCTTCAGCAGGAATCAAAGCGTTTAATCATGTATTAGGAAAGTCTGGCATCGCGCTTTTTGGCACGCCAGACTTGCTTCCATCGGGAACATTTCCTGAAAATCTCAACGCCCTCCCTTTCCTCTTACCCACAAAAAAGACCTCCCTACGTCGATATTTGGACCAGTGGTTTCAGAAAGAAAACATCAAACCCTTTGTCATCGGTGAATTTGATGATTCCGCCTTAATGAAATCTTTTGGATATGCCGGAGAGGGAATTTTTCCGGCACCCGCTGTGGTTGAGTCCGACCTATTGAGCCGAGGCCTTGTAAACTTTGGAACGATTGAAAAGATCGAACAAAAATATTACGCCATATCGCCCGAACGTCGCATCAAAATACCGGCCGTCCAAGCGATTTGCGATACGGCGCGAGAGGATGTTTTTAACTCATGAATGATTTTGGCGCGCTCACTCCAAACGCGGTTGGAACCTTACTCAAAGAAATGGTCAGGCGCGCGATTGAAGTCATTCAAGAACGCCAGCTTACCTTTGAGATTTTGCAAAAAACCAATCCCCTTTCTGGAAAAGGCGACATTGTAACTTCGGTAGACCTGGAAGTTCAAAAACTCTACCTCCATTTAATTCGAACCTGTCTTCCAGAAATGGGTATTATCGCCGAAGAAGAAAGTCTGCGTATCAACGAACAGAATCGATTCTGCCTAACACTTGATCCCTTGGATGGGACCCGCGCTTTTGTACGAGGGCAATCTCACGGGGTCGGAACCATGGTAGCCCTACTCGACGGCGATACCATAAGTTCGGCCTATATTGGCGATGTGAATACCAAAGAAATTTTTGGATATCGTCCAAACGGAACGCACGTCCACCACATTACAAAATATAATGTCGGAAGAGCCATCACGATCGACCCTGAACTTCCCCTCAAAGATCAACACCTGCTCACCCGTTTTGATCCCACCGTATTTTCGGAAACCACTAAAAAGCTATTTCTGACAGACCAGCGTCTCTTTAATGGGTACGAAATTGGTTCGGGTTCGATTGGCTTAGAGTTCACGCGTCTATGGAAAAGAGAAGTAGGCGCAATTTTGATCCGACCTACTGTAGTCACCCCTTGGGACCTCAATCCCATCATCGGGATTTCACAGAATTTGGGCTATCGCTTCTACGCACTTAAAAACGGGATCGTTGAAGCATTGAAATGGAAAGGTTTGCGTGAGTACACCAAAATTGACGACGAAGTGCTGATCTGTCATGAAAGTCGCGTGGATGAACTACGCAACTTTTTCGGAGCATGATCATGAACAAAGCAACAATTTGGCATAACCCAAGATGCACAAAATCACGTCAAACTTTGGCTCTTCTAGAAGAAATTATAGGAGAGGACAAAATCGAAATCGTTAAATATCTCGATGAGAGTCCGAACCTAGATGAACTAAAAAGCGTCTTAAAGAAGCTCAATTTAACGGCGTCTGATCTCATTCGAAAAAAGGAAACACTATTTAAAGAACTATCTCTGAAAAATGCGGATCAAGATGCTCTATTGGATGCGATGGTCGAACATCCCAAACTCGTAGAACGTCCCATCGTTATTTTTGGGAACGCGGCCATCATTGGACGGCCCCCTGAGAATGTTCACACATTATTTATATCATAGGGCTATTTATGAATTCGGTCGTTGAAAAAATAAAAACGCGCACCATATTATCTGCCGCTTGTTTTGGCGTATTCCTTGCCTCAGCAATCGGAATCGCTGTCGTGGGTCGATCTGACTTTCGCTATTACGTCATGGTGCCCTTCGTTGTGAGCTACCTTCTTTTACCTCGACGCAGAATTGTCCCAGGTGAAGGAACCGAGGCCGAAATGGGACGTAAAGTAAATCTTTGGCTGTCTTACCTACGCGTCATTTATTTCCTTGCAGCTCTTTTCGTACTCCTCGCACTCCCCAAGCTGATAGCATGAAGTATCTTATCGTTATTTTATGTCTATTCGTTGTGTCGTGCGCGACGAATAAAAACAAAAATAAAAATGCCCAACAAGAGGGGCAAGCCTACGACTGTACTGATCCTTCAACTCTAAAAATGATAACCTTTTGCGCGTCGCCGCAAGCTGCAACGTTTGCGACCCATATTGCGCAAATAAAAAACAACGGTGCATTTGAAACCTCCTTTTCCCCTTTACCACTCAATAACTCACCGACCCTGGGTCCTGCTGATGCGCTGGTAACGGTGATCATGTTCACAGATTTAGAATGCCCCTATTGCAAAGATGCTCACAAAACCATGGCCGCACTCGCCAAAGCGAATAAAATCCGATTAGTATTTAAGCACGCACCTATGCCTTTTCATCAATCTGCGATTCCAGCATCCTTGGCTGCTATTTCAGCAGGCACTCAAAATAAATTCTGGGAGTTCGTCGAAACGGGGTTTGAAAATCAAGCGGACCTATCAGGAGTGCAACTTACTGCGATCGCGACCCAACTGGGCCTTAACGTGGAAGCCTGGAAAAAGGATTTCGGAAATAAGGACGCCGTCTCAATTATTGAAAACGATATGGTTCTTTCCAGAAGCGCGGGTGTGAATGCCACGCCAACCATGTTTATCAACGGTGTTCGCGTTGTCGGTCTATTTCCTGATTCGGAATATAAGCGCATCATCGCCGAACAAAGCGTGCTAGCGCAGAAATTGGTGGACGCCGGTGTTAAGAAAGAAGACGTCCATTGGCGCAGCCTTTCAATGAATTACAAGAAGCAAGAAGTCATCGCTGAACCTGAAGTAGGGGAAAAGGTCGTCGTGAAGGATGTCCCAATCGAAGGTTCTCCCTCAAAAGGTGCGGTGGGCGATAACGTACTTGTTACCATCGTTGAATTTTCGGATTTTCAGTGCCCTTTATGCCAAAAAGCGCACGCCAAAACGAAACAAATTCTTGCCGAAAACAATACCGATACCCGTATCGTTTTTCATCATTTCCCACTCCCCTTTCATGACGACGCTGACGTTGCCGCTGTAGGCGCGATGGTCGCGCAAAAGTATGGAAAATTCTGGGAGTACGGGGAGTTATTGTTCGCGAATCAGAACGCATTAGGGTTTAACGACCTTATCGGATATGCGAAAAAAGTCGGCATCTCCAAAAGTCGTTTCACGAAAGAATTCAAAAAGAAAACACACACCGAACGACTTAGCGCCGAAGTAGAGCTTGCCCAAAAGCTTGAAGTTCAAGGAACCCCCACCTACTTTGTAAACGGAATTATGGTTCTCGGACTACCCTCGGACGGATCATTTGAAACATTGATAGAAACCCAACGAACCCTAGCCCAAGAGATTATGAAAACAACGGGTCTAAAAGGTGACGCGCTATACCGTGAACTCGTCAAAGTTAATCTAAATAAGTTGTGAAACGTCTCGGGTTTATTTTAACACTATTGATGGTTGGCTGCGCGGGCTCAGAAAGCGCGCCTGCGGTGCAAGCAAAAAAGGCGTTTACTAGCTTCTCTCATCTTAAAAAAAAAGACACCAACCCCTTTGAAAGTACCTTTTTAAATCCCGTTTTTACTTCTGAAAAAAGGACACCTCCAAAGAAGACGATCGCTGCTGAAGGTCCTTTGAAAAGTACCGCTCTACTTTGGTTCAATGTCTATCAAAACACACTGAGCCGTCTAGATGGAAGTACGTGCAATTTTTCGCCAACATGTTCGGGATTTGCTATACAGGCTATTTCGAAATCCGGGCCCCTAGGTTTTGGACTGGCGTTGGGTCGACTTCATAAAAACCATCTCGACCACTCTTTCTATTCGAATAAAGATCGACGTTTATTTGATCCCTTAGACAATTACACCTTTTGGTTAGAGCCAACAAAACCCGACAACTTCGATGCGTATCAGGATCCGGCGCACGCTTGGTTTCAACACGTGAGCCTCGTCAATGAGTAGGGCTCTTAGTTTTTGCATCGTATTTTTATTAACGCTCTGCACGGCTCATTCTAATGCTCAAGAACGTTCTGAAAACCTTCCCGAAAGCCAACCCGTAAAAGTAACGCTTTTAGAAGACAGTCAGAAAACCTATCTAAAAAGGGAGGCACAGAAAGAATTAAAGATTGGCTTACAGTTATATCAGGAACTAGACGACTACCGCGCGATTAGCGCTTTAAAACGATATCGAATTTTGGATGCGACTTTAAAATCTCAATATTTGTCTAATCTTGTAATCGGACAAATTTATCAAAGAAACAATGAAGCTGAACTATCGGCGTTTGCCTACGAAAATGCGCTGAAAGCGGCACCTGATCTCTATTCGAAAACCTTCAGCTATTTACTGGCAAACCAGCAATCCTGTGTTGCGTTATCCTTTTACTTTGATTGCGCCGACCGACTTGAAGGCTTAAAAAGCGAGAAGTTAACCGACGCAACAAGAGATCTTGTCGACTACCAAAGCCTATTCGTTGATGTGGTTCTGCGTAGAGACATTAACGCCAAACGTGCAAGTCTCATTCAATCGCCTTTATTAAAAACAAAGGCAGCTAGTTTACTTCTTCGAAACAAGGCCTTCGAAGACCTGAGTCTAAAAAGCCCGCTTTTGTCCGGAACACTCTCCGCACTTATCCCCGGTGCGGGACAGCTATATAACGGACGTTATTGGGACGCACTATTATCGTTATCTTTTAACGCAGCATTCGCTGGTGCTACCTATTATTCGTATAAAGAACTCGATGACATCCCACTTACCATTCTCTCAGGGGTTGTATTTCTTGGATTTTATATCGGAAATATTACGAACGCCGTCACAGATGCACAACGTATTAACGCAAACACATATTTAGAATTTTTTGAACACTTAAAGCGTAGTCATTGGGCAAGGGTACACTTTCAAATTGATGAGGAACGTGTTTCCTTCGGCTATCGTTTTGACTGGCCCGGACCTCAAAATCATACCGCCCCCTAAACTTTCTCTTTGAATTTCGGGTTCTTCCGGATTCGAAACGTATAATATGGACTATCTTTTTATTGCGCTGCTGCGGCTACCGCTTCCTGTACCGGAACCGGTGTACCAGCCGCGCGACCGCGGCAGAAGTTTGCGGCGAAGAAGGTCATCGGAATCAAGTTACCATGTTCAATGAGCTCAAGCGTCTCTTCGAATGCCACTTTGAGTCGTTCAGAGTTGTGAAATTCGCCAGCGTGGCTGTAGAATGTGAATGGGCCGGGATTGTAGTTAACCCAGTTTCGTACTTTGAGTGCCGTTTTCCAACCAGAAATCGGAATCGCCGAAATTGCATTCGGATCGTAAGTGATAGACGACTCAGTACCCCGAATATATTGCGCACCGTGTCCTAAAAAAGGCTGAAGGTATTCTTGTTCCCAGTGGTTGCTTCCTGGAAAGGATGCCACACGTGGAATCAAACCGGTGATATGACGAATATTCTCAGCGTTGAATCCAACTTCGCTTTCAATGGAATATCCATTAAGACCGTGAGTAGTGTGACTCCAACCGTGCATCCCAATTTCGGCTTTATCGATGATTGAGCCGTAATTAAGATTTCTTCCATCCACAAAGACGGTCGGCTTAACGCCTGTATCGTCTAGAAGGATATCCACTAAATCAATCGTCGGTTGTCCCTCAAAATGATCGATTGTAAACGAAATTATTTTCTTATCAGCGGGAGGACAAACAACGTTTTCGTTGCCAACAATGATGTCAGGAAGTGTTTCGTCATCCGTTTCTTCTTGTGCTAGTCCGTTTTCCTCTTCTGCCTCGTTCTCTGCCGGAGTTTGGCTCACCACCTCGAGTGCGTACGGATGACCATCGTTGGGTTGCGGCGTGCATGTACATTTACGCGTATCCGTGGGCATCACACGACAACCTATATCACATGAATCTGGCTCTCCCTCGCCACGACATTTCCACTGCCCTTCAGCGCCACACCATTCTGGATTCGTTTCAACCACGGAGGTCGTACTCTCATCTGTCTCCTCCGTCTCTTCAGTTTCGGTGGTTTCGATCGCGTTTGGATGACCGTCGTTGACCTTCGGTACACAGGTACATTTACGGGGATCACTTGGCATGACACGACAACCTACATCACATGAATCTGGCTCTCCCGCGTCACGACATTTCCACTGCCCTTCAGCGCCACACCATACTGGATTCGTTTCAACAACGGAGGTCGTACTCTCGTCTGTCGCCTCTGTCTCTTCAGTTTCGGTGGGTTCGGTGGGTTCGGTGGTTTCGATTGCGTTCGGATGACCGTCGTTGACCTTCAGTGCACACGTACATTTACGTGGATCACTGGGCATTATACGACAACCTCTATCACAAGAATCCGGCTCTCCGCCGACGCGACACACCCATTGACCTTCGGCGCCGCACCAAACCGGGTTCGTTTCCACCACTGAAGTCGTATTCTCTGTCGTTTCCTCGGCTTCTTCGTTTTCAGCAGTTTCGGCAATTTCGCTCACCTCAGGATGACCTTCACTAGGCTGTGCACAGGTGCATTTACGCGAGTCAGAAGGCATAAAATCACAACCCACATCACATACCTTAGCTGCACCACCAACATGACAGGACCATTGCCCTTCACCGCCACACCAAGGTGCGTCATGAGTTAGGGCAAAGGTCTGCGTTTCAAGGGTACCCTCTTGCTTCAAACTTTCGCTGCAGGCCGAAAAACCGAAAAAAGTTAAGACAATGATGAGTAAATTCGTTTTCATTTTATGATCCGTGAAGGCAATACTTATAATTTTAATCTGACGCGCCATAGATTTGCACGCTTCATGCCAAGCACCAATATTGAGCACTAAAATCTCTCGTACATACGAACCACCCTATATTTTATGAGTTAAAGTGGAGGATCCAACTGATCCTATTTTCTTTTGACCTTGATTTTATCCAACCTGATCTTCCAGAAAATGGAAAAGCGGAAGACCGACTGACCACTTCGCTTTTAGGCTTTATACTTGAAGCGAATTGACAACTCTTACCACTACCACTGGATCTCGTTTCCGTTCCATTCCCAAAAGCGACCAGAGTGTTCAAGCGTTGCCACATCAATGGTTTTAAGCATTCCTGTAACGCTTTGTTCGGTAGTTATCATAGCGTTGGCACCTCCCATATCCGTCTTCACCCAGCCAGGGTGGAGTACAAAAACGGAAATATTTTCAGCTTTCAGATCGTGAGACATACAACGCGCGGCCATATTCAGTCCGGTTTTTGACATTCGGTAGGAATAAGATCCACCACTGGTATTGTCACCAATCGAGCCCATCTTTGAGGTCACATTTGCGATGATTTTTTTATCACCCGCTTTCACGTTATTCAGCATCGCCGCGCAAACTTTCAAGGTTCCTATCGCATTGATGTCGTAATCGCGCGCTAGTAGATCAAAATCTAAATCCGGAAAGGACCCCGAATTGCCATAGCAACCGGCGTTATTAAGCAAAACATCAATAGGTTCGCGCACGGATTCCTGTAATTTAGCAATCGAGACATTATCTGAAATATCGAGCGCTACGAATCGAAGATTATCGTGTTCTTGGGCTAACAATTTGAGCTCGTTCGCTGATCCAAGATCTCGAGCGGTGGCGATGACTGAATCACCGCGTTTTGTCAGCTGCTTCACAAATTCCAAACCAATGCCGCGATTCGCGCCTGTAACTAAATATCTCATAAGGTTTCCTTTTTATACTTGGGGTTGCAGGCTAAAATGAACACTTTTTGGAAAGAAGCCAACTAAACTTTCGATTTATTAAATTATAATAAGCCCGCCCATCACCGCCCTCACACATCAGCCGCTTTGCGCAAGTCTCTCAGAGATGCGTAACGATAAAAAGTCGCGCTAAGTATGGGGCTAGATCAAAATCTATACATTTAGTGGATTCATTTATTCGGTGATAGGACAGATATGACGATCAGGCAGCGACGTGGTCAGCACCAATGTAAATGAGTTTATCATTTTTTTCGACCGTTGCGCCGTCTTTCGGATTAAGGTTCAAATCTTCTTCATGAACAAACCCAATAACCAACACATCAAATTTTGTACGAAGCGTTTCGCGCAATCCGCCGAAGGTCATATCTTCATCCATGATCTCCTTAGGAATATTATCAGCATAAAGATTGGCACTTGTAGCGAGTAGCAATTCAGAAATCACTACACCGATTCCTGGATTACCTGCGGTATGTGCAAGTAAGCTACTTCCTAAACGAGATGTTTCGATGACCTCATCGGCCCCGGCAACATGGGCGTGTTCGTAATTTTCACTATCCAGAATTTCGACCACAATATGTATACGACCGCGACGTCGTTCTTTTTGCTTTTTCTCAAAAGATCGAATCGTAAACACAGTCAGTAAGGTCACCGCATCGCGTGTTGCAGGAACCCCCGCGCTTTCATCGGAGGCATCAGCGACCACAATTACCGTACTCGCAAAAGGCACCCTCGCTTTTTCGAGCTCGGACTCTTTGGTCGGCTCGCCTTGGACGAAAATAAAATTTGTGTTCAACGAAGGCGGCCTTTCTGAATTGGCAATCACAATAACCGCTGGCATCGTATTTCCGTACTCAACTTCGAGCTCTTCTAGCATCATTGGAACTTCTAAATTCCAACCTGCAACGACGATATGATCTGTAATGGAGGACATACGAACTTGCTCCGCGCGTAGGGGCATCAAACGCCCAACTAAAGTAGAACTAACAAGACCAGCGAACATGGCGATCACGAATAACCCGGCAAACATAAGACCGGTACCGATTATCTTCCCGCCTAAAGTAGTCGGTGATATGTCGCCATATCCGACGGTGGTTACCGTCACAATTGCCCACCAAACGGTATCTGCAAAAGATGTGATTAAGGGATTTTCGCCGTATTCGGCAACGTACAACATCACCGACGCAAACAAAGTTACAACGAAAACCAACGATAACGAAATCGCAAATAGCAGCGCATTGTCACGAAATGCAGCGGCCAAAATTGTAAATGGATTATGATATCGAAAAAATTGTGCGGACCGAAAAAGACGCAACAAACGCAACATTCGAAGCGAGCGCAATAACGGAAAAATGGGCAATAATGCAGTTAGATCAATTAAACCCCAAACACTAAAGATAAATCTTAATCGTGCCGCCACATGATAGCGAAATCGTCGTAGTGGCGACAGGTCCAACCCTGTTGGAACGGGGTTTCGAATGAAGAACAGGCGCGCGGCATATTCTACAACAAAGATAGACAAAATAATCTTATCGATTATCGCGGTAATCTCTAGGAATTGTGCGTTAGTGGCTTCGGCATCTTCTCCTGGTAAGGGTTTTGCTGCAACCTCGTAAAAGACCACGCCGATACTGATAAGAATGAGGAAGTTGATAAAGGTATGAAAAATCTGGTACTGCTTGGAGTTCACATCATTGAGAATCTCCCATCCTTTTTCAAACCAAGTATTTTTCTTCGAATCCAAATCATTCTCTAAAAAGCGTGTTCAAATAAACGTATCAATGGACGGACATCGGTCAAGAAATCGGCTTTTTGAATTTCCTAATTTCCACGCTTTACAGAACGCTTTACATCACTATAGTTCGCTTCCGTACTCACGGATCTTTATCCCCAAAAGCGAAGTTTTTTATGCCCGAACAAAACACAAAATTTATATTCGTCACCGGTGGTGTTATTTCGAGTTTGGGTAAGGGCTTGACCGCTGCGGCAGTCGGAGCGTTGTTAGAAAACAGCGGCCTCACGGTAACCTTTGTCAAACTTGATCCTTATATCAATGTCGATCCCGGAACGATGAGCCCCACTCAACATGGCGAGGTTTTTGTAACCGATGATGGTGCCGAAACGGACCTCGACCTTGGGCACTACGAACGCTTTAGTTCGGCGCGAATGAGTAAGTTGAATAATTTTACGACCGGGCGGATTTACGACACCGTTTTAACCAAAGAACGTAAAGGCGAATATCTAGGTAAAACAGTACAAGTGATCCCACATATCACAGATGAAATTAAGCGACGTGTTTACGAGGCAGCTAAAGGTTACGATATAGCCTTCATAGAAATCGGTGGCACTGTTGGCGATATAGAAAGCCTTCCTTTTCTGGAGGCCATACGTCAGATGAGACACGAACTCGGCTACCAGAATTCGCTTTGTATGCATCTTACGCTTGTGCCTTATATTGCCGCGGCAGGGGAACTGAAAACCAAGCCCACGCAACACTCTGTGAAAGCATTGCGTGAGATCGGAATTGCACCTGATATTCTCGTTTGTCGAACCGACCGCGATCTCAACGATGAAATCCGAGAAAAAATTGGCCTATTCTGTAACGTTGAACCTGCTTGCGTTATTACCGCCCGCGATGCTGAAACCATTTATGAAGTTCCGTTGTTACTTCACAAGCAAGGTATCGAGTACAAAATTGGTCAAAAGCTAGATATCGGTTGGCGTACCACAGATCTCAGTAACTGGGAGACGATCGTAAAACGAATTAAACATCCAACCCATAAGGTCAAGATAGCGATCGTCGGAAAATACGTCGATCTGACCGATAGTTATAAATCATTAAACGAGGCCCTACTCCATGGTGGCATAGCTAACGACGCCAAAGTTAATTTGGTATTTGTAGATTCAAGTAATTTGAATAAAGCAAACGTGGCCGAGGAACTAGGAAAAGTTGATGGGATTTTGGTTCCTGGTGGTTTTGGTGAGCGTGGAGTTGAAGGCAAAATTCTTTCAATCCAACATGCGCGCGAAAAGGGATTACCTTTTTTCGGGATTTGTTTGGGCATGCAGCTCATGGCTATCGAATTTGCACGCAACGTCTGTGGCATCAACGACGCTAATAGCGTCGAGTTCGTAGCCGACTCCAAGGAACCCATTATTATATTCATGGCCGATCAATCCGAAGGAATGGATAAAGGGGGATCGATGCGTCTAGGCGCCTATCCTTGTAAACTAAACCCCACCTCAAAAGCCCACCAAATATACGGTCAAACCGAGATCTCTGAACGACATCGCCATCGTTTAGAATTTAACAATGATTATCGAGCGCGTCTAAGCGAAAAAGGTATCGTGATATCAGGCCAATCGCCGGATCAAGTTTTGGTAGAGATGCTTGAGTATCCAGAACACCCATGGTTTCTCGGATGCCAATTTCACCCAGAGTTTAAAAGTAAGCCAACAGACCCTCATCCCTTATTCGCATCCTTTGTAGAAGCTTGCGTGGCAAAAACTCAATAGATTTGATATAAAATAACAACTCAAATTTCGAATTGTAGATGAACGTTCAAATCGACATGCACAAAATGCTTCTAGAATCTATCGTCGTTGATAGGGACGTTAAAGCAGCACTCGTGGTTGACCCCAAAGGGGCGGTTTTGGAAAAAATCGGTAGTGCCATGTCTCTGCGCGATGCCAGTGAAAACGACGCGACGGCGACCATGTCAGCAACGCTTGAGAACGTGTATATCAAAAACTACGGCGAGAATTTTGTAATTATTCTGTTTGACGATAAAAATAGTTTTGAACGTATTAAAGCTTCAGTAGACGCCCAAGTACAACGTATTTTGGGCGCAAGTTAATATAATAGTGGGAATGAAATTCTGATACCGCGAGTTTTAAGTTTAGAGGACTCCTCATGATAAAAACCTATTTAGAAAACTCTCGGGACCTGTTCACATCTCTTATATTGGTTCTACCCTTGTTTATCGCCTACCAGCTGGGCGTTCTCATGACTGGCGGTGTTCGAAACGGCGTTGACTTTGCGAGCGATTTTCTTTGGACCTTGGCTTCAGGTCAACTCACTCATTATCTGGGCATCAATCTGATTTTTTTGATTGCGTTTGGTGTGGCCATCTACTTTCTTCGCGAAAAAGGAAAGTTTGATCCTCGATTGTGGCCCGTGGTGATCGGCGAAAGCACGTTGTACGCGCTTTGCCTCGGTTCAGCCGTAATCTTCCTGATGAGCTCGATTGGTTTGGATAACTTACTCGCGTCAGGTGAAAAAGACTTCGGTGTTTTTTCCTCCTTTATCATGAGTATCGGGGCTGGACTCTACGAGGAGATTGTTTTCCGGCTCATTTTAATGGGTGGCATGTTTTGGGGAATGACCAAACTTCCCAAATTTCCACGAATTGGAGCAGCCGTCATCGCCGTTATTGCATCCTCGTTGATTTTTAGCGCGATTCACTATGTCGGGAATATGGCCGATGTGTTCACCCTTGGAAGTTTTTCCTTTAGATTTTTTGCGGGTGTTATTCTGGCTGCTATATTCTACGTGAGAGGGTTCGCGGTTGCGGTTTATACCCACGCCATATACGATATCATCGTTATGGTTTTCAGATAAATACATGAGATCCGGCTTTGGCAACACTTCCAGAAATACTAATTATCCTCGCCACAATCGCAATCGTTTTTGGCGTCGGTAAACTGACTCAAATTGGTAATTCTTTGGGGAAGACGGGGAAGGAACTGAAGAAGGGATTTAAGGAAGGGTTAGAGGGTGAAAAACCTATCGACATCACTCCAACAGCTGACAAACGAGCCAATGGCAGCAAACCAGGACAAAAAAAACAGTCAGTTGATGACGCCAATATCGAGGAACAAATATGATAACAATGATGGCAGCACTCGTTTGGACTCCTATTACGTTTTATGTAGCAATGGGAATTTTTCACACACTGGCGATATTGATTGGTTTCCGACTTCTACACATTGACCCAGAAAATAATACGATAGTGGGTGCCGTCATTGGTGCCGTAATCATCAATGTTATTGCCTATTTTGTACGCGACTATGGAATCGTTTCCATTATTGTTCAAATCGGCGTTATGTTTGGAATGTTGGTGGCTGTCGCCTCCGGGGAGGCACTCAAGGCTTCGCTTATGGCGATACTCATGCTGGCGGCGTACGGAGGTGCGGCGACGGTTCTGATTCCAAGAACACCGCTCACCGAGGATCAAATCGGCGGTTTTGCCAAGGTAATTCTCGCCGGTGGGCTTAAGGAAGAGGCGATGACCGAAAAAGATTTCGATAGCCTTGAAAAGAATGGAATGCCGATCATCGAGTCCGAAGAACCGGACTACCCATAATGGCCATTTTCCGGCACCGCGCGAAAACAGCCGCGGAAAACAAATTCGCCGATTTTGCGATAAAGAGATTATAAAATGACTGATAAAAGCGAACAGCGCCAGCATTCCCGACATACCATTAACAAGGAATTCGAAACGATTGACGAATTTATCGCCGAATACGTAACCAATATCTCCCAAGGTGGCGTTTTTATCAGATCTAAAAATCCTCTTCCGGTGGGCACAAAAGTAACTCTAAAGTTTTCTGTTATTCTTGATGATTTTGAGACTATCGAAGGCGAAGGCGAAGTTGTCCGAGTTGAAAAAGACGATGAAGGACAAGGAATGGGTGTTGCTTTTACAAAGCTAAAAGCGGAAAGCAAAATCCTAGTCGATGCAATCGTTGCCAAGCAGAACGCTAGCAATTCCTAATACCCGCGAGGTCTCACATGGAGATCATTCTAGTTCCCCTAATTAACGCCAATGAAGACGAAGTTGAAGTACTGGAATTTCGTTTTTCAGAAGGCGATGCCATCAAACAAGGCGATATTCTAGCCGTCGTGGAATCAACGAAGGCCGCCATGGAAATCGAGGCACCGTGTTCGGGCTTTGTACGCGAAGTACTTGTCACCGAAGGCCAACGTATTCGAGTAGAAATGCCGATGTGTGCAATCACAACAACTAAAGATGAGGCCGTCCAACTCAAATCGAAAACGGTTGATAGTTCGGTGCGCGCCACAAAAAAGGCGCGACAACTTGCAGAGAAATACGGCTTTGATCTCGCAACACTTGAAATCGATGGCATCATTAAAGAACGAGATGTCCAAGCCGCAGTAGGTAAATCGTCAAAACCAACCTTCGCCTCTCATCCTCGTGAGGCCATTATTTACGGTGCAGGTGGTCACGCAAAGGTGATGATCGATATTCTGCGTGAGGGTCATCGAGATATAAAAATCAGAGGGATCGTTGACGATGGCACAAATACACCAGACGAAGTCTTGGGAGTTCCGCTTATTGGGGATTCTTCCTCACTTCCTAATCTACGCGAAGCGGGTGTCCGATACGCAATTTTAGGAGTGGGTGCAGTCACCAATAATAAACTCCGTATTGAACTCATCAAAAAGCTCACCGATGCGGGATTCGAAATTCTTAATCTCATACATCCCAAAGCAATTGTTGAGGGTTCAACCCAAATGGGTAGTGGAAACCAGATCTTTGGCGGCGCGATAGTGAGTTCAGATGTGAAACTTGGCGACCATACGATCATTAACAGCGGCGTCATCGTATCCCACGATTGCACGATCGGGTCCTACACGCATTTAACGCCCGGAGCGATTTTAGCTGGAAACGTCACCATTGGTGAAAACTGTGTCATCGGAATGGGCGTCACGATTTATCTGGGAATTACGATCGGCAACAACGTGTCGATTTCGAATGGCGTTCATGTCATGAAAGACGTTGCCGACGATTCCATCGTTAAAGGCTAATCGATAGATTTTTCTCGTATCGCTGGATCTTTTCCAATAATCACGTAGAAATGAGCTTCACATCGAGGAGTTCCAGAGATGCCCATACTTAACGGTAAACACACTTGTTCTTGCGCCAGGCACTCAAACCTTTCTGGATTTCATTCCAAATCTGCCGGCCTTCATTTTCCGCCGGATTTGGCTCTAGAACCTACTCACAATCAGATAGACCTTCATGTTGATATCGAAAATCAAACCGCTTCGGGAACGGTGACGATCACTGTACTTTGCAATCATGCAGGACATCGTACCTTAAGTTTGGATGCGGTAAATTTTGAAAATCTCAAAATCGAAGATTCAAAGGGAGCCAAAACAAGTTTCACCTACGATGGTGAAAAAATAAACATAACTTGGGCCAATCCCTTCTCGAAAAATGAAAAGCGAAAAGTCGCGATTTCCTATCGTGTCCGAAAACCCATCGCGGGTTTGTATTTTTCCAGCCCAAAAAACGACTATAAAGAATCGGGGACGTGGGCGGCAACGGATCACGAAACCGAACGTGCCCGTTATTGGCTTCCTTGTATTGATCATCTCAATGTTAGAACCACTTTAGAGTTCAATCTAAGCGCAGATTCAAAATACGAAATCTTAGCTAACGGCGCAAAAACAAAAGAAGTCATAAAAAAGGGTACTAAAACAACAACATGGAAACTCGATTTTCCCTGCCCCAGTTATTTAACTTGTTTTGCAATCGGTGATTTTTCAGTTTTCGATCACGGCGAGTTTAAGGGAAAAGGGTCAATGCCTATTCCTGTTGCCTATTTTGCAGAAAAGAAACATGCGCCAGAAGATCTGAAGCGATCCTTTGGCCGTACAAAAAACATGCTCTCGTGGATGACTAAGAAGTTGGGGGTCGCATTCCCTTTTCCGAAATACTATCAATTTGCACTTCCAGATATCGGCGGTGCGATGGAAAACATCTCGCTTGTAAGTTGGGATGATCAGTTCGTCCTCGACAAATTATGGGCGACAGAATGGACGTGGTTATTGGACCAGATTAATGTCCATGAAATGGCACATAGTTATTTCGGAGACGCGGTCGTCTGTCGTGATTTCGCACACGTTTGGCTAAAAGAATCCTGGGCTACATACATGGAAATGTGTTGGCTTGAGGATAAAAAAGGTAAGGAAGAGAAAGACTACGACTTCTACCGTAATAGCCAAAGTTACTTTGGCGAAGCCGATGGGGACTATAAACGTCCGATCGTGACGCGAACCTTTGACTCGTCATGGGATATGTTTGACGCTCATCTATACCCCGGCGGTGCCTGCCGGCTGCACACTTTAAGATGTGAATTAGGAGACGAAATCTTTTGGAGCGGCGTAAAGTTGTATCTCGAAACAAATTTTGGACAGGTAGTCGAAACGAGCGATTTTCGCCGCGCGATGGAAAAAGTATCCGGGCGCTCTTTAGTACAGTTTTTCCAACAATGGTTTCACACACCTGAATACCCTAATATTGCGGCAACCTTTGCCTACGATGCCGAAAAAGAAGAAGGAGTATTTACGCTCACCCAAAAACAAGTGACGGACAAAGGCGAGTTCGTTTTTTCCCTCCCAATAGAACTTTCTTTTGGAAACAAAAAAATAGAGACCCATCAGGTTTTGCTCGACCAAAAGGTTCAAACCTTCCGTTATAAAATGAAAAACGGCCCGAAAGTCATAAGAATTAACAAATCTGCTAGCGTTCTGATGAAGTTAGAATTCAATCCAGGAAACGAAACGCTTCGCAAACAATTATTCGCAGACGATGTTATCGGACGGATTCTCGCGGCTAAGGAATTAGCAAAAGTTGGTGGATTACAGAACATAGAAGCCATTACCAAGGCGTACAAAAAAGAACCTTTTTGGGGTGTTCGACAACAATTTTTCGCTGCATTGAGCACAATCAAATCAGCAAATATTCTTCCGGTACTTCGAGCGCTATTAGAACGCGAAGACGATCCGATGGTTATCGAACATAACTTTAGAAAAATTCCCGAATTAAGAGACGAAGAAATCGCAAACATTCTTATCTCAAAAATCGAAAACAAAAATACCGGAAACTTGGCGCTTAACGCGGCATGGCAGGCTTTAGGTAAGATGGGCGAAAAAGCTCCTTTTAATTTGCTGGTTGAAAGTGCGACATCCCCTAAGATGCATGGCATTGCGCAACAAGGTGCGGTACTTGGCCTTGCCCATTCTCGCCAAAAAGGGGCCCTCAAAGAGCTTATTAAAATCGGAAGCGTGTCTCAACAATACCGCGTTCGAAAGTCTGCAATGCATGCAATCGGACAACTTGCGGTCTACCTTGACGCAAGCGACAGGAAAGAAGCCATCCATTTTCTAATCAAAACACTAAACGATAAAGACACGGCCGTGGCTGAATGCGCAGCACATGCTTTATGTGCTGCAAAAGCTACGGAATCAGCAACGCACGTCGAAGAGTTCAAAGCACGTTTGCCACATCAGTTTAAAGTTTCTCTTGATCGGTCGATAGCATCTATGAATACTCCCGAGAAGGACGCGAACGCTAAACTTAGTAAACAAGTAAACGACTTGAAAAAAGAACTGAGCGGACTGATAGGACGATTAGAAAAATTGGAAAATTGATAAGAATTATAAAAGGTGTATCTTTTGATTAATGATCGAATAATGGAAAATTGGCTCGAATCTATAAAACAAAATACGGGTAACCACGCCTACGAACATATCTGGCAGGCGTACCAATTAATAGTGGGTATGAAACAACCGGAAAAGGTGTATTCGTATCATTGGACTTTTGAGATTTTAAAATTTGGCGGATTACGCCTTAAGAGTAAGTTCTACGAAAATCATACGATTGATATTGAATCCATCGAAGCCAAAAATTTCTGTTTAGAGTTTTTTCGCCGAAAGTTTTGTAACTCTGGCTCAACGACGATGGAAGATTGGTATGTGATGTACCGTCCGAGCGTCAACTAGAAGGCACCGAATCGAATCATCTATCTATACAAATCAATCATTAAGTGTCAGAAGATAAAGCGGCTTGTGCGATGTAGTAGTGGGCAATGTTGCCCTTTTTTGGATAAAACATGCGAATTGATGAAATTGCAGTCGGTCAGAACCCACCTTATGATATTAACGTAATTATCGAGGTTCCGATTGGTGGAAACCCGGTCAAATACGAAATGGATAAAAAATCTGGGGCGCTTTTTGTCGATCGCTTTTTGTACACACCGATGTTCTATCCAGCTAACTACGGATTTATTCCACATACCTTATCTGATGATGGAGATGCCATTGATGTACTCGTAGCAGGGTCAATCCCCGTATACCCTGGGGCAATTTTGAGAGCCCGACCGATTGGAGTTCTCTTGATGGAAGACGAGCAAGGTATCGACGAAAAAATTCTTGCCGTACCGCATGACTCAATGTCCTCGGTTTATAAAGATATTAGTTCTTATCGCGATTTACCCGATATTCTCGTTGAACAGATTGAACACTTTTTCAATCATTATAAAGACTTAGAAAAAGGAAAGTGGGTGAAGATTGTTCGCTGGGGCGACATGGCTGAAGCATTGGAAATGATCAACCAATCCATAGAAAGAGAAAAAGAACATTTGGCAAAATGATATGACGATGAATCTAGCGAGAGAACACCAAGAGGAAACGAAGGACATTTTGAGTACCCTCGCTTTTTCGGCAGGATTTGAGCCTCATGGAATAGACTTCGACCGGGGTGTTTGGATTTTACGAATATCTACCATAAATGAGACTCAGCTTGAATTATTTTCTCAAAGTTTAGAAAACCACGACTTAAAACACGTCGCCGTGGAGTTCTGTCGATGAGCATCTTAAACCAACCTAAATCCCAAAAGATGCTAGCGGAAATGAAACAACTGGGATCGATCGCGATCGCTTTTTCAGGCGGTGTAGACTCTGCTGTCGTAGCAGCAATGTCCAAACGAGCCCTAGGCGATGATGCATTTGCGATCACCGCTAATAGCGAAACGCTTGGAGCATCCGAACTCGACTATGCAATTCTATTAGCAAAAGAGATCAAGATAAGACATGAAATCATGGAGTTCAGCGAGCTTGACGATGCGAATTTTGTCGAAAACACACCGTCACGATGTTTTTTTTGCCAATCAATGCGTTTTGATAAACTAAAACAATTAGCGTCTAAAGTAGACGTTGACGTTGTAGCATCCGGAACCAACATTGATGATTTAAGCGACCATCGCCCCGGCTTAAAGGCGATGTCGAACCACGAAATCTATCAACCACTACTTGTACACGAGTTTACAAAGTCCGAAGTCAGACAGCTGGCCAAAGAACTGGGACTAAGTTGTTGGAACCGGCCCGCGAAAGCATGTTTGTCATCCCGCATCCCGCACGGACTCACTGTCACCTTAAAACGTTTACAAATGATCGAAGTTGCCGAGGATGCGATGTTGGAAAATGGATTCCTGCATTTTCGTGTTCGTCATCACGATGGACTTGCTAGAATCGAGATCGCGCCGGCAGAACATCAAAAATTCTTAACTCACCCCCAACGCGCATTCATGATTGAACGCATCCTTGGTGCTGGATTTGATCGCGTCTGTTTTGATGTACGTGGATACCGCCAAGGCAGCCTCAACCCGAAATAGTTCTTCGCTGAACGTGATACATCGAAAAGATTTTTTCTTATGATAAAATCGAAAACGGGTCATATACGGATCGATGCGGGCGTCTTCTCGAAAAAAATAAAAGAGACAAAACTATTGTTTTCTTTATGGAACCAGCCTACACGGGCCGCAAAGATCGAGTGCGCTCCAGTTGCACGAGACGAGGTCAAGTATGAACACCCTTTTAGAAATTTTCGTTCCGCTATTTGTGGCTATGGGCCCATTGACGGTGCTGCCTATTTTTCTATCGATGACCCAAGACATGTCGGTCAGCGAATCTCGACAACTTACGAGGAAAGCGGTTCTAACCGCGTTTTTTATTGCAGTGGCGTTGATCGTTGCAGGACAAGCTCTTTTTCGATTCCTATCCATTACGGTAGATGATCTAAAAGTGGCTGGAGGAATTATACTTTTTCTTATCGCAGTTTATGATTTGCTTTTTTCTAGTGGTAAGCGAAAAACTGCAAACGTTGACGACGTCGGTATAGTACCACTTGGAACGCCACTCATTATTGGACCTGCAACGATGACTGCTGCGGTTGTGTTAGCTGATCAACACGGACGCGTTCTCACCTTGTTGGGAATCGTCGCAAATCTTCTCATCATAGGACTGTTGTTGCATTATTCGGACAATATAAAAAAGGTACTCAATCCTTCAGTCTCCAAAGCTTTCGGAAAAGTGATGTCGTTGTTTTTGGCTGCTATTGCGGTCGCAATGTTTCGATCCGGAATTATGGGGTTTCTCAAAGTTATTTAGGTTGTGAAGATATTGATTTTAACAAGTCCGCGGGGGTGGGACGCGCAAAACGCTTCCTATTTGGGTCCCGGAAATACGACCTCAAAAAACTCTGTTATTATCTTTGCTTCATCAAGCTCATCGATCCCCAACTGTTTTAAAAAAGGTGCAAAAAAAATCCGGTGCTCATCGCGCCAATATTGAAGCATATCTCCGTTTTCATCACTTCCCTCGCCCTCGGCGAGAGCGATCGCTTCGGGAACATCTTTAAACCGATGGGTTTGCACAGCCACTGTTTGAACGATACAACGCGGATTATGCGTACTATCTAAAACAATCCAAAAGTCCCCAATTTCTGGCAGACGATCCCCAGCCATTTCATAATCTTTAACAAGGCCGCTACCGGCCGTTTTTTTTCCATCCAAATATAATTGTAGTAAGCGATCGGCAATCTGTGGATTACCCGCAATTGATACCCTAACAAAGGGCGCAATAGGAAGAACATCGCAGGACGCCAAATACGCATTCCAAAACGCCTCTTCAGCCGTTTTCAAAGCACCGTCAAAATCATTTATTAGCATCACTCAAACTCAAATAGAGTCGCCTTCCGATAATTAGTTTTTATCGCACACGAAATGTCGTTGTGGATTCATGCGATACTGAGGAGAATTTACGATCGGACATTCAGAAGAAATAGTGTGTTTCAAGTGATTCACTTCGTGCCAGGTAAGCGCCATCGATGGATATACGATCGGAATCGTATCAGAGGTTTTGATCTCATTAATAAGACCTGGAAGAAGTCCATGTCCGGTCATCCAAATCGAATCGAAGTTTGAGATAAAGTCGTCAACAAGACCCGGAAAAGCCGCGCGTTTGTAGATAACCATATTCTCCATCGTATTGTGCTCTGCGTTGTCGCTTAGATTATAGGAACCCGACATCACGGTATTATTATCGATTACGATATATTTGTGATGCATCTGAACCGCATAAGAATAATGCCAACGGTACGAATAGCTTTTAAACTTCATTGGAATTCCAGCTTTTTTCATTTCAAAAGCGTAATGGAATCCTTTGTCTAAACATTTCTGTTGTTTAGAAACACTCGAACCGGCTTTAAGCAAACACGCTTCTCTTTTCTGAAGTTCTTGATTGTGCGTGTACTCGCTGACAAATTCTTGAGCATCCAAATAAATCTTCACATCTAGGTTTGGATTCGCGGCCACCTTAGCGAGGAGAGCCTCTGATATTTGACGAGAACGAAGATGACCAGATGCGATTCGAATTGAGGTCTGTGCGGATTCGATAAGTTCAACAATACGATCAGACACGGTGTTCTTTCCGGAAATCACTGAGAAAGTATTGCCATATCGAGAATTCACGTAGCTTCGAAAATTGGCTGATGTGAATACGACCTCTGTATTGGGGTCGTCGGTAATCATAGAGTCGTCGATAGAGTCAGACTCGAAAAATGTGAAAGATTCGGTATCTGTGAAATCACGGCTATTTCCCCAAAGAAGATTAAACTCTCTCTGGAAATTTAAATTCAGTTCGCTGTTTCCAGAAATAAATACGGTGTTTTCGTCATAGCGTGTTCCGGCACTGTTTGACCAATTACCACTACCGGTTGCCAATGTACCTTTGTCGCTTACGAACGTTATACTCGCGGCATCGCGGGGCCCATCGATGAGAATATATTTATGATGCATGATCTTATTGATATATCGGACATCGACGCCGATCTGTTCAAGTCGAGCTGATTTGGTATTGGGTCCACCTTTTCTGCGGTCAGCGTTACCGGATTCAAAAAGAAATCGAACACTCACTCCGCGGTTTACCGCCGACTCAAGCGCGGCTGCAATACCCGCATCTCGATAGCTGTACATAGCGATATCGATCGAGTCCTGAGCCTCATCGATGAGACTTGCCACCTTAACAAGGTGACTTGAGGCATAAGGTTGTGGTGAAAAAATCACCTCAACGTCGTTTGAGATCACCACGTCGCTACAATCTGTATTTTCGGCTATCGCCTCCAACTGACGCATTGCTACTTTACCGACGTAAGAAACCTCGTCGAGTTGAGTCATGGTATGGAAGGTGAAATCATCGGCGGTCCCAAAAATTGCGTCCGCGCCATTTCTCATTTTTTGAATACTTTTCGCTGCTCTTGTGTGAACGCCCTCTGCCTTCAAATACTGACTTAAATCTTCCACGGTTGCGATCGCTTCAAACAACGCTTCGTTTCCACAATCATTATTCTGGAGATTATCGGCTCTGCCATCGACAAAAGTCGCTTCACCAATTCCATGATTTGAAGAAATAAGATCTTCGGTTGTTTCGCCACACGAGGCAAATCCAAGGGACGCGAAAAATGCTATTATAAGTTTCTTATTCATCAATTAAATCCAATATTAATATCCAATGAATCGTAAACTAAGCATACTTTATGCCAACAAGCCAAAATTTTAGGAAATAAACCTCAGAACCCCATATTTTAGGCGATCGTGAGGGAGCCCTAGTTATCGAACCTTTAAAAACGTGAGAAACAAAAGGAAGAACGATCAATCAGCTCGAAGGAAAAGTGGAAGATCGATCGACCACTTAGATTCTATTTATCTCCGAAGTCTACTTTTCCCGACTTAACCATCTTATAGAAAGTTTTCAGCTGTTCTTCGATCTGGTCTTCGTCGAGTTGTGAGGGGTCAAAATCTTCAAGGACTTTTGGATCGACGTTACCCATTTTCTTCAACATAGATGGCGGAGCGTTCTTCATCATAGCCGGAGCATTTTTCATCATCATCTTCAACATCGGTTTGAACATCGGCTTCACGTTACCGTCCTTGTCAAAAACTTGATCCAGCATCTTCGTTGGATCCATGCCTCCCATGCCTGGAATTGGAGGTAATCCACCAGAGAAGGGATTTGAAAAACGCTTTTTGGGGGCCGTCTCTACCGCGATGTCTTCGTCAACGCGAGACAAGGTTTCGGTAAAGAATGCCTTGGAATCGAAACGAGAACTTAGAGGTCCAAAAAGAAAATCAGCCAATTCTAAACGCAGATCTTTTACTTTGTCGAAATCGGCTTTTGATTTCTCTTCGTCTTTATCGGACTTGTGAATAAGTGCTCGGATGTAAAAAGCATCAGCCAAAGTGCTGTCTAACTCAATAGCTTGATCTGCGGCTTTTTTCGCGAGGCTATTACTCTCACTCGCGTATTGAACAAGAGCAAGCTGCACAAACGAGATCGCCTCGTCTGAAAAAAGAGTCGTAGCTTTTATTGCATCTTTACGTGCCTGCTTAAAATCTTTTTTCAAAAGATGCAGATGACTCCTTAATAAGAGAGCATCTAGCACTTCATTATTTTCATTAATGGTTTCATCAAGAATCTTCTTAGCCCCCTCGTAATCAGGCTCGATATATTTGAGACGGGCAGCAAGCAATCCCAAGTCGGGGTCGGTAGAATCAAGAGATCTCGCCTTTTCAATATCTGTCGTCGCCGCATTCAGGGTCTCCAAATAAATAGAAACCTCAGCACGAGTCGCGAGCGCATTTGCCGATGTTGGGTCCAATTTGATCACCCGTGAAAGATCAACTCTTGCCAAGTCATATTCTTCATCATCTATATGAACCATCGCCCGCCCCATGAGGCTAGCAATCCGATCTTCGTCGAGTTCTAACGATTGCGTGAATTGTTGAAGCGCCAATTCGGGTTTATCGAGATGATACATAGCCCAACCTGCGATTGAATATACTGCGGCATTATACCAGCCCATGTTCATCGCATTTTGAGCATCTTCCCATGCTGAGCTTTCTTCGTGTAATTCGAGATGAAAATCGGCCCGGCGCGCTAAAAAGGCACCACGTAAAAGCTTGTAATCACCCTCAGCCGGGACGCCGTCGAGAATAGTAGAAAGACGAGACACCGCTTGATCATAGGCACCGCTATTCACAAAAGGTTGAATTTCATTCATTACGAATTCGTACTGGGATAGGGCATCGCCCTGAAGCTTTGATGTATTCATTTATTTCTCTTCGAAGATGTAACGCTTTTTGAAATGTAAACGCCAGTTCAAACCCGGCCAGTATTTAGAATAAAAACATCTGCGTAAACCAGATGAAAATACCACCGCATAGAGCTCGCGTGAGAACGACACTGTATAGGGGTAATCCGAGTTCGAAAAGTAACGCGCCGAAAAGGGTTTCAGCCACGATCGCACCAAAATAAAGGGAAGTTGAGGTGTTTTCGGTTTGGAAAAAAAATCCGCAATAAATCGCTGCAACGGCGACTACTGATATAGCGATGCGCAGAACTTTATTCTGACCGGCCGCTAACACTTCACCTTGAAGGATACCGTGTGTAAACAACGCCTCCAACGCGCGTAATCCCATGAACATAAATAGCGCAGTCATGAGAAAAGAAGGTCTGGATTTTGTTACAACCGGATAATTTCCAGCAAATGCGTAAGAATATCCGACGAAAAAAAGGATAAGACCTAAGACGGCACAAATGGCATTGGCGTTATGGTTTTTGGACCATCTATCGGAACTACGTTTTACAAAATCTACGCCCAGCATGAACGCTGTGCCAGCTAAGACGGCGGCTGGCCAAATTGCGATGCCATAAAACCCATTCATATTCCCAATCGACTTTAAGAAAATCGGTGTCGGAAAAAAGAAGTGGGGCGCAGCCGCAACAAAAAGCGCCGCAAATGCGACGAGCGTTGTTTTTTTGGAGTTAATCATTGTTTATTCGACGGTGACACTTTTTGCCAAATTACGCGGTTGGTCAATATCGGTTCCTTTTAGATCTGCTATAAAATAGGAGATCAGTTGTACCGCAACATAGGTAATTATCGATTGAACGCGTTCATCAACCTGGGGTAATTCAATAACAATCTCAGCGGTATCGGACAAACTTCTATCGCCTTCACTCACCAACGCGATGATTTTACCACCTCGAGCATGCGCTTCCATAAGGTTACTAATCGTTTTATCGTAAACCGTATCCTTCAAAGCGATTGCAACTACTGGCATCTTTTCGTCAATCAAAGCGATCGGACCGTGTTTCATCTCACCTGAGGCATATCCTTCGGCGTGAATATAACTAATTTCTTTCAGCTTTAATGCACCTTCTAAGGCAACAGGATATTGCTGCCCGCGTCCAAGATATAAAAATGAGCTGGCAGAAGCATACGTTTTTGCGACGTCTTTATAGGGTTCCAAATTCGTTAAAACGGCTTCAATGGATGTCGGAACGGCACGCAATGCTTCGATCCAAGACCGACCTTGTTCGGCACTTAAGGTACCTTTACGTCTTCCCAACCAAATACCTAGCATGGACAGCGCAACAAGTTGTGTTGTCGACGCTTTTGTTGATGCAACAGAAATTTCTGGTCCAGCATGCGTGTATAAGACTCCGTCTGATTCACGGGGAATAGAAGATTCAATAACATTGCATATAGACATTACTTTGGCGCCCAAACGTTTCGCTTCACGCAGCGCGGCAAGCGTATCTGCGGTTTCGCCAGACTGACTTATCGCCAAACAAAGTGTGTTCTCGTCGATGATAGGCTTTCGATATCGGTATTCGCTCGCTAATTCGACGTCGACCGGAATCCTTGTATGTTCTTCAATGAAATATTTACTCACCATTGCCGAGTAAAAGCTGCCACCGCAAGCAACAACCGTAATACGGTTTACTTTTTTCAAAAATTCAGGATCGATATCAACTTCACCCAGATTGATGTCACCAGCTTCAACATCAGCGCGGCCTCTTAGGGTGTCGATAATTCGTGTTGGCTGTTCAAAGATTTCCTTCAACATGAAATGTTTGTAGCCCTGCTTTTCTGCCGAGATAGGATCCCATTGAATGTGCTTTTCCGGACGCTCCACGGGTGTTCCCGACACATCGAAAATAGAGGTTTTCTCGCGTGTCAAAACAGCGGTATCACCATCGTGGAGGAAGACAAATTTTCGCGTGTGTTCTAAAACGGCAGGTATATCAGAAGCAGCAAAAGCAGCGGTGTCCGAACGTCCCAAAACCATCGGAGCCGCGTTTCGCGCAACGACTAGTGTATCGGGCTCGTTAATATCCATCACCACAAAAGCGTAAGAACCTTCAACTTGAGCCAAAGACTTCAACACCGCGTCATGGAGACTCGACGCGCTTTTAAGTTCACTATCGATGAGATGTGCGACAACCTCGGTATCGGTCGCGCTGGAAAATTCTCTACCCAAAGCTGCAAGCTTGTCTCTCAACTCTCGATAATTTTCTATAATTCCATTGTGGGCAAGAACGATACTTCCAGCGACATGAGGGTGAGCGTTTATTTCTGTCGGAGCGCCGTGAGTTGCCCAACGAATATGTCCTAAACCTCGAGTTCCTTCAAAGGGCTCCTGATAAAAAATCTTTTCAAGGTTAGAGAGCTTGCCTTCAGCGCGGATTACTTTGAGAGCGCCGGCCGTTTCTGAAATCGCTAAACCGGCACTATCATATCCACGGTACTCAAGCTTTTTGAGTCCGTTTAATATGACCGTCGCACAATCCTCTAGACCGATGTAACCTACTACGCCGCACATATTCTTCCTTTATTCTTAAATTCTCATCCCATGATCTGCATAGGAAGGTTAAAATAATTGAGGGATACGTTTTATATCCGAAAATTCGAAATAAGAGCGCATACCAAACACGGTGTTGTAGCGAGTTTCAGTGCTATAAGCAACCGCCTCGCCCCAGCTTTAAGCGTGCAAGGAACGAGCAAATGCTGTTCGCAAATCGTTTACCTAATTTTTGCGTCGAAACCCGAAGATCAAAAAGCCCAATAATGCGAAAATAAAAGTTGCAGATGGATTATTGGAAATCGTCGAACACCCTTCGTCGGGCTGAGTCACCACGTCATCATTTCCGGTGGTGGGTGTTAAGACTTCTTTAATTTCCAGACATTGACTCGCGTCACATTCAAAACCTGTCAGGCAATCGGCATTCGTGGCGCAGCTGGTCTGGCAGCCCGAATCCAAATCACATCCAACGTAAGGCGCACATGATTCTGAAGCGGGCATAGAGCACGCACCGGTTCCATCGCAGGTTCCGGCTGCGGCGTAGTCATTAGCGCAAGAAGCGGGTGCGCACTGAATATCATCCTGATGAAAGGCACACTCTCCAGCACCATCACAAAATCCGGTCTGACCGCAAGAACTTTCTGGCTGGGGCAAACATCCTTGAGCTCCAGATTTTGGCGATTGTTTTCCGACCACTACAGGTGCACACGTTCCATCGTCTTCGCCTGTGTCCCGCTGAAAACAGCTTTCACATGGTCGATCACAAGCGGAATCACAGCATTTCCCTGCGCCTAATCCGCCCACACAGGGCCCAGCAAAACAGGCATCGTTAGTAATACACGGTCCATTCGAAAAGCCCCGCGGTTTTGACCACAAAAGATCGTTAACCGTCTGACTATTCGTAATGGAAATCGTCGTTCGAATAGGCGTAAAATCAGAACCGATGCGCCGTACTGCGCCACGTTCTCCTCCAACCATATATTGTGAACCGTTAAAGAAAATAGTTTCTAGATCCAAACCATCCAATGCGGAAACAGGCCCTCCAATTTTCTGACCCGATGCACTTATGCGTTGAATAAAACCCTCGCTGCCTCCAACTAACCATTCTAAGCCGTCAAAATCGACGCCCTTTAAGACCGCGATCGAGACGTTAATGAGACTAGGAGCATCGTTGTTTTCTTCGTTAATAAAAACCGCAATACCGCCTACAGTTCCATTCCCGACAGCCATCCAACGTTCTCCATCGAAACCCGCCGACATCAAATTCACTTCCGGTATTTCTTTGGTTGCGCCGAGAGCCACACCCGTCGGCCTAATAATTTGAAAACGACTCTCTCCACCGATCAGATAAAAACTGCCCGACCAAGAGGCGAACTGGATGTCACCACCGTCTAGAAGGATTGACTCCTCTTCTAGTGTCCCCGATGCCGACACGATCTGAGAAAATCCATTCCGACCCACGACCAGGAAGGTCTTTCCGTTCCACTCGACGTCCAAAAGATCAATACTTCCATCGATTTGTGTGGGCGTGGAAATAGTCGTCCCGTCATCTTCAACGAGCTGAATCATTCCCGCGTCCCCCACAATCAAAACACCTTCGGTTCCTTTGGCTGCAGCGTTTACGTTTTCTCCGTCTAATAATGCGTTATTCGGCTTTTTGGGACGAAGATCAGACGCTAGGAAACGAATGAGACCGTTGTCTTTATAAACCAAAATCCACTCGCTATGTGTGATAGAGAAATGGGCTGAAACGAAGGTGTTCTGTTGATCTGTTTCGGCGCTGGACTCACTGCCGTCGCTCGTATTCAGAGATATCACCGACTGTTGTGCTAACGCTAAGGTTTTCCCGTGGCCATTAGAAACAAAAGATCGAACACCTGTTTTCATGGTCGCTACCTTAGAAAAATTGAGACTATTCCCATAGTCGGAACGAAAAATCTCTCCGCTAGCTGTTCCGATAAAAACAGCATTTTCGCTTTCATGAACCGTGGTTATATTTTGAGCAGGAAGGGGAATTAAAGTACCCGCAACACCAGAGGCACCTACAGCAGCATAATGGGATTCAGAAAATATGAACCAACGCGAACCCGAACTCGGTTCGGAGTTTGAAACCACGCCAACCCCTTTCGTCAGTACAGCGGTTCCCGAGACATCGGACCTACTTAAATCAGAATTGAAAGTGAGTATTTTCCCGGACTCACTGATCCCTAACCAGGCGACACCGCTGTACGCAAGACCGCTAACCGTATCCCCATCAAAAATCGTTGATTCAACACGGGTCGGCTCACCTGAAGAGTCGAGTTTCTGGACCGCGCCATTTTGGCCAGCAATCAGCCATCCATCGGGATACATCGCGGCGCTATGTACGGCATTACCATTAAGCGCATCTCGAACATCGTTGATTCGTTGTCCGCTGTGGTCCAGCGATTGTAACTTTCCAGCACCAAAAACAACCCATTTATCATGGCCCGATACCGATTTTAATATATCGTTACCGTTAAAAACGATGCGACCTGGAACCTCATTCGGCTCTCCATCTTTCCCAAGAAGGTCAACAAACGAACCGCCGACAGCGATCCAATTATCTCCTCCCGGGTCAACAATTCGGTGTTCTGTGGTCTCAAACGATGTTGTTTGAGGCAAAATTTCTGTGCCATTTTCGGAACAAGCCAGCGAAAAAATGAATGAAAGGAGAAGTATAAAACGCATAATATTAACCTAAAAATTTTAGTCACATAATTCGAAGCCAACCTACCTAAATTTAGTTTTGAAGCGAACTCGGCATACCCTTTTTTTTTCCGTTCGTTTTTTACCACTTAGATATCAAAATTTCTCGAATCGGAGTCTTGCCATCGCCTAAACTTCCAGCGATTCTCGTTATTATGAAATTAATGAATCTAGGAATCATCTCATGTTTGGCGCTGTCCGCTTGTGGTGAAGAAAAAATCGCCGATAACAACGATGTTATCCCCGCAACACATTTAGTCGAAACGATGGCGGAGGCGCAGTGCGATCGCTTATTTGATTGTTGCGCAGAGGACGAACTCAAGCTTGTTCTCGGTGGTACCGACTCTATTGATAAAGACACCTGCGTGGAGAATCTAAAACAACAATTTGGAGCATTTTTCGGCCCCTCGGTCGAAGAGGCCCAAACGAAAAATAGAATATCAGTAGATATCTCAAAAATCGCAGCATGCGGTGAAGCCATCAAAACACAAAGTTGCGAGAATATCGCAGACGATAGCACTCAGATCCAACGTTTCCAAGCGTGTCAAAATGCGGTAATCGCCGAGCAAGAACCTGCAGGTTTCTGTGATCACAACTATGAGTGCAAATCCGGCTTCTGCGTTTCTGACGAAGACGGCGGCAGCTGTAAAGAGGTTACTGAAGTCGGAGATGCGTGCCAATCTTTGAGCTGTTTTAGAGGTCAGTATTGCGGAGATGATGACACCTGTCTTGCTTTAAAAGAAGACGGTGAAATGTGCACCGCAGACGCTTCCTGCATGAGCAGTAAATGTAGTAAAGAAACCAAAAAATGCGAAGCTATCATCGGAATATGTAATGACTGATTTTGATTTTGAAGATTTTGAAACCCTCGTCTCGGATTTGGAAACTCGTTTTCAACAAGATAAGGAAAGCGTGGGCGGCTATAAAATCCAAGATTGTATCGCCTGTCATGATTCGCTTTTCACAACGGGTTCAAAACATTGTTATGCGTGCACCTATTGTACAAATTGCACCAACTGCACTCAGTGTACACACAGCCACAATTGTGTATCGGTTACAACGAGCTCCTATTGTCGAAATTCAAAATATTGTTCGGGATGTTCGTATGTAACCGATTGCGTTCACTGCCATGATTGCGTTTTCTGTTTGGCGTGCTTTGGATTGGTAAAAAAGGAATTTCACATTTTGAACAAACCTTACAAAAAGGATGTCTATTTCAAAATTGTTGAAAAGCTTGAAAAGAAGCTCAAACGTAAACTTCGTTAACATTATTATTTGAGGCAAAGGTTATGAAATTTCGATGCACTTGTGATCACCTCATCGTCGATTCAACCGATTTCCTCCCCCATAAAGCGCACACGATTGCGGACCGAAACTGGTTTACGATCTTGGATGCGATAGACGAAGCGATTGAAGAGTCAGGACCAAGCGCGAAAGAAAAAGAGGCGGCATGCATGCATATTCGAACGTTGATGGTGAAGATGAGTACACTTAGCTACCAATGCCGAAACTGTGGAATGCTCTACTTGAACGATCACAACAATACTTCACATTGCTTTCAACCCTTAACGGACGATGAATCCAAAGAAGTGTTTAAAGGTTTCTAATTTTTAAGTCGTTTTTGCTCATTTAATGAGGGTCAAAATAAAGGCGTATTCAAAGGCGAGTTCTTTTAGATAATCATAGCGTCCCGATGCACCTCCGTGACCTGCGCCCATATTCGTTTTTAACAGCAAGACATTATTATCGGTTTTCATATCGCGCATTTTTGCGACCCATTTAGCCGGCTCCCAATATGCAACGCGCGGATCGTTTAGACCCGCAGTCACCAGCATATTTGGATAACTCTTCACTTCCACGTTTTCATAGGGCGCGTAACTTTTCATATATTCGTAAAAAGCTTTTTCATTGGGATTGCCCCACTCTTCCCACTCAGTAACCGTTAATGGAATTGTCGCATCGAGCATCGTATTAATGACATCAACAAAAGGAACTCCTGCGATTACAACTTTGAATAAATCTGGACGCAGGTTAGTAACCGCGCCCATCAATAAGCCGCCAGCACTTCTTCCGCTAATCGCCAGTTGATCTGAAGTCGTATAATTTTTTTCGATCAAAAATTCAGAAACTTCAATAAAATCGGTGAAGGTGTTTTTCTTCTTTAAGTACTTTCCATCCAAGTACCAGTTTCGACCCATTTCACCGCCGCCGCGAATATGAGCAATTCCAAAAGCAACGCCGCGATCTAAAAGCGAAATACGCGCCGAAGAAAAGTAGGGGTCATAACTTGCGCCGTAAGAGCCATATCCTGCCAATAAAAGAGGCATGGGGCCGTCTTTGTGTTCGCGTTTATAAACCAAAGAAATCGGAATTTCTGTACCATCGGCGGCGACCGCCATCAGACGTTCTGATACGTATTCAGATCGGTCGTAGCCTTTAACGGGCGTTTCCTTAACCAAAATTCTTTCGGCTGATTTTATCTTATAATCAATCGTAGAGCGCGGGGTAACAAGTGAGGTGTATCGAAAACGAATCGTGTCGGTATCGTAAATATAATTACTAACCAGGTTGGTATCGTAAACCGGTTCGGGTTGTTCGATTATTTTTTGGCTAGAAAAGTCCTCCGTGACGACCAATCGCGGAACGCCTTTATGACGTTCGGATATTATCATAAAATTCTTAAAAGGACTTAAAGATACCACTTGTGTGTCAGATCGTTCAGGAAGAACATCCGTCCAATGTTTACGCCCCGTTTTTTGGAGCCCTGTTTTCATAACCTTGAAGTTTACAGCTTTATCATTGGTGACGATGTAGAAGGTGTCGTTTTGGTGAGACACATAATATTGTTCATTTTTCTTTCGAGGTGCAAAAACCTCCGGTTTAGGTTCGTTCGCGTTCGCATCCATAAACCATATTTCGGTCGTTTCTGAACTTCCCAACTGGATGAAAAGAAACGCATTGCTACGTGTTTTAGCCAAGTTTAAGAAAAAACGTTCATCTTTTTCTTCAAATACCAATACATCTTTCGCTATGGGGGAGCCCAAAACGTGACGGTAAGCCTGAAAGGGACGCGATGCTTTATCTACTCGATCGTAATAAACCGTCTTATTATCGTTAGCCCAAACGAGAGAATAATGCGTGTCTTCTATTTGGTATCCAAGATCTTTCCCGGTCTCCAAATCTCTGAACTTTAAGGAATAGCGTTCATTTCCGAGTGTATCGGTCGAGTAGGCGAGAATTTTACCATTTGGCGAGACTTCCATCACACCGAGTTGAAAGTATTCATGGCCTTCAGCCATCTTGTTTTCATCTAAAAGAATTTCCTCAACGCTATCTTTGACATTTTTTTTACGACAATGGATCGGATAATTTAGGCCCTCCACGGTGCGTCGATAATATAGATATTCGCCCTCTAGATAGGGAGGGGTTTCATCAGTCTCGCGAATACGTCCTTTCATTTCTTCAAAAATAGTATCGGCGAGCCCCTCATTTTTTTGAGTCATTTTCGCGGTATAAGCATTTTCTTCTTCAAGGTAAGAAATCACATCGCTGTTCTTCTTGTCTCTTAACCAGAAATAGTTATCGGTACGCTCATCTCCATGGATTTCGGAAACGACTGGAATTTTTTTGGCTATAGGTGCTTTAACTTGCATAGGCGCTTCACTCAAAGTGGGGGTTGATTTTGGGTTATGCTGGGCACTGCAGGCCGCTAAAAAAAACGAAAAAGTAATCCATTTTCTCATATATTATCTCTTCACTATTCACAGGCATTACTAGGACGAATTCGGTCTTTGTGCGAGCATCATTTAGCGATATTCCTAGATTACAAAATCACTATCCCAATGTTTGTAATCCGTGTAAGACACAAAGGTCTTAAAAAAGTAGGATATCCGGATGACCGAACTCGCCTCACACATTGACGCTATTGAAGATGCTCTTGCCGATGGAAATGTTGACCTAGCTAATACCGCCTTAACCGGCGCATTCGAAGCGTTCCCAAACGCTGGTGAACTCAATGTACTTAAAGCAGAAGTTGCGCTCGAAGAGGAACAGTATGTGAATAGTATAACGATATGCAACCAAGCCCTAGAAAGCGTCGAAGATTCTGAATGGAAAGCCAGAGCACATAGCTGCAAAGGCTACGCGTCGTTTTACAATGACGATTTTCAAAACGCGCGAACTTACTTCAACGAGGCGATTGGGTGTGATACTGAATTACTGAACGCAATAACGGGACGCGCTATCGTGCACGAACATCTGGGTTTCTATAATGCGGCGATGTTGGATCTCGATCGGGTTATTGAAGCCGACGATCAAGATGGCCAACCTTTTGCGATTCGCGGTGCGATCCAAGTGCGTTTAGGAAATATTGAGATCGCTGAAGGTGACCTCCACCACGCGGTTCAAATGGATCCAGAAGACGAAGAATCCAGACTCAATTTGGGAAGAATTCATGCGCTTCACCAAAGAACCTCCCCGGCAATGGAAGCCTTAGGGTGGCTTGTTGATAACGGCGAACTTGCGGAGTGTGTAGCTCCGGGGGCGATTCTACGAAGTCAGTTATCACTCCTGTCTAACGCGAATGAAGCCGCACTCGAGGACGCCGAAAAAGCAATCTCTTTTATTCCTGATGAGCCTTGGGGATACCTTCAAGCTGCCGCATCTATTATCGCTCATGGCGTTGATGGCGGAAAAGCAATTGCATTGTTAAAACAAGCTGAATCAAAAGTTTCCAATCCGCGAGACCTCCCAGACCTGTGGTCACTTCGAGCTTCGGCCTACGAAATTATGGGAAAAGCAGATCGTGCTAGCGAACTAAGAAAAGATGCGGAAGGAAGTTCACGATTACCAGGGTACGTATACGGGTTCCTAAATCCGGTGCAAAACATACCAATCAATCCGAATAAGCCTGTCGATATTCGCGCACTACTTGATGATCTATTTGGTGAAGCATCAAAAGCCCCCGAGGGTTACGAGAATGTTATTCGAGAAATCGTCAGGCAACTTCCCGACATTGTGAAGCAGCATCCAAACGCGGGAACACTACATATCGATCTCCCAGAGGCTCCGGGAATGGTGGGCGGAAAACGTCAATTGGTTCTCAACGTAAACCAACAATCCTAATCACTTTCGGCCGCTTGATGGGCCTCGAAAACTTCAGCTGTAAAATAGGGCTTAGATAATTCGATTGCGAACGAGGCATCCAAGGGCACATCATCGTGGGAGTGTTTAACAAGTGCCAAGATCAAATAGGTGCCAAAATATAACCAAGCACCTGTTTTGGGAGACATCCCAGCACTTTTATTGAGATAACCTTGTTCGTCCCAATAATTGAGACTGTCGTGAATCAATTTCAAGGCATGATTTTGCTGGGGAAGATAAGCCTGCCGGACATCATCTTCATCAAGTTCGGAAATTACTAGGAACAACATCTTTGTGAATGCCTTATGGGATTCTAAGACTTCCACATAATAGTTGAAGCAAGAATTAATGGCCCTAAAGGGATTATCTTTATTTTGGGCCAAAACTTGTTCCAACCCTTCCAGCCAAAACCCCGTACTTTGATGTACCGCTTTGGTGAATAGTGCACGTTTACTTCCGAAGTATCGATAAATCAGGGCTTCTGTAATTCCTGCTTCTTCGGCAATCGCCTTAGTCGTTGCTCCATGATAAGTATCTCTGGCGAAAACTACGATCGCACTTTCTAGAATTTGTTGCTCTCTTTGCTCGGCCGTAAGTCGTTTTTTTGGCATTGGGTCGCTTTATCTTAACACTGGTTCGTCTAGCAAAATACCCTCTCCTAGAAAGGCCCCGAAAATCAAATGAAAATTGATTTTAAGCTAACATTTGATTAAGTCTGGTTCCGAAATTAATGATTTTATATAAATATGGAAATTCGATGAAACATTTAAAATTCTACATTCTCGGTCTCATACTCTTTTCTTTTGCTTGCGGAGCCGACGGTACTGTTGACGATAATAGTGAGGGTGAACAACGAATCGGAAAGGAATCCCTTTTAATGGCCTCCAGTGGTGGTGAAAAAGGATTGGGAGCCAAAGACGATAGTGCCGTTGGCGCACAAGGGTTGGCTGTTCGAAATTACGATACGGCGATCTGGGACGTCACAAATCAATGGCAGGATACCGATACCGCAAACGCACGGGAGGCCGGCTTGGCGTGGGGTGCAAACTCAGGCCTAAACTGGGATGAAAAATACTTCGCGTGGGTTGACTCGTTAGGAAAAATCGATGGACCTACTTTTGAACTGGTTACGCCGTGGGGAAAAAAGTTGGGAGCACCCGCTTTAGAATGCGCCGAAGTCGGTATCTTTTTACGAATTGCGTTCTCAAGTTGGTACAACTTACCATTCTTCATGGAAGCAGCAGATAACCAAGGTCGCGTATTCACCGGTCATTTTGGAATGCGTCGCGAAAACGGCGTCTGGCTCAACGTAAAAAAGGGGAGAGATTATTCAAATTTATCCGACGATATCATTTCCGGAGCCGCAGCCTGGCCATCAGACCCTATTCTTAAAGGGCGAAAAATTGCCGGATCTTACGACGATGCGCAGCCTGCATTAGGCGGAGCTTCAGCCGGTGCTTATTTTGATGAAATCTTTCTCAATAAAAATGTCGGTTACTTCATGCTGACGACCTTAGCGTTTTTCGGATCCGTTAATCTTGGCGATGCCCGAAACACCTACAACCTTAAACCTGAGGCTATTTTGCCAGGAGACCTCCTTGTAAAACGTTACGATGTCGGTGGTATCGGTCACGTTTATATTGTTGCGAAAAAAGTACCCGCCGGAAGCCAAATCGAAGTAGAGTTAATGTCTGGATCGATGCCACGTCGTCAACCTGTTTGGGAAAACGCAGGTCCAAGCAAAGAAGCTTTCATAGCAGATGCAACCGGTGGACCGGGCGATTACGCCACCTTTGGGGGAGGCTTAAAACGATGGCGAGTTGCTGCAGATATTGGCGGTCGCTGGACAAATATTGTCATGCCAGATGATCGCGGTAGTTGGATTGATTCGTCAGATACGGTGGCAACATCGGGTCGCATAGCAACCTTCAACACCCTTCTTAAAACACTCACAAGAGAAGAAAAACGAGAAGTGTACCTCTCCATTATCGAATCTAAACGTGAACACCTCCGTGAGCATCCGGCAAGCTGTTCTGCCCGTATTGCGCGCGACAAAGCGTTCAACCAACTCTTGAACCTTATGTACTATGAGTTTAATCGAACTCCCGAACAAACCTATTCCCAATACCGAACATTGGAAGACGAAGTATTCACAGAACTTGATTACGATTCATCCAAAACCTGTTGTTGGAATCGGAGCACTCCGGCGATGTACGAGATCGCAATGAAACTCAACACCGATCGACAAATGGAATCAGCGATGTGCATAGAGCCTATCGTTTTTATGAACAGCGACGATGGTGGCGATGGTTACCAAGTCTTTCGTGACTACGCAGAATCGATCGGTCGCGGAGCCGAGTGGCTGGATTGGACCGAAGATGAAACGTGCTCACAGCGCGACGTAGCCCAAGACACAATGATACGCCCAACCAACTTCTGCTCGATCTAAGAATCCTCCTTAGAATAAGCTAAAACCCAAATTTTAAGACCGATTTAGGCCTTCCTCAACCCGAGGAGAGGCTCATGTGTTCTGCTGGCATTTTCCACCCGATCGCACCCAAATTACCGTTTTCTTTCAGAGAAATATTTTTATCTCTCTCATTATTGGAACGCTTTTTGGCATTCCTTCCATTAATATGTATACTGTACTCTCAGCAAAATTTGCATCCCGTAGGGAGGCACAAGATACGACTAAAGATTGAACAGCTTGTGACTCATTATCCGTATCCGTTCAAAAACGGATATCAATTTTAGCATGGAAATTCATGAAACCTTTAAAATTTTTAGCTCTAAGCATCTTACTCAGCGCGTTTGCCTGCGGCGCAGACGGGCCTGTTGGCGGCGATGATGACGGAGAACAGCGAATCGGAAAAGAGTCCCTTCTGATGGCCTCAAGTGGAGGTGAAAACGGATTGGGTGCTAAAGACGATAGTGCCGTTGGAGCACAAGGATTGCGCGTACAAAATTATGATACCGCGATTTGGGACGTAACGAATCAGTGGCAAGACACCGATACCCCGAACGCCAGAGTAGCCGGTTTAGCATGGGGCGCAAACTCAGGCCTAAACTGGGATGAAAAATACTTCGCGTGGGTTGACTCTTTAGGCAAAATCGACGGACCCACTTTTGAGCTCGTCACGCCATGGGGCAAGAAGCTTGGTGCCCCAGCATTGGAATGCGCCGAAGTCGCAATCTTTCTCCGTATAACCTTTGCAAGTTGGCACAATCTACCTTTCTTTATGGAAGCGGCTGACGCCCAGGGTCGCGTATTTACAGGTCATTTTGGAATGCGTCGCGAAAACGGGGTATGGCTTAATGTTAAAAAAGGTACAAATTATTCCAACCTTTCAAACGATATTTTGGCTGGGAACGCGGCTTGGCCATCAGATCCCGTACTTAAGGCACGAAAAATAGCGGGATCTTACGATGACGCACAGCCCGCACTAGGAGGTGCATCAGCAGGTGCTTATTTTGATGAAATCTTTCTCAATAAGAGCGTGGGTTATTTCATGTTGACGACCTTAGCGTTTTTCGGGTCCGTCAATCTTGGCGATTCTCGCAATACTTATAATCTCAAACCCCAAGCCATCTTGGCCGGCGATATACTCGTAAAACGATATGATATTGGTGGTATCGGGCACGTCTACATCGTCGCGAAAAGAATCCCGGCAGGAGAACAAATCGAAGTAGAGGTCATGTCCGGATCGATGCCTCGTCGTCAACCCGTTTGGGAAGAGTCGGGACCAAGTAAAGAAGCGTTCCTCGCAGATGCAACGGGTGGGCCCGGAGATTATGAGACCTTTGGGGGTGGCTTAAAACGATGGCGCGTCGCGGTAGACGTGGGCGGTCGCTGGACAAATATTGTAATGCCAAACGATAACTCCAATTGGATTGATTCGACTGATACGGCGGCGACATCAGGTCGTATCGCCACTCTAAATACATTTCTAAAAACACTCACACGTGAAGAGAAAAGAGATGTTTATCTTTCAATCATCAACTCTAAGCGTGAACATTTACGCACACGTCCTGCAAGCTGTTCGGCACGTAAGGCACGAGACGACGCCTATCAAAAGTTAACAGACCATATGTATTGGGAGTTTAATATGAGCTCAGAGGAGGTCTTCAAACGCTATAGACTTTTTGAAGACGAAGTTTTCGCAGCACTAGAGTATGACGTTTCAAAAACGTGTTGTTGGAATCGTAGTACCGCCGCGATGCACGACATTGTCATGCAGATGAATAACGAGCTACAAATGGAATCTGCCACATGCATGGAACCTGTCGTTTTCATGAACCGTGACGACGCTGGAGATGGCTTTCAAATTTTCCGTGAATACGCGGAGTCTATTGGTCGAGGATCTGAGTGGTTGGATTGGACGGAAGATGAGTCGTGTTCGCAAAGAGACATCGGAGAAGCAACCCTCCTACAAGCACCGGCTTTTTGCGCGGCAGGAAGTGGTAATAATTCCAACAATAACATGAACAACTATACGAACTTCTAAGTTCATCGGACAATCAATTTTGAAGTCCTTTCTAGCCTCTCATTAATCTGGGAGGCTTTTTTATTTTGTGGACGCTTTTTATCAAATCAGTTTAACGCTGATTAACTAAAAAGGTGGGGTTCTCCGCCGCGCAATTGTAAGCAATTTGAGTTTGAGGTAATAGCAACATACTATTTTCAGATTTTTGGATTTTTCATGCCTTTCAAAGAACGTGTAAACAACCTCTTCCGCAATGATGATATAAAAATATTCTTCGGAATTTGGGTAAGCGTCCTCGTCTATTACGCCTCGTTAATTCGTGTTCAATTTACTTTTGGTGACGGCCCCGAACTTCTCACCGCGATGTATACGCTCGGTGGTCCACACCCGAGTGGATACCCGCTTTTCACGATGCTAGGATTTATCCCCGCACAGATCGGAATCCCATCGCCTTGGTGGCTGGCGTCTTTTTGTACCGCCGCGATACCGGGCGCTTTAGCTGCAGGGTTTCTCTATCTTATCCTTCGAGAAACCAGAGTGATAAGACCTGTCGCAGTTCTTGGCGCTTTGTCATACGCTTTGAATACCCATATCGTTTATCAAGCCACTCGTGTCGAAGTTTATGCGCTTCATTGTTTTTTAGGCGCCGTTGCACTTTGGTCAATCGCTGTATTCTTACGACTCGGTGAAAAAAAATATGCCTACATCGCAACGCTTTTTACTTGTCTAGCCCTTGCGAATCATCTTACTAGCGCCTTTCTCATCGTCCCGATTACGATTGGAATGTTGATGGGAAATCCAAAAGAAATCGTCAAACCGAAAACAATAATCACCCTGCTTGCGATCGCCCTTCTTTGTTCAACGATTTATTTATATCTACCTATTCAGGCGATGACGAATACGGGCGACAAGATATCGTGGAACGATCCACAGGTACTTGAACGCTTTTGGTTCCACGTTTCGGGAAAAGAATACTCGATGTTTCGTCGTTTCGACAAAATACCCCAGACCCTCAATAAATTTCACACCTCTCTGAACAATACCTTCTTTCCAGGTATCTTGGTGGTTTGTGCGTTAGGTCTTTTCGAAATATTCTTAAAGCGCTGGAAATTACTTATCGTAATCTTTTTGTTTTCAGTTTCAACAATGGGCTACGTTGCTACCTACCCAATCAACGATATTTCAACTTACTACTCGTTGATTTTCTTCGTAGCCATTTTTCTCTTCGCTAACGGAGTGAGCTGGCTTGTTTCAGTTCGCTTCGCCGGAGATGAGCAAAATAAAAAAGTATTTAGTCTGCGCGTCGTAGCCGTCGTCATCTCACTAGCTTGGATTATCGGTCTAGCTTACACGTCTAGAAAGAATGGATATAAAGAAGCTGTAGCTCAAGAAATGAGCGAGGCTATCATGCGCGATATCGAAGACCCTGCTATCATTTTCACCACCGTAGACGGACACACCTTCCCGATGTGGTATCAAGCCTATGTCGCAAATCCGGATAGAAAAATGATTCCTATCGATGCCGTCATGTTCAAACTGAAGAATAAACAATGGTATCGAAATTTTTTCTTCGACAATTTCCACGACGTAAAGTGGCCAACCAACGAGCTAGCCCAAAAGGGCAATTGGAAGGAATGGATGATTGAAAATAATCCCGACATCAATTTCTATGCTCTTATGGATTCACCGTGGAAGAGTTCAAAAAGTTGGGCTGAAAACCGTGGTTGGCATGTCAAGCTTCATCGAGGTCAGCCAGAAAAAGCAGCCGACGCTACAAAATATGCGAAACATATTTACGTCGCGCGTGAAAAAGTATTCGGATCATCGAAGTACTTTTATGATACCGAAACCATTCATAAAAAAGGTGCAGGAAAAATTGCCTGTGTTGCAGAATGGACCAAACATCCTGGAATCAGTGCAGATTGGTCAATAAAAGGACCCAATGATGAATTATTCATTTTCAAAGATCACAAAATCCCAAAAGGTAGCAATCAGAGTTGGGAATACTTAGAAAAAGACCAACAGTCGGTCGGTACCTGGACGTGCAATGTCAGTAGGAAGGGCGAAAAAACGCTCCAGAAAACCTTCGTGATCGAATAAAATGATTCTTTCAGTGGGTACAAAAGTTGTCCTCCAAAACGATCTTAAAACCATCGGTGGAAAGAGTATAAAGATGACGGGCTCGGTGGGAACTATCCGAGTCTCTCCAAGAGACAACGCGCACCGATACCGAATCGGATTCATCGATGAAATGGAGGTCATGGCAACCCGAGAACAAATTGCCATTCTCAAACATTTCCAAAACATCGATTTTGGGCAAAACCAAAATGTCATTAATAAATACAATTTATTCAATCACGTCATTCTAAAATGCATCGTCGGATCAAGGGCCTATGGTCTAGATCACGAAAAGTCCGATGTGGATCGTCGGGGAATCTACCAATCACCAGCACAGTTACATTGGTCCTTGGAGGCAGTACCTGGTCAGCTAGAAATTAAAGAGACCGACGAATGTTATTGGGAACTGGAAAAGTTTATTACCTTAGCGCTCAAAGCAAATCCAAACGTGTTGGAAGTATTATACACCCCCATTGTTGAAGAAGCTTCAGGAGCCGGACAAATCATTCTAGATCATAGGGAATACTTTCTTTCCAAACTGGTTTACCAAACCTACAGCCGTTACGTTTTATCGCAGTTCAAAAAAATGACGAATCGAGTTGAGCGTGGAGACGACATACCGTGGAAACCGGCGATGCACCTCATTCGTTTATTGCTTTGCGGCATCACTATCTTGGAAGAGGGATTTGTGCCCGTCCGTGTAGAAGAACATCGCAAAACCTTATGCGAAATACGAGACGGATTAATACCATGGATCGAAATTGATAAGTGGCGAAAAGATCTTCAGATTAAAATAGATCTCGCTCACGAAAGAACGACATTAGCAGACCGTCCAAATTATAACGCTATTGATAAAATACTCATAGATGCGCGCCGTAGTTACGTCGCTTAACGCTTAAAAATTGGACTATTTTAAAAGCTTTTTTCGATAATCTTTTATCGAATCAGAAAGCGTTTGTCCTGCCCAAGTCGCGAACAGGTCACTGGCTTCGCCCTTCATAGTTTCATTTGAACGAATCGATGCGTTCGCGTCGATAATAATATCCACGGGCATTGTAGGATTTTGTGTAAGGTTGCCTAAACGCAAACCAGCACCGACTTTCTCACACCTATTATATCGAATTTGTATCTCGCCGATGATAATTTTTAGCGGAAGTTGAAGGGCGTTTGTATTCAATAGAGTTTCGGTAATTTTTGTGGGTTCAGAAATCGCAAAAATTCCACCACCACAAGCATGTGCGGTATTGTTATTAATTTTGGCTAAACCGCGAATTCTAATTCGCCCATTCGACGCCGCAATTCCACCACCGTTAAGTGCAGCAACGTTCTCTGAAACACTTCCCCCTCTAACATCAACACTTCCTCCTAAATGGCATGAGATAGCGCCGCCGGATGCGTTTACAGCCTGATTTTTCTCAACGACACAATCCTCCAGCTGAGCTATTGCCGTTCCCAGAATGCAGAACGCGCCTCCGAAACCTCTACAAATATTTGACGAGATACTCGTTTGCTCTGCTTTCAAAAGCGCGTCTTTTTCCGGCGTACCCACAACAAAAACACCCGCCCCGAGGTGAGATTTATTGCGTTCGATTCTCGAAGCGTAGTTATCTTCAATGATGGTCATTCCGCTGGAGAGTAGCGATATAGCCCCGCCGGCGACTTCAGCTAAATTTTCAATACATTCGAGATCTTTTGCTTTTATTTTTGTTTGTAAACCAAATATTGCACCACCAAGTCCAGTTTGTTGTTCCCAGGTTTCTAACACTCGGTCGGGCTGAGCGGGATTCTTCTGGGGATCCAACGCGACATTTTTTTCGAAACGAACCGCGTCTAAAACGAAGGGACGTTTTGCGCCATCGATGTACACACCTCCACCTTGTCGTGCGCTATTTTCCTTGAGCACCGACGATTGTATCAGAACCGTACTTTCACGAACGAAAATCCCCCCGCCCTGAAGAGCTTGGTTTTGCCTGATCATTGAACCCAATACTTCAACACGAATCTTGGGAAATTCTGAGCCGGCTCGTTCTATCCTAATGCCGCTACTCGTAAATTGTTCAACTACACAGTTAACGATCTCAACAGAATCGCTGCGTTCGATAAAAATACCACATTGATTCGGAGTCCTTCGAC
The DNA here is from genome assembly GCA_937981985.1 of uncultured bacterium. Lineage (GTDB taxonomy): Bacteria > Myxococcota_A > Bradymonadia > Bradymonadales > Bradymonadaceae > CALJNB01. Next base: position 57,679 of record CALJNB010000017.1, read on the forward strand.
CTACGATATGACAGCCGAAAATTCCTTGTCGACTGCCGCTCATAAACTTTACGGCATGGGACTTATTGGGATCGGCCAGAATTGTAACCCTATCGATATCATCGAGTTCCTGTTGGGATACCCACAATAATCCGTCTCGTGAATTAGAGAAGTTCGGCATTTTCGTATTCACAATCACAATATTTGGAGGGACTTCAATCGAACACTTATAGATCCCTGGCTTTATCTTAATTTGCACCCCTTTAGGGCTTTTAGAAAGCATTGCTCGCGCTGCAATAATAGCCCTCTCTAAGTCAAAAAAACGAAGCGCTGTTTCTTTATTAAGCCCCGAATCGACGACGATAATCGCGCTATCTTCGAAACCAGAAGGAATAAATATAACGTTGACCTCTGAGGGAGTTAAAAGCCGTTGGTTTTCAACCACCGCCATAAGCGTACTACTATCGCTCGCCAAATCGACATGCGATTCCTCGGTCAAATCGATTTCAAATGAACCATCAACATCAATCGCTTCGACTTTTCTTAATTTGGGCTCTCTATCTTTTTTGGGCTGACGATCGATTTCCTTCGGTGGTTTGATTTGAGCTTGCTCTTCCTTTCGACCCAATATCGGAATAAATCCAATAAGCGCCAAAAAGAACGCTAAAACGAACCAGGGCATCATGTCAGCCACTTTTACGCGTTCTGTGCATAGCGATTTTACAAAATCGTTTTTTTGCATGAGCGAGGGCCTATTGTTTAACTCTTCCTTAAAAGCAAGAACTTGAGGATCTGAACTTTGTGTCTTGGACAACTCCGATTGCACACTCATTACACAATCAAACGACGGATAGAAAAACCCGGCACCCAAAGCAACAAAGGAGAAAAAGAATATGATGATTACCCATTTTTTCTTAGATTTATTCACAATCTCGTTTCACCGCCATTGATTAATCTTCTTTCCAAACTACAATCTACCCATGACAAAATCATCAGAAATATTGCTGCCCGGAACCGGCATACTCGCCACCTTGGATTTATCATCGATTGATAAGGAAGGCCAAGGAATAGTTTTCGAATACGAAAACCGACTCGGTAAGACATCCAAAGGATTTGCCATGAAATGGAAGGATGGCTTCGTAGCATTTCAAAACCGCTGTCCGCATTGGTCACTCCCTTTAGGCGTTGACGGCGACTTCTTGGATTCCTCAGGCGCGTTCATATTCTGTCCAACCCACGGAGCGACTTTTTCACCCGAGGATGGCGATTGTAAAACCGGACCCTGTGTGGGCGCACAACTACAACAATTTGATATCCGCCCTACTGAAGAAGAAGGGCATTTTGAAATCCTCTTCATGAAAAAAGAAATTCTAAGCACCAAATAGGCATCGTTACACATCTTCACAACGGTCAATCCGCCGCCTCAAAACAATAAGAAAGGCGATTTGGATCAATATTGGATTCTTCAATCAGTGGAATCACATTCGACTTTAATAGTTTTCTTTCCAAACACCATTTCGTCTTCTACCCTGTAAAAAAATGATGGAGTAATCATGAATATCGGCGTTATCGGTGGTGGGTCTTGGGGAACAGCTTTGGCAAAATTACTTGCAGATAAAGGCTATCAGGTTGAACTTTGGTGTTTTGAATCTGAAGTCGCTAAGGCTATTAATGAAGAAAACGAAAACACTACCTTTTTGGCGGGTTTTAAACTTCCCAAAACGCTTAGCGCGACAGACGATTGTGTAAAATGTGTTCAAGGAAAGGATCTCATACTCACCGTCCCGCCAAGCCATGTCTTACGAACCGTTCTAGAACTCATAAAAAACGATATCCCCAAAGGCATCCCAATCGTCAGTGCCTCTAAAGGAATCGAAAACGAAACCCTCATGTTAATGTCTGATGTCCTTGAGGATGTGCTACCCATCCAATACCATCCCTACTTAGCCTATCTTTCAGGCCCCTCGTTTGCCAAAGAAACTGCAGAACGAAAGCCAACCGCTGTTACCGTTGCCTCCTACAACCACAAAATAGCCGAATCCGTTCAACAGATCTTTAGTACCGATTATTTCAGGGTCTACACAACCTATGATGTTGTGGGCGTTGAAGTGGGAGGGGCTTTGAAAAATGTGATCGCGATTGCTTCAGGCGCAATCAGCGCAATGGAACTAGGTCACAACTCAACCGCAGGTATGATCACTCGCGGTCTTGCGGAAATGACAAGAATTGCAACGAGACTGGGCGCTAACCCTCTTACACTTTCAGGTCTCGCAGGAATGGGAGATTTGGTCTTAACCTGTACGGGCGGCCTATCAAGAAATCGCACTCTTGGGTTTAAACTTGGTAAAGGTAAAACCTTAGAAGAAATCATTTCAGAGACCAATACCGTGGCCGAAGGAATTAAGACAAGTAAATCAGTTTACGATCTCTCTCAAAAACTGGGTGTCGAAATGCCGATATCTGAACAAGTCTATAAAGTAATTCACGAAGGCAAAGAAACGCAACAAGCTGTTAAAGATATTATGGGGCGTGAGCTAAAACGAGAAATGTTAAGCTTTAGCTAACAGAAACGAAAAAGTAGCTAGAGTAGTAGTTTATGCATAACTTTCAACAAACCCTTTTTTTTGCACTTCTCATAGGTCTCTTGTCGCCGGTCGTTTCTGCGCAGACAAGCGACGATTCCGAAGAAGATACTGTCACGACATCTGCGACGGAATTAAAGGGATATTTTTTCAAGTCGCGCGCAACCGCGACGCTCGAAAAAGAAACGCTAGAACGCAAACATTCCTTGGCGACCTTATTGGACGGAAAGCCTGGCATCCAAATGCAGGAAACAAACCGAGGTGGCGGAACAGTATTTATAAGAGGTCTTATCGGGCCAGAGAATCTTATCCTTATTGACGGGTTGCGTTTTAACCAATCGACCTTTCGAACAGGGCCAAATCAATATTTGGATACCATCGGCTTAAGTGCGATCTCCGGAGTAGATGCAGTAAACGGACCTGCGGGACTTTTTTATGGTGCTAATGCTATTGGAGGCGTTCTCAATCTGAAAACCAACAACGAAATTCAAAGCGGTCATTCCGCCTCTGCGAACCTAGGCTTTGAGACCGTGCGATCTGCAGTGTTTGGTTTACTCAAAGGTAGGGTTTCGGGCAAACAAACAAACTTGAGATTAGGTGTGAATTACGGTCAAGAGGGAACCCTTCACGCTGGGTCGGGCCCTTTTTTAACATCCGGTCTTCAAGACGATGGGGATTTTCTCGGAAATAGTTTTCAAAAAATGGGATGGTCCTTGGGTCTAAATACTAAGCCCGACGACAACGTTAACTTGAGTGCCAAGTATCTTTATTCCGCCATAAAAAACGCGCCTCGTTTGGATCGTATTGGTGAAGGGCGATTGCGCGTAGCCGATAATGAGGATCATTTTGGATACTTGAAAATGAAAATCGACGGTCCTAAATATTTCGACGCGGTTTCATTGGCGATAATGTTTCACCATACCAACGAATTACAACGAAGATATCGATGCGAAAAAATTGGCGTCAAAGCAAGAGATATCGAAGAATGTTCAAAACGAAATGCCAGCGAGGTCACTAGCAAAACAGAAAACAAAGATAAGGTCACAACGATTGGATTTGTATCGTCCCTTCAAAGCCAACTCACAACATCCATCGTTCTTGATTCTGGTATCGACCTTTATCACGATCAAGTGAGTTCTTCGGCAAGTGAAGGTTTAGTAGAAACAGCCGGTAACTTTCCTCAAGGCGCAAATTACACAAGCGGCGGTGTTTTTGCGCTCTTAAGTTGGCAGCTTTACTCAGATCTAGACCATATCATCGAACTTCAAGGAGGTATACGTGGCGATCTTGTCTACGCCCAAGCCGACCCCATATCTGGCGTTGGGCCTTTAGACTATATGCACATAGGGCCCGTTGGGTCCCTTAATCTCAGTTACGTTTCTCAGAATCAGCTGGCTTGGGTGGGTTGGCACCAAGGGTTTCGTCCTCCCAACCTCCAAGAAACAACACAATTGGGAGACACCGGAAGTTTCTTCGAAATTCCAAACGGGTCTCTTAACCCCGAACGAAGTAATAGTTTTGAAATTGGATCAAGATATAATCACGACTATATCGGTACCTTGGGCGGCAGTGTATTTCTAAATCTAGTAGAAAATAAAATCACTCGTGCACCAGCAGATTTTGAAGGGGAATCGGTGGTAGACGGCAAAGAAGTAAGACAAAGAATTAACGAGGGAGACGCTTATTATTACGGTTTGGAAGCAAATTTTGAAAGCCGCTCCTTTTATAATCTTTCGATTAACGCATCGGCAAGCGTGATAGAAGGTGCAGTCAGTAGTTCAACCGAAGACAAAAATTTCGATGAAAACGCACTCCATGGACTTCTAAGTCGATCTGAATTTTATCAACCTGCCCGACGCCTGCCCCCTTTATCGTACCGTCTAGGTGTAAAGTACAAACTACCGCGCTTTGAAGGACAATTTTGGATGTCCGGAAATGCCGCGCAGCGACGTTTATCGACCGACGACCGCAAAGATTTTAGAATTTGCGAACTCTCGCCGGGCGTCCTAAGTGATGACTGTAGAGGAAGCGATGATTGGTCAACCCTAAATATCGAAGGTACTTATCGCTTCAAAAAGATAGATCTCACGCTAGGGATTCGCAACATCTTAGATACCCAATATCGGCGACACGGCTCTGGAGTTCCAGGTAGCGGCTTTGGCGTAACGGGTAACCTCCGACTTTCTATCTAAACCACAGCAATCGTATTTCAACTTCCAGTTCGTTTATCTTGAGCTAAAAATTAGACAGTGTGATGAGACTCATATGGATACCTGTAAGTGCTTTAGTTGCGGTGGTGAATTCCCTGATATCGATGGAACAACTCATAGGTATATGAGTTCATCTGCGGGGTGTTGGTCGATTTATGGCAAGGTTTTAGCTCGTGAATATAGTGACCCTATCTATTTCGATACTCATCGTTTGACAGTTGATACTTATGCAATCCAACACCCGGGTTCATCGGATCGACAAAGTATACAGTCCGTAGGTGCGCATTTGGTTAGACTTTGCTTATTCTTAGAGAATGGCTTAACTGCAGAGAAAGCAAATGAATCTATGTTACAAGCAACTAAAAAAAAGCAGTCATTTATCTTTCTTGAACCGCCTCATCGTTTTGGGCCAATTACGGCCGCTGATGTATATCGTTGCCAGACAGTAGAAGAGCATAAAGCCACGGTGAGAGACTGGGCTCAACGCAGTTGGGAAGCATGGTCAAATCATCATGATACAATTCGAGACTGGCTGCCCAATGCGGCGTTCTAACTCTATGTAAGTTGTGAGCTTTACTCATCAAATTCGGTGGTTCCATTCTAAATGGTCCAAATGGGTTTGGTTTCCAATCCTTTCTTGTAGAACCTTCAAAAAGACATAGAATTGGGGAATACAAACGATAGGAAATGAAATGGCAAAGTACCCCAAATGGCATCGCGTTGATCCCGACAATTTTGATCTCTCGTCCATAGACACAGGAACAAAACTCGGTGCGGATGGAAAAAAAATAAATCGAAATGATGCAGAAGCAATTTATCAAAAAAATATTGAAGCGATTAAAACCCTCCAATTTAAAATGTGGGCAGAGAAAAAAACAAGTCTTCTGGTCGTGTTCCAAGCGATGGATACCGGAGGAAAAGATGGCGCAATTCGAAAGTGTTTCGGCCCATTAAATCCACAGGGCGTTGAGACTCAAGCGTTCAAAGTTCCTACTGCTGAAGAAGCTTCTCACGACTTCTTGTGGCGAGTTCAAAAACATTCTCCTGCCAAGGGAATGATTCAGATTTTTAATCGGAGTCATTACGAAGATGTTTTGGTGGTGCGCGTACACAATTATAAACCTGAGTCGGTTTGGCGAAAAAACTACACACACATTAATAACTACGAAGAATTATTATCCGACTCAAACACCGTCATCCTGAAGTTCATGCTCAACATTTCTCTGGACGAGCAAAAAGAGAGACTGCAAGAGCGTCTAGACGATGCAACGCGTCATTGGAAATTTTCGTCATCAGACTTAAAAGAAAGAAAGTTTTGGCCGCAATACATGGAAGCCTTCGAAGAGGCCTTGATACAAACGTCAAAAAAACACGCACCGTGGTACGTGATTCCAGCTGACCGAAAATGGTATCGAAATTATGCGATTACGACGATTGTTCGGGAAACATTAGAAAGTATAGAAATGGAATGGCCGAAAGCCGAAGAGGGATTAGCTGATATCAAGATTGACTCTTAGGCGCGGTCGGCCACCCATTCGGATTTAGGGCTGAGGAAGGTTAGAAGTCGTGATATCAAATTGATAAATTCCGTAACGGCCCGCGGCAATCGTTAACTCATTGCCATCTGATAAAAAATCGGTGGACCATCCCCGCATCGATAAAAATGCCTGAGCGTAGGTATTTTCCAGGTCAGCCGTATTCACGATAAGCACGCCTCCAGACGTACTAAAAATAGCACGATTATCGATAACATCTTCGAGTGAAAGCCAGTCCAACGAATCGATTGTTGAAATGGGCGAAAATGCGCCTGTTATTGAAAAGATCTCTAACTCAGAACCCGATTCACCATAGACGGGAACATAGAGGTGATCATCTGAACTGAGAACAATTTTTCCGTGGGTTGACCCGTTATTATAGCGTTTGATTCCGCGAAGTTTTGCCTTTCCGTTAACCAACTCCAATTTGTTAACCGTATCATGAGCGCCGTAAACTCCCCAAAGTGAACCCTGAGTAATGATTTGGTCGCCTTTTACAGCTACAAGTGTTCCGGGAACATTAATGTCCGTCGATCTAACGACGTTCTCAGGATCGCTGAAATCAAAAGATCTGAAGTAGTACGCGGCCAGGTTTCGTGAGGAGTTTGAAACGGTCCGAGATTTTTTGAACGTAAAGTACAACAGATTATCTTTCTGAAGCGTGCTTACAGCCTCTTCAGAATTGCTTGAAACGATAACGTTCCGAATTTTTAGATCGTCTGCATCGGATAGATCAACAACGTGAAAATCTCGCTGAGTCCATTGACGTGTAAGTGTATTCTCGAAAGTTTCAATCGTGGCCTTAATGTGTGAGGGGTCGGGAATATCTCGACATCCAAAATCGTCGCTATTCTGTGTACAAGATGCGAAATATTCCTCGCAGATTGTTGGCGTTCTTGTCCCGTTGGTCCTCTCTACATAACTACAACTTCTTTCGCCTTGGATATAGGTACAAGGTTTATCGAAAACTGATGAACATTCTTTTTCGTAAGTATCTTTACGATAGACAGTAGTAACCTGAGTGCCTATTTCTTCAGACTCATTCTTATTGACCTGAAAAACCAGAGCGTTTCCGACCACGTTCGCAACCGGTTGAATCACGCCACCGCCGCAATCGTAGCAGTCGTAATCGTCATAATATCCACCATAATATTGCTGGTCGCTCACCGGAATCGTATCGGTTGTTAACGTATCTTTGAGTACCGGTGTTGTTGGGTCCGATAGATCCCAAGAACTAACTACAGCTTCGGTAGCGTCCTGAAAAACGACAATGAGAAGGTCGTCTTTTTTGTGGATGCTAGAACCAGACGGAATTGTAATTTCTGCGATGGCCAAGGTTTGGTCAGCATCGGCCTTAGGTACAATTTGAATCGTATCAAACGAAGGACTCTTTACGTTACTTCCCCACCAACTCCAATGCGCCGTCCGATCTGTTTGACGTGCAATATGATCGCCGAATGCGAGAACCTTTGTGTAATTGGGAGCCAATTCTAAGCGCGACATTTCAGTCGGAGCATCAACATCGGATGTGTTGTATAAAGAAAACTCAAGATTTGACAGATTACCGGTCAGGTCTTTAGTGCGGTCTGCAGTAAACGTTCTCGTAACAGGAGTATCGTGTAACATGACTCCGCGTTTACTTAGGGTTGTGTCAGAAAACGTAAATATCTGAACGCCAGCACGGTAGGTTTCTGACGATTCATCCCAGCCCTGAAAGGGGAGTAAAACAAGACCCGTTTCTACGACACCCGTATCCGACATAACATTGGCACTCTTTTCTAAAACTGAGAATGTCTTGTCGTCCCAAATTGCATCACTCCATGCAGAAGTTACTTCTTCCCGATCAACAAGAGGGTTCGTGTTCTTCAGATCTTCAATATCATAAAGACTGACCGCCGGAACTCTATCTCCATTTTCGTCATTGATTCCTATTCCAATCAAACGCTTATTATCTGAAACCGGACGAAACCAAGTATTAAATCCAGATACGATAAATTCAGATTCTTCCACCAAATCTCCATCATCAGAAATCGAAAAAGCATGGAAGGGGTCGACTTGTAGATAGGTAACAAAGAACGCGGCGTTCCCCAAAAAGAGCGTCGCAAAAAGATCCTCTCCATCTCCAAAGGTTTTTCCATCTACGGGAGTCGGATTTTGAAGATCTGAAAAGTTAAAGGTTTCTATATGATTGGTATTGGTATTGGCATTCCAGCTATTTCCTGAAACAACGCGGAGAATATTCCCACGAAAACTCATATCGGACTTCTTACTGACACGTCCCTGAACAAACACGGAAGCGCCCTCCACCATTAAGCCGTTCTCGTCGCTAATATCAATTACAGAAATGGAGCTGCCCACATTATTGATGTAATTTCCTTGGTCATCATAAGAATCGCCAGAAACCAAAAGATGACTGCCGGTCGCTTGAATATGACTAATATTCCCGCCGAGCTCGACCTCGTGCTTCTGTGTGAGTTCGCCGCCAACAGAAACGCTAAAGCTTCTAACGAAAGAATGGGCTGACGCTAACCCATCAAATGTAACGTAGAGGGATTCTTTACCGTTGCCGCGAGTCAAACGGCTATTCGAAATCTGACCGGGGACCTGAGTGCGTTTAATGATCACAGGATTTGCGTGATCGGAAATATCAACAACCGCGATCACTCCACCACTATATTGCCCGGTCAGTCCTAGCGATTGATTTGCATAATATCCTGTCCACTTATTCATCAAGACGTAAACGTAATTACCCACTTGATACATTTCTTGAGGTTCTCCTGAAATCTGTGCGCTACCGATAATCTTTGGAGAAGTCGCATCGGAAAAGTCGATCAGCTGCAAACCTCGGTAAGGATTGAGGTTCAGAATAATGCCCTCAGATTGCGAGACACGATAAATATCTCCTTCTTCTGCAACGCGCTCGTCTCCACTGTTGCCAGAAGCATCATCAGATTCTGCGACCGCATTATTTACGTTGTCATATTCGTCGTTAAACGAAGCTTCGGCCGTGAGAAATTCGGTTTCCCCAAGTTCGTGGGTTTCTTGTACTATTTTCTCTTCCACTTCTGGCTTGAGATCTACTGGGTTATCGATACAGGCCGTTGCGCCGGCAAGTAAAAGTAAAAATATCCAATGCTTATTTTGATTCATCATTAGTCCTTTCTAAAGTTATTGCAGTCCATCGCAATTTTGGTGCCAGGATCAAAACCACCGTTCTATAGGCCGAAAAGGAATGCTTACCCGTAATGAATGTCAGATCCCTCAGATTTCTATGATCGGTCGTGGCACGTATGTCAGTTTTTCGAAACTATTTTGAAAGCTCGTCTTCAGTTTCAGGATCAGGGAGAGATTCTGAAAATTCCATGAATCGGGTTTCGATAAAAGAACGAGACATTGCTTCCTGAATTGGCGCATCACCATGAATCCATTTTCGGACTGCACAATACCAGGTTGGAAATCCAGGACGCTGTTCGCAGAAATTATTTTCGATTAGGAAAGCGACATCATAAGAGGGTTGATCTTCGACTTTCTTCCTCGTCAACAAAACATTACTGGTGCGGTCGTCTTCGTACCGGCCTCCAAACATAAGATCGCAGGTTGTTTGCCATCGTTCGGCTTGAATGTCGGGGTTGGCACGCATTTGCACTTCTGCACTTTTAGCGAGTTCATCAATTGCCTGCTGACGCAGAACACCGCCAGGTGACATCGTGAACCGACACAACGACATAATAGCACCGATACGAAAATCAATATCGTAAGCAGGGAGGTTTTTAGTACTTTTTACCAACCAACTCTTCGGCTGTCCTAGCCGAGACCATTTGCCTAATGTGGCGACCGCAGACTGGAAGTCTTTCGCCTGTGGATTATCTAAAAAAAGAGATTGCTGTAAGGCTTCCAATACATCTCGTCCATATTTGGGAGACAATGTTTTCAAAAATCGACGGCATGAGACACCGCCTTTATAGGTGGCGTTGACTCCGCAACGCCGAAGCCATCTATAGAAACGCTTTCCATTCGGTCTTATTCTGTTCTCGCGGTAATAGGCTAAAACTGAAGTCACTATTTGCTCATTCCCATCAAGTGATTCCAGTTCTAGAAAAAAGGATTCAACTTCATCATACAAGGAACCTTTGGGAATCTTTGCGTCTAGGAAATTTTGTATGAGACATCGCCAGGGTGCAAAAATGGCACGACCGTTGACTGCCGTTTCGATACGAGAAGTAAGTTCTTCAGGAAAGGCGCCGGAACTGATCGCTTCGATATTTTTCTCGCATGCAATTTCTGCTGCGTCTGAAGGGCCGAATAAAAACACAGCTTTCAAATCCTCGGGAGACCAAACGTGGTTGCCGAGTTCTTTTCCGCTAAGTTTTTCGAAACGTCGGGATAAAGCTTTATCTTGTTTTAATAAGGTTTGCGCTGCTGGATTTTCATCTTTAACGACGATATTCGTTGTTTGCGCTTCTCTATTTAGGAAGAAGAATCCCAGAAAAACGAAAACTAAAACCGAAATCCCGACGGAGAGTTCGGTTCCAAAATAGGATTCCTCTTTAGGGCCCGGTATGTGTAATTTTTTTTTCACCACTTCAGTTTATAATAGTTAAGAAGAATTGACCATCATCGGATGACTCTTCTTCCTTTTCCTATTTTTTCTAATTGATGTTCGAACTTATTGGCCAACCACGTTCGTGCATCTTCAACAGCATCATGGTTTGTTTTTCCCACTGCAAGACCAACCGCGATAGCCGAGGCTAGATGACAACCTGTACCTCTGGGATTGATATCTCTTTTGGGATGAGGTTTTAGTGAGGTAAACCCGCCCACATCAAACCAATAATCAGAAATATGAGATTGATCGTGGTCAACTAAGTGACCGCTTTTCAATAGAACGTCGGGTCCAAAAGCGTGAATCTTTTTCATTACTTCTTCGACGCCGCCTTCTAACATTGCAAAAGCCTCGTTGGAATTTGGCGTGATGATCGACGTACGTGTACCTAATACTTCCAAGATACTTCTGAATAACTTATCGCCGGATAACTTCGTTTTTCCAGAACCATCAAAGTAAATGGGGTCTAATACGACGGGTTTATCCGGGCAAGAATCAATGAAGTTCGTTAAGACTAGCATGTTTTCAATGCTTCCAATCATGCCAATCTTTATCGCATCAAATCCTATATCACTCTTGATAGCGTCCAACTGAGCACTAACAAGATCGGGGGCGAGATGTTCACAGCGAAGTACCGCTGTCGTATTTTGAACGACGACGGAAGTGACGACACTAAGTCCCCAACAACCTAGGTCAGCGGCTGTACGGAGATCGGCCTGAAGACCTGCCCCTCCACTAGGATCAGTTCCACCTACAAACAACACTCTTTTCATTTCGTTTCGTCCATCAATACCGACGCAACATCATTCCAAAGTATTTGAAAGTCCGAACGCCCAAACTTCGCGCCGGAACCAAACCAATCCGCCCCATCGCGTTCGTCAAAAGGCCCGCGTAGATAATGTCCAATCACATCTAAATGATCAGCTCGAACGACACCTCTAAACTCACCCCAAACTTGACTCAAGGTTGGGACAACGCCGTCGCTCATAGATTCAGTCACCGCAAAAGGTAAAGGTGTGTCGCTCACCAAATCACGTAGTTCAAGTGGCGGGTGGTAAGGGTAACCGGGATGAGACCGAGAGGTTAAGGTCCACAAAAGGCCGTACAAAATTTTGTTCATCGGAGTCAAAACATGTTTTAGCGAAATGCGTTTTATTGCGGCGATCGGTGGAGGTGCCGAAGTGGCATACGAAACGTAACGGATTTTCGCATTGTCGAGCGTCGTCGCGTTAAAGAGTTCCATGCCTTCGGGGGTAATTTGAATCATGGCCCCCTGATCGTCCAAAATCGACTGCAAAAAACTCCTCACTTCCCCCTCCTCCTGCGGTCCAAATTCCTTAAGCAAATTGTTCGTAATCTGATGCAAAACCGTCTCATCTAAACCCAACAGATTATTGAGCTTACCAAGCACCCCCACCATTCCACCGATTAAACTAATCGGTTTTCGCCACAAACCCACAATTACAATTAGGGAAACGAGATAGAGAAGATTCTTTCCATAAAAAGTAGTGAAAAAATTGCTTAAGGGTGTCCCATAGTGCGGTGCTGAAACGCTGACTATGTTGCGAATCTTTTTTCGTATCTTCTTTTCCAGGGGCCCCAGACCAAGTTCGACACTAGGAGAAGCAAGTAGTCTGGCATCAAGTGCCCCGGTTGAATGTCCAATCAAATGAACGATCACACCATCATCTAACCCTCCCGTATCGCGAATTGACATTGCTAATTTTCTAGCCCGATGGGTCAGCGATGCTGTCGGCATGGTACGCACGTCAAAAATTTCCACATGTAAATCGCGGCGTCCAAACGCTTCATTTAGAGTTTCGTGAACTTGTCGGAAGTAAGAAATACCACCTATAGAGGCAAAACCAAAAAAGCCCGGAATCAAATACACGTGATGACGTTGCTTACTCATGAAAAACTCCGCACGCGCTCCATCACTGATTCATAATTTGAATAGATATCATCTTCGTATTTGTGTTTACCATTTTGTATAATCTTCTTCCCACCAACGAAAACATCTTTTATCGTATCAGGAGTCATTGATAATAAAATATTTGCGCCGAGAGATTCAGAGTCCGATCCCAAAAGCGTACGATGTTTGAGATCAACTGTAAAAAAATCCGCCGACGCGTCGTCTGCTATCGCGGGCGCCCCATTTCGAAGTGCACGCGAACCATTTTTCGACAGCATCGGAAGTAAAATTTCTGCCGTCGTAGCGCGGTCCAATTCACTAGCAAGTACGTTGCGCTTTTCGACGAGAAGACGGTCATTGTATTCTAGAAGTCTAGCATCTGAAAAAAGATCGATCTGAGAATGACTATCACTCCCCAGACACACAGGAATCTTAGATTTTAAAAAATCGACGATCGGTAAGAAACCATCTCCTAAATTACGTTCGGTTGTCGGGCAAACACAAATATTGGCTTGCGTCTCAGCCATCCTTTCGATTTCCTTTCGCGTTGCGTGATTTGCATGAACAATCGTTGTTCGTTCCGACAACCCGCCATTTTCGTAGATCCACTCAATTGGAGAAAGCCCCCTTTTAGCAACGGAATCTTTTACTTCACCTCTTTGTTCGCTGGCGTGGATATGCAAAGGAGCATCGTAGTATTGTGCGGCATCGCTAATCGCCCCCAGCCAATGTTCGTCAATCGCCCTCACACTGTGGGGGGCGTATCCGATCACAACATCGTGACCTTTCCAATTGGTGCGCAGTGTATTTGTCTTTTCCAAGTAGCTCCGAACGTCTTTGGAAACGAAGCGCTTTTGGGCTTGGTTAGGTGTTTTGCCAATACCACCAAAGTGATAAGCGACATTAAGAAGAGTAATACGAATTCCAATTTTTTTTGCTGCTTCGATCATCCGATCGGCGAGCTCATTTTCATTGATATAGGGAACACCATCGGGTTGATTGTGTAGGTAATGGAACTCTCCGACACTCGTAATCCCGCTTTGTGCCATTTCTAAAAACGTAAACTCGGCAACTTTTGAAATTTCGTCGGCGGTGAGGCCTTGAGCCGCGCTATACATCGCTGTTCTCCAACTCCAAAAATTATCTTCTAGCCCCTCCGCAGGAGATTGATTGCGCGGCGTTCGATGTTCTGTCCGTCCGCGGATAACGCGTTGAAAAGCATGAGAATGTGCGTTTACGCAACCGGGTAGTATTGCAACATCTCCAAGATCGATTGCATCGCTGCAATCACGACTCATTACAAAACGTCCCGCTTTGATTTCAAAAGAAATATTTTCCTGAAAAACACTATCGATCAGTATATATTTTGCCGTCCACTTCATTCTGGGATGGTAGGACCAGTTGAGACAAAGGTAAAGCAAGAAGCCTATCGATGCTTCGATTCACAACACTTGAGTATTTAATGGCGGCGCACTCTTGAGCCTTCGTTTCTTTGCCGTTATCCTCGATTATGGACACACAATTTCTTAAAAAAATCGACGCTTCGATTTCATCGAACGCAAAAAACTTGATCGAACTTAGACGCTTCTTACATCGTAACCCCGAATTAAGTCAGCAGGAGTTTGCAACGACCGATTTTCTTTCAAAGCGACTCTTAGATCTCGGATTTGATGTTAACATCCGTCCTGAAAAAACCGGATTTTATGCCGACTTAACACCCAAAAATTTCGATCCTAAAACAGACAAGACCATCGCGCTAAGATGCGATTTAGACGCCCTACCGATAGATGAAAAAGCCGATGTTACCTATATTTCGGAAAACCCGGGCGTCATGCATGCCTGTGGTCACGATGCTCACATGACCATCATCACTGGAATAGCTGAAGCGTTGGCTGAAACCGAACTCCCCGGACGCTTGCGCCTCATCTACCAACATGCTGAAGAGACCTCGCCGGGCGGAGCTTCAGAACTCATCGCATTCGGTGCTTTAAAAGGCGTCGACTCCATTTTGGGTGTTCATGTTGAACCCAAAATAAAAGCCGGGAAGGTTGGCGTTAAACCAGGGGCATTTACGGCAGCCTTTGATGTTTTTGAAATCACAATACATGGCAAAGCCGGACACGGAGCAAGACCTCACCATTGTGTTGACCCGATTTATATTCTAACCCAAGCGGCGAACGCACTTTATAATGCAGTCGGACGACGCGCGGATGCCGGGGATCCAATGACGTTTTCGATCGGCAAAATAGAAGGCGGATCGGCGTATAATATCATCCCCAACACGGCATTTATGGGCGGTACTATCCGGACGCTTTCGATTGAGAATCGCGAAAAGATCAAACCTTTGCTGAACCAAATCCTAAAAGGAATTTGCGACGCTCACGGCGCGAGTTATGAACTCACAATCTTGAGTGGCTCTCCGGCGATTATTAACGATATTCACTTAAATCGTTCCATTCGACAAGCCGCCGTAGAGACGATCGGCGAAGAGAATGTGATCGATATGCAATTACCGAGTATGGGTTCAGAAGATTTTTCGGAATATTTGAAATTTGTTCCCGGTGCGATGTTCCGTTTAGGAGTTGCCGAAGATGACAATGCTCATATGTTACACTCGGCCTTTTTCAAAATAGAAGAGACTTCGCTTACGATTGGTTCTAGAATTTTAACCCGTACCGTTTTGAACCTCTTCAAAGAAGAAGCTTAAGGGTTCAAAATCTCTTCAATCGTCAAACTACATCCTCGAATTTCCGCGTCGCTAGCACGACCATGAAGTAAAAACCCTTCGTTTTTCAATGACCCGATATCAGAGGTCAAAATTGCGCTCACGGAGAACACGTTAGCCAGATCAAACCAACGAATAAGACCACGAGTAAGCGTATTATCAACCTTCATCGTTTTCGGATCAACCAGATCTACCCTCGCCCAAGCTGGGGTCTTATAGACAGATTCCTGCCATGGTAAATGTTCAGCAACGCTATTGGTATAGGACTGACTTGATAACTCCGTCATGCTGTATTCGGATACGATATGAGTTTTAGGGATACCAAGTTGGTTGCCAATCATTTCGTAAAAATCAGCACGACTCACTTCACGTGTACGCCCCTTCAATCCGCCCGTTTCCATAATCACGCTACCGGCCGGTAGAACCCACTTCTTGTCGGGATAGGCGTCAAAAAATCCTATTAGCGCGAAGGCAGTTCCTAGGATAACTGTCGGCTCGTTGATTGAGGACAACGCATGGGAAAATTTTTCGAACTGCATCTCAAGGTTTCCTGTCTCGCAAACCCCAACGCAATAAGACACGGATTTGGAATATTTATCCGCCATTTCAGAAATCATATAAGACAAACTACTATCAGGAAGTAAGTCCGCTGGCGGCGCTAGAACGAGAAAAGGGAGATGTTGATTCTTGAGAACATATTTTTTAAATGGTGAATCAATCGACGCTTTATAGATCTCAAGACTGCCAAAATGGTGCTGCCCCCGATGCCCTTGAGTTGTTCCGCTCGTTTTAAAGGTACGTTTCTTCTGATCTCCCCAAAATAGAGAAACATGTTTGAATACATCCGTTGGAACGGAAGGAATTTCTGTATACGAGGAAATCCTATTGGGTGCTTGATCACGACTGTCACATAGCTTTTTGTACTCAGGAATTCCATCGTATTGAGCGCGAAAAATCTTTAGCGCGTGGGCATTGAATTGAGCATCTGAAATAGAGTTCTTTTTAATAAGTTCAATGGTTTCAGATTCTAAGGGATGTGGCATCTAATTTCCTATTGCAATATCGTCGATCAGATAACAGATTGATTCTGGAGATCAAAATCGAAACAGTCTAATAGACCCACCGCGTCGTCGCTAACTTGAAATTTGATTCTCAAAACGACATACTTTGCTAAACAATATTTATAGGTCAAATCCATGTTACGTTTCGGAATATTTTTCTTAATTCTATCAGTGTTCAGCTGTTCTTCAGACGATAAAAAAGACGTTTCAAACAACGCGACCCAGAATAACAATGCGTCTAATAATAGTGCCGAGCCAAAATGTGGAGATGAAAGTGTAAACCAAGAGAACGAAGAGTGTGATGGACGACTCAACGCGTCGTGTTTGAGCTTAGGTTTTGATGGAGGTGCATTATCGTGCACCGATGCTTGTAAATACGATACCTCTGAATGCGGAACCTGTGGCAACGGCGTTTTGGACGGAATCGAGGAATGCGAACCCGAGGACCTGAACGGTAACACGTGCTTAAAGGAAGGGTTTGAGATGGGAGAACTCAAATGTAACGATAGTTGCCAATTCGATGTCTCATCGTGTTCGACTTGCGGCAATGGAGAACTAGAGGCGGACGAGGCGTGTGACGGAGAAGCGTTCGGGTCAAAAACATGCTCTACTGAACTGGAATCCATGGCGATGGGGGCACTCTCGTGTACCGACGCATGTACGATTGAAACGACTCTTTGTTCGGCCCCTTTTACCGATATTGACGCGAGCGACACCTATACTTGTGGTCTGAAGTCCAACGGAGAAATCTCATGTTGGGGCTCCCTTTTAGCTTTGGGTAGCGATCCTGATGTGCCCACTGGAAGCTTTACTAAAGTTAGCGTCGGTACCGACCATGTATGTACGATCGATGAAAGTACTAAAATCGGGTGTTGGGGAGCCATCACCGAATTACCTTCGTCCAATTCAGACTTCATTGATGTAAAAGCCGGTATTTTTCACACTTGCGGTTTAAAATCCGATGGAACGATTGATTGCTGGGGGACACTGCCCGCCAATTTACTAGAAACACCGACAACAGCTGGGTTTAAGCAATTAGACGTTGAGGACAATTATTCGTGCGCTATTTCTGCGGACGATGAAATTATTTGTTGGGGTACCGATTCGGCGCCGGCGTCCAATAGACTCCAACCACCACAAGGAACATTTAAAGAGATTAGCCTAGGCGAAACCCATGGTTGCGGAATCAAGATGGATGATGACACCGTAGTTTGTTGGGGAAATGATGATGAGGGAAAAGCAACCCCACCAGAGGGAAAAACCTTTCAAACCATTCAAGCTTCAAATTTCAATACCTGCGGCATCGACGAAGACGACTATGTCGTTTGTTGGGGACCCGAACGCTTTAAAGATCAATTCGGCGTGTTTACTAAAATGGCGAGTGGACGCGAACATATTTGCGCCATCGACAATACTTCTACCACGGTGTGTTGGGGCAACGATGAAACAGATTATCCTTTCGAAGTCCCCGCTTCGTCGACCCCCTGATCAACTACGAAGTACTGCTACACGGAGCAACAGATAGACCAATAACTTGCTCTCCAGCCTTTAAAGTAATGACATGATTTCCTTTGGCGGGACGCCCCATTAATGGAAAGCGCCCCGCTTCCATTCGGTGCACACGATTTTGATCTGTAAATACGATAAGATCTTCAGAGGGTAAAAGTGGAACAACGCAAATCACTTTATCACCGGGTTCCAATTTTAGAACCTGCATTCCGGCACCGCCGCGTCCCTGCGTTCGAAAGTCTTCGAACGAAATTCGTTTACCCATTCCGCGCTCGGTAATGACTGCCAGTTGAGAAACGCCATCCCCGAAAAACATATTCACAATTTCGTCGTTGGGTCCTGATAATTTCATTAAATTTACGCCGACTGATTTTCGACCCATAGATCTCATATCCCCCTGTTCGAAATGAATACCTTGACCCATAGCAGATGCGCAGAAGATTGTTTTCGTATCCGGACCCGTCACGACTGCAATCGGTTGATCTTCTCCCTTTAGCAAAAATGCTTCACGTCCACTTTGATCAAGAAGAGATCCGATTTCGGAGGCTTCAGATGCCTTTCCTTTCCCGCCTTTAGTTGCATGAATAAAGCGACCCATCTGACCTGCTTTACGAGGAAGTGCAGCAAATACGTGCTCGGTTGAGAACATATGAGACAACATATTTTGATAAGAACGTAATTTCTCATCATGATTCCAGGTTGGAAGTACCGCACCAATCATCCCATAATAACGACCCTCGTTTGTGAAAAGAAAAACCCCTTCCGGTTCTCCGATGTGGTCGAGACGGAAAATGGGACCGGCTCCCTCCGCTGTGCGAAAACGCACTGGACTTTCGGTAATCGGAATATCATCGGCATCCATTTTGAAAAAATGCCCATTCTTTGTACGACCGAGTAAATAGTCACTGGAATGGGGGCTACGAATTCTCACAATATTTTCATCGATCTTTGCTTTTGCAGCTTTGGGTTTCTTAGCTTGGAATTGATTGAGAATAATCCCGACCAAAGCTTCTTCCCACGACCCGAAAAGTTCTATGGCTTCAGTGTATAACGCCTCATTTGTGGTCGCGACCGATAATTCTAGAAGGGAATTTCCGGTGGGGTCGGATTCGGCTAACGCTTTTATTTTGTTGATGAAAGTATTCATGAGACTCATTTGTGATTATTGGGCTAGGTTACAATAGTATCCTTTTTTTCGTTAGGGCTTTTGTTCATCTTTCTCGTTCACGAGCGCGGCTTGGAGCAGTCCTGCTCCCCATTTTCAGACAAGGTCCACACTGTATTTTAATGGTCGAAGATCTTACAGGTTATTGGATTTGTTCTACACGAGCCAAAAGTGTGCTCACTTATTAAAACCAAACGTGTGAGATAAACAGGAGCTCTGAGACATCAGCGTTTATGAACTCGGGAACAGGATGAACACCGTTAAACCCTAAACGATAGAGCAGTTCGAAATGCAAAAAGGTGTACGGATGGATGTCGGCACCGACTGAAAGTCGGTGAGCGTGGTCGCCTTCGAATGAAATATTTTTATCGGAATAATCGTATTTAGCTTTAGCAAACAACCCTTTCATAATCGTATAATTGAATTCATGATGGGCGTAGATTCCAAAGGTGGGCTCATTACCATCCAGACCCGGGATAGAACTCATCCGAACATCAATTTCGCCGTAATAGATATAGGGGTTGAAGTTTAACGACCCATTAAGTCCAAAGGTTAAGGTCTGAATTCCACCATCGCCATTACCTTCGTCTTCTAGCGCGGTATCTTCGTCAAAAAAATGAAAACTCGCGCCAAGATTCCAGCCGAAATGCCGATAGCCAACATTGACCGTACTCGCTATTCCCCGCGGTTGCCGATCTCCGGGCCAATCCAGACCTGTGTAATAAAGTGACGCATCGGCGTAAAAATAATTGGGATTATATCCAATATCAAAACCGGTACCTTGAAAATTTTGGTTCATTCCCAAGCCTTCTCGGGTGAACGCGGTATGATCTGGCGTGCGCCAGCCAAAGCGCGGTACAAAACGACCAAAACGAATCCAGGTATTATATTTCCAGCGGTATTTTAGAAAGACTTCTTTAACTGCAAAATAATCCGCTAGGTCCGGGTCGTCTTGGGTATAGGTATCGGTATTTTTATAACCCTGTCCGCCAACAGCCACATAGAATTGAAGATCACGAACGGATTCGTTGAGCAAATACAGATCGGCCTGCATTGGGAATACAAAAGGACTATCCGGATTTCCTGATTGCGTTAGGAAGGCCGCGCGAAAATCGCCGCCAAGATCCCATTTCGGCTTTGGACTA
The DNA here is from genome assembly GCA_937981985.1 of uncultured bacterium. Lineage (GTDB taxonomy): Bacteria > Myxococcota_A > Bradymonadia > Bradymonadales > Bradymonadaceae > CALJNB01. The sequence continues at coordinate 78,105 of CALJNB010000017.1, forward strand.
ATATCTCCATATCGCTCTTTGATGGTAGTGTGTTTAATCTTACCTGGCCACCATCCGCGCCAGCCTTCAGTCCAATCCCATGCCCCTTTTGTAGGGAATCCTTTTTGCAAATATTTTTCGGGATCGGCCGATGCCGAAGGCCGAGTGCCAAACATTGAAAGCGATTCTTTTCCGAAATATTGTCCATCGGCTAGTCTTAAACCACCTCCCGCATTTGATACGTGGCAGCCAATACAATCCAAAGTACAGCGGCGTTCAGACATATCTGGGTTTGCCCAACCAATCGGCTCAATATGGCAAGTGCTACACTCATTTGCCGATGCCATTGTATAAAGTGGAATCGTGTTTCCAGCAGGCGTTAAAATTAGAAAGCTGGTGATCCCTAATAGAACGCTGAGAACGTGATATTTCATTAATAACCTATTCTAGTATTTCGCGCCGGCTTGAATCCACGCTTTGATTTTATCTGTAACCGAAGAATCCAATAATCCACTCGGTGGCATCGGGTTCATTGCGTCCGACATTCTTATATAAAGCCGACTTGCTGCTGGATTGTTCTCGGTAACAAAAGCAACGTCCTTGAGATTGTTTCCTTGCAGTTCGGCTGCAACCATTGCATTTGTATCCGTTTTTGAAATTTGTAATCCCCCGGCATCGTTTTGATGACATGAACTATTTTCGTCGGTACAACCCCTACGTAGTATGTCGGCCACTTCAGAAAACTCCGGAGTCGGTTCGGTGGTACCGGAATTCGTTCCGGTGGTCGATTTTACTTCACTCGTATCGCAAGGTGAACCCTCGTCGATCCAGCGCTGTACTAAAGCGATATCATCAGGTGTCGCTTGAGCTGAATAGGTAGCGGGCGGCATATTACCCTGATCAATCATTCGGTTTTTCGTTTTGTCCGATATAGCTTGTGCACCTTGTGTTGCTTTACCGCCAAGATCTTCATCCTTACAAACATCGTAACGAATAGGAAAAAATTCGCCGCCCTTCGAAGGGGTCGCGCCATGACATTCGTTACATAAACGATCAAAGATCGGTTTTATTTCTTTCTCGAAAGTGGGCACATCCTTGATCACCTCGGCTCCCTCGCTACCAAATCCTGGACATGCAGATCCAAGAATTAAAAACGTGAAGAGCAAAAATTTATTCATTGATGTTCCAAAAAATGAGGTTTGGCAATTCTAACAAAGATCGAAACTCCATCAAGATTAACGTCAGAAAAGATAGGATAAGACGTCTTAGTACATGTTCTCGAACAGTACGCTAGGTAGCCTTTAGGATAAAATTGCCGGAAAATAGCGATCGGGTCACTTTTGCAAAACCATGAATATCGAAGGTTTCTTGGGAAGTTTTTCTAAGATCGAGACCAAATATCATCGTAATCATTACTTCCGCTATCATTTTGGAATCTAGGCTTTGGTCGATTTCGTTTCGTTCTTGCGCGCGTTTAATAGGAATGGTCAGCGCTTTAACATACCTATCGAACAAGCTGAGCATATTCTTGCGAACTTCTTCTTTGATTACCACCATGGACCACATTTGCGCGTTTACCCTAGATTTCTCATCGAAATTTGAGTTTCCAAAACCCCCAACATAACTTTCGATAATTTTTGCTAGAAGTTCGCCAATATCTGTATCCACGTCGCGAATCTTTTGTTCTAAATGGTTAATGTAGTCTTCGGTTCGTTGGGCACATAGTGCATTAACTATCGCCTCCTTATTTTCGAAATATGAGTATACGGCGCCGGAACTCAGCCCCGACTCTTCGAAAATATCACGCATCGTGGTTTCCAAAAAACCCTTTTTCGCAAAACACCGAAACGAAGATGAAATAATTTCATCACGACGTTGTTGTTTTTTTTCGTCTGTAATTTTCGGCATCGTTCACATCTGGATTTCTGGACTGCCGATGCTAAAGAACAACGGTCTTGGTTACAACTTGTATCATCACTAAAAACTACGTTCGATAATCCAAAAGGGTCCACCGAGTGAGTCAACCCCACTGACCGACCCTTAATTAGCGAATCGGTTTGCAAGTATGGCCGTACCATTTCATCACTTCACTGGATGTGTTGTTCTTCCACAACGTTAACTTTTCGGTCGGGCGACTCCCCTATTTACAGGTCTTAGAAGAGAGAAAGTCCCAATTCGGCGCGAACTTTAATATAGTTCTCGGACATCCCGAACTCGAAAATATCGTTATTTTTTTGAGCTGGTGTGGTGGTCACAAAAGCGTTTTGAGATTCTCGGATTCCCAGAACCGCTGTTTCTACATCTCCACACACCAGCATCGCGAAGCGAGTGCTTGACAGATCTGCCTCATTCACCCAACGCCCGAGATCGGGAGGCGGTAATTTTTCCAAAACAAGGGCCATCGAACGTAATTGCATTTTTAGAGGTTTTGGAAGTTTTTTCAAACATTTAAAAACGGCAGCACCATTTTTACCTGTTGAAGATTTTCGGTCCAAACCAAACTCTAAGGCACTTAGAAAAAACAGGTTCAAATGTTCTACGGAAAAATTTGCGTGCGCTAAATAAAGTTCGGGTCTCAATCCCGCTAATATTTTCGCTGTTTTGAATGCCGTTGCGCGAGAGTCTATCGGTTCTAGAATTTCAGACCCCACGAGCACCGACGGTGGATCGCAAAACATATTCCTTAAACCTACCCTATGATCGGAACGTAAATAGAGTTTTGTCAGCGGTTGCGGTCCAACCAAATTTGATACGTACGCAAACATTTTAGAAAAGCGATGTTTGGGATTCTGCAAATTGACATCGTCTTTTTCGCTTACCCCCCAATCCTTGACCACTTTTCCGTAAGGCCCGCGAATAGCATAAGAAACAATGGCCATAAACGAGCTCACGCTTCGATCCAAATTCTCATGATACATCAGCTCTAAAAGTTCAGGGAAAAAGGTCTTACTAGCTACCCGAATATTTGAACCCAAATATCGATTATAAAAATCGATGCCTTCTTGATAAGGAGAATTTTTGGCGTTCAAAACCGACGCAACACAGAAGGCCGCATCGTATTGTTCTATCGTTAAATAGGCCGTGAATAGCGACTCTATTGTCGTAACATTACGGGGGTTTTGGAGGTAAACGTCTCGAATTTTTTGAATATCATCGCTAGCGCCCGAATTACCATAGAGTTGTGCTAAAATGGACCTCAACTCTTCATCGGAAGGCCGAATTTTGAGAGCAGTTTCAAACGCTGAAACGGCGTTAGGTATATCGTTAAGGCGGGTCCGATAGACCTCGCCCAAATTCTTGAACAGCAAAAATGTTAAATCTTCTTGGCCCGACTCTGTCGTTAATCGAGCCAACATTTTTCTATAGGCTCTTTCTAGTTCTAGCCAAAGGCGCCGCTCGGTAAAAATGCGATCAATACCTTCAAAGGCTTTTAAGAAACTTGGAGATGCGTCGAGTGAGAGATTAAAGAAGTGAACCGCGCCTTCCATATTTGCCAATTCATCACGATACAAAATCGCGATCGTGTATAGATACTTACTTTTCTTTTCGGAGTTTTCTTCGAGATCCACAAGTTTTTCGAGGACTCGAATCAAAGGATTCCATTTCTTCAAGTCCTGTAAAATCGTCAATTGTTTGCGCAGAACACTGACGCTATCAGGCCGAATCTCGAGCACTTTATTGAACGCGGCCATCGCGAGGTCTGGCCGATTTGCGGTCAACCAAAGATCGCCCAATTCCATTTGGTTTTTTTCTTTTTCGTTCTGATCTGAAGAGAATTCACAGATGTTCTCGCGCGATTCAATTTGAATACCAAGCTCAGCTTTTTCATCGCTGAGATCTTTATAAAGTCGCCAAGCTACGATGTTCTTCGCGTCCAAGGATACAGACTCCTGAATCCACTCCCACGCCAGTCCCTTTTCCCCCTGATGTTGAGCAGAGTCAGCAGCAACTGAGAAGAGTTGCGCTATTTGCGATTGCGCAAGTTGGGCTTTGTTTTCCACAACCCTTTTTAGAACCCGAAATGCGTTTTCTTTCATATCCGCTTCGCAAAGAGAAACCCCATAACAAAAAGCCATTTCAAAATCGGACGGATCGATCTCATAAATACGCCGATATAAATCATGGCGCCTGTGCATCGAACTCATCGACGGTTCGTTTTTCTTTAATTTAATATAATCAAGAAGACGTTCCTTCAGGACTTCAGCCGTCAACACGTTTGGTTCTTTATCGGTTTGAGATATGAGACGCCCATATCTATCGATCAAGTCCAACGACGAACTTGAAGCCCCGAAGTTGGCAATCAAATTGTTAAGCGCAGGAATGTAATTCGGATCTTTATCAAGAGCGTTCTCCCAATCGCTTTTCGCGGCGTCTTTATCATTTTGGTCCAGACTCAACTGCGCACGCTTGGAAAAATACGATGCTGCAATGCTTCCTTTGTTTGCGACAGCCGCGGACGCACAAACCCCCTTTAGTTCGTCTCGAAGTTCTTTTTGGTGTGCAAAATCAACCGCGTTTTCAAGTTGATGTTCCAAGTCGATAACCGCAACATCCCACTCGCCGCTCTGACGATAAATCTGATTTAGCATTTTGGGTATTTCGGGATCGTGTGGGAATGCTTTCGCGGCAAGCCTGAATAAGGTTTGTGCATCGTCGGAGAGATTTGCACGAAAGGCGATCATTGCCAAAGGTTTGAAAAAGGGGGTGGCTATATCTGGCGGTGCCTTGAAGAGCTCTTTTGAAAAAAGACCAACAAAATCATCAACCTTGCCAGCTTTTGTTGAAAGCTCTTCCAAGCCATCGAATAACGATTCTAAGGTTTCGATTCGCAAAGCCGAAGACAATACGAGATAGGCGTTTTCGAATTCGTTTAATTCTTGGAATACATCAGCTGCTTGCTTCTTATAGCCCAAAAATTCTTCTGTTTTTTCGACATTTAGTTCGGCTAGATCTAAGTAGATTGAAGCAAGTCTCTTGAGTGATTCGGTATCACCTTTAAATCTCAGAATCGTCTCAAGACGAAGAAATGCGGGTTCATAACTTGGGTGTTTTTCAAAAATTTGATTGCAATAGGGTTCGATGATGTCGTCGCTTTTCGCCTCTTCGGTCAACTCCTCCCAGCTTCGAAAAGCGAGGTCTGGGTCATTGAGTTCGTCGAGATAGATCGAACCTAATTCCTCCAATATTTCATGACGCTGAGAACCCGCCGTTGTTTTTTTCTCTTCTTCAAGACACTCTATGAGGTCTGCCCAACGGCCTTCAATCCTCAATTCGTTGCTACGTTCTTTGAAATCCATTTCCATGGGATAAACTCTTAATCTATTAATAGTATGTTTATTTACTTTCTTTATGTTTTCGGATCAACCCTTCCTGTGCTGTTGAGGCTACCAGCCTTCCGTCACGAGAGAACACCCTACCGCGAACTAAACCACGCGCGCCCGATGCCGAAGGGCTATCAATCACATGCAAAAGAAATTCGTCGACTTTAAAAGGACGATGAAACCACATCGCGTGGTCCAAGGTAGCCACTTGCATCGAGGGAGAAATCCAAGTTTCACCGTGCGGTAAAAGCGATGTTGTTAAGAAGCTATAATCGGATATATAGGCCAGCATATATTGATGAAATGCGAGATTGTCCGGGAGTTTACCGGCCGCTTTAAACCAATACATGCGTTGTGAGGGTTTTGGACTTAAATCACCAAATGGCGTTGGTTCACAATCACGTACCTCAAAAGGCCGCGCACCCACAGCTAACCCCGAAAGATAATCCGGTAATTTGGAAGCGAATTCTAGAACTCGTGCTTGGTCAGTTTGCAAAGTCTCTGGTTCAGGTGCTTTTGGCATCTGATCTGCGTGTTCAAATCCTTGTTCTTCAATCTGAAAAGAAGCTGACATATTGAAGATCGCCTTACCTTTCTGAATGGCAACAACTCGCCGCGTCGCAAACGAACGACCATCCCGAATTCGATCTACTTCATAAATCACAGGAAGATTTACGTCACCGGAACGAAGAAAATAGGAATGCAAGGAGTGCGGTTTTCGGTCTTCTGGGACCGTCTGAACCGCTGCCGATAGGGCTTGCCCCAAAACTTGACCGCCAAATACGCGTCCCCAACCCAGATCCTGACTTTCACCACGGAAGAGGTTTTCTTCGATCTTCTCGAGCGCTAATAGATTAACAAGTTGCTTTAAAACGTCGCTCATAACGTGAGCGCTTCCGGCTTTCTAGACACCACAGAAGAACCCAACGAACCTTCGCCACAAATACGACGTAGACCGAAGAACGCCCGATAACTTCCAATATCACGTAGAAGATCAGAAGCGCCGATCGTGATTATAAAGTACCGCTTTCCTTTCACCAAAAAACTTTTCGTCGAAATCTGATTCGATTGAATTCTTTTGATTTCATTTAGCTTCGCAAAAAGTAGTCTACAATTATCGCCATCAGCAAGACGATGCACATCAGTCGCCAATGCGTAATATAGATCCATATCGTCGCTATCAGAGGCACTTACTAATTTCGCGCTATCATCCACCAAAATTGCAACCACACCAAAATCGGATTTTAATTGTTTGAGTTGATAATGAATTGCCAAGTCAGGTGCTTGACTACGATTTGAACGTTGTTCTTCTTGAAACATGTTTCGCGTCCTTGCGATGTTTATTGATATCTAGAAAATTACTGCGAATAGAGACGAACGCAAATTTTTATATTCGAGCCAAGTATCAGAACTCCCGCGATTTTCTTTTCGTCGATCCGGTAATTATCTTCGCAATAAAACTAGAAATGACTCGAGTAACAATTCCCCTATGAAAGCCACCCGATAACTCAATTCACTAAGAAACATCGACCTCACAAAATCGAAGGGACTGGCGTCCATCCCGAGGTAAAGATTGACAGTCGGTCGACAAACGCCTACCGTTCGGTAGGCAGATATCAACCTTTTGGTAGAGCGTGTTCTTTGCAGAATATTTCCGAAAAAATATTAGATGTTGCGACCAAAGGTTTTGCGCTAGCAGGTTATGACGGCACGAGTTTAAGCGCGATCGCAAAAGAAGTGGGTATCAAAAAACCTTCGTTGCTTTATCACTATCCTTCTAAAGAACAACTACGCAGTGCTGTTTTGAATCGTGTTTTCGAACATTGGAATGACGAACTTCCTCGTATTCTTAAATTAGCGACCTCCGGTGAGGATCGCTTTAACGGGTTGCTGAACGAAATTGTACGCTTTTTCGTCACCGACCCTAACCGGGCCAGACTCGTGATGCGAGAAATGTTGGATCGGCCCGATCATCTCAGCGCAAGCATGGAAGATTATTTAGGACCCTATATTACAATTTTGTCAGACTACATTCAAAAAGGCGTGGAACGAGGCGAAGTAAGGAAAGATGTACAACCTCGCGCCTATGTCCTTCATGTCATCCAAATGGTCGTCGGTGGGGTTGCAACAGCTTCATCGATCGGCGCAACATCAATCGAAGATCATGTGAGCGAAATCGTCCGTATCGCGCGTTCGAGTCTATTCGTTGACACCCCACAATTTCAAAAAACGGAACTTTCCGAGGAAAAAAATAATGGCTAATTTTTATAAAGATAACGACGATTTACGATTTTATATCGAACGCGAAATAAATTGGGGCCCTTTGGTCAAACTTTTAGAAGACGACTTCACCCAAGAAGAGGGTTTCGAAAATACCGAAGAAGCTGTCGAGTTTTACAAAGAGGTTCTCGATCTTGTTGGAAAATTCACTGCTGAGGAAATCGATCCTTATGGCGCCGAGCTTGATAAAGCACATCCAGAGCTTAAAGATGGCGTTGTTCACTCACCCGAACGTTTCGATAATATCATGAAACAAATAGCCGATTTAGGGCTGCATGGATTAGCGCTGCCAAGAGAGCTTGGCGGAATGAACGCCGCGCTGGTTACCTACATGGCCGCGACTGAACTTTATTCGCGCGCCGACGTTGCCCTATCCTCTCACGTTGGATTTCATGCAGGAATAGCAATGGCCCTTATGGTATATGCATACGAAGAAGGCGCTTTTGAGACGGACGAAAAAGGAATGTTGAGTTCTATTCGCTTTCGAGAAGCTATTGAAGAAATTGGAGTCGGCGACGCATGGGGCTCAATGGACATTACCGAACCCGATGCGGGATCGGATATGGCAAACCTGCGAACCAAAGCCGAACAAGATAAGGACGGTAACTGGTTTGTTAGTGGACAAAAAATATTTATTACATCTGGACACGGAAAATATCACGTCGTTATCGCAAAAACGTCTGACAAAAATTCTCTTGATGCCTTATCTCTATTTCTCGTTAAGGCATTCGAAGACGACAAAAGAGGGAAACGAACTTTCTTTGCAAATGTCGATCGACTTGAAGAAAAATTGGGACACCACATTTCTGCAACCTGCGCGATAACTTATTCTAACTCACCAGCCGAACTTATCGGTGAAGTCGGAGACGGATTCAAACAAATGTTGTTGTTGATGAATAACGCTCGAATCAGTGTTGGCTTCGAATGTATAGGGATCGCCGAATCTGCACTCCGTAAAACCAAAGCCTATGCCGAAGAACGGCGAGCATTCGGAAAAAGCATCGATAAGCACGAAATGATTGCCGATTACATAGACGAAATGGAAACCGATGTTCGTGCGATGCGTGCTCTGTCGATGATGGCAGCTTACACCGAGGAACATTCTTATCGTTCTAAAATTTATCTCGCGCGACACAAAGACATCTCCACTGAAAAAAAGAAAGAGATCGAAAAAGAAATGAAAACCTATCGTCGTAACTCACGCCGGTTAACACCCCTTCTAAAATATTTCGCGGCCGAAAAGTCCGTAGAAATAGCGCAACGCGCGATTCAAATTCATGGAGGTGCAGGTTTCACAACCGAATACGGCGTAGAGAAATTGCTTCGAGACGCTATGGTGATGCCGATCTATGAAGGGACGAGTCAAATCCAAGCATTGATGGCGATGAAAGACACTTTAGGACAAATCTTTAAGAGACCTCAGGCTTTTGTTAAAGAACTTGCCCAAGCACAATTTCGCGCGCTTTCAACGAGAGATCCTCGAGAGAAAGCAATGGCCAAAATTCATCTATACTCACTTCAAGCCCAACAAAATTTGATTCAGAAAACAGCAATTGATAAATTTAAGAATGTTCGCCATTTACCGGTGACGTCGTGGTTGGAAAATCTTACCGGGCAGTCTTGGGATCCTAAGAAGGACTTCGCACCAGCGATGTTACATGCAGAACATTTAGTCAGAATTCTTGTCGACGAAGCGATCTGCGAAATCTTTTACGATCAAGGATTAAGACATAGTGATCGTATGGAATGGTTTGATAAATACGTCGAAAGAGCAGAGCCTAGATGTAGGTATCAATTAGACCTCATTCAAACGACCGGCGAAAGAATCTTATCGCAGCTTCATCAGGTAAACGAAGCGGCGGCCGAATAGCTCTCTAATTGCTTAGGGAATCAAACCAAGCGCGCAATTCGCGTTGGGCTCGCCTTCTCAATTTTGAGGGTTGCATAACATGGTAATTCAAAGACAAACCGGGGATACGATTAATCTCATTGAATGCGGCTCTGCGAATAAACTCGTTATTACTATCCAGAGCCGTCACTAGCCATTCCGAACGCGGTTCAGCATTCGCATCCCTCCACCATTGTTTCCATTCGTAAGGTGTGGACCAATCTTTAAGAGTCAAAACCTGTAATGCGTTATGAACACGAGTTTTGGTTCGACCTTTTTGTTCGGATAACAAATCGATAAATAACTCAACCGATTGACGGTCTTTCATGAGGGCGAGAATATCGCAAGCGATTTCGATACGATGATCTTTTTGAGAAAATTGAATTTCATTTCTCAATCGTTCGATGACCCCTTTGAATCCGGGGGAATCCTTTGCGCTCGCTAGAACGTTTTTCGCTACTTCTTGGATTTGATTATCTTTATCAAAAAGCCGTTCGTAGATTTCGGATATTCGAGACCCGCATTCGAAATTCATAAGCAGGTATACTGCATAGAATCGGGTCTCAGTACTTTTGTCGTCCAGATAACTCATCGGAATTTCTAATGCAGCATTACCTCCGATTCGAGAAAGACAATCCAAAACGGGTGTATGTTCAGATGCATTTGGCATTGTTTGAGCTGTGTACTGATAACGATCGATGAAAATACGGCCCGGGAAAATGGTGTCTAAAAAAGGAAGTGCATCTTTTCCCAGTTCAGCAACTTTCTGGGCAGCCGAAAATGCTACTTTTTTATCTCGACTATCGATCATCAAAAAATGTTCTTGGTTTTCCTTAACCTTCGGCCCCGACTCAAGAATGATAGACTTAGCAGCCATGCTTAAGTCGCTATTTGAGGTCATATTGTCGAAGACCGCAGGATCTAAAACATCATCAACTAGATCAGACCATTCTCCAAGTGATTCGCTGTCATCCTTGATATCCCATTTCTTCAAGTCATTCGAATCATGAATTTTTCGATTCATGTCGTGGATTACATTGGACGGAAGCTCTGGATGTGTTTCTTTATCCGAATAGACCTTCTTTTCCTTAACTTCAGGGAAATCGTCTAACTGAAGCGTGCTGCGCACTTCATTAGGAGCTGGCTTTACCGAGGCTGGAATAGGTTCGGTTTCTTTTGTGGGTTGCGGGATAAAGCCACCGACTTTGCCAGACTTTTTTCGTGCCCTAAAAATAGCCGCACCCGGTGTTGCTCGTTTGCGTTCTTTTTCGGGTTCTTCTATTTCGATACTAACCGACGTTTCTCGAAGGCTTTTTTGAACCAAATCCGAATCAACACCGACACCTCCCATTAAGGTCGCGCTTGAAGTATCTGCATTAACACTTTTGGGAATCATTATCGAAACACCCTCTGAAATGTTTCGAGACGGCGTCACTGGCGATTGAAAATCAAGCTCGGAATCAAGCGCAAGCTGAACGTTTATTTTTGACTCATTTTTGGCATTACTAGCATGACTCATGATCGTTTCAATGGAGATCGCCTGGTTAACTGTTAATTCATCATCTTTACTTTCCGAAATCGCTGAAGTTTCCGAGCCAACAGAAGCAGACGAGTCAGTCCGCGCTTCAATAAGCGGCAACCCGAACGCTGTGGAAGTTGGATCATCTTTGCTTGAGACTTTTTCAGTATCGGTCGCTGTTGAGCTCTTAGATGTTTCGGGCGCTTTCGCGCTAATAAGGGGAAGCCCAAATGCCGTGGAACTCGCATCAGTTGCTTCTATATCCGGCTTCAAAGCATAATTATCAATCATTGATACCGAGGTTTCTGACGTCGTATCAACGACCGGCAATCCGTAATCGGTACTATCGACAACCGCTGGAGTTGATTCCACGTAGCTTTCGGTCGGTTCAGGGACGACGCTGAAAGGGCCTGCATTAAGTTCACCTGTTTCATCTGAATCTTCAATACCCAACGAGGTTTCGCTCACGTCTCCACTGAGGGAAAGAGTCGATCTGACATCAACTTCAGAATCTTGAACATTTATTTTTGAGACAATGGGCGTCGCTGGTGTCAATTCAGGTGCGAGGGGAGCAACTTCTGGAGCGTTCATCTCCTTGTCTGCGGCCAAATCGGGTGCGTCCGGAGCTGTTTCTGTAGCCTTTATCTCTTCGGCCGCAAAATCGATATCGGCAGGTGCGCTTGGAACTTCTTTTTCAGTATTCGTCTCCGTCGCCGCAAGCACATGTGCTTGAAGCGATTCATTGGAAACGTCAGAATCTTTGCTACGTATCGGAGCCGCTGGAATACGATTTTCTTTTTTTGGAAGTTCTCCCGTTTTAGAAAGGCGAATCAACTTCTCTAGTTGTGTTCCAACAAACTCTGAGATCTCTGAAAGCTCTTCCGCTCTTTGGTCACTTCTGGGGACACCTAAGATCATCGCGGTAACCCGGTTACCGATCGGGATCGGAACGGCAAATAATTCGCTTACCGGCTCGATGTTTAGAACATCAAACAATGCAGAGTAGTGTTGCCCTTCCCACATCCCAAGCGTCGTGGGCATTTTCCCTCTTGGTATTCTGGCCGATTTTAGAACCTCGGGACTATGGTCAACCCATCCTTGAATCATAAAAGGTTGTAGTATCGACCGACCGAGAATAAGAATCATTCTTTTTTCGAGATATTTTCCGCTAAATCCCAGCAAGACATTAAGGTTCGTATCGCGATCATAACATTCATCAACGAAATGACGAACCTCAGCATCTGTCCACCCAACTCCGAGGATTGAAGGTTCCGAATTCAAAGAAAATACCGTGTAAAAAGGGTTTGATTACATGTTAAAGATAATCTTGAATTGGTCAAAGTAATTGACCTTTTATTCGCGAAAAATTTATCTTTTTCCTCGTTTTGATTATCCTAATTTCTGTGAAAGAATGAAGCATCGTCAAAATATGGAGCCTTAATGTGTCGTTTATTCGGGTTTAGAAGTGTTATTCCTAGCCAGGTCCATCAATCTTTAGTTAGCGCCGAAAACGCGTTGGTCCAGCAAAGTGAGGCTCATCCTCATGGTTGGGGCGTAGCCTACTATGTCGCCGAAGTACCCCACGTTGTAAAAAGCTCTGAGGGTGCTTTTGCCGATAAACTTTTCAAGCACGTGTCCGGTGTGGTTTCTTCGGATACGGTCGTTGCCCATATTCGTCTGGCGACTCAAGGAAATTTATCGATCATCAATTCTCACCCCTTCCAATACGGAAAATGGATCTTCGCACATAATGGCAATATCCCAGAGTTCGACGAATATCGTTCCCTTCTTGTTGCCAAAATCCCACCCGTCCTTCGACGCTTTATTTTAGGAGACACAGACAGCGAGGTTTTTTTCTATCTACTCCTTTCGAATATGTCGCGACGCTTCGATCTTCATCGAAAAGGTTTCCCCTTAGAGGATCTCGAGTACGCGATACGCCAAACCGTCAAAACGATCGAAGAACTTATAGGTGCGTCGTGTTTCGACGAAAATAAACTCTACCTCAGTTTCATAATCACAAACGGCCAAACGATGGTCGCACATCAAGGAGGCAAAGAATTACTCGTCAGTTCTTATAAGTCCGATTGCAGCGAAAAAGATCTGTGCCCAAATTTCGCGCCCGAATGTATCGCCCCCTCCGAAACGGGATTTATTTCCCATCTCCTTTTTGCAAGCGAACCATTACAAGGCTCTAATGTTTGGCGAGCGATGCGGGATGGAGAGATTATAGGAGTGGATTGGCGTATGCGTATGGCGACTTTTAATCATTAATACGCGTAATACGTTTATTAACCTAATTCGAACGAAAACTTCGAAAAAAGCTTGAATCCTTTCGTTTAATCGAACATCTAAGATAAGCTATTTAGATGAGGAGACGATTTGGACCACCTACGCCGTTTATCAGACTTTTGGAATTGGTTACCTGCCTACCGCGCTGTTGCTGAAACTGAACATGTACGCACAGCTGCTGAAAAGCTAAGAATCAGCCCATCGGCCCTTTCCCGCAGTATCGGGTTATTGGAAGAAAGTGTAGGGACGCAGCTCTTCGATCGAGAGGGACGCGGCATTCGTCTCAATCCGGCCGGACGAACCTTTTTAGACTCCTTGCGAGCCGCAATGCGTTTGGTTGATGAGGGATTAAAATCGGTGGAATCGTCGGAGTTTATAGGATCGGTCCATATTGCGGTTCCCGACGAGCTAACACTACCTTTGTGGGCCGGTTTAGCGAAGCTAGGAAAAGACCATCCTCAGCTAAAAATTTGTCTTCGGTCCGTGCCAGCGGATTCAATTAATACGATGCTTGCGCAGGGACAGCTCGACCTCGCGTTTTCAGAAAAGGTGGTCGCGGGGGAAGAAGTAGAAATAGCAACCTTTATCGAAACCACCAATGGAATTTATTGTGCGAAAGATCACCCTCTCGCAATAGTAGAAAATCCGAGTCGTGAAGAATTATTGGCGCACGCCTTTGTTGCTGGAATAAGCGATCTCGATACACCCACTGATCGCTGGCCTGTCGATATTCGTCGAAAGGTTTCTCTTGATGTTAATCGCCAGCAAGGCGTTTTAGAAGCCGCGCTTTTCGGAAATTTATTGGCTGTATTGCCTGATCATGTTGCAAAAAGTTATCTAGATCGAGGACTACTTATCAAAATCGACGAAGACATTATTCCTCCCAGTACGTTTTATTCCATTCGAAGACGCCAACTTGTAGACAATGATACCAATGCACAAGTTTTAGAAATATTAAGCGAAAATCTTTCCGAAACTTGACTCAAAAATCGTCTTATTCAAAATAGGCTGACGCCTTTTTGCCCAAAGTAGATGTCGCGCTAGCGGCGATGGATGCCGAGACGAAAGGACCGGCGACTGGGATAAACTGAGATAAAGCCCGTACAATCTCCCGCATCGCAAATCCGACGGTGAGATTAATTCCCAACGAACCCAGAAATGCGGAAACCAATTTCGCATCCAGATCACAACCTCTCGCGTACGCAATGGAGACAACCATAAAAGTTTGGACTGTTGTTATGGGAATCAAATCTGCGACCGGAAGTGGAACGCTCGCAATCGACGAATTCGTTGCCGTGGCTAGGTGAATTATCGAATCGATGTAATTTGACCTCGCGTCCTCGTTTTCCAGAACACGAACCAGGGACAAACGCGTTTTGATCGGCGCAGATCTTATCAACTCTTCGGAAATTTTTTTCTGTTGATTTACAGCAAAAATCGCTGCCGGTTCTATCCCCAACTTTTTCCAAGCTTTAAACACGCGTTTTCTACTTTTGTAAAATTGTGGACTCATTTCTTTTTCTTCAATGAGAAAAATTGCTTCCACGACGGTATCTACTCTATCTTCTAACTTCTCTTGGAAACTTGACACTCGACCTAAGGTTTTTTCAATTTCGTCGTCACTTAATTTTTTAGGAATGACACAAAGAATCATATCCGGAAATGGCGCCGATAGCGACAAACGCTTCCTCTTTCGCAGGTCTGCTACTTCCATTTTCCCAAAAGAATACCAACCTTTACTTCCTTTCGTTTCGACCTTGAGATGTTTCTGCTGCAAAAAGTACGATAAAATTTCTTGCCTAGACCGAGTCGAATCTCCAATGATTGCAATTTTTGGATATCGAAAATGAAATAAAATTTCCTTTATCGAATCCATATTCGACAAAATCACATCACGTTTCTCAGACGTAACAGCTGATAAAAAAGTATCGTTCTTTATTTTTTCAATGACGCCGTTGAAGGTTGAAATCATTTCTTTTGGTAGAAGGCGAGTCATCAATTAGTCTAGGCGAGGATTTAAGGTGTAGGTGCAGGATAACGACGCACTCTCGAGTATGTGCCCTTCAATGGCTGACCTCAGATCGTTTCCTTGAAAACCCTCTGGCAGATCACAACGATTGATATCTAAAGCGAAGATGGTGAAATGATAAGTATGAACAAGGCTATCGTTCCAAGGTGGACAAGGACCGTCGTAACCAAAATAGTCGCCTTCCATCGCTTCATCGCCATTGAACCACCCTGTATAATCATTACGGCCAGTTCGCCCGAAAGGAACATGCTTCGATTTTCCACGCGAAGTAACGCCCTGACTAAAGTCACCCGATGCGATTTCGCGACGATCGGCAGGAATATCGGTGAGTAACCAATGAAAAAAGTCGGCACGCGGCAACTCTTCGGGCACTTCTCTTCCTGCTTGATTTACATCATCGGGTTCGGTGGGGCATGTTTCATCATGACAAATGATAACAAAAGATTTCGTATGTTTTGGGACATCGGACCAAGTTAGATCTGGGTTCAAATTTTCAGAAAAAGTAGGTGATTCTCCTACTACCTTTTTACAAAAAGAAAATTTTGAATCTAGACTTTGTCCATCTTCGAATGAGGTTGTTTTTAGTTTCATCGTTTACCATTTTTTTTAGACCGAGCTTATTCGATAAGCATGGCGATCGTAACGAAAAAACAGACGAAATCAATTGGTGAGCACATAAATCACTTTCGAAAGGTGAATAGCGTTATGCGAAAAAATCCAACACCTTCTGTTTCGAAGACGCTCGACGGGCCCGCCCATCGGCCCATTCTCTAAGCGCTTTGATCGGTTCCTCATAAGTACGAAACAAGGGCACCGTCTCCCGCGCCGCAAAAATAAGATCGTCGACTGTTAACTCACGGCGTTCGGCAAAAGACCCATACATCGCGCTGATGACTACTTGTTCGAGTTCGGCGCCTGAAAAATACTCGGTCAACCCAGCGATCTTATCGATGTCGGTATCTTCAATCAATCGACCACGACGCAATAGATGTATTTTTAGAATTGATACGCGTTCGTGGACTTCGGGTAGATCTACGAAAAATATTTCATCGAAGCGGCCCTTTCGTAACAATTCGGGCGGCAAGCGACTTACATCGTTTGCGGTTGCAACCATGAATACCGCACTCTGTTTTTCCTGCTGCCAGGTCAACAATGATCCCAAAACCCTAGACGTTCGGCCATCAGTACTATCAAATCCTTTTTCGATTTCGTCCAACCATAAAACACACGGCGCGATGGCATCACAGACCGCAAGAGCGTGACGCAGAGATTCTTCGGGTGATTGTTTTCCATCAAAAACCGAACCCAGATCAAGGCGCAACAGCGGTAGACCCCAATGGCGGCCGATAACTTTAGCGGTCAGACTTTTTCCGCAACCTTGTATCCCAATAAGCAAAACCCCCTTCGGAGTCGGCAATCCAAAAGCCTTTGCATCTTCGGAAAACGCGTCGTTGCGTTCATGCAGCCAGCGCTTTAATTCGTTCATCCCTCCAACGTCATCAAGACCAAGATCCAAGGGATGAAACTCCAAAGCGTCACTCGCGTTCACGAGCTGTTTTTTCTCACTTAAAATTTCACGCTCAATATCAAAAAATGCGTTCTTTGCGGTAGCTTCTAAATATTGCACTTTTACGCGATGAAAAGCACGATGCGCTTCTTTGACAGTAAGCCCCATAGCGCCCTGAATGACGGCATCGGCATCTAATTTAATACCGCGAAAAACATTTTCGAACTCGCGTTGAATCGCTTCGCGTCCCGGAAGAGGGAGGCTTAAACGCGTAATATCTTTTGACAGTTTTTCTGCCTTAATCTGAACCGGACTCAAGAAAATAATAGTTTTACCCAACGCTGCGCAATTGGATTCAATTTCTCGAATACGTCGAATCGTAGTGCTATCCTCGAAATAAGAGTCACAATCTTTAAGAACGAAAACGTTGTTCAATGGTGCTGACTCAATATGCCTCAGAGCTTGTTGAAAGTCCGCATTCGCTGGTGAACCGTCAAAACCCGTAATCGCGCTCCATTCTTTGACCTCTCGATTTAGGGCTTTAGATAGGGAACGAATTAGCGATAAACACCGGTCTTCCTCAAAAGATGTGATTTCTATAAACGCATAAGGGGCCTGAAGAAGAGCTCGAAGTTTTTGAATAAAGGCTGAGTAAGATTGATTTTGCATCTAGAAAGTCTAAACGCTTCTAAAGAAAGGTAAAAAGAAAAACCGCAATTATTAGAATCAAAGCTAGAGCCGTGATGACGTTTGGACCGGTGAACCAGGTACCGCTGGCCTTTTTAGTTTCCGTGGGTGCTTCCGATTCCGGCCTTAGCGAGTTTTGAGGCAAGGCACTTTTCTCCGGGATCGAGATGGGTCCCGAGGATTTTATTAGAGGTGATGGAAAAGC
This sequence comes from uncultured bacterium, assembly GCA_937981985.1. Lineage (GTDB taxonomy): Bacteria > Myxococcota_A > Bradymonadia > Bradymonadales > Bradymonadaceae > CALJNB01. The sequence goes on from CALJNB010000017.1 coordinate 95,812, forward strand.
TTTTGTCGTGCTTTTTTCTTCCTCGTCTTGTTCGTATTTCGGAGCACTAAGAACCGGAAAGCCAGGCGTAGCCATCGCAGACCGATTTGCTTTCAATTTTTTTCGTTCGGAGAGTCCCATGAGTTCATCGGTATCTTCATCACGAGAAAAAATATGCATCGGAGGTAGATTCTCCGTATTGATCACTTTTCTCTTGTGTCGGGTTCCGCTGTTCGTACTAGATTTCTTCTTTTTGGCACGCGGCTTTTTAACACGTAGCTCCGCTTCGTTTGGTGATTTGCCAGCATTTTTTGTATGAACCCACTTTCGCAAATCGTGTATCAACGCTTCGGCGGTTTGATATCTACGATCGGCTTTCTTTCGTAGGGTTTTGCGCACAATTTTGACAAGATCTTGGTCTAATGTTGCAGGGAGACGAGGCGGTTGTTCGGTCTGGTGCTTGATAATAGTCTCGTAGGCGCTTTCACCTTCAAAAGGTAAAAACCCGGCTAGACACTCATACATCATTACCCCGATGCTGTATAAATCTGATCTCGAATCCACATCCGGATTGAGTCCTTGTTCAGGCGAAATATACTCCGGCGTCCCATAGACCCGACCCACCACAGACAGCAAAGGATCTGATTTTTCGGTCGCAATTTTGGCAATCCCAAAATCTAAAATCTTTACGATTTCTTTACCATTGCCAAGCTGATGAAAATATATGTTTTCTGGCTTTAGATCCCTATGAACAAAACCACTATGGTGAATCTTTTTCAACCCTTCTAAAATTTGCAAAAAGGTTTTAGCCATCGCCATTTCGGGGAGTTGGAATTGGACACACAAGCGATCAAAAAGCTCTTCGCCGTTGAGAAGTTCCATCACGATAAATAAACTTCCAGTTTCGGTTTGGCCAAATTCAAAAACGCGCGGAACGTGAGGCGACCGTACGGCTCTAGAAATTTTGGCTTCGCGTTTAAATCTCTCAGTAATCGTCCAATCGTCCTGAAGACTTGCTACCATCACTTTCAATGCGACCGGATCCGACCGTTCACCATTGGCTAGCACACGGTCTGCCGCGTAAACCTCGCCCATACCGCCCGCGGCGACAAAACCAATAATTGTATATTGGCCAAATTTCGCACCAGGTTTAAGTAGTCTCTCTCGTCGAACAGGTTCGACATCGCGCTCACTAATAAAATCGAGGTCTTCGGTGGGAAAACTTTCTTCTGCGCCTAATTGTGGTGGTAGCTCGATTAGCGTGCTTTTCATTACAACCCGTTTACTTTGCTTTACCGATTAACAGATGACTCAGCATACATGAAAATCTGAGAACGCAAAAAACTAAAATTGACGAACTTCACTACTTTGTTCGATCTTTGAGGCGATGACAACCTTCTGTCCTAGTGTATTAAATTTTCGTTTTACAAAACCTGTTGCCACGCAAGTCGCTTCAATTAGAGGTTGAATCGAAACAAGAGTCCCCACTTTTTTGCCATCAACCAAAATCTCATCTCCAATTTCGGCCTCGTTTTTGAGCTCAAAACGACATAATTTTTTTGCGGGTTCACCTCTCGAATCCAAACGAGCGATAATCTCTTGGCCGAGATAGCAACCTTTGTCGAAAGAAATCCAATCGTGGAGGTCGGCTTCAAGCGGAATAACAGTCGAGGAAAGTTCAGCTCCGTAGACGGTCTTTTCGGGATCAACGGCGAAACGAGGTACGCCGTTTTGAATTCGTGACCATTCTTGGCATCGCTCGCCAATCGGGATCACCCCACTAGCAACCGCTTGTTTGAAAAATGAAATGAAATTGCTTTTGTTAAGAAGAACTTCGAAGGCCAATATCGGGCCAAAATCGATCCGTTGAACGATAATATCGTCCCCGTTAAAACGGCCGGTCAAACCATGGAACATGTTCAGATCGTCAAGTTCTCCGTCTAGTTGAGCTAAAGCCGACAAGGTCGCCGAAGCGTTTTCTCCGGAAAGTAAAACTTTGGCAACACCATCACTACGATCGATGAACTTCGCGTCTTCATTGATGATATTTTTCTTGAAATGCGACAGTAAACCGGCCGAAACGACGCCAGGCTCAAAATCCAATAAAATCATTTCATTAATATGCAACGCACGAAGATCAAAAACGAGTCGGCCATTAATACTGACCGCGCAAGTTTTAATTCCCGTCCCCGGTTGGCTTAACTTGAAAACATCGCCGGTCACCAACCCTTGAATCAAGGGAATAAAGTCGTCCCCCATGCCGATTACCGTATCGCGCTCTCCACGATAGGCGATCGCGTTGGTTGCCATCGCTTTGCGTTCTGTTTGAAGATCAGAAAAGGCCAGGATATACGGCCTTGGACCTGATGATACGCCCCACGTGGCGCCTTGTTCAGATAGAAATTCTGAGATTTCCATTAGGTACCATCGAGCGCTTTTAGCGCCTCCGCTTGATAGAAGGTGTGTAAAGGATCGATCACAAGATTCAAGGTCCCTTTCATAATCCCATCTAAGTTATAGGATGTGAAATTGATACGATGATCGGTGCATCGATTTTGTGGGTAATTATAAGTCCGTATTTTGCCTGACCTATCACCGGACCCAACTTGCTCTTTTCGCTCAGCAGCAATGATCGCGTCCTGTTCCGCGCGTCGCATTTCAAAAAGTCGAGACTTGAGAACCTTTAGCGCTTTGGCTTTATTTTTATGCTGACTTTTTTCGTCCTGACAAGTTACGACTAATCCAGTGGGCTCATGGGTAATACGGATTGCAGAATCGGTGGTATTAACGTGCTGACCACCCGCGCCTGAGGAACGATAGGTATCAATTCGCAAATCATTCATATCTACGTCCATGTCCACGTCGTCCACTTCTGGAAGAACGGCCACTGTGACAGCGGATGTATGAATGCGACCTTGAGTCTCTGTTTCAGGAACGCGCTGAACCCGATGGGTGCCCGCCTCATATTTTAAGCTACTGTAGACATCTTTGCCCTCAATGAGGGCAACAACCTCTTTAATTCCTCGTTGGTCGGTTTCGCTTATGCTTACAATACCTATCTTCCAACCTCTAGATTCGGCGTAGCGACGATACATACTATAGAGATCGGCTCCAAACAAAGCAGCTTCATCCCCGCCAGTACCGGCGCGTATCTCAAGAAAAATATTCTTGTCGTCTAGAGGATCTTTTGGAAGTAAAAGCGATTTTAAGGTGTGTTCTAATTCAACAAGCTGAACCTCCAAAGCAGATACCTCTTCTTTGGCCATCTCTCGAATCTCAGCGTCATCATCCTGAAAAAGCGCCTTATTTTCGGCGAGTTCGTTCTGCGCGTGCGTATAACTGGTATAAGTATTTACTACATCTTGTAAGTGAGAATGTTCTTTGGCCAAGGCTGCAAATTGCTTGGGATCTGACGCGATTTCGGGATCGGAAAGTTGACTTGTGATCTCGTCGTAGCGCTGTTTTACTTCATCTAATTTATCAAACACGTTCTTTGCCTGGCTTCATCGAACTAGGGTTCGATTTGTTAGGTTATCGAATAAACAAAACTAAGGATAACTTCAATCCTAGGTCTGGATATTTCAGTTAGGGTACCATCCAATGAGTCCTACGTTTAATCCTTCCCAAAATAATGCACCATCAAGCGTTTCAAAATCGATTTCCTCATTATCGATGGCGCGAAAGATTGCGCCTAACTCAGGAACGAAATCGAGGACACGAAATTCTCCACCGAAATAGAATCCAATTTTTGTCTCATCAATCATCCTGGCGCTTTCATTAAGAAGACAAACGCCAGAATTCATGAGTTGTGAATTGGAATCAGGAATCATTCCGAAGCGTTCAAGACGAAGATCTAAACGAGGATAAAACGACATCGCGCGTAATAAAACCTGTTCTTCATCTAAACCTTCGCCTAAATATTCACAAAAACGATCCGCAATTGGACCACGTCGATAAAAGTTTGGCTCGCTTATGAATTCACGAACCTGATCAGAACTAAATTCCATGCCTGCAGACTGTAGACCTTCTTCGATGTTTTCTACTTTCGCGGTGCTTAGATCGAAACCCGTCTGAAAGACCCACGGATCGATCTTAAGTTCTTTTTGTTCCAAAAATAGATCTGCGGTGTCAACATCCTCACCGGCGAGTAACCGCGTCGATACTGCCGCCATTCTCTCTAACCAAGGTTCGCAACGGTCAAATTCTGCGTCAAAAGAGGCGTCATCAAAATGTTCTAAATTTAGTAAATATCGATAAGAGATGTCCTGAAGACGTTTTCGCTTTTGTAAACGCGCAACCTCTTCCCGATCCCAAACGATCTCTTCGTTAAACAAGCGCCTTGCTCCATTGGAGATATGTTGTCCGTATTCTCGAATGGATTCGAAATGGTCGACCTGAGGAACCGAAAAAAGTTCCATCCAAAGACCAAAACTCCAACTGGTGACCCGATTCCAATGCGAACGCATATAGCCGATCGCATCGGTACTAGAATTGAGGTTTTCATAGAAGGTCTCCTGAATTTCTCCGCTTTCTATTTCTCGCATGCACGCGGCAAGCTCGGATGAAAAATGCACGAAACCGCGGGTTGCTATTTCGACGGCATCGCTACGATGACTCGCAATCTCCCAATAAGGAAGAGCTGCATCACATTGCGAACAATATTGCTTCGGAATGGTCTGCTGATGTTGGGGACAACGGGGCCGATCGATCTCATCAAAATGATACCAATGCACGACCGGCAAGGTCTCATTGAGACGAACGGAAATATAATAAGCAAAACGCGTAAGCTTCGGATTCCAGAAGAATTTGGCCATTCCGTGCATCATCTCATGGGCTCGCCATTTTGTGCGATGATTGGGATTGAAAGCGGGACAAGGAGCATCCTGATAGAAAGAAAAGTACTTCGGTTGCTCTAATGCTCCGAAAGACCACGTCCCGAGTTCACCGACCTCAATTTCGGGACGTAAATCATCAGGAAAACCCGCCAAAGAACGAAGCTCTTGATGATAGAAGTGCCGACCGTTTTTTGCACCTAGTAGAGTTGCTCTTAACGTCATCGGCGACACAAAAAACTCATTCTCCGGAGCATTCAAGGAAGACAGGTCCAACTTTGGATCTATTTTCGAAATTTCTCGCAAAGATTTTACCAGACCTTCACCATCACCCCATTCAATATTAAGCGACGCAAGTCGACGTTCGTTCATCTTGTTTACCTTGGCTGTTTTATCTCGATCTTTATTCTGTGGATTTTTAACCTAAAAAGGGATCTCGAAATCGAGACCGACGCGATAATCTAAATCGCTTTCTTTCTGGTCACGCTTATAAACCATATTCGTAAAAGCAGTAGAGAAAAAAGGACGAATAAATGCAGGATTCTCACCCGCGAAAAAGGGAACAAACTGAAGTCCCGCCCGTGCGCTATGTTCGAATCGATATTCTGCAGTTGGAAGATCGACAAAATGTTTGGAGCTCATGTTGAGTTCGATAATGTTTGGGAACATATCAAAAAGATGGAGCTGCATTCTAGCCCAAGCACCACCACCCAATAAGAAATGATGATGTCCATGCTTTCCAAAATCCATTTGTAACTGCGGGAAAAGCCCCATCACAAAGAAGGACGTATATTTAGGCGCCCCGAAAAAAGGCGCAATCAAACCGCCGGAAAGCGCTATAGAACCCTCCTGACCTAAACGTGGAATACGTTTGGCTCGAAGATCAAAACCCCAACCAAACCAATCAAAAAAGCCTTGACGAACCGGCCCCAACTTCTGAGCCATCGAAAGAAAGCTAATAATTCCAAGATCCATTTCTATATCAAGGAAAATTCTATCGGACAGAGAAAAGTTTGTTTTGAAATCAAGGACTAACGACTCAACGTCGGACCGAAAGCCGCGGCGGCGTTGTTCGCCTAGACGCTCTTTAATAACGGCACCTTCTACACGTAAACGTAACCCAGTCCCTGCCGCGCTAACGAAATCATGTTCGTTCTGAACACCTAAGACAATTCGTCCCTTACCGCTTGGACCTAATGATTTCCTATCGTGAATTCGGGCGATCTGAATGTCTTTTTCTCGCCTTTCCTCTAAATAGGCCGAACCATCGAAGTCGGGCTGATTTTCATCAATGTAGTCACCCATCAAATCGGTAATTCGAATATAAGATTCTCTGACGTTCGCGATCCAGAGACGCGCGTTTTTATTTTCGTTATCAGGAAGAACGGTTGCCGACATTTGAGATTCCACTTTTGCAATCGGCTCGAAAAGTTTTTCGTAACGATTCTCAATCGCTTTTTCGGTGAATATTTTACGTCTGCGCTTGAGAATATCCTCTTCGCTGATAGCTACTCTCTTCATTTTTTGGATCTTCAACACTCGCTCGGTTTGTTCTGCTTGTTCGGCGAAGAAGCGTTCGATTTCGACGCTATGATAAAGAATATCCAGTCCTAATTTGAATCGGTTTTTGCCTAGTCGACTGAGCTCCTTTTTCAATTCAACGTAGGCGATTGATCTTTGAGTGGCTGTATTGTGTTCCAACCCCTCGCGAAGCCCTGTCATTTGCGCTTTCTCTAGCAGCTCTCTACGCGCAACGATGGATTGGTGCGCGACTTCTCTTGATGGAAGGTGTAGCATGGGTTCCTTACTTAGAAGCTTTCCGTAGGATCCATTATCTGTGGCCGAGAAAGTATCTAAGACATCTGACGGTGTTATCAGAAAAGAGTCTCGGCCGGAGAAATCGATATCAAGGGCGCCACCTAAAAGATCAACTAAAAAGGAGGCGCAATTATTAAAAAAGAAAACGTAGGAATACTGAAAACGTCGTTCAGTCTCCCAAATGCGTTCCACCACTCGAATCCGTTGTTCGGGGCTGAGATTCAATTTGAATCTCTTAATGGTACGTTGTTCAGATCGAAGAACCCTTTTGTCCGTCGACCGGTACGAACCCACATCCAAAACGGAAACGAAACCGCCCAACAATCCTTTAACAAAATAGTTTATAAGTCCTACGTTTGAATCGGTGACCGCACCAAATTGATACACCGGCTCAAAACCGCGACTCTTTCCCTTATAGACGAGATGCAGGAGTAAATGTCCATATAACGATTCTGGTCGGTCAGAGGTGGCAGCTGCAGCTAACACATCAATAGATTCCAGCTGTGAAACATTCGCCCATCTCTGGAAATCGGGACAAGATCTTAGATAGGTTCGATACCACTTTGGGTCCGACTTTGCTGTTTTTGCTTTGAAGAAGCGGGACTTGGTGAACTCCTGACATTGTACACTGCGGTCTGGATCGAGTTTATTAGCAGTCACATCTTGAAAGCGAACGAAAAAGGCTTCGGCAAAAGTCACAAGATCAAGCTTAGGACTCACGGCGCCTAAATAGCGACTAAAACCCCAAGGATCTCGATTTAGTGCCGAACGGGTTGAAGTCCATCCGTTAATGTTTCTCCACGCCGGTTCTTCTGACCACTTATTTAGAGAAGAGTTTTGGAGAAAAACAGCATGCACGATCGCACGACGACGTTGTAAATCCTCCTGCTCTTTTTGATCTAATTGGTCGTATCTCTCAACGGGACCCGTTCCTTGAATAGGCGGTAGATCGTAAATTAGAAAAGCGCCATTCTTGTCAAAAGATGGGCATCCCTTATTAGAACGTCCAACCCCAAAAATACATGGCTTTGAAACGCGTTTTAGTCGAAGCGGTTTTCCTAATGTCCGAAAAAAACTTCGTGGCATGGACTCAGCGCCTCTCAGAAAACTCTCCACTTCGTCTTTAGTAAACGACAATGAGTATTCTAATTCAATTTTATGGCGCTCATAAAGTTGAGTTACTTTGTCTTGTAAGGCAGATCCGTGCCACTTTTGAAGATTTTTGGTGTTTGGTAATTCGGCTGAAAGCCAACTACTTTGCAAAAAGCAGAGCATGAAGACAAAAAAGATTCGCTTGATCAAGAATTAGCTCGACGGTTGCGTAGAATGATTACGTTCAATCCAGGCAATAAGCTCTATCGATCGCGCCTCGGAAACATTATCAACTTTACAAAAATCTGAAACGTACTTTCGGTTCTTTCGAAGTGTACTAACAAACTTCGGAATCTCATTCTTGGGAATCGCCAAGAGTTTCGCGAAGTCGTAGAAAACATTCCCAGCTCCCAGAGCGAGCGCTCCACGTAATCGGCTGGCGTTGTTTTTTAAAAAAGCGGTGACTTTTTTGGGGTCCCGTTGACTTTCAACCACCGTTAACATGACCAACCCGCCCACGACTCCTGTACTGGTTGTTGTTGCTGAAATGAACAGCCCAACATTGTCGTCCGGGGTTGAATAAAATTGTGCACTGGCCGAAACAGGAATAAGTAAAAGGAAAAAAGATAACATGATTATTCGGTTCATTTTCACTCGCCTAAAGATTAGGGCGCCTATGCAAATTCCTAAGTAGGCCAAGAGCTTACCCCAAGGCAATCTTTGGCGCTACTAACAAAGGATAACCTAAGAGACCTCCCTTTTTCCTTTAGGATCTTTGAACACTATGTAGGCTGTTGATCCAAACGATAAGTTCATTAATTCGCACGTCCGAGATATTCCGTGCTTCACAGAAACTTGAAACATACTTACGGTTTTTTCTCAGTTCTTTTTTAAAAGCGTGAACCGCGCTTTCAGGTATCGCCATCAGGTTTGCAAAATCATCTAAAACCTTACCAGATCCCATCGCGAGCTCTGAACGTAAATGGGTCCGATTGTCTTTTAAAAAGGCTTTCACCTTAAAGGTTTTACGTCGGTTGTTTTGAGCCTTTGTATAAATGCCACCTCCGATGGCTGTGGCAAATAGGGAGGTGATGCCACTTATGATGACAAGTGTACTATCGTCAACAGCTAGACCGCCTCCACTCGCCGAAGCCGAATCAGGAATCAAGTTTACAAAAAAACACACGCTATTATCAATAGTCGAATTTTATGTAGTTTCACCGTACAAACCTACTTATGAATTGGATGTTATTTGAACGCCTGTTTCATAATGGATTTATTCTAACAATGAAACAGGCCCGTTTTCACATCGACTTCCCAAATCATAGTCGTGAGAGGTCACCCACATCGTATCTGGGTTCTCGGACGCAATTTGACGTAGAGCCTGAAGAGAGGCGATAGCTTGATCGTAATTATAGGATGTAACTTTTGACATTTTCCCGAAGGGGGCGTCCCCTGTAATTTGCTCCACACCGTAGGCCGCATCACCGACATGAATAACTTCGTCTCCGTTAGTGAGTTTGAAACGATAACCTACTTGGCCCGGCGAGTGACCTCGTAGATCGATCGCGCAAACTGAACCGTCGCCAAACAGATCTTTTTCTTTAGGAAGATCAAAGGCGTTAACGTCTCCTAAAGCTTGATAATCCTGTTTGCTAAAACCTTGCGAAAGTCCGGCTTCTTCGGAAGTCGCGTACTTCCACTCGGGTGCGTGAATAAAAAACTTGGCATGGGCCAACTCTTTCATTCCACCAGTGTGGTCAAAATGAAGATGGGTTATTAGGACATTATCGACATCAGCGGATCGATAACCGACTTGTCTAATTCGTTCGATAATCGACCATTTCGGATTAAACTTCGGCCCCAATAAAGACAGAGCTCCATTGGCTAGAAAGCCAGCATTTTGAGGCCCCTCGTGACCAAAAGGTGCATCGATTACGATCGGTCCCAGTTTGGAATGAACGGCTAACATTGCCAAGAATGGAAATTTTTTCATACGAAATGAACCTACTCCTGTGAACACGTTCTGCGGAGCTCGAAAAAAACCACAATGAAAAAGCCATAATTGTTCGATCAAAATTTATCCATTATTTCGCGAGATTATTTCTACCCTAGAACTCAGCTTCGGTAAATCGATCCGAGCCGAAATTTAGTCGCCACCCTTTCATAAAGCCCCTTTTTAAAAAAGAACGCAACCACTCTGACATGTGACCGAAAAGGTTTGTGTCGCCGATTTAAATAAATGTTTCGGCAGTTAACGACTATTTGAGTCGGTAATAATAAAAGGAAAAATATCATGAAAAAATTAATTGGTTTCGGTCTCTTAGGCCTCATTAGTTCTATGGGTTGCCAGCCTGAAGATTGTGACGAACTCGATTTCGTCGAAAAACAAATTTGCATCCACGATGACAAGCCTCCGGAATTGGTTGAAGCATGTTACGAGGGACTCCTAAATATCGAAAAGTGTGCAGGCGACGCAAACCGACTCATTGAAACACATTCGCTAGAACACGCTGTGGAAATCGTTGAGATGTGCGACCAGAAGTTTGCGGCTCGTGGTCGCACCCTGGCCTGTATCGATAGTATGTCATCGGCCGAATATGATGTTTCTTTAATTCCAACGAAATGTTCGGAAGCTTTTTCTTCGGAGCCAATTGTTCTTGCCTGTATAGAAGCAACAGCTCGGACCGAACCTGCAACGATCGACGCGGTCCAAAACTGCACAGAAAAAAGTGAGAACGATAGCTACGCTGTTACCTGTATCGCTAATCTCAAATAGCAGGACTTAACTCCGAAACTTACCCATTTTTTTCAGCGAACTCATCCCACGCAAGACGCATGACTCGAATGAGTTCATCATCGGTCCCATAGAGTTCTTCAACTTCTTTTGCTTTCGAAAGTGCCGAAATCCAGGAATCCATAATTTGGTCTTCGCGGGTGACCCTGATCAGTTTCCGCAACATGAAGTCTTCTAGATTTTCTTTATTTTCCGGGCCTGGAATGAGTTCGACCAATTCGGTCGCGATCAATTTGTCAATGACGTAAGTGCACATATTTGCGGCCATTTGCATCTCTGGAGAGACCTGCATTTCTTCTTCTTCCTCTTCCTCTTCCTCGGGCTCACCGTCAGAAAAATCGAAACCACCAAGAAGAGAATCCAGTTCTGCTAATAATTGCGAATCCTCCGCGTCGCGTTTCTTAGGAGCGCGTGAAGGTAAACCCAAATCGCCTAGACCCAGATTATCAAGCGCACTCGTATCGAACTCTTCTTCGACGTCGGCATCCATCGGCATCTGCATGAAATTTACGGTTTCTTCGTAAAACTGAACAACGAAGTTCAAAAAATTTTCAAAGGTTGGGAAACCCTCGTGGGTTTGATCCGGATCATCCATGCTGACTTTAAGCAATCCAGGCTCAGGAGAATCAAAGGTCGTTGTATCAAAAAACACACCGAAGCTATCAAAATCAGTACCGACCAAAACACTTTTTTCAAGTTGAATAGCAAGCTCACTCTCGGCATCGGCCCCTTTTAGTGTCGATACGATTTGGTCTTTAACTTTACTAAATTGTTCGCCCTTGTTTGGTGGACTACAACCAGCGAGCATCCAATCAAATTGGTCACCGCCATCCATTCCGTTGGCAAGCTTTAGAAAAGCACGGTAGTCGGCTGGAATATCGCGGCCTAAAGCGGCTTTCATTTTTTCGAGTTCAGAAGCCGAAGCCGAAGAGCGCAATTTGGGACGTATAGTCCTGCCCATCCAATCCATCTTGGAAAGCATATCAGAAAGTTGGGCCGTTAAATCTTCGATTCTTTCATCACTCATATCATCACCGATTGGACTGCAGTCGCGCGGTACACAAAAACCAACGCATCAATATCAATTCACCTGTTTTAGATTTTCTTCCTAAAAAGTCAACGTGTGGACATATTTTTTCACACAAAAAAAGACTCCATTCGGAATCTTTTGATTTCGCCGGCTATAGCATCGCTTTAACGTATTAGTCTGGAACGTAGGTATTGTCTTCTTCTCCCGAAACCAAAACAACCTGAGACTCGTCCATTAGAACAAATATCTCTTCGTAAGTGCTGGGCTCTTGATGGTTCATCAATGCCTCAACTAAAACGAAAGTATCTTGGGCCAACTCCCTAAAAAATGCTGGCATCGCGTTAGCGATAATATCAACGTACTTGGTTCCTAGCTCATCATCGGGATTAATTTCGGCATGAGCCTCATTCAATGCTGCATCAACATAAGCGTAGCTATCACAGCCATTCATAAAGAAGATAGCGTATTGTCCTTCAACCCAACTGCCCTTCGCAGCCAGGGCGCGTACGTTAGAGCCCAGTCCGGCATGTCCGCTATAGGAAATAAGATCGGCGCTCTTAGAGAGCTCTTCGTAACGCGCATTGAATTCTGGAGTCGCATTTCGAACATTATCGACCAACAAAGCCGTCAATTTCATGCTCCTCCCATCGCCGAGTGGAACGGTGTAATTGATTTCAGGAGTGTTTACAGACGGTCTGAAGGTCAGCGGCTCAATAACAGCATCTTCCATAAATTGTACTTTACCGTTCATTTTTCTAATGAAGGAATTGTACGCAGCAATTCCAGCATCCCTATCTAATGTAGCGCCATCTTTGTATTTCCCGAAAATCGCCACAACGTTGAGAACATCATCCTCATAAATTTTGTGATACTCTGGGTACTTACCCGTCGTATTAATATCGCTTATCGTTACCTTCGCCGTTGCTTTAAAAATATCGGAGTCATCAAGATTACAATCAGGAACGGTAGCACGGTAGTAGTACCACATCGATGACACTTCGACATTGCCGGCATGGCTTTCCACACATGTTTGATTATATTTTTCGGTGAATGCCTGTTTAGCCGCAGCAGACATATCGACGGGAATCTTAAAATCGTAGGTCTGAGGAACATCGTCTTTGTTGCCCCAAGCGACCGGAAGAACCACATCGTAATTAATTCGTATTTGATCATCACCCACTTCAAAACGTTCGATATTAGACAGAACGATTCGATCAAGACGCCCTACAGAATTCTGTTCGTTAAGATGTCCAATCGTGAATAACAATTGGTCTTCGATTTGGCTCTTGGAATTGAAGGAAGAGTCACTGACCAGAGTGCCGCTAAATTCCATATTTACAAAAACGGCCTCTGCACTCGAATCTGATTTTCCGCCTACACCAATATTAGTCGCACCCGTGTCCACCAATGCATTGTCTTCGTCTGTACATGCTAAAGCGATGAATGCAACGAGGACTACAGCTGCTGTGTTTTTGATCTTCATATTTTTTATCCGTAAATAGGTTCATCGGCTGAGCCTGCATTTTACATGCCGCAGTTGATTATTGAACCTATGCGGGATTAACGATGGTTAATGGCAACTTCTTTTGCCAAAATGGAAAACACAGCTTGCAAAAAAAGACTCCGGACGGAGTCGAGTGGATTGGAAACTCGCTTTATTCAAGTTCGAAGGTGAGTCCCCACGAAACGAGTTTGCCGATATCTCTGGAAGCGCTATCTACGACTTTAAGCTGGTACTCGCTTTGAAGGGTTTCGCCCTTAAGGTCCGCTAATACCTTCCCATCCAAGTTAACGTTGGCTTGAGATCCTGAACCTTTATAGACTTCAACAAGCTTCGAACCAGAAAGAAGCATCACCGTGATGTCGCCGCGATACGTATGTTCAATGTTAAGATCGATAGTCGCATTTGAGATCATTCCGTCTTCTTCAACGGTAATAGAATCAACAACCCCATCTAAATCGTTGTCAGGGATTGAAAGATCGGGCGTAGAAGTTTTGGTCACAATAGTGGTGGCACTGCTATTCGTCCCAGTTTCAACTTTGCTTGCAACAATTTCGTAGGTCGCATCGGCATAACCGAGTATGGTAACATGAATGATTGCCGGACCTGACAGTTCCACTCTGCATGTTTCTTTCGAACCGTTTTTATAAGGACGACAATCGTAGTCGGTTCTGGACGGCTGTTGACCGATTTTTACGTAGAGGTCAGCGTCGCCAGTCCCAGTCATAGCAACCTCGTAAACGCCGGCTGCAAGAACCGGAGTTTCGTAGGAATTGCTGCTCCCACGTGTGACCGAATCGTTCTCTGTCATCCCCTCCCAATCGCCTTCTCCTTCACCGGTTGATCCACCGGGAACAAAAGTATTATCTTCCTCACCGGAAACCAAAACAACTTGAGAATCATCGATGCCGCGAAACATACTTTCAAAAGTTTTAGGTGAACGATGATCCATCAATCCAGTAATCAAGGCGAGTGTACTGCGATCGACTTCACGGAAGAATGCTGGCATCGCGTTAGTAATGATATCGACGTATTTCGTCCCATTGGGATCATCGAGATTAATACGGGCATGGGCATCATTAAGTGCAGAATCAACATAGGCATAAGTATCACAACCGTTCATAAAAACGACCGCGTACTGACCTTCAACCCAGCTACCTTTATTAGCTAAAGCCCGGATGTTTGCGCCTAGCCCAGCGTGACCACTATAGGAAATAAGATCTGCGCTCGACGAGAGTTCTTCATAACGATCGTTAAACTCGGGTCCAGCGGTTCGCACATTATCCACCAAAAGGGTGGTAACGTTCATAGTTTTCCCATCGCCGAGAGAAACCGTGAAGTTAACTTCTGGGTTTTCGACACCGGGGCGAGTTGTTGACGGTTCGATGGTTGGATTCATCCCTCTCAATTGTTGATGCATCTTACCTACGAAACGATTGTAGGCTGCGATTCCTGCATCAGAAACCGTAGTCGCGCCGTCCTCATATTTTCCAAAAATGGCAACGACGTTAAAAACATCGTCTTCATAAATTTTGTCGTATTCTGGGTATTTCCCGGTCGTATTGATTTCGCTGATGGTAACGTTGGCTGTTGCGGTATAGATATCGTCGTCAATCAGACCACAAGTTGGAACCGTTGCACGGTAGTAATACCACATCGATGCAGTATCAACATCGTGTGCGGTGTGATCAACGCAACCGACCTTATAATTTTCAGTGAACGCATCTTTTGCAGCGCTGGACATGTCGACCGGAATTTTGAATTCGTAAGTGGTAGGAATAGAATCCCTTCTTCCCCAAGCGACGGGTAAAACGACATCATAATTGATACGTACCCTCCCATTTTCATCGGCGCTGGTAACGTTCGACAAGATCATTTTATCGAGTCTACCAATAGAGTCTTGCTGATTTAAATGACCAATTGTGAATAACAATTGGTTTTGAATTTGTTTATTAAGATTCGAGCTAGAATCGCTGATCAAAGTTCCGCTGAATGCCATATCAACGAAAATAGCTTCGACACTTGAGTCGGCCTTTGTTCCCTCAGACTTAACGAAATCAGCTTCGCTAACCTCCAGCGTGCTAGTGGGTGGCGTCGTATCCTCAGCGCATCCGATTGATAGTCCAGAGATTAAAGCAGTAGCTAATAGTGTTTTCATTTTCATTTCATTTCTCCGTAATTTGTCGTTCACGTGCACCTACACAGCAAAACACATACCATAATTCCAATAACCCAATATTGGGGACAAACGTAGAAGATCGGCAACAAAATCTTCCGTTTTGGTGGATCGATCTAACACTTTTATAGGGTATTTTTACTTTTCGCTGGAGTATACAACAATCGTCGTGCCAGCTGAGCGTCGTTTTTTGGTCGTTTTGAATACGTATTTTCGTATTAAAACCTATCTACTGAACAAGTGTCCAAAATATCTATTGTCGATTCGATCATGGTATGACAAAAGAGGCTTATTATGTTGAGCCATCTATTAATCAAAAATTTTGCGGTTATCGATTTTCTCGAAATCCCTTTTGAGACGGGCCTAACTGTCCTGACAGGGGAAACTGGGGCCGGTAAATCCATCATCATTAATGCACTTAATCTCATACTCGCAGGGCGTGCAAACACGGATGTTGTACGAACAGGCTTCGATAGCGCGGAGGTAGAAGGTATCTTTGAACTGGATACAAAAGAGATCGATGACTTTTTGGAAACAAAGGGCGTGACCAAAGGCGATGGACAATTGCTCGTAAAAAGAATCGTCTCAAAGACCGGCAGAAATAAGATCTTCATAAACGGTTGTGCAACGACGCTGGCGATTCTTTCAGCAGTCACCTCAGGATTGGTTGATATTAGCGGTCAACACGAACATGTTTCGTTGATGCATGCTGACCGGCATCTTGATATTTTGGACGCCTACGCAGGGTTAGATAAAACCCGTGCAAAAATGGCAAAAGCATTCGTTAAAGTTTCAGATCTTAAAAAAGAGATTCATGTACTTTCAGAAAATATTCGAACCCGCTTTACGCGAATCGACTATATTAAATTCCAATTGGAAGAAATCGATAACGCGCAACTCCTGAGCGGAGAACGAAAAACCCTCGAGGATAAACTCGAGAAATTAAAAAATGCCAGCAAGATTGATGCGCTCGTCTCAAAAATTTCTGATCTTCTTTATGAAAACGAAACTTCTGCGTACGCGAGTATCTCAAAGGCAGCAAAAAGCCTGAACCAACTAGAAAGTTGGACGCCCAGCGCTGCAAATATTAGAAAATCAGTCGATGAAATTCAGGTAAATATCGATGAAATCGTTCGCAATTTGAATCAAATCAATGATGGCATCGATGCGAATCCAGACATACTTGATGGCGCGATAGAACGCCTAGAACTCATCAAACATTTAGAACGAAAGCATGGTGGAGATATTGATCATATCTTGGCTTATGCAGAAACGATGCGTACCGAGTTGCTTCACCTAGAAAATACGGAATCACGTTCTAATGAACTCGAACTTCTTCTAAAAAAAGCAACCGAAGAAGCGGTTATCGTAGCAGACCTTCTAAACAAAAAACGCGTAGCAGAATCCAAAAAGTTAAGAAAAGCTGTGGAAAAAGAACTTACAGAACTCAATATGGATGGAACCCAATTTGTCCTCGATTTAGAAAAAATCGACTTAGGGGTTCGCGGTTACGATAAACTTGTTTTCTTAGTCAGCACCAACGTTGGCGAGGAAGCCAAATCCATCGCAAAAATTGCTAGTGGTGGGGAACTTTCCAGAATCATGTTGGCATTGAAAACGGTGCATAGCGCGCGAGATACAGTATCGACTTACATCTTTGATGAAGTAGATACGGGGATTGGCGGTTCGACGGCTGACAAAGTAGGAGATAAGCTCGCTACAACGGCCGACGGACACCAAGTGCTTTGTATCACTCACTTGGCCCAAATCGCCAGCCGCGCGACCCATCAATTCGTAGTTGAAAAAATCGAGGCCAAAGGCCGTACCGCGTCAACCATTCGTAAATTAACCGAAGTTGAGCGTGTTGATGAAATCGCGAGAATGTTGAGCGGATCTCGTGTCACCGAAAAAACGCGTGAAGCAGCACAAGAGATGTTGACCCAACATTAAGTCAAAGCCGTAATTTACCGTCAGAAAAAACTATCAAAAATTTGCCTTAGTTCGACGGCTGTCCTTGCGAACTTGCTATTAGCTGACTAGCTTATGCCGGTTATTATTTATTATAATGGAGAGTAAGAATGGGTTATCAATCAGTTGCAGAAATGCTTCGTATTCGTGTTCAAAAAACACCAGATCTGGAAGCGTTTTCTTTTCCAACTTCAAATGGAACTTGGGATTCTATTAATTGGCAACAAACCTGGGACCGTTCCGAGCTCATCGCTGGCGGAATCCGCTCGCTCGGTGTTGACGATGAGAACCGTGTTGCCATTCTGTGTGGTACACGCGTCGAATGGATCCTCGTCGACTTGGGCAACATGCTCTCTGCAGCAGCCACGACCACGATCTACCCATCGACGACCGCCGAAGATAGTCAATATATTATCGAAAACTCGGATTCGGTCCTCGTATTTGTCGAAAACGATGAACAAGCGGAAAAAATATCTTCAGTGCGCGAGTCACTTCCTAATGTAATGCACTTAATTAATATTGATGGAAAAGGCAGCGATGACGGCTGGATTATTACTTTGGCCGAACTAGAGGAAAAAGGAAAAAGCTGGCTCGAAGAAAACGATATCAATGAAATCATTGATCGCATTACTCCCGACAAACTTGCTACGTTGATCTACACTTCTGGAACCACCGGAAAACCTAAAGGCGTTGAACTACTCCACGATTGTTGGATTTTCACCGCGGAGGGACTTGAAGACATCGATATTCTAACCTCTGAAGATAAACAATTTCTTTGGTTACCGCTGTCGCACTCTTTCGGAAAAGTTCTGGAAGTCATTATCATTCATCTCGGTATCCCAACAGCCGTAGACGGTGATGTCACAAAAATCATTGATAATCTTGCGGTCGTGAAACCGACTTTCATGGGTGCTGCGCCTCGTATTTTTGAAAAGGCATACAATAAAATCGTTAACGGTGCTAAAGACGCCGGCGGCGCCAAGTATAAAATTTTCCAATTTGCAGTTAAAACCGGGCGGGAAGTATCGCAGTTGAGACAACAAGGTAAAAAACCGGCGGGACTTTTAGCGCTCAAATTTTCGATCGCTGATAAGCTCGTTTATTCGAAAATCCGCGCGCGTTTTGGAGGAAGAATTCGTTTTTTCATCTCAGGTTCAGCACCACTGAATCGTGAAATCGCCGAATTCTTTGACGCCGCCGGGCTTCTCATTCTTGAAGGATATGGCCTCACCGAATCCAGTGCAGCATCATTTGTCGGCGTACCTGATACCAATAAATTCGGTACCGTTGGACGCCCTCTAAAAGGAACCGAAGTACGCATCGATCCCGATACTGGAGAAATTCAATTTAAGAGTCGTGGTGTCATGCGCGGATATTATAAGCGTCCCGATGTCACCGCCGAGACCTTAACCGACGGCTGGTTAAACACCGGTGATAAAGGTGAGATAGACGAAATGGGACGCTTGAAAATCACCGACCGTATCAAGAACCTGATTAAAACATCCGGTGGTAAGTACGTAGCACCAGCCCAACTTGAAGGTGCTTTCAAGGCGCTATGTCCACTCGTTTCACAAATCCTCGTTCACGGTAATAACCGAAATTTTTGCACGGCTATCATCACCCTTGATGAAGACGGCGCAAAAATGTGGGCCAATCAAAACGAATTGGGATCTCTTTCCTACGCAGAAATATCACAGCACCCAAAAATGCGTGACGAGATGAAAGGTTACATCGACCAGCTGAATAAACCCTTGGCGCGTTACGAAACGATTAAGGAATTTGCAATTCTGGAAGCCGATTTTGATGTCACGACCGGTGAACTCACACCAAGCATGAAAGTGAAAAGAAAAGTTGTTGAGACGAAGCACAAAGATCTTCTCGACAAATTTTACACCGACGCACTCGCGTCCGTCTAATTCCCCTCTTTTTCCTCCCCATTATATAAATCAATAGCATCGCGATCTTCTTTCGATGATGTGGGGTAATGATCTAGGAAGAATCCCGTCGCGATCGAAATACCACCGAGTCCCAAGGCTGTTCCACCTAGGATAGGAAGCAGGTTACTTTTACACCCTTCATCGTTTCCGCACCCAGCGTTAGAATATACCCCACCAAAAATAAGCCCAGCTCCAACAGCAATCGCTACCGAACCCGCGACGAACAGCGTCATCCGTCTCGCCTCATTCTCGAACAGTGTGTTTTTCAACTGAGATTGACCTATAAGCTCGTAAAACTCACCTTGTTTAACTCGTATTCGATTTTTCCCAACTAGAATACGTCTAGAATTTTTACGCGTGGGGTCAAGATACAAACGCTTATCGCTGCTGGTTTCGTCAGCGATGAATTGCGATTTCGATACAACCCCTTTCCCCACGTCGCTTAGGTCTCTCTTGTCTTCAGTACGTTTTTCAGACGTCCCAGATTCACTGGATCGACCGTTGCGAAATCGTTTACTTTCAACGAAAGACTTGAGATCATCTTGGGTTCCTAAAAAAGACAAAAAGCTTAAGTCAGTCTTTCTGTAACACTTCAGTTCAAAACGCGCTCTATCTGGAGCCGGGTACCCATCCAGGATACAAACGAAAGCGAGATCTCGGGTGGCCAAATTTTTCGAAGCATTAAAATTGTCGGGGAAATCTCTTCCGTCTTTAACCACGCTGAATTTTCCGCTTTCATATAGCGCGTCTCGTATTCGCCTTTCCATATCCGATGTTTGTTTTTTTATCTCTTCTGGAGAGCGCGAAACCAAAGCGATTTTTTCTGGAGTTTCAACTGAAAAGAACGGATCCACCCAAATCGAATTTAATTCGTTTTGAGCAAAGACGGCGAGCGGGAAATTTACGATAAGAAAACAAGCTAACACAATCAATCGAGTCACAATCTACCCGTCAAATGTTCTGTATAGGCAGTTTGAGCTGAAAAGGGAAACCCTGCCACATTCGAAAATAATGCATTGGAAGATAGCAACTTTTCTCTACAATAAGTACTCGTCCCCAATCCAGAAAGCCTATGTTACGCAAAATCATGGTTTTGGCGCTGCTTCTTCTTTGGTCCACCCCAATATTTGCAGAAGAAGCATTGTTCGAATTCCCAATCAGACCTGTCGGCAACTCCAATCGTGTTATCGGATTGGGCGGTGCCTTCGTCGGAATCGCCGAAGGCGCGGATGGACATACCTATAATCCCGCCTCTTTCGCTTCTCGCTTTTCATATTCTAGAGATCAACTTTGGGATTGGGATTGGACGCTTTATTGGCTGAATCTACCCACGAATGATCACAGTGATTTTGGAGCCATAAATTCGACTTCCAACAATGCATTTCATTTGGGATTAGGCATAGATGTTAAATATTCCCTTTTCGGTGCGGGCGTACATGGCTACACCTCACAATACAAATTTTTCGGCGACGACAACTATTTCTTAACACAGACAGTTGGACTTATCGGCCTGGGTCTTACTCTCCCAAAATTTCAGTTGTCCATCGGCGCAACTTTAAACTCCGGAAGTTCGGAAGTTCAATTAAGCGACGAAGTCCCCATTAATTTCGAAGGTACCGGAGCTTCCTTCGGCGTACTATGGTTCCCCCCTTCGCTCCCCTTTCGGATCGGAGCTAACCTACGACTGCCGCAAAAAGACAAAGAACTCAATAACGACGACGATCGAGAATTCGAGTTCGTAATCACCCAACCCGGAGAACTGACCTTAGGTGCGAGTTGGATGTTTTGGGAAAAAAAACACAATCCAATTCATACCTTCGGCGATCGCTATGAAAAGGGAGAAACGACGAATAAGAAAAGAAGATACGTTTTAATTGCAGCAGATTTAGTTACCACCTTTCAATCCCCCACAAATACGTTTGCCATCACAAGCGTGATCGATAGCGTGGCCAGGTCTTCAGGAGAGGACCTCAATATTGGACTTCGTTTGGGAATAGAAAGTGAAGTTTTGGATAATCGACTTCGATTGAGAACAGGCTATTATCAATTGCCCTCAAGATTGCAATCCATACCGACCTATCATCATTTTACAGCGGGTGCAGACCTTCGAGTTACGTTGGGTTGGGATTGGAAATTAAATACCGTTCTGGATATTTCCAAAGACTATTTTAATTTTGGGTTTGGTCTGGGGTTGTGGCATTAATGGTAAAAACACTTACTTCCCTTTCCTTTTTACTTATTGATAAGTTCAAGGTCTTGTGACTTAAGGTATTCTTAAGAACAAGGTTGGTTTCCATAATCGACTCGGACGTATGCATACAAATGATAACCCCCTCAGGCTTCGTCCACTTCTGAGCAATCTTCAGCCATTCGACGGGTTTTCGAAACGCTTTGGCAATGACGTAGTTATAGGTATCTGGAGGAACCATCTCGATTCGTTTTTGAAAGACAACAGCATCTTTAAGTTCCAAAGTACGTACCGCTAGGGACAAAAAGTCTGCGCGTTTTTTCCGAGGTTCAACAAGCGTAACTGAAGTTTCTGGAAAAAAGATACCCAATACAATTCCAGGCAGACCAGCTCCGGAACCTACGTCCAAAATTCGCCCGCTAGGTTTTTCCGCAAGGGCGGCAACCAAGGAGTCGATAAATAATTTGCTTTTAATATCCTCTTTATCCATCGGACCAATCAGATTCATCGTCTTATTATATTTCAATAAGAGTTCGATGTAGGTATTGGTTTTCGCTTCGATGGCCCGCGACCACGGTAGGTCATTTTCCACGCAAAAATGTTCAAGAGAAACCATTAAATATTCGCTTGGGCTTGGGCTTTTGCATCGTTATGCATTTCTTCCCTTTTTTTCGGGTCTTTCCAGTTTTCGCGCATTTCTTCGGACAAACTGTGAATCGGATCGTAATAGTAAAAGAGTTTATCTTTCTTCACGCTCGGCGCTGTGTAGACACTGATACCTGTTTCGCGATTATAATGTTCGTAACTATGGGCATCACGTTTGCCGCCACCTTGAGGAGCATCAACGACAAAAGTCGGCGTGTTAAATCCAGCAGTAATACCGCGAACTGCTTTCTCAATATCGCAGGCTTCTTGCAAACTTGTACGCAAATCTTCGACCCCCTTAACCATATCGTGTTGGTAAACATAATAGGGATGAACGTTAATTTCTCCCATGCGTTTTACCAAAAGTGCCATGATATTCGCGTCGTCATTTACACCACGCTGCAGAACCGATTGGTTACGGACCATGATTCCATTCTCATAAAGCTTATTCATCGCTTGGCGTGAGATTTCGGTAATTTCGACGGGATGATTAAAGTGAGTGTGAATACAAACCTGCTTGTGCATTTTACGCCCCATCTTTTCAACGTCAGCGATGGCTTGAAACCACTCGTGGTCTGTCAATATCTTCATCGGCATAACGGCCAAACCCTTTGTGGCGAATCGTATGCGACGAATGTTTGGAATAGATAGGAGTTTCTCACCGATGGCTCGAATATGTTTCGCCGGTAGATTATAAGCATCACCCCCAGATATAACGATATCTTCAAGTTCAGGACGCGTTTGAATATAAGCGTATGCCTCTTCCCAACGTTTCGGATTGATTTTCAGATTTACTTTTTCAACCGTATCGGTCTCTTTGCCTACGGCGTAGCTACGCGTACAAAAACGGCAATACACAGGACAGGTATTCAGAGGAAGGAACAATGCTTTGTCATTATAACGATGCGTCAGACCGGGAACAGGTGCATCTTTTTGTTCGTGCAAAGAATCAAGCGATAACATCGGATGATCCATCTCGAGTTGTTCAGCCAAAGGAATGAACTGTCGACGAATCGGATCGTTCCACGGGTCGTTCCAATCGATGAGCGATAGCAAATAGGGCGTCACACGAACCATCATAGGAGCTAGACGGAAACCTCTTGCGGCATCGTCAAGAAATTTTGCCGGAGCGACGTTCTCTAATACTTTCATCAGTTGCTTTTCGCCATAGAGCGAATTCTTCATTTGCCACATGTGGTCCAAAAACTCGTCTGTGGAAACGTCAAAAACATCACGCCAGAATTCGCCGCTCTTTAAATCTGAATGGTTTAGCGAAGCTGGATCAACCGCCGGTTTTTGACTACGGACTTCCGGTGGCGCTGCTTTCGACCTTTCCACTACCATGTTTTCTGCTGTACTCATTCTGAACTCCAAGTATTAGTGGTTGTTAGTGCGATTCATCGCAAACTGAACAACACACCAAATCCGTAAAAACACAATCAAGCGTTTTCGAAAATGGTGCGGCGGGCCGTAACCGCGTACCTGAAATCCACACTTCTACAATGAAGCCCGGCTTTCCCATATTGGCAAAAAAAAACGAGGGGTCAAGCAATTTTGAGCTTTTATTCGTCGTCAAAAGACGGGAATTTGGGCAAACTAATTTCCACCGAATCTGGAGATAGTTCTGCCGATGAGGAATCCAATTGGGCGGCCAGCGCGATGTGCTTGTCAGCTAACTCTTGATCACCACTAAACGAATCGAAGAGGCGAGCCAAAGCGACGTGTAAACTCGCATCGGGGACGAGGTCGGTGACCGACTCAAGAACCGAAATTGCGCCTAGATAGTTTCGCTTTTCCACAAAATGCTGGCTTTTCGTTAACGCACGCTCAACATCAAAAGCCGAAAATTTTACTTTTAATTTTTGCGTATTTTCATCCAAGTTTGGAATTATTTCGGTTATCTCTTGCGCAAGACCATCATCAAGAGCAATCGACTCTTCCAGGATTACCGATGAAACGACTAAGCCACCTTGAGATAGTTGCGCAAAATCACGTTCAATCAATAACGACACACACAATTCGAAGTTAAACGGGAGCCCCGAACAATGTGCACGAAGCGAGCCCAATGAATGATTCCCATCCGCGATTTTCGTAAGGAGAAAAGCCTCACCAACCGATAGGGTTGCATCCAGACTTCGTGGCTTTGGAAGAAGGACATCTTGTTGTAAGAATCCAAAACCGAGACGATTGTCTTTTAAAAATTGATTTAGGGAGGTTCGGAAAAGTGGGGCAATTCCAATACCGAAGCCCTCCGAATCCACATCTGTAATCGTTCCGGATAGCTTCACCCTCGTCGCTTTTGGCCCAAAAATAAGATCGAGTCCCACCGAATCCCCTTTTTGAAGATCCGTTTTCGCGGCAATGTATAGACGACCAGCAATCAAATGCCTTCGATATTCACGGCGAAGACTATCGGCACTTAAGAAGGTTACGATAATTCGAGGTTGAGACTCCTGAGCACCGGCCTCAAAACCAAAGTGAAGCGAATCACGAATATGATCCGAAAAATCGACCTGGGGTTGATGGGTTTCCACCGGATCCAGTCGAGATTCAAGTACGACCTCAAAGTGCTCTAGAATATCGGCTATAAAATCGTCCGTGGTCAGATATCTGTCCTGACGTCGGATGGAAATAGCCCGCATAATCGGTCCGTCTAAAGCCTCTAACGATTCAGGTCGATCGCTAATTCTACTTGGCGCGGCAACCTTGTACCTTGCGCGAGATTCAGGCCTAGAATCTGCCCATGAATTCAACTTCCAAGGTGTTTGACCGGTCAACATTTCGTACAAAATCACACCGAGGGAAAATTGATCAGCGCGTCCATCAAGTTTCAAACCGGCAGCCTGTTCAGGCGCCATATAACGCGGTGACCCAAAAATTGAATCGGTTTTTACCGCGTCGGTAACCAAATTCGCGATCCCGAAATCTAAAATTTTCCACGTGGGTTGGTCATTGGAACGCGATAAATACAAGTTAGTTGGCGTAAGGTCGCAGTGTACAATTCCTAGTTCGTCCACAGCACTCAAAGCGCTGGAAATTGAAATCGCAAATCTCAAAATCTGCTGCAAAGAAACTTCGGTTCGTTTTTCTAGAATATCGGCGAGGTTCTCACCCTCCAAGTACTCCATTACCAAAAATGGACCGTATTTTTCGGCAATTCCAAATTCGGTTACAAAAACAATATTTTCATGGCCAAGCATACTGGTAATTCTGGCTTCTTCGCGAAAGCGTTCCAGCCAGGCTGGATTTTTTGCGACACTTGGCAAAAGAAATTTCATCGCAAATTTCTCGCCCAAAGTAATGTGCTCAACACCCCAAACCGAACCCACAGCCCCTTTGCCTAAATTCTCTATTACCCGATAACGCTCAGCAATAATCTCACCGATTTGTGGTAGTTCAAGAGCATCTGCTGCCGCCTCTAAAGCATTGAGTGCATTTTCTTGTTTTTTTCCACTCGAGGTCATTTTATCTCGTAATCTTTTCTTCCGGGTGACATATGTTACACCGATCTGGCTAATTTGTAAGGTGAACCGTGACAATTGCAATCTTAGAACAATGGTTAAACATCGAATCGATTTCAGGCAATGAATCAGCTTTTCTGGAAGTCTTAGAAGATCACCTTTCCGAACGTGGTTTTCGATGCACACGACAACCGATCGGTGAGGCAAAGCGCTGGAATCTATTGGCCGTCGGTGAGGCCGAACCCACCTTTCTATATTCCACCCACGTTGACACGGTACCCCCATTTTTACCTGTAGTCGTCGAAGACGATCGCATCAAAGGTCGTGGCGCGTGTGACACCAAAGGCGGCATTTATGCGATGATCGAAGCGGGCGAAAAACTCAAATCAGAGGGGCATCATGGCTTTGGATTTCTTTTTGTTGTCGGAGAAGAAGTAGACCACTGTGGGGCAAAAAAAGCGACCGCGATTGATATCGATGTTTCAAGAATCATCCTGTGTGAACCCACGATGAACCATGTCGTTTCCGCCCAAAAGGGCATGATTAAGTTGATTTTAAGTGCAAAGGGAATTGCGGGACATTCAGCTTACCCAGAAAAAGGTGAGTCGGCAGTCCATAAGCTACTGAACTTTCTAAATTCAATGGATCAACAGGTTTGGCCAACTCATGAAGAATTAGGACCAACAACTATTAATGTTGGAGTTATTGAAGGAGGAGTCGCTGCGAACGTATTTGCACCAAGTGCCCACGCCCAAGTACTCATTCGAGCCGTTTCAGACGTTCAACCGATGATCGACTTGCTTCAGAAGATGGCCGACGAATCGGGAGTTCAAATGGAAATACCTGCGAGCAACGATCCGGTTTTTTTCGACCCGCCCCCCGGCTTCCCGACGAAAGTGGTCGCGTTTAATACCGACGCGACCTATCTTGGACCTATGGCTCCAATATGGCTCGTCGGACCAGGAGATATTGAGGACGCGCATTCGGTTAACGAATATATAAGCTTCGCTCAAATCGATGCGGGAATTGAGACCTATTATAATCTTGGTTTAGCGGCACTCAAATGAAGATCGGACTTTTTATATCGTTAGCTCTATCGCTAAGCGCGTGTACAGCGATCCAAAAAATAAAAAAAAATGAAGCATCGGCCTACTTACACCTTGAGGTGAAGCCAAAAACCGCTATCGTTTACGTAGATGAGCAACTATACGGCGAGATAAATACCTTCCGCGGGCAGACTGTAGGTTTGCGGCCTGGAAAACGACGCGTAGAAATTCGAGCAACAGGATTCGAAAGTGAGAGGTTTGATCTAATTCTCCATAGTGGAGAACAGGTAACGCTAACCCTGAAGCTCATTTCAAAATTAGAAGTTCAAGATAGTGAAACGACCGAAAAGAAGACTTTTTTAAAGAGACCGCATCGTTAATGTTCCAAGTTGAGAAAAACTTACGGGCCTTCATTTCCGGCCTTCCTGATATTCAGAATATCGTCACAGATCCCAATTCCACAGGTCTAGTTATCGGGCCTAGAGGCGAATGGTCCTATGAAAAATTGGGGCGACTGCGGTCTGATAAAGCGGCATTAGCGCCCGAAATTGTTGAAAAAATTGCGGGGTTATTGACCAGAGAAATCAACTTTTGTGGGGAATGGATGGTGCACTGCCATCTAGGGGTTCAAGGGTATATCGTAGTTTTCGAACGACGACCTACAGCGATCTTAGAACGGATGTCCCACCGAATTTTGAGAAAACTAACCGAGTCAGTGCGCCACCAAGGTGATGGCCTATTATTAGGCCCATCCGGAGCGAGCAAAAGCTCGATTCTATGCTGGCTTGCAGGACAAACTAACGATGAGCCTTTGCTTCTCGTCTCCGAAATTCCACCCTCTTCATTACCCGGAAAACACGTAAGACACGTCTTTCCGCCGAAGAACGACGATCGGCGTTCGTTCGAACGTTTGCTTCGTATTTCACCCGTCATTTTTTGGGATAAAGTAAGGTCTCGTTCTGACTTGGAAACCTTACTCATCAACACGAAAGCAAACAAGCGCTGGTTTACAATCGATATCGCTCTCGAGAAACCGACCCAAATGGCGTCCGAATTTAGTCTTCAATTTGATCGTCTCCTTGAATGGGGGCGAGACACAAACCTAAATCTCAAGACCATCTTCTCTATCTCCCAATCGTCAATTGGTCGTCCAGAGCCTCAATCTATTCTGAAACGCGTAAATGGCGAGTGGAAGGAATCCTTCAGAAAAGACGATTCATTTCTAAATGCCTTCAAAAAAATAGCTCCTGTAGATGTGCCACCTGACGCCATTCAAAAAATGGAAGAACGCACGAAATCGTTTCAAAACCACACCGGTATTATTTCTCAAGAGGCCCTAAATATACTTACTCAGTCGGGAAAAAATCTCCCAGAAGTAACGCGACAGTATTCTGGGACCGATGTTAGTGCCATGGAGGATTTGCGTTCCACGACACATATTAATTCCTCGGACATATTGGAAGAAGCACAGCGACACAAATTGCCGAATATAGTAGACATTACGATTGAGACCTCTTCGGATGAGATTCTAGAAATCGAGAAAATGACTCTCGCCGAGACCTATTCTAATGTCGATGATAGCCAAGAAGTCACAGGTATTCAGCACCTGCCTGGCGATCAGACAGACCCGACGATAGAACAATGAATGAACCCCAAAGATTCTTATCGATTCGAATAGCGGGTAATACGCAAAATCCTGCTATAAATATGATGAAAGAAATGAACGCTGCAAAGAAGCCTACCCTGAAGAAGATCATGCGCCATGAATAAGCCTTTGATTTTTGAAGAAATTGCGATGTTCGATCATCACGCAATATTAACTCAGAACACTATTTCAAATTTGTTTCGCGAAGAACATGCCACAAAAATATCTCGCACTCTTCGGGAGTGGCTACATCTTGAAGATCAACCCGAGTCGATTTCAATTTCATTCAGCGGTCTAAGCAACGCTGTAAAGAAAACCAATCTTATTGCTGCTTTCTCGGTCCCCGAATCTGAATCACTTGGTGGCATTTCGATAGCAACCTTTTTTGCAAACCACATGGTCAACCTTGCGACAAAAAGTGATGTAAATGGTCCGTCCGATTTTGATCGCGGTTTTTTAGGAATTCTCTTTGCTGATATCGCTGACGATTTATTTGCGTCATTCTTTCCCGGAACTCGACTTTTCCTAGATTCGGAGAAGCTAAAGGAAGCAGAACTAGCGCAAGAGAATTATGTTTTTGTGTTTAAGTTATGCATCAAACAACGAACGGACCATATCTTTCTACATCTTCCTGCCGACTGGATGATTCGGAGTCCGGACGGCCGACCCCAATCAAATCGTGACCTAAATTTGCGCTTTCCTGTTATCGCTGGAACCGTACCGGCGAATACAGAAATGATTACCGAGTGCGCGCCCGGTGACGTGTTGATTCCCGATCACGCGATTCAAACACAGGAAATTTCTCGGACTTATTCACGCGCGCAAGTAAGGATAAGTGACCGCGCTGTTGTCGACATTGAACTTACTTTTAAAGATGACCAATGGTGTTGTACCTTTTTAGAGAAGGACTTTTCGACCCGATCGACAACACTCCTTGTAGACGAGTCCGAACCCCGAATTAATATCTTAGCGGGAAACATTGAAATCGCGATCGAAGAACTTTCGAAAATACGAGCAGGTCACGCGATCACTTTGGATCGAGCTGTCCATGAAGACGTTGATTTGGAGTATGACGGGAAGGTTTTTGCCAAAGGAGAGCTGGTTGATATCAGCGGTCAATTAGGGGTAAGAATCGTCAATCGCGTCTAATTCTAACGTCGACAACAATACTCCCTTTACTATCTAAACTTTGATCTCATATTGTAGCGGTACACCCAAGACTTTTAGGAAGGAACGCACTTGGAAAACCACGAACCCACATTACATCTCATCTCTTTTGATATCTGTCCTTATGCAGAACGGTCACGAATCGTTCTCGAAGAAAAGGAGCTCCCATACAAGTTAACAATGATCGATCTATCGAACAAACCCGATTGGTTTTTGGATATTTCGCCGAGAGGAAAGGTTCCCGTTCTTCTAGTCGACGACAAAGCGATTTTCGAATCGATGGTAATCAACGAATTTTTAGATGAAGCTTTCGAAGGCGCCTCTCTTTTGTCAGACGACGTCGTCGACAGAGCGATCGCTCGATCTTGGATTGTCTACGCAAATGATGTTCTATTAACCGCGTACTCAAGGGTTTGGTATTCTAAAAAAGATGATACTGAAAAACTCGAACGGGGTAAGAAAGATGTCGTGACAGCACTGACGGCGATAGAAAAACATCTCGCTTCTCGTGAAGAAGGTCCCTATTTCTTGGCCGACACTTTTGGACTCGTCGACGCTGTTTACGCGCCGGTCATCACTCGCCTTAAGGCAAGCCGTAAAGTCTTTGGTGATTTTGATAAAGGATTTGAACTTTGGGAAAAATACGCAAAATTGGTCTTAGGCGAAGACTCAGTCCAAGCAGCTCAAGCCGAAGATCTCACGCAAAAATTTGTCACTTACTTAGAAAAGTAAAATCAGGTAAGTGATGTTACCAGGTCGATATACGATTGTTGGGCCTCATCCTGTGATTTCCCTTTAAGTCCGGCCCAAGCATCAAACTTTGCGCGTTTGACGGGGCTCGTAAAACCAGGACGCTTACCGCTCGCATCCCCATGGGTGCCCTGCTTATAAAGGGCGTATAACTTTAACAATACGTCGTTGTCGGGGCTTTCGCTAAGGTTTTGAACGTCTTCGGCGGCCTTTTTAAATTCTGTATTCAAATCTGACATTTGTATTCCTTCTCGTAGGTTTAAAAATTTATGAACTTTAAGGACCCCATGCTAAAAAGATTATAAAAATTTGTAAACGCGTGAGTTTATAAGCTGTTGATTTTGATCAATTCGTTTCTCAAAACAATCCGCAACTGATCATTTTCCAGGTCGAAAAGGCCACGTCAGCTATTGCAGAAGACAAAATAATTACCGACCTATTGGGGGGCGGCTTTTTTCCGGCAGGAGAGAACATTGAAAAATATCGAGAATTGGACGCATCAAAACCGATGCGAATGTAAATTGCCAGTACCTTTTGACGAATCTATCCCTTATCAAGTTTTAGAATGCTTGCGTGAACTTACCGTTTTCCGAGAAGCGCAACAAAGTCCAGAACATCGCTTCAAACTACTTTCGAAAATCGGAGTCGATGCGAATATTTTTCAATCAGCGCACTTCTCCTCTTTCGGATTTCCGCATGTTTTAGAACACGCGACCTTAGATTTCGATGACCTCGTGGAATGGAAGAATTTTATCGAATCACGAACACTTGTACTTAACCACTGGGTTTTTGAGTGCTTGGAAAACGCGCATCTAGATATTTTCGTTGTTGAGAGAAACGGTTCAGGCGTTCAGGTTTGTAGTCTTTTGACGGGTAAACGCGCGCCCCTTCACCTGAGCTTTTTCGACGTTCCGTTAAGCAAAGACGACTACTTTATTGGGCGTCTCTTTGAGACTGCTGACGTCAACTTTGTAACCTTTCCTTTTTTATTATCGAAAGAAGATGCGATCGGCCAAGCAACACAGATTCAAAACATTTACGCCAAATTGGATCAGAAGTTAACGCTCAAGAGTTTTATGAAAACATTAGGTAGCGTTCCGATGCTGTCTTTCATGGTAGAAGAATTCAACGCCCTTCTTGAGGCCGATGTTTCTCTATCCAAATTGAGTCACCAGAACCTCAACGCGTTACAAAAGGAGTTCGCCTCTCTTTCCAAACAAGTGGAGAATGTAGAACGTTGTACTTTCGAGGGTTTCACCTCTCAAGGTTGGATGTACGCTTTTGCGCCGCGCGCACTGCCAGAGCTTCACATTTATTTCGACGCCAATGCACGTCAGATGATGCTGGACGGGGGTTCTTTTAAATCAACAAAAGGATGCCTTTCGCTTTATTGGTTACCAAAGGATGCGGTTGGATATTCAAGCTTAATAGGGACTCCGAATTGGTGCGTGGCCTTAACACGACGCGGTTTGAATATGGTAGCCGAAGATCCGAAAAATTCAGACGCACAAATTTTGGTTCAAATTATCAAACGGATCAAAAAGGAACTTACAACCCAGTATGACGTAGCTGCATAGGAGAAATTTATGGCTTATAAAAATCCAAATAGAAAATCACCGACCCGAGGATCGATTCGCTTTCCAAACCATCTAAAATGGGAAGTTCACATGGTACGAAGTATCGATAGAGAAAACCAACTTAGACTCGCCTTAACCATTGCGAAACCAAAGGAACGCGTGACGCTAGAATTACGCCCCATTCCGGATGCTAATTCTCGTATCGAAAAGTCCGCGGAAATAATCGAACAACATGTTCTCGAAGACACACCATGGTACGCGAAACCGGAGGTTATCGTCGTGGAAGAAATCGCACTGCTTGAGTGCTTGGAGGAACTGGGAACAATGCCGGATGTTGAGTTCGAAATGTCGGTGAGTCGAAACCGATTCGCCACCTCACAAAAACATTATGAGTCGTTGGTTAAGACTCAACCCTTATGGATGAATTTGAAAAAGAGTTCGGGCTGAAGTAGCCAATCGTATTGGCTATATTTGGCGACGCGTCGGAGCTGACAATTCCACGCCTTCATCTCTAAAAGATTTTTGCAACGCTTCGGTCAATGCGAACAGAGCGTCCTCACGCTTCGCGGGATCGCAAGCACCTTCTACTTGCACTTTGATTCCCGCCTCGTCG
The DNA here is from genome assembly GCA_937981985.1 of uncultured bacterium. GTDB lineage: Bacteria > Myxococcota_A > Bradymonadia > Bradymonadales > Bradymonadaceae > CALJNB01. The sequence goes on from CALJNB010000017.1 coordinate 128,034, forward strand.
AACTCCAAACATTGAAGAACAGGTGCAGGTTTTTCCAAGATTAGGTCTAAAGCAGAGGCACTTTTGACCGCCACCTTTCTTACGTGTTCAATATCCTCATCGGACTTCAACCAAAATTTCACTTCCACATCAACATAGGGCTTTCGACTATAGTTGATAATTTTATTGCCGGTAATTTCTGAATTCGGGAAAATAACCGTTTCGTTATCCAAAGTTACAATGACGGTGTTGAATAATTGCACATCTTCGACGACGCCTTGAACTTCCTGGACCTCGACAAAATCGTTATCGGAGAAAGGTCGGAAAATAATCAGGACTACGCCGGCGGCAAGATTGCGCAACGATCCTTCCATCGCCAATCCAATCGCAAGTCCAGCAGCACCGAGAGCGGCCAAAAGAGATGAGGTATCAATTCCGACCTGTTTTATCGCAGCAAAAGCGATAAAAACTATGAGGACGTAGTAGACGATATTGGAAACAAACTTAGTTAATAGCTCGTCAAATTTTGCCCGCTCCAAGGCAGACATAATGAGACGCCGCGCTGTTTTGGCGATGTAGATCCCGATAACAAGAATGAGAACCGCGCCAACAATACTTCCACCAAACTTCGTTAATAATTCGCCGATTCGATCTGCATCTGTAAAATATCCCAGTAAATCTTCCATCGTTATCTCCGTAAAAAATCTGCCACACCAATAGCATTACTCTTCTACACTGTGAAGCGGTCCACAGAACATGACTCTGTTTCAATTTGCACCTAGACAACATCGAACTCACTTAAAATTTGCAGGTGCAATCTCACAATAGGTGCATTAGGTTTCACAGACCTAAAGAAGGATTTAAAAATGGCCTTGAACCAAGAAGTATTTGAAAAGTTGGGTGTCTTTTATCTGGGACGTCACGAAGACGACCCAGAGAAACCAGTACTCTATGATTCACGCGATTTGTTAACTCATGCAATGTGCATAGGTATGACGGGTTCAGGTAAAACAGGTCTTTGCTTGGGTCTTTTAGAGGAGGCAATTCTCGATGATGTTCCGGCGATTATTATTGATCCCAAAGGCGACTTGGGAAACCTACTTCTAACCTTCCCAGAACTCCAACCCTCAGATTTTCTGCCGTGGATGAACGAAGATGAGGCCCGTCGCAAATCAATAGATGTTGATACTTTAGCAAAAGAAAAAGCGACGCTGTGGAAGTCGGGGTTGGAAAGTTGGGGTCAGGACGGAGACCGAATCAAGCGTCTCAAAAATAAAGCAAAATTCAGTATCTTCACACCAGGCTCCAGCGCGGGACTACCTGTTTCGATTCTTTCTAGTCTCGGTGCACCATCGGCAGAAATAATCGAGGAACCTGAGTTTTTAAGCGATCAAGTCGCCGGTACTGTCCGCTCTTTCCTCGGCCTTATGAACGAAGATCTCGATTCCCAATCACCGATTTTCGTTTTTCTAGGCGCCTTGTTTGAGCATTTTTGGAAAAAAAACGAATCGCTCGATATCGGTTCACTTATCAACGCCGTGCAACATCCACCTATAGATAAAATAGGATTCATGGATTTAGATTCGATTTTTGAACCCAAGAAACGATTGGAACTGGCCAAAAAAATTAACAACCTTGCCGCTTCTCCTGGTTTTTCTGCCTGGTTGGAAGGTGAGCCCCTAGACATCCCTTCCTTACTTTTTACCGATGCCGGCCAACCCCGTGTTTCCATATTTTCTATCTCGCATTTGGATGACAATGAACGCATGTTTTTCGTCTCAACATTACTGAACCAAATGGTCAGCTGGATGAGAACTCAGTCGGGTACGACGAGCTTGAAGGCACTGCTTTATATGGACGAGATTTATGGCTATCTACCACCCGTTGCCAACCCACCGACAAAGGCACCATTTTTAACACTACTTAAACAGGCTCGTGCCTTCGGAATTGGGCTTGTCTTAGCCACTCAAAATCCCTCTGATATCGATTATAAAGCCTTATCGAATGCAGGCACTTGGTTTTTAGGACGCCTACAAACCAAACAAGACCGCGATCGAGTCGTTTCGGGACTCATAAATTCTGGCGGACAGTTTTCCAATCGTAAGGTTATCGACGATATCTTATCGGGCTTAGAAAGTCGTTCGTTCATGCTTCACAACGTACACGAAGACGCACCTGTTGTTTTTCAAACCCGTTGGGTCATGTCCTACATGAAGGGGCCACTGACCCGAAACGACATCAGGGTTCTTATGGAACCTCAAAAGACCGAGGTAAAAACTCAACAGGCAATCATGCTCAGCGGCGACGCACCGACGGCGGCCCCCATGCAGGTAGCCGCACCAATAACGGCGCCGAAAAAAGATAGTATAAGACCTTTGGTTCCTGAAGGGATTACAGAATTCTTCATGAAACCTGGGATAGAAGCCCAAAAGCCGAGTACTCTGCTCTATCGTCCTATGATTTACGCTTGGGGGAGTTCCTACTTTGACGACGCCAAATTTGGTCTAGATCAAAACATTCAATTCGGGATGGTGCACGGATTACAAATGGATCCCCTTATCCTTGATTGGTCCAAAGCGTTTCGCGTCGACTTAGATCCGGCAGAATTTTCAACCGATCCTGAGGATGGCAGTTTTATGGACCTCCCTAAACTTGCAGGCAAAAAAGCCAGTTACACAAAATGGTCACGTAGCGTCGTCGATTATCTGTATCGTGAAGAACAGATCACCTGCTGGCAATGCCCTAAACTACGCCTCAAATCCCAAGGGAGTGAAAACCAGTCGGCGTTCGTGCAAAGGGTTCGCGATGTTGTAAGAGAAAAGCGCGATAACGAGTTAGACAAATTACGCGATCGCTACGAGAAAAAAATCAAGACTGCACAAACACGCTTACAAAAAGCCGAACACACTCTAGAAACCCAAGAGGATCAAGCCCGGACCGCGTCTGTTGATGCTGCCGTCACAATTGGAACTTCAATCTTTGGCGCTTTTTTTGGCCGAAAATCCACTCGTGCCATATCGACGGGTGCTCGCCGCGGTTCTAGAGCGATGAAAGAGAAACGAGACGTCGCGCGCGCCGAAGAAAATTATCGAGAAGCCTCGCAAACCATCTCGGACCTAAATCTGGAATGCGAAGAAAAACTAAAAGAAGCAGCAAACCTGTTCTCAATGGATGAACACCCAATTGAAGAAGTGTTGGTCTCGGTCAAAAAGAAAAACGTAAGCGTTGATGTGTTTTGTCTCGTTTGGGTTCCTTATTGGGTTTGCGCCAACGGTGAGAAAGAACTTGCTGTTTCTTACTAACTAAGTTTTTGGAAGCCAGAAGTTAACGATTAGAGGAAGGTGGAAACAAGCTCGGGTAAGTGGGCAATATTAGACGGCTTACAAATCGCGCCCTGTGCGCCGGCACTAGAAAAGGCTTCTAAATTTTCGCGGCTCACCGTCGAACTACAAAAGACCACGGGCTGATTTGGCCAGAATTGACGAATTGCTTTTATCGTTCCAAACCCATCTAATATAGGCATTTGGTGATCGAGCAGAACGAGGTCGAAGCTTTTTTCGGCTAATATCTCGATTGCATCAAGACCTGAACTGACGGTGGTTACCGAAAATTTTTCTCCCAAGGCGAGCTTTGCGATAGAGAGGAGAAGAACATCATCGTCGATGATTAGTATTTTCTTTTTGACCATTATGAACTCCGGATTGGGCATCCTAAACTTTTAAAATGCGCTCTGATGCCAATGACGTGCAAGTTTCCGGTCAATTGAAAAAGTATCCCTTACTTTGGATCATAGAAATCTGAGTATGGATCGCGAGAAACCCTATCCACCATGACATCGATGTCGTCTTTACACGGTATTATCCCGGCACGCAGAAACCGAACACAACCTAAACCACTGAAATAAAACAACAATCCATCATGATCGTAATTTTGGTATGGCTTTTGCTTTAAAGAGGCACAGAACACCCGAACCCTAACCAGTCCAGTGTGTTTCAGTACAAGAAAAGAGGAGAGCGCATTCGCGCTCTCTTTTTTTGTGTCTTGACATTACAGGCCAGAGTCGTAAATTATCCTATATACTTTCCGCACGATCCAACTTACCAATTAAAACCCAAAATCTACGCAGTCCCCATAGGAATGATATAGCGTTCAGGAAAAATTAATGCATCTACAAGACCTCAAAGCAAAAAAAATGACGGAGCTTCTCAAACTCGCCAATGACGCCGAAATCGACGGCGCATCGAATATGAGGAAACAAGAGCTCATTTTTGCAATCCTAAAAACCGAAACAGATATTTTCGGCGGTGGTGTCCTAGAGACGCTTCCTGACGGATTCGGATTCTTGCGTGCCCCTGATTACAATTATTTGCCGGGTCCTGACGATATTTACGTTTCCCCGAGTCAAATACGACGCTTCGGCCTGCGTACCGGTGATACGGTTTCCGGTCAAATTCGACCTCCAAAAGATAACGAGCGTTATTTCGCATTGTTAAAAGTCGAAGAAGTAAATCACAGTGCGCCTGATAAGCATCGCGATATCATTTTGTTTGATAACTTAACGCCCCTCTATCCAGAAGAGCGTTTGAACATGGAGATAGAGCGAGAAGGATACAGCACGCGTATCCTGGATCTCTTGTGTCCAGTGGGTAAAGGTCAAAGAGCGCTCATTGTTGCACCGCCACGAACCGGTAAAACCGTTCTCCTCCAGGAAATCGCCAATTCCCTAGCCGAAAATCATCCTGAAGTCGTCCTCATTGTCCTCCTCATCGACGAGCGTCCGGAAGAAGTAACCGATATGCAGCGTTCCGTACGCGGCGAAGTGGTGTCATCTACCTTCGATGAGCCCGCGCAACGCCACGTTCAAGTCGCCGAAATGGTTATAGAAAAAGCCAAGCGACTTGTGGAGCACGGTAAAGATGTTGTGATTCTGCTTGATTCAATCACTCGACTGGCCCGCGCCTACAATACCGTCGTTCCGCCATCTGGAAAGATACTTTCCGGTGGTGTTGACTCAAACGCACTTCATAAACCCAAACGTTTCTTCGGTGCTGCTCGAAACATCGAAGAAGGCGGCTCATTAACTATTATCGCGACGGCCCTCATTGATACGGGGTCCCGCATGGATGAAGTTATTTTCGAGGAATTCAAAGGAACCGGTAACGCGGAGCTCCACCTTGACCGTAAACTTATGGAAAAGCGAATTTTCCCGTGTTTGGATATCAACAAATCCGGCACAAGAAAGGAAGAATTGTTGATGCCAGAAGGTCAACTCAATCGAGTTTGGATTCTACGTCAACTCCTGCACCCTCTAAATGTCGTTGATTCCATGGAATTCATGATCGATAAGCTTGGTAGAACCGAAAGCAACGAGGAATTCCTAAAGTCAATGAGTGGTGGTTGAACTAAAGATTGCTCCGATACGAAATATTTGATATGAACAAGCGGCTCTATGAGCTGCTTTTTTATTGGTTGAGGTGCTGATGATGACGAAATTTGATATACCTAAAATGGCGAAAAAGAAGAAGTTACCTCTCATTATCGGAGGAATATCCGCTATTGGAATTGCAACTTCACTTGGTTTTACAAACATTCAAAGCTCTGACGACGCCGAAAAACAACATGTACAATCCCTGGAAGAGTCTTTACGCCTAGAAGGCGAAGTTATTTCTTTTCATGCAGTACGACATTCCGTTCATCAGGGCATCCTGGCCGGACTTCAAAGTTCGATCGAAGTTGCGACGACAAAAGTCGTTAAGCCTGAACTCGCAGAATGGACCGGTCAACCTGTCGAAATCTCTGGAAGCATTGAAGCCGGCCAATCGGTTTACGTCGCCTTAAGCTCTAGAAACGTTGATCCCGGTTCCATACAAAGCGTCGTCCTCGCTACAAACGAATTGTTCAACTTTCGTAAGCAGAGCAAAGCTGGAGATAATTGGTCAGCCAAAATTGATAAAAACGGAAAGGTTGTCTCTTTCCAATACTCAACATCTCCCGAAAACATTTGGATTACAAAATTAAATGAAAAAGGCGAGTACGAGGTAGAGAAGAAGTTAGTACCGGTTGATCTTCGTATCCGGGTCGCGACTGGACAAATTGAGTCTTCGCTCTGGAAAGCATTGGCCGATAGTTCGGCGGGTTCAGAATTTGTAACGGATTTCATCGAGCTCTTCGCCTATAAGGTTGATTTTGCGACCGAGACCAAACCTGGAGATGAGTTCAGCCTCGTTTACGAAGAAGTTTTTCTAGACGGTGAATTTTTACGATTCGGTAACGTTCTCGCCGCGTATTACAAAACCTCCGAAGACGAAAAGGAACATTTCGGATTTCGCTTCAACCACGAAGAAAAGATGGGCTATTTTGACGAAAACGGCTCGAGTCTAAAAGGTCAGTTTCTAAAAACGCCTCTTGCTTCTGCCAAGGTTACGAGTGTCTTTGGACGACGCTTTCACCCAGTGTTGAAAAAAATGAAAATGCACCAAGGCGTCGATTACGCTGCGCCTCTCGGTACTCCGGTACAATCTATCGCGTCCGGCGTCGTATTACATGCAGGCTGGAAAGGCGCTAATGGAAAGCTCGTCTCTATTAAACATTCAAACGGTTACGTTACTCACTACGCCCACCTCTCCAAAATTAAAGCGGGACTTAAGCGTGGCTCCAAAGTTACCCAAAAGACTGTCATCGGCGAGGTGGGTAGCACCGGTCGTTCAACGGGTAACCATCTACATTTGGGAATGTCGAAGAACGGAAAGTATGTGAATCCCTTATCGGTTGATTTCGTCAAGGGTGATCGAATTCCGACTCAGACTCTTGAAAAATATAAAAAGGAAGTTGTTCTTCCGATGATGAAGCAATTGCGTAACGCCATCGCAAGCGATCCCGACGGATAATTTGTCCGAAAAATCCCCTAAAAACATCGGGTTGAAGCTATCGATCGGGCTTTATCTTTTATGCGTCATAGGGCTAATCGGTTCCTATTTTGCTATTTCCAATCGCCAAATTCGACATGCGGTTTACGCACAAGCAAGCCCATATTGGACGCTTGGCGAGAGTAACTATTTCCGGGCCGCATTCCTTAATGTGATTACAGGAAAAACTTACAACAAAGGAAGAGCAACACTGACGGTTGGAGACGCGAAAACCGTCGAAGAACCAAAGTTCGGCTACGTTTCCTTCCAAATCCAACCAAAATCGCAAACAGATTCAGCGACTCTGGATTTCGATGTAGACGGTGAAAACCTTAACATCAAATTTCCAATTCAATTAAAAACATCAGAAGAATTCTCGCTGCCAAAAGCAACGCTGCGCAGGACTAAAGAAGATAGAAAACGAAAAGTGATCTCAGAGTGGAGCGGTGAAGACACGATAGAAATCATCCCTCAATCAGCAGAAGTCGTACGCGGACTTCCGAACGATATTTATTTCATCACGCGAAGAACAGGCAAACCAACCTCAATGACCTTCAAGGTTTTGTCCCACGAAGGTGTAGTGGACAAAGTACCAAAACTCCTCAAGAGCAATATATTCGGCGTCGGTAAATTTTCAATCACGCCCATAACCTCACTCCGTCTAGAGTTAGAATCTGTCGGTACCGAAACCACGAAAACTCATAAGCAAGTCACACATTCCAAAGGGAAAATTAACCTATTTGCGATCGCGGCCCAATTCAATTTTGAGACCCGCACACCCTACGTTCCTTATGATGATGTTATCCAAGGAAGGGTGGAGAGCGTACGTCAGTCGGGGTCTATTCTAGTTGACGGACATGAAAAGGATCGCTGGGTGAGTGGCGGTGTTTTCGGCCTCAACAAGCAAGGTGGCGGATTTGAAATCAAGAGCGCAAAACAAGGTAATCTGATGCAGGTCCAGGTCTATCACAATTTCTATATACCTGGTACGAGCTGGGCATCGCGCTGGGTTGCGATCGGAGAATCAAAATACGAAGACGACTATTGTCACGTCTTTAAGGCATTGGCTCACAACCCAAGAACCAAACCACTTTCGGAGTTTAAGTGGGTTAAACAAATACTGAGCCTGCCCGCTTTTGAAAAAATAACGCAACGTGAATGCCGATTCTTACTTCGCGCTTACCTAAATACCTTACCCAATTCGTTCGTAAACTCACATACAATAGTAAATTCTCGGGAAAAAGATCTTAAAAAGCTGAACGACTGGAAAGAGGATAAAAAAGAACAACTAAAATGGATGACAGGAATCGTTTTGACGGGTGGTTTTCTTTGTATTCTCTGGCTTGTATTGGTTGGGATCAAAAAACAAAAAGGTTTCCAACGGGAATTAGAAAATATTGCCGATGATGAAAATTTACCTGAAGACCGATTCGAGAACGTGCTTTTTTATCTACGGATTCTCACGATTCTCATCGCGCTGGGGACCTTCATCGCGTCAATGCTAATGGTCATGTCCTTTATGTGATTGTATTTCCAACATCGCTTTTTCAAAGCGTTCATTTTCTTCAGCGATTAAACGTTTAACCGTGCCTAAGAGTCCCTTGTTTCTCGATTTTTTAGCGTAAGCATGTAAGGACTTAATTTTGGCAACGCGAATCAGGTGAACTCGAATTTCACGGCGGCGGCGTAATTCATACCTCGCCTCCTTGGAACCTGATTTCTCAAGCTTCTCAAGTCGCTCTGTCTCGGCTTTCCAAACAGTATAACGTTTAGAGATCTCATTCGATTCGGCCTTTGAAATAATGAGACCTTCAGCGCGAGGCGTTTCTCTAATCACTCGTACATTCGATTTCTTTTTCTTCAATGTTTTGGATTTCGCTTTGGAAATCGTTTTAAACTCTTTCTTCCCATAAGTCCTTTCTAGAACCTTCATCCGCTTCTGTGCTCGAGGTGATTGGGCGCTCAACGAAACAACTACTGAAATTGCCAATAGTGCTGAAAAATATCTGCCAAACATCATAAAAACTCCTTCAGAAACTTGGACGCAGCGTTTCCTTCGATATTTATTTGGAAATGTAACGAATGTTTTTAAGGCCAAACTTCTCCTTATTCTTTCCGAGCATAATTTCAAAATCGCCAAACTGACTGTTAACGATTAATTTTGCGTCTTTGTTTGCGTCTTTAGAATCGTAATTCTCAACATCTTCAAACTTTAACTTTATCTTATCGGACCCAAGCACGTTATCGCCTGGAGCGGATAATTTATCTCCTACTTGCAATCTAAAAATAGGATTGAGAAGTGCCAACTCTTTTGGGAGCTCAAATATTACGTCGTCTTTTCCAAGGCTTAGATCGATATCTGAGGCCATATTTTCTTTCACTGACGCCATGATAATATCAGGTGAAATCTTCATCGCCTCAAACCAGCCTTTTCGTTTCACTTCCGCTTTGGGATCTTCTTGTATTGCGCGTTTTGAATCACGAGCGAGCGCAAGTTTATACGCGTCGGTATCAACCCAAACAACGGCCTCGTCAGTGATAAGGATTGCGCGATTGACTACAATATCGTCTTTACTTTTAACCGTACCTAAAAAATCAAAATCTATATCTAACGAACCGAAATCGGTTTCTGCATTGCCGCTTACAACCGGGACGGTCTCGCCGACTTTAAAGCTCTCAAAGTCATCTCGATGCATGTCCGTGAACTGTAAAGCGAGAACCAAAGTTGCATTATGTAATTCTTTTTGCGAACCGTTTTTAATACTGGCCTTTATCGAACTGCCAATTAATGCCGGACTGACCAAAAGCTCTAAATGTGAATCCTCCACGAGGATAGCATCGAAATCGGCACCCAGAAATTTCTGACAAAAATCGACGTCGGACAGAACCAAGTCCCACTCATTTTGAGAACGGCGTCGTGAAAAGTGGTCCAGAACTTTTTTTCGTCCTGCTTCGGACTCACCTTTATCAAAAAAGACTTTGGCTAACTGTAAATCAGGACTAAAAAATCCGGCCCCCAGCATCGTGGATTTATAAAGATCAACGATGCGTTTTCCTTCGCTTGATTTGCGGAGGAAAGAACGAACCTCATAGGGATTCAGCATATCTGAAAGCGCATCAGACTGCTTGGGAAAATAGGCAGCTGATTGTTCGAAGAGGCGAACTGCTTCTTTATTTTTACCTGACTTGGACATCACAATAGCTTGTAACAAGAGTGCGGGGGCGGTTTTGGACGGATGTAATTTGACATAGTCCGCTACCAAATCGGTAGCTTTCTCAAGGTGTCGACCTTCGGGTTCGACGCCATCCATCTCTAAGTGAGCAAGCGCACCTAAGAGTCGGGCCTCAGAGTCGTAAGGTGCCATCTTTATCACCTGTTCAGACTTCTCAATCACAGCCTTCCAATCACCACCCGTACTTGCAAGATATGCGGCATCTCTTACGGTCAAGACCTTATCCCATTCTTCTACGTACTTATAATAGGTTTTACTATAGTCGGTCATTACACCGATTAACTCGGTCTCCAAATTAGTAAGCTCATTTAGCATATCTTCACGTTCTTTTTGATCGTTACGCAAATCTTTAAGAATCGATTTAGCTTGTTCCTTATCTAAAGAAGGTACACCGGTAGCGAGTGATAGATCGGCATTCACAAGAGTCATTGTCGACAAGACAGTCCGCGCGACCGTAAAGGTCGCTTCTTGATTTTCCAGAGCCGTTTGTTTGGCATAGAGTCGTTTGAGTATCGCCAAGACATTCTGCCGTGCTTTTAGAACTTCGGGCGCAACGTTGCGATAGTCTTGGGTGGACATATATCGTAAGTACTCCTGAAGCGTACCTTCCTCTTTCAATGCTTGGTCAATCCCGTGGATTACGCTAATTGTCCTATCTATGTCATAACCAAGCTTGCCCGGTGTTGCTTTGCCTTTGTCTGCTAGCTTGCTCATCGTGGGTGCAAATAATTCGTCTGCTTTTTTCTCTTGAGCGGCGATCTCGTTCTTCTTTCGAATTTGGAAAAATACCAAGGTACCAATAATCAGAAGCGCGACAAGGCCTCCACCGATAAGTAAGGGTTTTTGGCAACCTGCCTTTTCGCTATCTTGCATATCTTTTTCCTCATTCCAAAACATCTTTATCGCTGGAGTGTAACCAATCGTCTCCATTAAACGAAGTTCTTTTTGAGAGCAAACCTGGCGTCATATCCAAGCCAGCCTGTAGAGATTAAGATAATTTACTTTTTTACTAGACGAAGTGATTTAGGTGTAGATATTCATTTGGACGAAGGAGTCAATATGACAAACAACATCATTAATAAAACTTTGAAACTTCAACTCGTACTACAACACTTGCACCTTGCAACACCACGTAGAACCATTCGACCCATTTTCGAAAAAGAAAACGAGGCCGAAGAATTCATCGAACGTCTTCGGCTAGAGGGGCATGGGGAATTACAACTGCGCCCGGTGTGGAATATCAACTACGAAAATCTACAAGATTCTTCGATTCGAGGATGGTCTGTCGATGGGAAACTTAATTAAGATTTAACGATTTTATAACCCACACCGCGAATCGTTTGAATAGGGCTAGCCCCCAATTCCTGGAGCTTATTTCTAAGACGTCGAATATGACTATCGATTGTGCGATCACTTACATATACGTCGCTATCGTAAGCGCCGGACATCAATTCAGATCTTGAGTAAACTTTTCCAGGATGACGAACCAATGTTTTCAATAAGAGAAATTCGGTTTTCGTAAGAACGATTTCCGTTTCTTCCCAAAAAACGCGAAATTGTTCGGTATTTAAAACCAAATCACCACAGGAAAGCGTGGTTGAATCATCGCTCTTGGGAGATTCGCCTTGCGTACGACGAAGCACAGCTTTAACCCGTGCAATCAACTCCCTCGGATTAAAAGGTTTCGTCAAATAGTCGTCAGCCCCGAGTTCTAGTCCAATAATTCTATCAATATCATCGCTTTTTCCAGAGAGGAAAATAATCGGAACTCCAGATTTCGCGCGGATTTTGGAGCAAATTTCAGTTCCTGATAGATCTGGAAGAACGATATCCAAAACGACGATATCTGGATTTACTGAATCGAATTTTTCCAAAGCCACTACGCCGTTCTCGGCAAGGGTTACTTCATAACCATCCGATTCAAGAGCTGCTTTAACGATAGTTCTGATATCTAAATCATCGTCGACGACGAGTATGTGTTTTGCCATAGTATCCTAGCATATAAATAGTATTCTAGTATGTATGAAAGGTATCGCGTTTCCTATCTCACTGCCAGGGCAAAATGTCGAACGATATTTTACAGCAAGAGCATAATTCACTTCAAAATTTCCTAATTTTGACCGGAATCGCATGGTTTGGGTTCGGATTACAGAGTTTCTATTTTGATCGTCTCGAAGTCGGCCTCATTCAGGTAGGCGTTGCTATCGCTAATTGGGTGCTATTTGCCATCTATCGCGATGGCTCCAATACAGAGAAACGGGTCAATTATTCCATTTTCGTCTCCGTTTTGGGCATTTTTGTCGTTAAAAACATCAATACACTCCAACCGACCTCCTTTGTGATGTGGTTCTATATTTTAGCGCCTATGCTGGGCTCGTTACAACTTTCGGTTCGCAGCGGGGTCAAATGGGCGATAGTAACCGCATTACTCGCTCTTTTAAATTTCTTACTTCCCCCACTATTCCCTATACAGAGTTTCCGGTTTGAGGAAATCGAATATTATATCGGTTTTGGGCTATTCTTTGGACTCATCACCTGGTTAGCGATGGGTTCACGTGCTCTAAATGATATCGCCATCGAACGTCTTAAAAATCGTGAACGTGAGTTACAGGAGAGTGCCGAGGCTCTAAAGGTCCAGGCCCTTGATCTAGAACGTGCAAGAGACGAGGCCCTAGAAGCGACCAACGTAAAGAGTTTATTTCTCGCCAATATGAGCCACGAGATTCGTACGCCGCTTAACGGTGTTATCGGTATGTCCAGTGTTCTCCTAGGGACAGAACTTACCAATGAGCAGCGTTCTTTTGCCAAAGTTATTTCTAAAAGTGGTTCGGCGCTCTTGTCTGTAATTAATGAAGTTTTGGATTTCTCCAAACTCGAAGCAGGCTTGGTTGAAGTTGAACGTATTCCCTTCGATCTCCACGAATGTATCGATGACGTTTTAGATATTTTTGGGCACGAAGTCGAAGTTAACGAACTTGATTTGGCGGCAAAAATTGCCCCTTCTGTTCCTCGCTCTGTTAATGGTGATCTAACCCGTGTTAGACAAATCCTGGTAAATTTGGTCGGTAACGCCATAAAATTTACCGAACAAGGCGAAGTTGTTGTTCATGTTTCATCCACCGATAAAGGGATTCAATTTGATGTTAAAGACACGGGAATCGGGGTTCCTGAAGACCGGTATGATCGACTATTCAGAGATTTTTCTCAGATTGATGCATCGACAACACGCCGTTTCGGGGGAACAGGATTAGGTTTAGCAATTAGCCGTCGTCTCGTCGAATTCATGGATGGGGAAATCTGGTTCACGAGTAAAGTCGGCAAAGGTTCGTCTTTTTCGTTCTACCTTCCACTACCCGAGGTTGCGAGTCCGATGAACCAAACCGTGGAACGGATGAGTTTAACCAGTCGAGTTTGTTTGGTTGTCGGCGAGCAAAAAGCCAGCCGCGATGCACTTGTAGATAGATTGAAAATGTGGGGAATGATTGTAGAGACTCGAGCTGGATTCAGCGATGTCATTCGAAGGCTGGCTGAAACTTCGCCCTTTCCAAAAATGGTGATCCTCAACGATAAAGAAGACCGCGAACATATTTTAGGGGCTTTGAAGAAAACCGATGAGGACATCCAAACCATTCTTATCTTATCTGTTGCAAGCGATTTAGATCAAAAAGGCTTGGACGCGTTGGAGATAAGCGCCGCGCTATATCGACCGATTCGTTTCAAAAAGCTTCGAGAAGTAGTTGAATCCATCTACGGCGGATGGAATCCAGAAAAAAACGCCTCCTTATCGCTTTTCGATTCCAATATGGCGCAAAAACTACCGCTTAGATTGTTAGTTGCCGAAGACAATGAAACCAATCGACATGTTGCTTTGGCAATGTTCAAACGTTTGGGCTACTACGTCGAGGCGGTCGAAAATGGGGCTGAGGTTCTTGAGATCCTCAAAGAAAATTTCTTTGATATTATTTTCATGGATATTCAGATGCCGATTCTTGACGGGATTGAGGCAACAAAGAAAATTCGTGAGCTCTACACAGAACGACCACCCTGGATCGTCGCACTGTCGGCAAGCGTTTTAGATCGCCAACGCAAGGAAGCGCGTGACGCAGGGATGGATGATTTTCTCAGTAAACCCTACGAAGTCAGTAATCTCGTCCACGTTATCGAACGCTTTATCACGAACGAACGGGCTAGCTTTTCCTCACAACCTTTTAGCGTTGGCCTTCATTCGAGCGCTGATCGAAACGCAAATGCGTTAGATTCGTTGAGAGAACTTTTCCCTGGAAAAATAGAAAAATTTCACGAGTTAATACGTCAACATATCGGAAATGCAGAGATGCTGATTTCGAAAATCAACGAATCCATCCGAGAGGAAAACTATGAAGACTTAAAGATATCTTCTCATAGCTTAAAATCCTCAGCAGCCATGTTTGGATCTCGTAAAGTAAGTCAGGCTTGTCATGAGCTCGAACAAAACGCCATCGATAACTCTTCTTTTGATTCAACCATTCCAAAAAACACAAAGAAACTTGAAGCCGCTTGGAAACGTGCCCGAACTTTCTTCAACGCGTTAATGATAGCTGAAATGAACGCGGTTGGTGATTCAAATGATTTGAACACTCCATCAGAAAAGCGTGATGAATAGGATCACTTAGCCTTAAGCAATCCGGCTCCGGCCATAATGCGGACCGCATAGAAATCGCTTTTCGAATACTTTTCGAAGACGGTTTTGTGAATGGCTGGAGAAGTCGTAAGTGCAAACTCCAGATAACCATAAATCATACTGTCAGAAAGCGTATCCAGTTGAGCTGAAGAAGCCGCCGTTTTAGGCTGCGCGATTGCAACTAAATAGCGTGATTGTTGCGCGCGAGATTCCTTCGCATCGTTGTTTAATTTTTTTAATCCTTCCAGTAGAGGGGTCAAAATCTTCTCGGCATCCTCGCTCGTTTTAATGACCTCAGATAGCAGACCTAATGTCATATCTACCTCACTTGTACGTTTTAAACTAAGTTCAAGTAGAGGCACGGTATCTTCGGGAAAGCGATCAACGAGAACTCGAAAGGTTCTTTTTTGCGTATCCGGTGTTGCAGAAGAAAGAATGGCAAATAAGGATTTTGCCGTGGCGTCTTCTCTCAAAACATAAAGCTCTATGGCTCTTCTACGAACCTCCGACCTAGCGTCGTTCATCGCGTTTTTCAACGCAATCAACGCGTCCTTATTTGGGTTTTGGGAGAAAGACTCCAGAACATCGATTGAGGTTCGCACGTTGGAATCGATCCGATACTTATTCGCACGAAGAATGTCTTCGGGGCCCCCATTCACGGCGAGTCCGAGAACCGCCCATTTCAGAATTTCTGGCGGGACAATAGGCGCAGGCATTCGTAGTTTTTTACTCTTGAGGGCTTTATCATGTTCTTCAACCAATTTTCGAAACGGTTCTACACCTTGAGGAATTTTTGATCGGGAAATAATGGTGGCCGCCAAAACACGAGACGCCTCGCTTTCTTTTGGATCGTTCATCTGTTTTAACAAGCGTGTCGCGCGTTCTGGCTGGCCCGCCTCGACAAGTTTGCGAAGCGCTAGAGCGGCCAAAATCGGATCTTTCTCAGAAACGAAACGCCCTAAGTCAGGTAACAATGTGCGTTCCAATAGTTTTGTCTTCTTTTCTTTTATTGCCTTATCAACTCGCCCCAAATATCCCCGTTCGAACGCGGTCCTTTTTAGACCTATATCTTTAGAACGATAGGCGCGTGCACTTATCTCAGCTTTCAAAGCAGGGTCGCCTAGATCAAATGCAGCTTCCAAAACAGAACGGCGTTCTTCAGCGCTCCCACTGCTAAAGGCCTGCAACACCGCACTTCTCGCGCTTCCATGTTTGGAACGAAGGAGGACGCGAAGCGCAATCAAACGAACCATAGACTCATCGTCCTTCTCGCTCCCTGGCGCTAATTTGAATAAACGAGGGTCGTTAACAAGGTTAATAATGCGAAGCGTCTCGGCTCTTACGAAAGGGTCCTCAAATGAGATCCCATTTTCAAATAGCGTCACGATTTTCTGTTCATCTTGGACAGAAAATTCTACCTCCTCGTCACATTGAATGCCCATTGTTAAACATATAAGAAGCATAAAGGTCGGCAAAAAGTAATATCTACTCATGAATGTTCTCCAAACCAATCAATGATTGTCTGCGCGTGTACGGTCCAATCCAGCTCGTTCAAAACTTCGTGATAATGATCAGGTAGAAGAATTACCTTCTTTTCGCTTTTCACTTTTTTAACAAGTCGCTCGGTGGTTGGCGCGTCGGCAACTTCATCGGACTGGGCAACAATCCACAACGAAGGCACATCGATCTTTTGAATCGAATGTTGAAGTTCTAGATGCGCTTTTTTTGTCTCTGTAAACCAGCGACCGGTTGCGACTTTGAGAACCATCGGATCGCTTTTATAATGATCAACAACCTCTTGGGAACGACAAATCCATTTCACATCAAGATCCGTCGGCAATTTCAAAGAAGGCATGACCACACTTAATATATTTCCGGCGAGGGCTTTTGATGGCGGAACTTCTTTGAGTCCAACAAAAGGACTCGTGAAAGCGTAAGACTGAACATCTTTAGTTTGAGAAGAGTTCGCGGCGTGGTGAATCGTGACCAACCCACCATTACTATGTCCAAAAACGTGAAGAGGTAATCCTACGAATCTTTTTTGCGCCCGTTCTAAGACCGCTTCAAAATCCGTCGCGTAGTCGTTGAACGAACGAATAAACGCCCTCTTCCCGCCGCTACGTCCGTGCCCACGAAAGTCGTAAGAATACACAGCAAAACCCGAACGAGCTAAAGCACACGCGAAATGATGGTAACGTGCCGAATGCTCCATAAATCCGTGCGCCAAAACCACCACTGCATGACTCGACTCGCCTTCCCAGACGCGCCAAAAAATATCAGTACCATCGGCAACATCAAAAAAGCCCGTCTCGACGCGCACATCTTCCGGAAGACTCGTCATCGTCGGTTTAAGATTGTCGAATACAGATGTAGTTTTCTTTCTTGAGCTGGCCAAATAGGACCTCTAGTTTAGTGTTCGTTGAGTAACTTTTACCTTTTATAGCGCCGGTGAGCCACCATGATCAAACAAATCATATCGCGATGGTGGTGTGACTCCTCATCTTGAGGAGCGAATTAGGGAAGCTGTTTGAAATCATCCAACATCGCTTTCATTTTGCTGGCTCTATCTTTTTCCTCTTTATAAAGGTTTTTGGTCTCCCCGGGATCGCGTTCAAGGTTGTAAAGTTCGAACTGACCTGAGGAGATACGGTGAATCAATTTCCAATTCTCATCAATCACGGTTTTGTGATGTTCTTTCCAACTCGTATAAGGCAGAAGTTCCGCGAAAACGGGACGGTTTTCAATCTGACCGTCGATCATGGCGGGAACCAAGCTTCGTCCTTGAAAAGCCGGAGGAATCTTTAATCCCACAAGGTCAAGAATCGTTGGTGCAATGTCCACCAGAGAAACATTTGAAGAGACCGCGTGTTTCGGCCAACCTGGTACTCTCCAAATCATCGGGATATGAATCACCTCATTATAGAGCGTCTGTCCGTGATAGAAAAATCCGTGTTCTTTAAAACCTTCCCCATGATCGGAAGTCAGTAAAACGATCGTATCTTTATCCATTCCCAATTGTTTTATTTTATCAAGAATCTTACCGACGTAATTATCTACATAAGCAATTTCTGAATCATAGTTATTCATGTGTTTTTCGGCCGTCGTATTCCCCTCCCCGAAATCGTATTCTTTGTGCCCTATCCATTTTGCGTGAGGCTCGAAAAGATGAACGAATAGCGCATAGGGTTTTGAGCTACCGGATAGCTCTTCAAGAACCGGTTCTAGTTTCTTGTAGGTTCGTGGTGAAGCAATATCATTATTAGAATCAGCGATACTTTTAAATCCAGAGTTATCCCATCGTGTAAACCCGCGAGAAACGCCTTGTTTTTTCTGAAAGTAAAAATGGCTACTAATTCCTATAGTATCGTATCCGGCCTCCTCCAACATCGTGAAAACGGAAAGATTCTCTGGAAGAATTTTCGGATAATTGTACTGACCTCCTTTCCACGCGGTGTGTGACGCGTAGCGGCTTAAAAACATCGCAGGAATTGAACGGGGAGTATGCGGAGAGGTCGAGTACGCGTTCATAAAACGTGTACCTTCAGACGCTAACTTGTCGATATTGGGACTCGTCTGACGCGCGTATCCCGCGTAATGAAGGTGGTCTGCGCGAAGTGTATCTATCATCAAAAAGACGATGTTTTTTGGTGCAGCTTTCAACTTTTTGCTAAATTTCGTCGACTCCGTTTTTGCCGCGCCGATCGCTTGAGCAACCACTGATAATGCAAAAAGTTGCTTTTCCTTAATCTTAGCGTCAGCTCCGGAACAGTCCTCATCAACACTATTTCCAGGCACTTCTTCTGCGCCTGGGTAGACATTCTTATCTTGGTCATCACAATCGAAACCGCCCCACGCCCCAGGATGGCTATCTTTATCTTTATCAGAAAGTTTTCTTAGCGGACCGGTCAACATCGAAACTAGATCGCGATTGCCGCTAACTTGCTGCCTCATGATCGGGGAAGAACTCGCCCACTTACCAGAAGGAAAAAATCCTACAAATGCGATCAAACAAAACGAAATCGGCAGCGCCAAATTCGCAAAAGTACTTTTAAATTCTATTTTTGAACCTAAAAGGGTCATCACCGGTACACCAAAAATTAGGAGCAAAAGGGACCACAGAACGTGGGTAGGAAAAACGGCGAGACGAGAAGCGAAAAAGAAACCCGCCAATAATACAACGACGATTTTGATAAGCGTGGCCCAGAAAACGTGTTTGAGTCGCAACGATTTGAGTTTTTCTTCACTCCGTTCAATCAACCAAGGCAGAAGTGCGACCACCACAAAACCGCTAGAAAAAATGGCTCCAGCGACGGCAATGGCCTGGAATTTTGCTTGCACAAACTTGGAAGAGATTAATAAATGAAAAATACCACCGACGACGGTGCTGGTCCCTAAAACGGCGAGTGAAGCTACGAATATCGGCAGTAGTTTGGACTCGTTTTTTTTTAGAAGTTTTTTCCACGAACCGCTAATCAGTCCAAACAGTCCACCATACACAATAAGCGGGATAGCAATCACACTAAAGGCTATTACGATATACTTCATTCCGCTTGCATCCGATCCTTCGTCGGGCAAAAACGCAAATACATAACCGACAAGCAGCATTGTCATCACAAGCGCGGCACGAAGGCCGTCAAAAATATCTTTCATGTTCATCAACGTTAGCGAAAATAGAATCTTCAATTGGGTCAATATGGGACCCAGTTAAACTTTCCCAATCATTTCAGAATTTGATCGTTAGGGAAGAATTTTTACAAATCACTCCTCCTCTGATGAACAAAAAAAAGCAACACCCAAATGAGTGTTGCCTAAGATTGAAAAAGTGATTTTAGCGGCGACGCCTTAGCATAGCCGCAAAACCAATCATAAGGAACCACAGACTGGAAGGTGACGATTGGACCGCTGAACAACCCGGCCCACCGGCAACGATAATATCTCCCGAATTATTATCCGTCGATCCAGCAGGATCAAGATAATCTGGCGTACCATCACCATCGCTATCATCGTTTGCGGGATTACCATCACCATCGGGATCCTCATCTTTCGTATTTGTATCATCGCCGTCATCGTCGGGATCCAAATAGTTAGGTGTACCGTTTCCGTCCGTATCGTCGTTGGTAACATCTCCGTTACCGTCAACATCTTCGTCAAGGGTTGGGATGCTATCGCCATCATCATCGGGGTCTAGATAATTCGGCATACCATTATCGTCGGTGTCATCGTTGTTAACGTCTCCATCGCCGTCAACGTCTTCATCAACCGTCAACAGACCGTCGCCGTCATCGTCGGTATCGAGGTAATTCGGTACCCCATCGCCATCTGTATCAGTCGACCCATTTCCATTTCCAGCGGTATCTTCAGCTACGGTATCCACGCCATCGCCATCATCGTCTGTATCACGGAAATCGAAGACATCATCGTCGTCAGAATCAGGAAGTGACGCAATCGTTGAAATGGTATCGTCCAAACAATCACCGACCGCTGCGCAATCGGGATCAAAAGCATCATCAATTCCGTCTAAATCGCTATCTTCTCCGACGGGAGTTGCGTCAGCAACACCATCACCATTTGCGTCGCTTCCTTCGATTAAATCAGTAATACCGTCACCATCTGAATCGGTTGAACGGAAATCAGGAAGGCCTCCACCATCGGTATTCAAAGGAATTTGAGCGTTCGTAATTACAGAGTCATCGGCTCCATCCCCGTCTAAGTCCTCAAAGGAATCAAGAATTCCATCGCCGTTCTCGTCGTTATCGTAGGCTTCAAGAGCGTCCGTGAGTCCATCATTATCAGAATCGAGATCTAAAAAATCAGGCGTTTCGTCATCGTCGGTATCTTCACAAGGGTTTTCGGTACACTCTATCGCGTCCGGGATTCCATCGTTATCAGAATCTAAATCGAGGTAATCTGGAATGTCATCATCATCGCTATTTTCACAATCTAAAAAGGCGGGATCGCTACACTCAACCAGATCGCTAACACCATCGCCGTCGCTATCCAAAGGTTCACATAACATACCAAGATTAGGACACGTATATCCTGTTTCTATTAAACAAGAATCATCACAACCGTCTTCAGAGTTGGTATTTCCGTCGTCACAGGTTTCGCCGCTTTCTAATGTGCCGTTACCACAAGTAACACAAGTCGTTCCACAGACCGCACCGCAATCTAAACCCTCTTCGGTTCCGTTCAGGACGCCATCGCTACAGCTGGGTTCCTGACAAATTCCGCCGCCACAAACAAGCGAAACACAATCGCTTGAACCGGTACAAGCCTGACCAGTGACACATGCGAGACAAGACCCACCACAATCGAGATCGGTTTCGTCACCGTTTATAACATTATCGTCACAAGTCGGGATCGTGCAGGTTCCGCCCGTGCACACCTGCGACGAACAATCGTCGGTAATCGTACACATCTGACCGTCATCACAAGATGGACAATCACCACCGCAATCGACATCTGTTTCGGTCCCGTTCATTGTTAGATCGGTACAACCCGGAGCAGAACATTGATTCAAAGTAAGGTCGCAAACACCACTCGTGCAATCGGTTCCGTCAACACATTCAACGCAAGCGTTCACGCCATCACAAACACCGGTGGCACACATCGTTCCTGCAGTTTCGCCGGGATTAGAACAGGCTGCTTGCGCGGTCCCCGGATTATTACAAACATCCTGAGTACACGCATTACCATCCGTACAATCTAAATCCGAAAAGCAAAATAGTTGACACGTACCGCCCACACAGATCGCGCCATTTGCACAATCAGGATCACCGGTACAAGTAGATCCACCCGGTTCTATTAAGCAAACCGAAGAACACCCATCATAAGGGGCCACGTTTCCATCATCGCAGGCCTCCCCTGCATCCTTGGTTCCATCGCCACAACCATCAACCCGAAAAGGAGCATAATAAGCGTAGAGTCCAGTGCCTCCTACCGCGGTCAACAAACCAAGATGATAATCACCCGTCGCTTCCAATCTATGATTTCCTCCGGAAATATTAAACGTAACGACCCGAACACCTGGCAAGCCGGGTGGAGTAGTAACCGTTCCCACAACGGCAACGCCGTCCAATTTCAGCGATCCAACCACGTTGGCATCAATAACGGCTACCGCAACTCCGGTTCCACTTACGTTAACACTCAATCCATAGGTTCCAATATCTCGTAGATCTGCAGGTGGCACAAAAGCGAGACCGGTTTCACAACCCGATCGCGCGGCATTATGCCAAACACCTACCGGTTCAGTGGTTTGAATCGTTTGTGTACCGAACGGTGAAAACGTATGTACTTCGCCAGCCGCAAGCGTTGCGACCAGTACCCCGTCCAATCGAACTTCTGTATTGTTAGTATCGGCGACAATACGAACATCTTCAGCCGCACCGGGCGCATCGACGACAACAAATTCGGCTCCCCAATTTGCGATCGGTGTAATCGTATCTAGTCCCTCATCACCGCATCCACCAACCGTACCGCAACCGCCGGCCCAACCTCTACCACCAGACATAACCATTACCGGAGAATCAGAAGTCACCAAACTTCCATCAATTTCGACATTACAGGTGTCACCAGCAAGCGTACGAATCACATAAGTTTCTCCGGGCGCCATTGTAACTTGACGTGTTAAACCCATAATCCCATCACCCCAATAAGGTGCTACAGCACCTGGCGGCGCTTCGATTGTAACTGTCGCACCTACCGGAGAATATACGGAAATACTGTCGTATCCTGTATAACCTACAGAGCCAGATGAATTGCGATTAAGGTTATACCCGGCAACTCGAAAACGAGTACCTAAACCGAAACTCGCTTCTTTAATCGATGCTGAAGATTGCCACGGCCCCACGATCAAGCGAGAAGAAACCGAGAGTTCTGCGGTTGAAGCTTCAACAAAAATTCCTCGCGTTTCAACAACATCGAAGGCTGATGCGGAACCGTCACCTGCACCGCTTGGAGCGTCAGAGGCAAGAGCAACAATGGTCGGTGTAGCTGAGGTTGCCACAAAAGGAATGGCAGCCCCCCCATTAATTCGATAGGTACCCGAGACAGGACCACCTGCAGCCGACAATACTAAATCATGTAGAGCAGCTCCACTGGTGAAGTTATTTCCAGCAGGGTTACTAGGCCGCGGCAGGCTTGCGGGGACGTAATAACACTGCCGGCCTGCAGGACAAACTTGGGCGAACGAGGGCGAAGAAAAACCAGTGACTAAAAACGATGTTAAGAGGAGGAAAAGGTAAAATGCCTTTGAGCCCCTAACTAAATTCTTCTGAGGTCTTTTCATCAAACCCAAATAGGTCCATTTGTCCACAAATCTACAAAGTAGATATTTAATATTGTTCACAAGCTCTCCGTGCTGTCGTTTTTATTTGGTTTAGCGTCACGATAGTTAGGAATTCACATTTTGACTATTCGTATTTCCCCTGCTTCCATAAAAAAAGACACCCAAACGGATGCCTTGAATCGGAAAGAAGGAAAGTCTTAGCGTCGTCTTCGGCGCACCAACATCGCGGCGAACCCAATCATCAAGAACCACAACCCTGGAGAAGGGTTAGAATTCATTGATGAACAACCAGGACCGCCGACCACGAGAATATCTCCCGAATTATTATCGATCGATCCAGCAGGATCAAGATAATCTGGAGTACCATCACCATCGCTATCATCGTTTGCCGGGTTACCATCTTTGTTCGGATCTTCGTCGATGGTGTTGATACCGTCACCATCATCATCAGGATCTAAATAGTTGGGAACATCATCCTCATCGGTGTCGTCATTCGTAGGGTCACCGTCTTTGTCTAGATCTTCCTCGAGGGTGGGAACGCCGTCGCCATCATCATCGGGATCCAAAAAGTTTGGGACTCCGTCGCCATCCGTATCATCGTTAGTTAGATCATTATCCGCATCGACATCCTCATCAGCGCTGGGCACGCCGTCTCCATCATCGTCAGGATCCAGTGAATTCGGAACGCCATCACCATCGGTGTCGTCGTTAACAGGATTACCGTCATCGTCGATATCTTCATCAAGGGTATCGAGTCCATCGCCATCATCATCGCTATCCTGAAAATTCGGCGTACCATCTTCGTCACTATCAGGTGTGGGTGCTGCTATTCCACCGTCGTCCGTATCATAGGCGTCTATCAAACCATCCATGTCGGTATCCGAAGCATCCACAACATCTACATCTGCTACACCGTCGAAATCAGCGTCAAATCCTTCGGCGTTGTCAGATAAACCGTCGTTATCAGAATCGATATCAAGATAGTCGGGCGTTCCATCTTCGTCCGTGTCTTCGCAAGGAACCATCGTACATTCAACACTGTCCAAAATTCCATCACCGTCAGCGTCTACATCAAGGTGTGAACTAAACGAATCCTTGTCTTCATCGTTATCGTCGGCTTGGTCGTCCATAAGTTCTTGAAGGGTCGCAATTCCGTCGTTGTCGTCATCATCATCCAGATAATCTAAAACACCATCATCATCTGTGTCCGGACATCCATTCGTAATAGGTCCCCCGCATTCAACCGAATCAGGAATTCCATCGTTGTCTGCATCCATGGGTGCTGAATCAGGATCGAGATAATCAGGAATACCATCATTATCTATATCAAAACCATATTCCGCAATATCATTGACACCATCACCATCAGAATCCGTATCCAGATAAGCCGGAATTCCATCGTTATCCGGATCATCCCCATAGGTAATGCCGTCTGCGATTTCTTCAGGCGTCGGTATGCCGTCGTTATCGTCATCTGTATCTTGGAAATTTGGACCGTCCGAACCGTCGGTATTCGGTAAAGCTGGTGGAGCACCAATCACATCATTTAAACAATCTCCCATCGAAATGCATTCATGATCGAATGCGTCATCAATACCATCACCGTCAGTATCATTACCAACAGGGGTAACATCGGCAACTCCATCCAAATCGACATCGGTACCTTCGATCGAATCTAACACACCATCATCATCGGAATCCCTATCAAGGTAATCTGGACCATCGCTACCATCGGTATTTTCGCAAGAGCCGGGGTTCGAACATTCGTCCCAGTCAGCAATGCCATCACCATCAGCATCAGCGTCCTGAAAATCAGGAAACGCATCACCGTCAAAATTGGGTTGTGGCGCAATGACGCCGATTACATCGTTGAGACAATCTCCGGCCGCCGCACAATCGGGGTCAAAGGCATCGTCAATCCCATCCATATCAGTATCATTGTTCGCCGGAATAACATCTGGCGTGCCATCCACATCGGCATCATGACCTTCAGTCGCATCGGGGAGACCATCCCCGTCCGCGTCAACGGATTGGAAATCGAACTCACCGTCATTATCCGAATCGGTCGGATCGATTCCATTCATACCCACGGGATCGTGCTGACCATCCATGTTGACGTCGACAAAGCCGTCGACAATTCCATCACCATTGGTATCACCGGCGCCACTTTCTGCAGCATCGCTAATACCATCATTGTCAGAATCTAGATCAAGGTAATCCGGAATGAAATCATTATCGGTATCTTCGCAGGGTGAACCCGTGCATTCGAGCTCATCCGGAATACCATCGTTATCAGAATCTAAATCCTGGTAGTCCGGAAGAGAATCGCCATCAGTATTTTCACAATTCGCGAAAGTAGCGTCGGAACATTCCTCACTGTCATAAATCCCGTCACCATCGTCGTCTTCGATTTGGCATGACGCATTACAATTATCACCATTTATAAAGTTCGTATCATCACAGCTTTCACCACCCTCAATGGTTCCGTTCCCACATGTTTGAATGAAAGTCGAATCACCAGAATTGGTCCCGTCGGTTGCTTCGACATCGTACGTACCAGGGACAATTCCGGTTATCGGTGTTGCACAAGTCCATTCACCAGACATAACCGTAGCCATACAGGTTTCAGAAAATCCAGCGCCGTCGGTCATCGTAATGGTCAGCATTGCACCATCAGGAAGATTTGCAGTTCCGGTCGGGAAAGCGCTATCGCCGGCGTAGATTCCGTTAGGAGAATTAACACCAACGCCGAAAGGAACGCTTTGAGTCAAGGCAACGGTTTGGGGTAAGCCTAATTCTGGGTTACAGCCCATCGCCAAAGGAACGGAAGCGAAAGAAAAATCTAAGTCGGCGAAATCAGCATTCGGATTTGTAATGACCGATAAAAAAGGTCCTTCATCGGTTGGCGAACCTGCTGCGGTTCCAGTCGAAATGTACATTTTCCCATCAGGTCCCAACTTAGTCTGCGAGTGCTTATAACGAACCGGTTGCGCGTCGATCAAAGAATTTACGCCGGTGTTAAAATCATATTGATAAAGTTGTGAGGGTTGACCGCCACTACCAATAGAAGAAAAATACAGTTTCGTGTCATCGGGCGAAAATGCACCGCCGTATTTTTGATTATCAGCAAGAGGAAACAACGTGGTTTTATTAGTTAACGCACCAGTGGCTGTATTAAAATCGAACGAAAAAACATCGCCCCCGTCTCTATTGCTCGTTACTAATTTGCCACCACCATTGGATATCGCAAAGACATTAAAGCCTTGAACAAAAACTCCGGTGGGGACCGTTACTGGAACGCCAAAACCGGCCACGGTGAACGGAATAACGTAAACTTCGTTATTACCTGAAACGATGACCCAATAATCCAAACCGTTATCATGTTGGACAACGACCATTGCCTCCTGTCCATTAGGTGTCGGCACGGATATATTTGCGCCGATTGGAATAATATTCGTCGGATCGCTGACATCAAATTCACGGTACCCAACCGACGTCGACGTCACGTTCGTATGTCCGAGGACAAACACACGGCCGGCACTAAGCGGGCGGGGAACGATAATTCCTGAATGCATCGACGAGGGATGTCCAGGAAGATCGTTAGCGACCTCTGTACCATCGGCTTGCCAGACACGTTGTCCGTCGGTGTACATGATGAGTTCGCCGGTGGTTGGGTCAGAGAATGACGAGGTTCCCTCGAAGGTATCGATAACAGGATCGACCGTGGCTGTGATCGTGCCATCGGTTTCGAACTTAATGCGACACTTCTCACCGAAATTCCAAACATCGGCGTGGCGCGATTGAGCCGAAACAGACAATGGAATCATTGCCAAGAGTCCGGCGATTACTAACGCGGCCGTGGGTCTTGGTAGGAGAGAACGTCGTACAATATGACGAGAGATGTGTTTTTTCATAAACATTCCGATAGAGGTATTTCAATTTGATTTGTAGTTTTGTAACGCGATCATAAACGAAAATTCTTCTCAGAGCCACCACATCTACGATCTTGAAGTCCAACGACCGATATAAATTCGCCGACGCGTTATCATTTGGCAAAAAAAAAGCAGCACCCACGGGCGCTGCGATATCGAAAAAGGCTTTTTTTTTAAGAGCGCTTACGTCGACGAACCACAACGACAAGACCCAACATCAAGAACCAAAGACCTGTTGGACTAGAGTCACGTGTTGACGAACAAGCCGAAGGACCACCCTGAAGAACAAGGCTGTTATCTGTTCCCGGATCGATGACGATATCGATATCATCGGCGGTACAAGTCACACCGTCACCTGTGTAGCCGGTATCACATGCACAAGTAAACGAGGCTACGGTATCGGTACACGTGGCGTTCTCATCACAATTATCCATATCGGTTTCGCACTCATCGATATTTAGACAAGAGGTACCATCACCGTTCTCGTCAAAATATCCTGAAGGACACTCGCCGCAGACAAAAGATGTGGCTGTCGTTGTACACTCTACCAAAGGATCACAATTATTATCGTCACACGATGCTGTACCTGTAGTCGTACAAGTCATACCGTCACCGATATAATCGGTATTACACTCACAAGTAAACGAACCCATCGTGTCGGTACAGGTCGCATTTTCATCACAAGTATCGGTTTCGTCTGCGCACTCGTCGATATTAACGCATGAAGTACCGTCGGCATTCACATCGTTATAACCTGCTGGACAAGCGCCACACATTACAGCGCCACCACCAATATCGGTACATGTCACCAACGCATCGCAATTATTTGCGTTCGTCGTGCAAGCGCCAACATCAGCAGTACACATTTCTCCGTCGCCGCTAAATCCATCATTACAAGCACATGTAAACGATCCCATTGTATCGGTACAAGTCGCATTCGCATCACAGTTATTATCAGCGGCGTTTGCACATTCATCGATGTTAACACAAGAGGTGCCGTCGTTATTCACATCATCGTAACCGGCTGGGCAGGCGCCACATGTGAAAGATCCAATAGTATTTGTGCATGTTACTAACGCATCACAATTATCCATATTGGTAGCGCACTCATCAACATCGCCCATAACACAAGTCACACCGTCACCAGTATAACCGCTATTACACGCACAGGTGAACGAAGTTAATGTATCGGTACATGTCGCGTTCACGTCACAATTATTGTCAGCAGCGTTTGCGCATTCGTCGACATTTGCAACACAAAGAACACCAACTGTAGGACAGCTGAACCCGCTTTCGATAACACACGAATCGCTACATCCGTCGCCGGGAGCCATATTACCATCGTCACAAGCTTCGGCGCCATCGATTGAACCGTTTCCACAAAAGCTAACATCGAAAACCGAAGTGTTAACATTTGATCCATCCGTTGCAGTAACGGTGTAGTCAACTCCAGTAGCTAAACCTGTAATGGGTGTCGTGCAGGTCCACGCTCCGGCTAGAACAGTCGCAGCACACATTTGTGAAAAACCCATTCCATCACTAACAGTGATAGTGAGTGCAACGCCGTCTGCCAAGTTTGCAGTACCTGTTGGAGTTGTCGTCGTTACGGCAATCGTTCCGTTTGGACCTGTAACATCTATACCGAGTGCAATGTTTGCAAGAGGTGAAATCGTTTGAGAAAGTCCGATTTCCACATCACACCCAGGAGCAAGTACGACACTATCTGAAGAGAAAGTAAAAGCCGGATCGGTCGCTGCTAAGTTAGGAAAATCTACGACAGAAAGTGCCGGCCCTGGGTCCGTACCTGCCTCATCGTTTCTACCGGTTGCGAAGTACATTTTGCCGTCTGGCCCTAATTTCGATGCTCCCGTTCCAAATTTTGAAACTTCAGTAAATATTTTCGTTTTGACACCGTTTGTGAAGTCGTACTGAAAAACGCCACGATCGGTACCGCTCACTTTGGAGTAATAGAACTTGGAATCATCCGCAGAAAATGAACCGCCATAAGTTAAGTCTTCAATTTGAAATGCAACGGTTTGATTTGAAATCACCCCGGTGGAAGCATCAAAATCAAAGGAAACAAGATCGCCACCAGCTCTGGCTGCGGTTACGATTCTATCGCCACCATGGCTAGCTGCGAAAACCGACCAATCAATACCGGGAACTCCTGTTGCGTAAGTCTGAGGTGTACCAAGTCCACTCGAGGTAATTGGAATAATGTAAAGTTCGAGATGTCCCTCGACGACAACCCAGTAATCAACACCGTTAGCATGCTGGATGACCAACATACCTTCACGACCGTTAGGTGTAGATACCGACAAGTTCCCCGCGCCTATGGCTACAACGTTTGCACGATCGCTCACATCAAATTCACGATATCCAACCGATGTTGAAGAATCTCTATCATGACCAAAAGCGTAAACACGATTCGGTGTGAGCGGACGCGGAACCACAATACCAGAATGAATTGCCGATTTATTTCCTGGAAGATCGTTTACAACAACAGTTCCGTCTGCCTGCCAAACGTTCGTACCGTCAGTGTAAATAATGAGTTCACCGGTAGTAGGATCTGAAAACGCACCACAACCTTCAAATGTATCGATAGCCGGATCTAACGTCGAGGTAATGGTTCCGTTCGGTTCAAATTCGACACGACAATTTACACCGAAAGTCCAGGTTTCAGCGTGTCGCGACTGAGCGAATGCTGATGATGATGTAAAAGAAAAAGCAAGTAGCGCCAAAAATATTAGTGCGACCACTTTGTGTGTTTCAACTGCTTTTTTCGAAAAACGATTATTTGATAACATTTTTTGGGAACGGAACATAAATCCGATACGCGAACAGGAAGTCCCATCCGCTTTTGTGTAGGTATTCTTCACGAATCCTCCGAGTTAAGTTAATATTGCTGCGCAGATAGTATCTCGAATCGTGATAATTTCCAGTTTGTTTCTAAAAAAAAAAACAGTCTCCGAAAAGGAGTGCTATCTTGTTGAAAAACCTATTTTTTTAGCTTCGCTTAGGCCGACGAAGTGCGACGACAACCCCCAAAATGAGGAACCAGAGTCCTGAAGGGTTTGAATCAGTACTAGAACAACCCGGTCCACCTGTAACAATGATATCGCCAGCATTACCAACGCTAACATCCGAATCAAGATTATCCGTTGTTCCGTCACCGTCGGCATCATCGTCAGACAAGTGCGTCAGACAAGATATACAATTCACCAGGAATCGTATCTATTAAACGTATCGATTAAAGCCAGTCCGGTGGACGTTTGATTGGTGAGACCGCGATTTTCGAATTGAGTTGAAACCCGGATAGTTCTCTCCCGAAGGAATTGCGCTCAGCCACGGTCCGACGGCCGAAATCCCATTCAAAGTAACGAATACATAAATTTTCCTATTTCTTAATTTAGTAACCTTGTCGCCTAACTTGAGAACTCACTTACTTGCTTCACAATCAAAAACATGAATTGCACTCACTTTGCGCGAAGAAGTTTCATTAAGGGCCAAATTTTCCCACTGAACCGCTTGATTTTCCAATCCTATTAGTGCAGGTTAGCGACGCTCTTTGAGAGACGGTCGACATGCGTTCCCCCCAGGCCGTTAGTCAGGTGTATGTTCTATGACTACAGTCGCCTCTTGAAGAGCATTTTTTACACCTAAAATTTGGCGATTTTTCCCCCGCTTTAATTCGTTCAATAATCGATCTTGAAAACGTCGAATATGTCGCTCGCCTCAGTCTCTCCTGTTCTGAAACGTTGACCTCTCTTTCCAGATTGAGTATTCTCAATAAAACGTCATTTTCGGATCCACATGAAATTTCTATTTCTACTTCTATTTCTTGTGAGCTGTAATCTGAGCGATGAAGCGCCGGGCGTACCAACGGACAAAGAACCTGCAACTGAAAACGATTTGGGGGCTGAACCGAACTGTTCCGACAAGTTACAAAACGGAACTGAAACGGGGATCGATTGTGGAGGGATTTGCGCTGCGTGCGAGCTCGACGATATTTGTGGAGATTCCGTTATCAGCGCTAATGAAGAATGTGACGATGGAAACGCGACTACTGAAACATGCGACTACGGTATGCAATCTTGCATGGTTTGTAATGCCGAATGCAAAGAAATTTCCGGCACTACACGCTTCTGCGGAAATTCGACCATAGACGGCGATGAAGAATGTGAAGTTGGCGATCTCGGCGGAGAAACATGTCAAACCCAAGGTTTTAATGCGGGTATATTGGCGTGTACCCAAACCTGTGTTCTTGATCAAAATGGATGTACTAACCGAGAAGTTAGCGCCGGGGGATATAACTCCTGCAAGCTAAAGATAGATGGGACGCTAGCATGTTGGGGAAGAGAAAACGAGCAGCAGTCCCCGCCGGTTGGAACCTTCGTTCAAGTTAGCGCCGGGAGGTTTCACTCTTGCGCGCTAAAGGTAGATGGGACGGCAGCATGCTGGGGATTGAATGAGGACGGCCAGTCGACCCCGCCGATTGGAACCTTTGTTCAAGTTAGCGCAGGGGGGTATCACTCTTGCGGGCTGAAGGTTGATGGGACGTTAGCTTGCTGGGGAAAAAAGAAGTCGACCCCAGTTGGAACCTTCGTTCAAGTTAGCGCAGGGGGGCTTCACTCTTGCGGGCTGAAGGTAGATGGGACCGTAGCCTGTTGGGGAAGAAATACCGAGGGCCAGTCGACTCCGCCGCTTGGAACTTTCGTTCAAGTTAGTGCGGGGGGAGATCACGCTTGCGGGTTAAAGGTAGATGGGACCGTAGCCTGTTGGGGAAGAAATATCGATGGTCAGTCAACCCCTTCGGTTGGCACCTTCATTCAAGTTAGCGCAAAGAGGTATCACACTTGCGCGCTGAGGGTAGATGGGACAGTGGCATGCTGGGGAGGAAATACCGATGGCCAATCGACCCCGCCAGTTGGAAGCTTCATTCAAGTTAGCGCAGGGGGGTATCATTCTTGCGGGCTAAAGGTCGATGGGAAGATCGCTTGCTGGGGAAACGATACCGAGGGTCAGTCTAGTCCCCCCTAAGCGGCCCAGCTTGGGTTACATTTCAAAGTTATTCGAACCGACATTTCATTTGTTACTTACAATTTCGACTTTCACCCATGGTTTTTCCTCGACCATAATTTTCAGGTTTTAGGGTGACACAGACATATGGATTGATAATCTCCTCTATCTCTCAGTCGTGTGACGAAATGACCATCCAGAATTTTCTTAATCGTTTTCAAGATACTCTCAACACAAAAGAAATCATCATCGGACAAGATGTGATTCGAGGGTGCGTTCCTACACTAAAAAAATACTTGGGCGACGGACCCTGGCTCGTTTGTGTAGATGAAAACACATGGAAAGTCGCAGGACAAACCTTATCCGAAGCGATGAATAAAGACCAAATTCAATACTCCAGAGTCGACATTCCCTTTTTCGCACAGCACGAAAAATTCCCTATGTGTGACGACAAGCGCATTGAATGGTTTGAAAAATGCATCGAAAAATCGGGGGCCAAAGCGGCCATCGCGATTGGTTCTGGGACCATTAACGATGTCGTCAAATTTGCAAGCTTCAAGCATGGCCTACCCATGGCGTGTATAGCAACCGCACCAAGTATGAACGGATTTACTTCAGGAATTGCGGCCATTCTTTCTAACGGCGTTAAAACAACCCAACCTTGTCTCGCCCCCGTCGTCGTTATCGCCGATTTAGATATTCTCGCGAACGCACCACAACGGATGATCCAAAGTGGCCTTGGAGACCTCTTATCAAAACCGGTTTCTAATTCGGACTGGCTCCTTTCCGCGCGACTGAACGGTACCTTTCATTCCGCCGAAGCAATGGAAATCATTGAAGCCGGTTCGGCGATGTTAAACGATGTCGCGGCCAAGCTACCAAAATGTGATATCGAAGCGACCCGAGGACTTGTCGGTTCTTTGATGTTATCAGGGCTCGCGATGAGCGTCGCCGGTTCTTCAAGTCCAGCAAGCGGCGGCGAACATCTTATAAGTCACTACATCGATATGACCGCCCACGCCTTTGGACAAAGTTATGATTTTCATGGTTGCCAAGTCGGCGTTGGAACACTTGTAACCGCCTATCTCTATGAAAAATTATGGGCTTTAGATCCTGCAGAAATCGATATCGATGCTTGTGTAAAAGCTGTGGAAAACTGGGACACTCGCGCGGACCAGCTTAAAGAAAGATTCGGAACGTTATTTAGCGCCGTTGAAAAACACGCGAAACCGGCGCATCCCACCGACGCTATTTTAAAAGCACGCTTAGAAAAACTAGTCGCAAATTGGGACGCAATAAAAGCAGACGTCAACACCACCTTGCGCACGCGAAAAAGTATTGAAGATGAATTATTGGCGGCCAATTGCCCCGTTCGATTTAAAGATATTGGCATCGAGCGCAAACGATCTCTGGAAGCCATTACCTTCTCAAAAGACATTCGAAATCGATACACGATACTTCATTTGGCGTGGGAACTTGGACATCTAGAAACTTGGGCAGAAGAAGCACTTGAAGTCATGTTCGAATAATTTGAAAAACCCAAAACCTCCCTTTTTAGGAATTGATCTCGGCCTTCGCTACATGATGGAGGCAGCGTTCTTCTTCAGCATGATGAGCGCGTTTGTAAAATTCGCCGGACAAACCATGCCAGTAGAAATTCTTGTCTTTGCAAGAACAATCATGGCTTTGGTTTTAAGTTACGCACTCATACGTAGACAAAATATAAGCCCCTGGGGAAATAATAAAAAACTGCTCGCGTTGAGAGGATTGCTGGGAACCGGTGGTCTTACCTTGCTTTATTACGCGATAACGAAAATGCCCCTCGGGGACGCAACCGTAATTCAATACACAAACCCAGTTTTCGTCGCCATCGGTGCAGCTATCTTTCTCAAAGAGAAGTTAAACCCAAAAGTTTTGTTCGCAGCAATCGTCTCCTTTTTGGGTGTCGTAATGATTGCCAAACCGAGCTTCCTTTTTCCGAGCAATGCGATTCAGAATGCCGAAACGAATGTTGCTTGGATTGCTTTTGCTGGAGCTTTATTTGCGGCGGCAGCGTACGTTACCGTAAGAAAACTGGGAGAAAGTGAAGAACCCATCGTTATCGTTTTTTGGTTTCCACTCATCTCTCTACCGCTTTTACTACCCTTTGCTGTCGCCACCAAATTCATTCCAAACTTGTGGGAACTCTTCATCTTACTCGTCATAGGAGTACTTGCTCAAATCGCCCAGGTCCGCATGACTCAGGGTCTAAAAATGGAACGCGCCGCAAAAGCAATTTCGATTACCTACCTCCAAGTCGTCTTCGCTTTTCTCTGGGGGCTTCTCTTTTTTAGCGAGGTTCCGTCGCTAACGACGATCGTCGGCGCCGTAGTGATTGTTCTCATGATCATTTGGATATCCAGCAAGCCCAAAACGCCGGCTAGAAGTGAAATCAGTAAAGGCGAACAATAACGCCGCCATTTATAACTGCGGTAAAAGCCATCTCCTCAGTATGCGTATAAGTTGAAACGCGTGCGCGCAACGAAATACCTACATCTTCACCCACGTCATATTGTACATCTGCGTCTAAATAAATGACCGCTCCGGAATTTGGAGAGTACGCTGAATCAACAAAAACATCTGGGCCACCTCCGATTGCGATGTCGTATTCACCACTAGGAAAATCCCCACCGAGCGCTATGAACCCACCAGGTGCGGCGATTATGGGATCCGCTGAATTGGGATCTTCGCGGGGATCAAACTCTTCCAAGTCTCCGGAAAAAAGAGCCAAGTCGAAAAATACAAACTCAGCGACAAAACCAATACCAGCAGTTAAACGTAGAGGGCTTTCGTCATCGAAAGGAAAGACTGTAAAAGTCTGACCCAAACGAAACATTATGGGTTCAATATAGGCTCCATATTGTAAGGGTGAATTTATCCCTTCGAAAAAATTGAAAGCCGATCGAACACCTAAAATCTCCTCTTGGAAATAATAGAACAGATAATCCAAACCTCCGATAAAGGCAGGAAGTCTTAAATCGAAATAGGCACTATTATTTTTAAATCGTAGACCGGTGTCGAAGTAGAAAAAGGGACGCCCTTGATTACTTCCAATCAATGCCGATGCCATAAATCCAAGGCGCAATCCTAGAGAATCTTTGAGAGGAATAAGGGTTGGTGACGGAGGAATGTCGTTGAATTCAGGTTCTGCAAAAGCGTTCGAACCCTCCGACAAAGTCACGATAAAGCTTAATAAAAATACTAATAATAACTTCATCATAATCTCCAAAAAAAAGAAAGGTGAACGTAAACGTTCACCTTTCGATCAAACCGCAGCGCCGGTCTTGAAAATTGACCTTTAGTCCCTGGATTTACCAAGGTGGGGACCATATAGTATCAGCCTGTGGTCCCGAACGAATCGGGCATTACAATTTGATACCAGTGACGAACCCCTATTTTTAATTTAAGGGGAAAAAACGTCATATCTCACGAACGCCTCAGAAAGACTAAGTCCAGTTTAGCGCATCTGAAAAAGAAAAAAAGCGAAAAATAAAATTCATGTTCTTAGCGCTTAAAACCTTAAGGAACGCCACCATAGGTTAAATCAAGCGTTAGGTTTTTAGCTGCATCTTTTTTGAATCGAACCCACTTCCCTTGTTTCGCTCTGTTAATGCTGGCGATGTCCGAATCATGATTTTTAATCACTTCGTTGTAGATCGCTTTGGCGGAACCGCGTTGGCCTTGTAAGTCTAAAGCCCATCCTAAATATAGTGTAATTTCCGCCTTACGCGCCAAACGAGAACTCATGTCACGTGCACGACGAAAAGCGCCCTCTGCCCGACGCCCATTTCCAACTTTCAAGGAAAGCAAACCAGCGATAACCTGCAAAGCGGGATCGTCAGGTGCTAACGCGATCGCATGTTCAATCAAAACGAGTTTTCGTTTCGTTGGCATCCCCGCCAAAGAACCCACAAGCGCTTCCTGATATAAGGCAAACGCTTTCCCTTCAGGTTTTTCCCGCCAGCCCGAAAAGGTCTCAAAAGGTGCGTGGGTTCGATCGGGTTTTCCAGACCCCGGCTTTTCACCAAGAGTGAACGGAACAAACCATCCGCGACTCGTCGGAGCGCCTCCCGCGGAAACCCAAACCCGACGATGTTCGGGTTCAAAAACAACACTCGCCACACTCATCGGAGTTAGAATCGATGGACCTAAAATACGACTCTTACCTGTTTGCGGGTCAACCGAATCACCTAGAATTTTCGCCATCGCTTGAACCGTGCCGTTTTCAGGCGAAGTTACGCAGGTCGCAACCCTATTTTGCCGGGCATAATTACAACGACGATATTCAGGATAATAATCAATTTCGGTGTCTTTAAGATTCTCTCCCCAATACACGTTGGCGTAACCGAGAGCATTTTGATCGGGATGAATCCACGACAGATTTTCTTTGCCTGCAGCAACTTCAAAAACCGCGGCTTTACCTGTGTCACCTTCGGACATGATGTAAGTCCAGCCACCAAAGGGAGGAAAGTCTTTTAGAATTTCAACGGCCTCTTCTATATTTCGCGCATATTTGGCGACTTGTTCACCAGCAACTCCAACAGGCACGCCACACATATCAAAGGTGTCTGGGAAATGCTGATGAACCACAAAAGTCAAGCCGGCGCGATTCATAAAAGTCACGCCGCCACCAATAGTTCCGGCACTGCCTACTCCGACATAATCCATTCCATCTTTCGGATTATAGAACGTCACCGTCGCGTGTTTGTCCCAATAACCCATTCCAAAATAATCAAAATTTCGCGCATGAAGCGTTGTAGTAGATCGAGGTGGAACAGAAATAGCGCTCGTACATCCAAAAACAGGCATTCCCCCCAGACCTTGGGCTGGAGGACGCTTGAGAAACTTATAATAGGTTCCTAAAATCCAAAGAAAAGTTTCAGGCGCAAGAACGGCCTTGTACATTTGCGATTTTGGAAATTCTGCCGCCTCAGCGAACGCTTCTAAACCTTCCCTAAAACGCGGTGTAATATTGGATTGCAAACGCGCAGTTACCGTCTCAAACAAACCCCAATTTATCGTACGCGCTAAACGTCTCATCGGAGAATTTAATAAGGTTTTTTCAATATACTCCGAGAAAAAGGGAAGTGTTCCATCGTGAATTTCGTCTTTTAAACGGGTTCCCATCTGGGTCGCCATTTCATTAAAAGTTCCTTCAACATTGAGAACAAGTAAATCGCCAAGGGGGGAAATCACACGACCATTCTGGCCGTTGTTTTCGTCAATAATCGAACAAGGAGACGCATCAGTCCACATAGTAAAAAACCTTCTAATTTGATCGCGGTCAGCCTATCAGATGCGAGGCCGTTTTCATAAGCTCACTTCCCTTCACCCCCCAAAATGATTTTAAGAAATCAGGTAGAAGCCCGGTGGTCAGAATCGGCGCTCAAAAAAATCGATAGCTCTTTAACGTCCAGAAAACGTAATTCAAAACCCCATTCCTTTATACGGGGTTTGAAGTCGAACGAGGGCTCGTTCGTAAACGCGTCCGTCAATACAACCATTTCGCATCCCATTCGACCCAAGTCTTTTATGGTTGGAAGTAAGGTACTCAAGTCGGGTGCGATCAAATAGACCAAAGATTGTTCGGTCATCCATTCGGGTGCAGCTATATCATGCACGATCGAATCGCCTTGGCGTCCGTTCGCGAAATATTGCGCACTATTAGAGCTTAGGAAGGGAATATCGAACTGGGTCGCCAGATCTTTCACGCAAAAAAGAACAACAAGTTGTTGTTCACTCACCGTCGGATCTAAAAAATCCATCGCCACAATCATATTCCGTCGAGATTCATAAACGACCGATGATGATTGCTCACTGAGATCATGAAAGGGATTCAGTTCTTCTAAATCAATTTCGAAAATTTGAGTCAGTCTCATTGAACGTCTCGCGCGAATAAAACACTCGCGGCTTCTTTCCATCTATCAGTAGTTGCTATTCTTGCTGCGCCAAAAAATACAGCGGCAAACACAACACTTGTAAACAGGATAATCAGCGCAGATGATAAGAAATCAAATACGACCGACGTTCCTACGATTCCGCCAAAAGCCAAGCCGATAATTGCCGCTATCGCGGGTGCACTAAGAGTCGAAACTTTACTAAGACTCATGACGCTATCGTATCCAACCGAAGCGGATTTTTGCCCAGGTTCTTGAAAACGGTCTGGACGAGAAAAGGGATCTTGAGGGCCCATTATGAGACTCCTGATAAAGGTGTTAATTCTGTTTGAATATCGAGTTTAAAAACCGGCAAACCGGTGTGATGTTCTAAGTTTTGTCGAAGACTAGAACGAAGCGAATCCACTACCGCTGGTAATGCTGCTTCGTGCGCAACGTATACTTTGCAATCTACTTTCCAGCCTTTGCGATGCAGAGACACGGTCGGATCGCACTGACGCACTTGATCGGTACTTTCGCCGATAAACGCGACCAACGACCTGACGCCTTTGGACCCCATCGAGACCCTAACATCACCGAATCCACCGCCATGTCGAGGCTCACTTATAACAAAGCGAGATTGGGCGCGGGTAAAAGTAACACCTAACCAGATTAGGGCGACGCCGCATAATGCTCCAGCAGCAGAGATTCCCGTCCATAAAAGTCGGTGGTCGGCCGCTAAAGTATAGGGGTCAAAAGACAACCCCAGTCCGCCAAGACTTCCGAGGCTTCCGCTACTTATAGGAAGCCAACCGTATGCTGCCAAAAAGGTGACCCCGGAAAGAACGAGCAAGGTCGAACCAAATATAACCGCAACGAGCCTGCGTAGAAATGTTTTAAATTTTATCATTGTTTTTGCCTCAAAGACTCTTGCCGGAAGGAACAACACTTCCCAGCAAGAACTCCTGATCTAAGTTTAGCGTTTAGTTAACGCGCGGACGTTCTCTTTCCGGGGTGGCCTCAATGGCATCCTGTGGGAAGTATAGATCCATTACTTCAATGTTGATTTCGATAACTTTCAAACCCGTCATTTCAGTAATTCGCTTAGAGACGTTTTTGAACACGCTGTCAGCCATTGTTGGAATACTCGTTCCATAATTGGCTACAACTCGAACATCTACGGCACATTCGGTTGTACCCACTTCGACGTGTACGCCCAAGTCGCGCATTTTTGACCCGCTGATCTTGTTTGCGAGCTTTGAGATCGTTTGACCTGCTCCGAAGGGAACGAGAGAATGAATTCCTGCAACCTCGCGAACCGCAAGACCCGCTATTTTTGCCACGACTTCATGATGGATATGGGTTTGAATTCCCTTTCCCTGAATCGTACGACTATTTGTTGACGATAACTTTACAATTTCTTCTGATGCTTTAGCCATGACCTTCTCCTTTTTACCGCGGATGATTCCGCGCTATCGGTACTTGTTTCGAGTAGGACCTTCACATTCTAATGTGCAAATTGTGTGACCAAAGATCTCCAATACGACTTTATATCGCGCAAATTTCACACTCTTGATCCATCATTACCCAACCCCTGTTAGTATTTTCGCCCAACTGATTCTTAAGTCACCCAAGAAGTGATTCGAGCATCACTAACTTCGCAGTCTAGTTTACTTTGATTCTACGCCGTGATGCCTGTCCCGAATCATCCATCACGAGAACCTCATGATGTCCTTTTGTAGGTGTCCACCAAAGTCGTTCTTCGGCGTTTGCGCTCCCGATGAATTTGCCATCCACAAACCAACTCAACTTCATGCCTGCAACATCACTTTCGGCTTCTAGAGGGACTTCTTGATCACTTGCTTTAACTCCAGGAATCAAACGTAGTGTCTGCAACAAAGGCGACGTGATCCGTGGCGGAGTTCCAATGGAAGGAACACAATCTTCAGCTAAGCCCGGAACCTTGGGCGAAAACCGATGCCGATCAGAAAGATAACGTCGAACACTTGCCGGCCAACTCAAAAATACTTTGGTCTCGTAATCTCTTCCGACTCGGCACGAGGGCGTTAAAGATTTACCCGTCACTTTATCTACATCTATCCTAAGATGATAAGGGCATTTTTTCGTAATCGCGCGTGTTGTTGGAGCATAGACCTTCTGGGTATGCTCACATGCCGGTGTAGAGGGGTGACCCGAGTAAGCGCAAACCCGTACTTCGCCTAAATCTTCAGGACGAGGATCACTTTGGTCCATTCCAACCGACAAAGTTTCCAATAGATCAAACAGAACGGGGCCACTTCTTTTACTTCCCAACAATTGTGCATTACCTGTGTTATCAAAATTTCCCATCCAAACCACCGCCGTATATGACGCGTTCGATCCTGCGGCCCAAGCGTCGCGAAAACCGTAACTTGTTCCTGTTTTCCAGAAAATAGGGGTTGCGTTGGGATTCATTTTGCGACGATTAAAACCAGGTCGGTCATTTTTTCGGAGCATTTTGCGAACCAACCACATTGATCCCTGACTCATAAATGCTGACCCGTACGCACGCGGTTTTTTGTCGCGCCGAAAACGAATTTCGTGTTCAATCTGTCCAGTCAACGCGGTGTACAAGTTTGCAATTTCCAATGGTGAAATTTCTATACTTCCCACGGCGGCAGACAAACCATAGTATCCGGGTTTATCAATTAAGCTGGACGTACCCAGACCGCGCATCATTTCTGTCAAAGAATCGGGACCCAACTCGTTAAGCATTCTAACAAAGGGAATATTGAGCGACATCGCCAACGCATCTTCTGCACTTACCAAACCTCTGAAATTCTCGTCGTAGTTTTTGGGAGAATAAGTTCCATAATCGGTCGGCACATCAAGCGTTAGGGTTTCAGGCAAGACCATCCCGCTATCAATCGCCGTTGCAACAATAAAAGGTTTTAGAAGAGAACCCGTCGAACGATTAATATTGAAACCCGGAATCTGAGCACCATCCTTGTCACCAAAGTTAAAATTTCCTATGAGCGCCCGGATTTCACCTGTGCTGTTTTCAACCACTACGACCGATGCGTTTTTAATGCCGTGATTTTCAGACGATTCGCGATGGGCAAGTAAGATTCTTTCGGCCATCAGTTGGGAACCACGATTTAAAGTCGTTGGGAAATTAACCTTTGTAGGTTCCTTCCCACGCAGAGAAAATGCGAGATGTGGAATCTCCCTCGGAAAGGGAAAGAGTTGGTTGGGAACCGGAGCCGCGATTACCTGACTATGGATATCGCTGGCGCGTAGCTTTCTATTTTCATTGGATATTTTTGAGGGGTGAATAAGACCGCCCTCCTCTAGTAACCAATCAGCAATACGATTTCGGGCTTTTTCCAATCGTTTAGTATTTTTAATATCTGGATAGCGACGATTAGGGTTTTGGGGAACCGCAAGGAGTGTTGCGATTTCGACCGGAGAAAGGTTTTTAGCTGAATGAGAAAAGTAAGATAGTGATGCTGCTTCAACCCCTTCGATGTTTCGTCCAAACGGAGCAAAGCGAAGATAACCTTCTAATATTTCTTCTTTTGAGAGATAGAGCTCTAATTGGGTTGCCCGATACGCTTCGATTATTTTGCTTTTAACATTTCTAGGGCGTGGCTCAAGAACCCTTACCAATTGCATTGTAATCGTCGAAGCGCCCGAGGTCCGTCGACCCATACTCATGTTAAGCCAAAGGGCTCTCAAGATCGCGACAGGATCCACGCCAAAATGTTGGTAGAAGCGCTTATCTTCAAAACGAATTAGGGCATCGACGTAGACCGGATCGATACGATCTAAATCTGCTCGAATCCGCCACTTTTCATCTTCGGATAAAAAGACGTGAGCGCTTTGACCATCATCGTAGGAAACGACGGCGGACTCGCGAAAATCTAAGCGTCGCGGTAGTTCCCAAAAAATAAGACCGCCAGCGAGCGCGAAACAACCGAGAAATAGTATAAACCCAAACCCTATTGCCAATCTTTGGAACCATTTACCCACTTTGACTCGTCTTATATTCTAGGGAGTAGATCTTTGAATTTTGACAACCGACGGTAAATCTCGCGCCCATATTTCAGGTTCATACATCCCTTCAATCTCTGGTGGAGGAGCGAAAAACTTACCCACCGAAACCGCCCGTGTCGTGTACACGAGTGTCACTGTTCTTTTCGAACCGATCGTCCCAAAAGCTTCGATCCGATCATCACGCACGTTCATATGTTGAACGTTCCAAAGAGAGTTCGTGTCAACCCAGGTCGGCAAAGTTCCTCGACCAAAACTTGGATTTTCGACTTCAAATCCGCCGGCAAATCGATCCACTAAAGCGAGATTAAAGAGATCTCTGTTCGTTTTATTTGTGATGTTGATACGAACGAAAATAATGTCCCCGAGTTTGTATTCATCGGGTTCTCTTTCCTTACCTTCGAGATCAAAGTAGGTTCGCGAGATGGAAAGTCCATCTCCGCCGCTCTTGGAGACTCCACCTTCTCGAACTCCCGTGCTAGAAATCACCGCGTATACTTTTCCCTTTTTACTCGGCACCGTGACAGAGACTTTATCATATTCGCTAGCTCGCGGCACAACCCAACTCGAGTCTTTGGAAACCTTAGCGACATTGTTTGCAGCGACCGTTTTTTCGTTAACTTTTAAAACCGGCGTACCCATAGATTTGGCATTTCCGGTTAACCACTTCCCGAGACCGGTAATACCCCAAGTAATTTCTTGCGTGGTATAATGACGACTTGGCTTTTCGGATAATGAGTTCGCGACAATTTTAGCGAGTTTCTCTCCTTCGGAAATTTTTCCAAATAGGTCGAAGAAAATACTGAGGACAAATGCGCGGCGACGACGATCAGAATAATAAGACCAACGCGACTCCCTTTCGTTATCGATTTTTGTCACGTCCACATTCTTTAATTGTTTTTCATAGCGACGATCACCGGCAAGGTATAATGCGGCTTGCAACAAATAGATGTTTTCTTTGTGTTGCTTCACGCTGTTTATTTTCTTGGGACTATCGATAAGTGATTGAATGCGTGCTGTATTCGCACGCCCCGCTTTCGCCAATACAAAATGAGAGTAGGCTTCCGAATAATTATATTGTGAACGACTGCGATTTTGCGCCGTCATCTCCAAATAATTTACCGCGTCTTCAAGACGCTTTTCGGGAACCTCAAATCCTCGTTCTTTAGCATCCAACAACATATGGGTTGCATAAGCAGTTCCCCATGCATCAGGTGCATACCCTCCTGGCCAATAAGAAAAACCGCCGGATGAAGTTTGCATCGATAGTACACGACGAATTCCTGAATCGATCATGTTCTCAACACCACCCAGTTTCTTGAGGGTCTCTGGATCTGCATTTTTTACAAACTCTGAAACAAAAAGTAGCGGACGCGTCGATGATGTCGTCTGTTCTATACAACCGTAGGGATAACGAATGACGTATCTGAGATGATCAAAAGCGCGGCCGTAGGGATTGGTCGTAACCCAAATGTTGGACTTCTCTGATGTTGGAATCCAGCCGGCCAATTGTGCATTGAGTTCAGTAGTTCCGGTTGGAAGCTCTACAATCGATGTTCTTGTTTCTCTGGGACCCGAGGGTCGAAAAGGAACCTCACCCGTTGTATAAGATTCAAATCCTTCTGTTTTCGCGGTAATTCGAAATTTCGCACTACCTGCTTGCTGTAAAGATTTTATCTTAAACAGGGCCGTTTTCGACTCCTCGTTTTTAGTATTTATCGTCACACTCTGAGGCGTTAAAAATGACAAAGCTTCGATTTCGGTTTTTTTCTTAGCAAGCCTACCTCCATTTTCGACCTCAACGTTGATGGTAATCGCTTTTTCTTTTCCGGTAGTATTGGTAATAAAAACCGGTATTTCAATTTCATCGTCAGCACTTAAAAATCGGGGAAGCGTAGCTTGTAATACCAACGGGTCGCGTACAACAACCCGCGTATCAGCAGAACCCGTTTTTTCATTATCCATACTGATCGCCATCACACGTAGCGCGCCGCGATACGTGGGAATATCAAACGATACCGCAGCTTTTCCGTTGGCGTCGACTTTGACCATTCCCGACCAAAGCGCGACCGGTTTCACAGGCATTACCCGTCCCATACCGTCCCCGAATTTTCCTTCTTCATCCCAAGCGCCGCCGCCGGTTTTTCCAGATGGACCCGCGCCGTTGCGCTGAATCGCCCACCCGATCGTTTCGAATGTTTCTACACCGAGTTTTCTTTTTTCGAAAAGTTGGTTCGTGAGTCTTGGAGTTTTATAGCGAGTCAAAGAAAGAATGCCCTCATCTATCGCGGCCACTGTCACGAACGTGTTCGCGTTCGCTTTACCGACGTTAATGTTCACATCAAGTTTACTATTCGGTCGAACTTCCTTCGGCGTTTCGATAACCAGGTCATGAATTTTAGTCGTCGGTTTAACTTTTACGCTTTCTAAACCGAAAGCGCGATCGGGCATGAAAAACTCCTTAGAATCTAAGAAGGGGTCTTTAATAACCAATGCACTAAAATAGATATTGGGATCGAATTTTTCCGGAGTATATTTCCAGTTCACCTTTCCAGCTTTGACGTCCATCCATTCAGATTTTAAAATAGAAGAGGTCTCCACGGTAACTAACATACGTCCAGCGAAAGGTACTTCGAAAATCACTTCTGCCTCTTTATCAACCTCTACAAAATCTGGCGCTTTAATCGGAATTGGCGTAGGTC
This sequence comes from uncultured bacterium, assembly GCA_937981985.1. Taxonomy (GTDB): domain Bacteria; phylum Myxococcota_A; class Bradymonadia; order Bradymonadales; family Bradymonadaceae; genus CALJNB01. The sequence goes on from CALJNB010000017.1 coordinate 172,698, forward strand.
TTTGGGGACGCGGTGTGTAATCCAAACTCGAACGATGATTGTAGTAGTAGTAACTCCAACCACTGGCATGAACCGAAATGTCAGCGACGACCTCTTGATTCTTAACCCTAACGACGTAACGACTCGCATAACTTGCCGGCGTCATAGAAACGCTGAACTTGCCTTTAGACACTTTTACTTTTTTTGTGCCGGAAACAACCGGACGCATGTTCTTACCCCAAGAATTCCCACCACTTGAACTATCATCGCGGTACCAATAATAATCGTACTCGAGGCGAATAAATTCGACCTCAACTTCTTTAACATCAGTTTTTATTTTCCCCATTCGGTCTACGACCACGCCGTTGACCTTAAAGCTTTCGCCAACCTTGGCGTTTTTTGCCGAGGTTTTGAGACCAATATGATAGGGGTTTGCGTGCGTGGTCGCCTTTGCGATAGACGCAGATGAGCGTCCCGACCCTGCTTCAAAAACGGCAGTTGTAGCGGTCAAGTTGAAGACTCCGGTTCGCGACTCTGTAACGGGGTTTTGGGGACAGGCGATGTCCAGCTTGCCCTCTTCACCTAGCACGCCTTTAATCGCACCGAGATCAATTGCTGATTTATCGCCGATTTCAGAACCGAACTGATAATCAGAATATTTTTCCGGTTTAAATTGACCTGTTTCAAGCCGACAGGTTACCTCGATATTGCTTCCCTTTGCCGAACCACCAAATAAGTATTTTGCTTCAACAGATACGTTAATCGGATCTGAAAGAAGTACATTTTTTTCCTTAATCTGAGTTGAAACCTTGAGACGCTCAGGCACAAACTCTTCCACATTAAAGGTATAAGTCTTAAGTATTTTCTTACCTACTCCAACGGTAAAACTATAGGCACCCGTTGATGCGTAATCGGGGAAGGTTTGATCGATCGTCACCGCTCCCGCTTCGTTGGTCCGTAAGACCCGAGACTTCAAAAACTTACGACGAGGATCGTAAAACTTCACCTCCACCGGCAGACCCTTTTTAGGCGCGACAAACTTTCTATTCCTTAACAACGCCACAAAGTGACCGGTCTCGCCAGGACGATAAACGTTTCTATCAGCATAAACCGCTGCGTGATATTTTTCGAGCGTTAGGTAAGCAATTCCTGAGGTCGTCGGAGAGGTACGAACCTGATCGTACTTGACGAAGGTGAAGTCATCTTTCGTCTCGGCGGTTATTGCGAAAGGGGGTTCGACGTCGATATCTTCGCCAGCGTTTTCGAGCTTACAGCTGCCGTTAGCTTTGGTTTTACACCTTGAAAAAACATCTCCATTTTTTCGGATTAATTTTATCTCAACGCCGGCTCTGGCGTTATTGCTTTCCATCTCCAATGCCCAAACTACGATCTCATCAGACCAAAGAGCGCCCTTTTTGGGTTCGGATCGTTTTACGATCAGATTTAAATTTGTGACGACTACGCGAGTACTATCAGCCGCACCTTTGGGACCGGCGACAGCAATTTCGTAGACGCCCGGTTTGGGGTCTTCGACAAGCGCATGAAGATCAATCCCACTTATACCCTTAATGTCCGCTTTACCGACAAGTTTGACTTTTTCTTTGGCAACCACGGCGGAGGTACGAGCGGTCAAACCCTCTCTTTCACCAGAGAGCCAAAATGCAACATTGCCCTTTTTAACATGTCGTATCGCAACGTTGATTTCAGGCGTATTTAGACTTTGGATTGGAATCGTTTTCCACGATTTCGTCGGTAAATATCGCCCCTTATTTATGAAGCGTAACGAAGGGGAACGCGCGGGAATCGTAAAATTGTTTTCGTACTGGCGAGAAAGTAATCCCCCATCGATACTACGCAAACCAGCGCTAACCTTTAGGCTATAGTTGCCTCGTTTAAAATCACCCAGAATATTGAACCCACCTTCACCGGCAGCAACGCGCATGTTTTTAACTTTAGGAGAAATCGAGATATGTTTTTCAATCGATTCTTTTGACGGTCGACATCGTCTTGAAACGCGAAAACTATTGTTGTCGTGCGTATAGAAATAGCGATAGCCTCCCTCGGACCCGTGATCGTAGCAAACGACTTCAAGGTAGAAACCCGTCGGGCCTTCTCGATGTGAAACTTGAAAGATTTTTATTTCTGGCGCAGCACGCAAAGGAATGTAGGCCAACCCCTTAGGAGCGATTCGATCTTCGGCAGCCAAACTAGACACGCCCTCGGTCTCTAGCTTAAGGGTGCGATTTTCCATAATTCTGGGGTCCGAAATGAATGCGTGAATCAGGTGAGGTGAAGATCCTTTGGTATACGTAATCGCCGATGCGGGTAGAGCTTCCTCGTCGATATGCCATCTTATTTTTTCACCCTGTTTAGGATCAACGGCACCACTAAATCGAATGTCGACTTCTGCTTTCTGCAGTTTGGGATCTAAGTAGCCGCCGGTCGCACCCAGGAATACAAACTCAGGGGTCGTGAATGACATCGTCCAAGGTTTTTTGGGCGTCATGACACCGTCTTTGGTTTCTACACTTTCCAACGAAACGTTGTATTTAGTTTGAGGTTGAAAAGGCGTATTAGGTGTAAACTCTAAGGTTGAAGTGGAGTTGAAAACAAGACTTCCGGCGATCTCAGGTTTGATTTTTAGTCGGGTCGTATTGCGAGCCGGCATCGATACTTTATCTTGAACATCCATCGCAAATTGAATCACGATTTTCTGGGGGATCATCTCGGGTGATCCCACGCTTTGAATGCTTGGCATGAGTAAGTCCGAAGTTATTTTCGTTTGGAAAACGCCTTCTAATTCTTCCTCAAGTTCTTCCCCTTCTAGATCGATATCGGACCCAATCCCCATATCCTGCTTCGTTTTATCTGTAGATTTGCCGCAAGAAAGGGCAAACAAAAAAAGTAAAAGTACGAATTTTGCGAAAGTATTCTTTCCAATCAAACTGAACCCCTGAGTTCGGTAATGTTTGTTCCTCCAAAAGAGGAGAGTATGTCTAAGATTTAGGTAACCCTAATGAACAGGTGCTTATTCCGCCATTTAGTTTTTTGCTTTGTGGTAAAAAAGGTTCCAACAGGAAAATGAAAGCGCATCCGTTGTTATATGTTAGAAGTTAGGTGCAAGCAGTAATACTTATTTTTCGCAGATACGGATCCTGAAGGTCTAAAAGGGCGGTATTAATTTTCAGATCAAAGCTTGAGTTTTGACAGAAAAGAACGGAAACGGGTTAGCGCTAAACTTAGAAATTAGATGGAAAATTTGATGCGTCCATAATTTCACCTCACAAGGTGATTGCCAATTATGAGTAACGGTTTTAGACATTCTTCGCAGCAAATCTCCAGAGCTTCTCTCCAAGGACTGGATCCAAGGCGCGCTCGTCGATAATTCCCAATGCTGGAAAACCTGCCCATTCTTTTTCGCCGTCGGGTCCGTAATAGTCACGAGATTTTATGTCCGTTTTTGTCGCGGCCACCAATGTCGGAAGACTTCCCTTCCATGTTTCCATAAATGTTCGTTGCTTTAAAAATTCGGAATCCACATGTCGTTGAAGTTCCGATTTTGTAATACCGGGATGACAGGCTACCGACATTATGTCGCCTCCAGATCGGCGAGCCAATTCTAAAGCGAAGACACTATTGGCCAATTTGCTTTGGCAGTATTCACGGCGAGCATCGTAGGATTTTTCGGATCGCAGATTTTCAAAATCGATCGCCCCGTTTCTATGTGCAACACTGCTCACGGTTACGACTCTGGCTTTGGGTGTCGCTTTTAGTTTCTCATGGAGCAAATGCGTAAGCAGGAAATGTCCAAGAAAATTGACGCCAAATTGCAGCTCAAAACCGTTTTCGGTTTTCGCTTCGGGCGGCATCATAATACCCGCGTTATTAATCAAAATATCTAGCCGATCGTGTCTTCGATTAAATGTTTCGGCGAACCTTCTAACCGAATCTAAACTCGCCAAATTCAGGATAGCCGACGAAACGCTTCCTTTGAGATTTTCAATTCGCCTTATTTCGGCGACGGCAACATCCATCTTTTCTTGATTTCGACCGGCAATAATGACGTCGGCACCAAATTGTGCCAACCCAAGAGCTGTCCAAAATCCAATACCCGAATTTGCACCAGTCACAATGACGGTTTTACCTTTTTGATCCTCTAGATTTTCTGCTGTCCATTTTTCAAAATGTTCTTCTCCGATCAACCTAAACTCCCCCACTTTTTGACGAGAAAAGCTGACAAATACCGTCGATATCAATGCCCGGTAAGTTCGGAAATTTTTCGACCAATTCAATATCACCGCTGGCCATTGCGTACGGATAACCGACGGCCTCCAACATACTCAGATCACCGATAGTATCGCCCACACCAACGGTCTTAAGCGGGTCAACATTATATAAAGCACACCATTTTCGAATCGCATCACCCTTGCTAACCTTTGAATCGGTTATGCTTGCAAAACGCATATTCGGCAAAGCCGGACTGCCGGCCCTTGCCGTATGAACGCCCTCAAGTTTAATGGAAAGTGCCGCTTCAAAGTTTTCCTCGCGCGCGATCCAATGACATCGAATCACCGTTTTCGTTTCAACAATTTCTAGCAAATCCGCGGCATGGAATTCCATGTTCAACATTTCCCCATGCCGAATACCGTCCACGCTTCGACTATCTGAAAAAACGCCTTCAGTGGTATAGAGCTCTAATGGAACATTTACCTTCCGACTATGTTTTACCATCGCTATTACGCTCCCCTTTTCCATAGGAAAGCTGAACTCTGCGACGCGGTCAAAAGGACGAATTCCCACCGCACCGCCATCATAGATATGTGCATAATGAAGGTCTAAACCCTCTTCGAAGCGGCGTCCGATATCTTCGGCCACGCCGTCACAAGTGCGCCCCGTACACACCACGAAAATCGAACCCAATTTTTTTTGTGTCTCCAAGGCGTGCCAAACCTTCTCACTAACACCGCCATCGGAGCCCACAATGGTTCCGTCGAGATCTAAAAACACCACTTTTTTTGAACTTAGATTCATTCCAACTCCTCGTGTTTTTCTGACCCAAAAAAGAACGACTTTTGTATCTTGCGAAGTTCTTCTAATTCGCGTGGCCCCAACGCCTCTCGTGCGGCCGCATCAGGAAAAAAACTAACTTGAAACTGAGCGACTAAAATTCGAACGGCCGCCAACATCTGTTCTCTATCGACCCCATAGATAACTTCCAAATCGCCAATCGAGGTTGGCATTCTCCAGTGCAATTTTTCTACGATCCAATGAATGGCCGCAGCAAGTGTGGCGGTTGAAAAATAGCTATCATATTTTATGTCAGCCGATTTTGCCCATAAAGCTTTCGCGGATTCTAACAACGGTGCATTGCGGGTTTTAATACTCAACATGTTTACCAATGTGTTTAAGCCCGGCCCAAAGTCAGACGAAACCATCGTTAAGTCACCGCCAATATTAACGTCGTTTTCATCGACGAGACGAAGTTGAGATTGCAACTGCGACGAGATGTGGGTCAAACGTTTTTTCACCTCCTCGCCCTTATCAAACGAGATAGATGGATATCGGTCCATCAATTCCACTAAGGTAATTCCGATATCTTGCGCCTTCGTCCACTCTTCACGCGTTTCGTAAAAATGCTCTAAGGCTGATAAGATAAATGGATCTTCGGGATTACGTTCCAAAGCGCCTAATAAAACCGATAACGCGACCTCGCCGAAATTTAACTTCTGAAAAGCACGCGCAATTCCACGCATAATTTCAAGTTGATTGCTATCTTCTGTTGCTTGTTGCAAGGCGTGAAAATAGTGCAATAGGGCAAACCACCATGTACCGGTCTCAGACGCCGTCTCACCGATTAGAAATAGAATTTCGGGGTCGTCAGTTTCAAGACTCAACGCGCTTTTTAGATATTTCTCAGCGTTCGCGAGATCTTTGCGCGCGGCCGCGAAGCGACCGAGATGTCGAAGACAATAGGCTTTTTGAAAAGGTGAGTTGGTTATTTTGAGTAGTTTTTCTAAGTAAACTTCGGCCGAAGATGAGGACTCGTCGTTGGCAATCAATCGCTCAATTTGATTGAAAAGCCAGGTACTTTGATCGACAATTCGGTCCACTATTTACTCAGATTTTTTAGTTGTTTTCTTCGCGGCTGGCTTCTTTTTGGCAGCGGGTTTTTTCTTGGCCGCTGGTTTCTTTTTCGCTGCAGGCTTTTTCTTAGCAGCGGTTTTTTTCTTGGCCGCCGGCTTCTTTTTCGCTGCAGGCTTTTTCTTAGCCGCAGGTTTCTTTTTGGCCGCTTTCTTTTTCTTCTTAGGTTTGTTGGCCGCACGCGTTTCGGCCTCTTCAATAAGCTCAAGCGCTCTTTCAACGGTCACTTCTTCAACTTTTGAACCTTTAGGAAGACTCGCGTTGATTTTTCCAAATTTAATGTAAGGACCATAACGTCCGTCCAACACATTAATTTCTTCTCCTGTTTCCGGATGCTTACCAATCGCATGCAATACTTTCTGAGTACGACGCCCTTTCGGTTTGGCTAACATTTCCAACGCTTCTTTGAGTTCAATCGAAAATACTTTTTCGTCTTCTTCCAAAGAACGGTAGTTTTTCAAATGTTTTACGTATGGGCCATACGGACCAATCGCCACCGAAACAGGTTTTTCATCATCAGGATGCTTTCCAAGTAAACGAGGAAGACTCAACAAGGCAATCGCCTTCTCAAGCGTTAACTCATCAGGATTCATAGACTTAGGTACCGAACCCGTTTTGGGTTTCTTATTATCTTCGGTCCGTTCACCTAGCTGCAAATAAGGTCCAAAGCGACCACGAAGCAAAAAGATGGGCTCGCCTGTCTCAGGGAAAGCGCCGATCATCTCCGGTCCTTTCTCTTTTTCAATAACAAGCTCTTTAAGATGGTCCATCGTAAGATCTGCAGGTGCAACATCATCTGGAACATTAACTTTAGATTCACCCACGAGTGCATAAGCACCATAAGGCCCGACTTTGACGGTCGCGCCTTCAAGTTCGATGAGGTCAATAATTTTCGCAAGGTCTTTGTCGATATCGACTTCGCCTTTATCCAGTTGATCTTTGAACGCGCCGGTTGTGCGATAGAAGGTATGCAGATAATCCACTTTGGTTTTTTGACCCTCAGCAATCGCATCCAATTCGTCTTCCATTCGAGCCGTGAAATTCATATTCACCAATTCGGGAAAATGGGCCGATAAGAAATCAGCAACCGCGAAAGCAATATATGTCGGCGTGATGGCCTTGCCTTGTTTGTGCCCATAACGTCCATCGGTAATTTTTTTCAAAATCGAAGCGTAAGTACTTGGACGTCCAATGCCGACGTCCTCCAATTTTCGGATGAGGCTTGCTTCCGTGTATCGCGCCGGTGGTTTGGTTTCATGACCAGAAGCATCAATGGTTTTGCACTCAGCGTTATCTCCAACTTTCAAATCAGGAAGTAATACTTCGGTATCGTCCAAACTCGCTTCGGGATCATCTGAACCCTCAACATAAGCACGCATAAATCCAGCAAAATCGATTCGATTTCCGTTTGCGCGGAATAATAGTTTCTTACCATCAACTTCAAATTCGAGATCGATTCTGATGCCGGTCTTTTTTGCATCTTTCATTTGGCAAGCCACCGTACGCTTCCAAATCATATCGTAGAGTTTTAATTCTCGACCTTTCAAACCTGTTTTCGACGGATGGGTAAAAGAATCACCGGTCGGGCGAATGGCCTCGTGTGCTTCTTGGGCCCCTTTAGATTTACCTTTGTAGATACGTGGTTCGGGCGAAAGAAATTCATTTCCGTATAGTGTTGTGATTGCCGAACGCGCAGCCTCAACGGCTTGCTGAGAAAGATTTGTAGAATCGGTTCTCATATAAGTGATGAAACCATTTTGATACAAACCTTGGGCAATCCCCATCGTTTGACTTGCCGAAATATTAAGCTTTCTCGACGCTTCCTGTTGAAGGGTTGACGTCGTAAAAGGCGCTTTGGGACGCGAGGTGTAAGGACGATGATTGACGTCGACGACTTTTGCTGCGGCGCCTTTGATCTGAGCTTCAATGTGCTTAGCAAATTCTTCTTCAAGCAAAAGAACGTCTTTACCTTCCTCAATCTGACCGGTGTTTTCGTTGAAATCTTTGCCCGTTGCGATTCTTTTTCCGTCCACACTTAAAAGGGCTGAGCCAAATAGAGCCTTGTTGAAAAGATCGGCTTTGATTCCCCAGTACGAGCCTTTTCTGAATTTACGGCGTTCTCTTTCACGGTCTACGATGAGACTTAAAGCCGGTGATTGGACACGACCTGCGGATAAACCGTACTTAATCTTTTTCCACACCAACGAAGAAAGAGGGTAACCGATGAGACGATCTAAAATCCGACGTGTTTCTTGAGCTTCCACCAAAAACTGATCAATCGAGCGCGTATCGGCCAAAGCGGCTTGAATCGCTGATTTTGTGATCTCGTGAAATACCATGCGCTTGATCGGAACCTTAGGCTTTAAGGCCTCCACTAAGTGCCAAGAAATCGCTTCACCCTCGCGATCCTCGTCCGTTGCGAGTATTAACTCGTCGGCTTTCTTCAGTTCGGTGCGTAATTCTTTCAAAGCACGTTGCTGTGCTTCGTTTTTGATCACGTACATGACCTCGAAATCTTTTTCGACATTTACACCCAGTTTTGCCCATTCTTCTTTTTGATACTTTTCTGGAAGCTGCTTTGCGTTATTCGGTAAATCTCGCACGTGACCAACTGAAGCCCTAACAACGTACTCGTCGGGCAAATATTTCTCGATGGTTTTAGCTTTCGCGGGGGATTCTACAATAACCAAGATGGACATATACAACTCGTGTTTCAAAATTTTATGTTCTTGTTACTAAGCAAGCGGAAAACGTTTGTCCAGTAATTTCCGTATCAGGCCTATTAATAGGGCCCGAATGTCATCATTTTGTCGGACTCTATCAATCGTTGGATTCGAATTTCGTGCTCGACGCCACGTTGGAATTTTCTTAGTGTGGAACACGTTATCAGTGTGCCAGTTTTGGAGACATACATGCGTTCGACTTTTCTAACGATCCCTTTACTCTTTCTCATTTTTTCTTGCGAGGATGATAAAGTCCCAGCGCCTATTCCGCCTTCTATCGATAAGGCCATCGTTACCTGCAAAGACGATAGCAACCAAGATTATAAATTGGTTGAAAAAATAACAGTCGAAATCCTCGATGCGGACCGTGACCTTGTTGTCGATAGTTTTATTGCGTCCGTTAATGGTATGCCAATGACACTCACAGATGGTGCTGCCGTCGATGATATCTTCGAATGGACCCCACCAACTATTTTGGATCCACCGATGATTTGCAAAGGCGATTTTCGAATTTCGGTTCAGGCTTCAGATGCAACGAAATTGGTGACCAAAAAACGTTTCGTTGTCACCAAGTAAATAGAAATAGGAATTTTTATGGCGACCCATAAGTTTGATTTTCAACATTATATAGACCGACGTAAAAGCCCAAGTGGAACCGCTGAAGAACGCGGCGGATTTGGCGCCTACGCTTTTTCGGGTGATTTGCGAGTTCTTCGTAAACTGGAACGCTTGGCACCCGTTCGACTCGTTGTCGAAGCTTCGGTACGTTTTTGGAAAACTTTTCAAAGATCGGATCTTCTAGGCACAGCAGTACGCGTCAATGCACGCCAGTTTCCAGAGTTTCACGATCAAATTTTGAAGTGCGCAAAGACCTTAGAAATCGTTGCGCCCACGGTTTATGTGACCCATAACCCAACGATCAACGCTGGCACTTATGGGACCAACACCGAATCTTTTATCGTCGTGAACTCGGCTTTGATTGATTCGTTTACCGAAGCACAAGTGCTTTTCGTACTCGGTCATGAATGTGGTCATATCCAAAACAATCACGTCGTCTATCATACTGCTGCCAAACATCTCGCTAGTGGTTTGGGCGTCGTCGTTAAATGGGCAAGCATGCCAGCCGGCTTGGCACTCAATGCTTGGAGCCGTCGAAGTGAAATCACTTGTGATCGAGCCGGCCTGATTTGCTGCATGGATGAAAAAGTCGCCCTTGAGTCGATCATGCGTACAGGACTGGGGAGCCAAAAAATGTATCCCAAAATGGATGTTGGCGAATTCGTCTCCCAGCTTGACGATATTGAAGAGGGTTGGGGACGCTTAACCGAACTCACTAAAACCCATCCTTATCTTCCCAAACGAATCAAAGCCCTAAAACTATTCGCTGAATCAGATTATTATAAAAACTTGCTCGGCGAAAAAGGTGGACGACCTCTTGATGAGATCGATCGCGAAATTGAAGAAATCATCAAAGTTATCTGACCCTTATTTAGACAAAGAAAAAAATGACTGAAGAAACACCCAAAACCATCTCTAGAATTTCGTCTGAACAAGTCGCCGATCTACTCAGCGAACTTGGCGAAATTGCCGAAAAAAGCGGATTAAAATCTCTCAGAGACGAAATCTTTGAAGAACGTTTACCGATGCTCACCAAAGAACAAATCACGGTTGTAGTTCTTGGCGAATTTAATCATGGCAAATCGACCATCGTAAATGCGTTACTTAACGAAGAAGTTCTGCCGATGGGCATCACACCAACGACCGCCGTGATTACGCATCTTGTCTACGGTGAAGAACGTAAGATCGCCGTCAAACCCGCACTCGGCGGAGAAAAGTATGAAATTCAATTCGACGAACTTGAAGATGTCGTACGCCACGCCGAAGATGAAAAAGAAGAACCTGAATTCGTTGAAATCTCTCATCCGAACGCGTTTCTAAATCAGTCTCTCACCTTAGTCGATACACCTGGCGTAAACGATATCTCGCGTCAGAAAGTCGAAATCACCTATGGTTATGTTCCTCGGGCAGACGTCATCTTATACGTGTTGGATGCCACCCAAGTTTTGAAGAAGAGCGAAGTGGTTTTCATCCGCGACCGACTTCTGAAAGCCAACCGAGACCGTATCATTTTCGTACTCGGCAAAATCGATGCACTCGATGATGATGACGCTGCAGAAGTCGAAAGCTACGCAAGAGAACGACTCGAGGCATTAATCGGAAAAGTTCAACTTTTCTCTTTTTCTGGAAAAGTGGCCTTAGAAAAACAAGCCGCAGGAGAAGAACCCCCTGTTGAATTTTTGGATTTCAAAAATCACCTATCAAGTTTTTTGAACGACCAACGTGCCTACATTATTCTCGACAGCGCATTGGGCGGTGGGGCACGAATCGCCACGATGCTTGAACAAAACCTAGCCATTAAAAAGCAAGGATATTTACTGGAGAAAGATGAGCTAGAAAAACGAATTGTTGCCGTCAGCGAAAAACTATCTAACTCTCGAAAACTGATAGCAGAAAACTTGGATGTAATTGATGAAAAAGTCGCAGCGATTGCAGCGACTGCAAAACGAAACCTACGCACTTTTAGTGAAGAGTTTCAGGCTGCTCTTCCCATGGAGATAGAGCGAGCTGATGCCAAAGACGTTAAGCTTTTTCTACCCGAATTTATTCAAGACACCTTCCAAGCTTTTTTAGAGAAAGAAGGAGAAAATCTGGCAGGCGATTTAGAAGAGCTGGCAGAAGAAATTATCCAGATTACGAACGAATCACTACGCGATACCGTTGAATCTTTACGTGATGAACTTGGGCTTGGAAAAGACCTTGATCTGGAAGTCGATACTATCGCGTACGATGTTGGTGTTTTCGCGCTAGGTGCCCTAGGTGTATCGGTCTATCTATTCGCCAATGCATTGGTTGGAGGATTGTTAACCTTAGCGGCCCCCGTTTTGGCCTTCTTCCTAAAAGACAAAGTCGATTCTCAAATTAAAGATCGTGCACGTGAAGCCGGTGTAAAGTCGGTCTCTGCTGCAAGTGAAAAGGTGGAAGAAGAATTACTTCGCGTCATTCACGATTATGGCGACCGACTTAAGAAATTCGTAGAAACGGCAGGCGATAGACTTTACCGACAAATCGAAGAAGTCCTTGAACAAGTTCAACATGAACGAAAAGGCGACGACGCGGACATGAGTGGACTTGCCATTGAGGTTGACGAACAACTTACTGATGTTCGAAAAGTCGCGCACTTCATTGCCAAAAGTCGACAGAATCTTATAGAGTCCGCGACAGAATAATACTTAGTATCAGCTCTCACACATTGAATCCTAAAGTCAGGTTACACTCATGAAAACTTACCTCTCATTTATTGTATTATTATTGGCGGCTTGTTCTTCGGATACTTCTAATGAAGATGCGAGTGAAAGTTGTAAAACCTATTGCGATCTCGTAAGCCAAAATTGTTCCGGAGAAAACGCAATTTTTGAAGATAAGGACACGTGTTTTTCAAGTTGCGCATTAATAACCGACCGACCGGCGGCCGAAGGTGCGACAATAGGCGATACCCTTCAATGCCGCATTTATCATGTAGGAGTTGCCGCAGCCAATCCTAAGGTCCATTGCACACATGCTTCGGTCCAAAGTACGATCGATACCTGCCAAGATGCCGTGACCGCTTGTAATACCTATTGCGGGGAATATTTTGAAACCTGTAACGCTGATTTCAAAACAGACTTTGGTGATACCCTTCAAACCTGTCTCAATGAATGTCCGAACGAAATTCCCGATGAAGGAACAGGAATGGCCGATGACACAACGGACACTGTTAATTGTCGTCTTAGCCAGCTGAATAAAAAGAACTGTGAAGGTGGAAAAGTAGAATCAACGGTATGTGTTGAACCCAAGATGGATATGACAAACTAAGAAATCTTTCTCCCTAAATTTGGCTACTTTTTTTTGGATTCCGTCTCTTGAATGAGAATCGTTTGCAGTAATTTTGGATAAGTCTGAACAACCATCATGCGCTTATCCTCAGAAGACTTTTTAATAACCTGATAATTAATCTTCTCACCTTTTTTAAAACGATTCTGTCTTGTTCCGTCTTTCTTAAACGACTTACACGAGCCTTCCAGAACTTTCGAAATCTTTCCTTTATTGACTTGTTCACAGGAAATAATTTCAGACGTGGTCTGCTTGAACTTTTTCTTCAATGAGGGGTATTCGGCGACGGAAGTATATTGAGTTGGCCCCATCGGCATGTTTGCAAATTTTGCGACGTGTAAACCGCCAAGAAACATCACACCTTTTTTACATTGTTTTCCATTCATCAATTTGGCTATGTTTGCGCCCATCACATAATTTCGAGTATCCACACCCAACGAAAAAGCCATTCGAAGGGCATCCATATTTTTATTGGAAAAGCCTTCTTTGAAAAGGTCTTTCATCGTCTCTGACACGTCGGTATCATCGGCCCAATCAACGGCAAAAACCTTAATACCTTTGAGCGTACGAAGTGGTTTTAGAAATTCTTCGGGAGCCTGTTTATAAGGGCGACCTGTAATTTTTTGCCATTTCTTTTGCGCTCGGCCCACCGATCCTTTCCAGGATTTTTTGCCAGACATATAGGTAGAAATAGCGGGTTGGAAAATCTTTTTATCCGCTTCAACAAAAACGCAATTATACTCTTTATCCTGCCTCTTTACTTCAGTTAAAATATCGATATACAAACTCAACAACGTGTTATCGTTGTGATTGGTATCCATGATATAAAGGATATCGGGATGGTCTTTTAAAAGTACCTTAGTAAGCTCAGTAAGGTTTTTGTCCTGAGCGCCGGCTTGGGTAGCCCAAAAAGTTGACATCAAAAAGATGAGCGAAAGAAAACATTTCATTTGAACCTCAAAGCTTTTGTAAATTTTTTGAATTCATTTAGGCGTAAATACGCTTAATCGCAGAGTCTATGAAGCGTTTCGCTTTTCGCGTCAAGCAGAGGTAATCGGTGAACATGCCGGGTCGGAAAAATGGTGAGTTCTCTCTCACCGGCATGTCATGAGAGGTGTGTATATTTTTACTTAGTAAAAAACTTTACCAGGTTAGGGTAATCTTTTACCGCATCAGCCTGAATAGCAGTAAGGTCTTTAACACCTTTTCCCGCAAGTTTAATAAGCGATGAGAGTTCGTCAGCGGAGAATACTGATTCTTCACCTGTGCCCTGCACTTCAACAAAAGAACCATTTCCGGTCATAACTACATTCATATCAACATCAGCGGCAAAATCTTCGGTATAAGGAAGATCGAGCATCGCTTCGCCGTCAACAATCCCGCAAGAAATTGCGGCGAGTGAATCACGGAAAGGGAGTTCGGCCATTTCACCCTTATCGATGAGCTTTTGACAAGCAATCGCAAGCGCAAGGAAGGCGCCGGTAATGGATGCGGTTCGTGTGCCGCCATCAGCCTGTAACACATCACAATCAATGGTGAAGGTTTTGGGCCCAAGCTTCTCTAAATCGGTAACGGCACGTAAACTACGTCCAATAAGCCTTTGAATCTCATGCGTCCTTCCGCCAATGCTTCCTCGGCGTCCCTCACGACGGTTACGTGGACTGGTTGATCCTGGCATCATGCTATATTCGGCAGTAACCCAACCTTTGTTTTCGGGACCTTCGTATTTCATCCAACGCGGTTGTTCGTTCTGCACTGAGGCAGAACACCATACAATTGTCTTTCCGAATTTTATTAAAACCGAAGCATCTGGATTCTCAGTGAAATCTAAGGAAATTGATACTGGGCGAAGTTCATCATTTGCGCGTCCATCTACACGAGCCATATATGTTCTCTCTGTTGAGTTAAGTTAAGTGGTCGTCATACAATAAGATGTGTCGTAAAGCGACATACTCTTTTCGTTTTTAGTTAGAGCAAATAATAATGCAATCAAATATAGAAGATGATTATGAGAAAAAATTCATGGGTGCAGAGGACATTATTTATAGAGAAAAGCAAACGATGCCAGCTTGGCTGCGCATACTAGTAGCTTTAATGGTGATGGCGACCTTATCGGCAATTTCTACCGGTGGTCTTTGGCTCTTTGCCCTATTACCTGTCTATTTGGTCACGGGATTGCTTCTTTTCATGATGAGTAGTTTACGAGTTACCTTAACGAATGAACAACTTAATATTCAGTACGGTTTAATAGGCCCTGAAATTCCATTATCAAAAATCGAATCGGCAGAACCGATAAAATACAGCCTTCTCGATTCAGGAGGTTGGGGAGTGCGTTATTCACTCACCAAAAGATCGTGGATCTATAACGTGATGGGTGATCAGGGGAACGCAGTTCAGTTAAAATACCGGACTAAAAACGAAAAACAAAAAACTATCATCATCGGTTCTACGGACGCACCGCAATTATTACGTGCGATCAACGCTGCCACGGCGGACCAATATTCACTAGATTTCGGGGAACAAAAACAATCAGCCCACGG
This sequence comes from uncultured bacterium, assembly GCA_937981985.1. Classification (GTDB taxonomy): domain Bacteria; phylum Myxococcota_A; class Bradymonadia; order Bradymonadales; family Bradymonadaceae; genus CALJNB01. The sequence continues at coordinate 188,011 of CALJNB010000017.1, forward strand.
TTTGCTGACCGAAGAAGATAATTCAGCGGTGGAAGTATCACAATCCCAGCGTTCTCCTCATAAATGATTGTTTTGCTTACTCCCTTATTCGGGTTACACTTGGTAGATGAGCGATTCCTTTTTTAATATTCCGGTCCCCGATTATCTATCGGTATTAATGGATCGCGAATCCGAAGAAATCGAAACGCTCTTGGACCAACTACCGGCAGATCAAAAGAACTCGGTTACTCGGCGTCTCATCGATTTAGTCGCCCACAAACAAAAACAAATCGATGGGATGATGGCGATAGGGTCAGCGTTTAGTAATTCCTTGCGTACCGAGGAGTTATTACAAGTCATCATGGAGAAAATCACCACTTTGATGGACGCGGAAAGATCGACGCTTTTCGTATTGGAGCCTGGCACAAACCAACTTTGGAGCGTCATTAGCCAAGGAATGGATAATGTCGAAATTCGCCTAAACGTCGGTGAAGGAATTGCGGGCTGGGTTGCCGAGGCCGGAAAGTCGCTCAACATATGTGATGTCTATAAACACGAAAAATTCCAAAAAGCCTTCGATCATCGCAGTGGATTCGAAACCAAAACGATGCTTTGCCAACCCGTTGAGAATGGCAACAAAGACGTTATTGGCGTTGTCCAAGTCCTTAATCGCAAAACCGGCGAGTTCACAGAGGAAGACGAATATCTACTTGCCGCGATCTGTGGTCAGGTGTCGATTGCGCTCGAAAATAGTAAACTCTATACGGATATTCTAAAAAAGAACGAATCACTCACAGTGATGGCAGAACAGCTAGAAGGCAGAGTTGAAGAGCTCGACCTTTTGGTTGAAGTCGAACAAATTGCCAATCAGTCCACTTCAATGGACGATATGATCGGGGCATTGATCAAAACGACGTGCGATGTCTTCAAAGCATCGGGTGTCTTCTTGACGCTCAATCAAAATACATCCTTTGCGTCACTTCATCAGTACGTACCGACATTAAATCCAAAACCCACAACAATCAGGATCGAAAGTCAGAAGGGTATCGGGAGGGCCCTCATCCTCAGCCAACGGCCGACGGTCTGTCAGTCTGACTCAATATCACCGGAACTGGTTTCGCAAATGCCTTTCACCATTTCATCGGTTGTAGGGGTGCCGCTGTTCGATGAACTTGAAAATCAATGCATCGGCGCGCTCCAAGCGGTTCATAGTGCCAATGAAACACCGACCCATTTCGGAGATGATGAACTCAAGGTACTCGGCATTATCGGTTCGCGACTTCTGGCAATTATTCGAGCACAAGCACAACGCGAAGAAATGGAAAAAAACAACCGTATGGCTTCAATGGGACAGATGTTATCGGGAATCATTCACGATATTAAAAATCCAATCGCCATCATTTCAGGATATGTCCAATTGATGGCTCGAAATGAAGACGCCGAAAAACGCAATGCATTCGCAAAAACCATCAAAAGCCAGTTCGGGTTGCTCGACAAAATGACACGAGAATTATTGGACTATGCAAAAGGCCAAAGTTCTTTACTACGGAGAAAATTATTTGTGGGTGATTTTTTCGATTCTTTTGAAGAATTACTCTCCGTAGAACTATCCTCACGAGGAATCGACCTACAACTACAGATCGACTACCGCGGCGTCATCATTGCTGATGAATCAAAGCTGCAACGCGCGATTCTAAATCTGGCACGAAATGCAGCCGACTCCATGCCCAATGGTGGGCCCTTTATCATCTCGATCAAAGAAAAAGGCGACTTCATAGAGATGCGCTTCATCGATTCGGGCGAGGGAATTCCGGAAGACATTCGCGGAAATCTTTTTGATGATTTCGTAACGTCGGGTAAAGAGAACGGGACTGGTTTGGGACTGTCTATCGTGAAAAAAATAGTTGAAGAACATCAAGGAACTATTTCGTTCGAAAGTTTACGAAGTATTAATGGGGAGAACACAACGTCCACTGGCACGACGTTCACCATCAATCTTCCCAAGGGATTACCATGAACTATTCAACTTTAATTTTGATTGGCGCTCTCACATTCGGATGTGAAAATACCCCCAAAAAAGTGGTCGCGCCGCCGGAGAAAAAAGCCGAAGCTCCAAAAAAGGAAGTTGAAAAGACAGAGCCTAAGCCGTCGCCCAAAATTACCGATCCCGATGCGCTAAAGCGCGGAAGTGATGAACAAATACAACTCCTCGTCCAAGCAAAGTCGGCCATGCTTAACGAAAAATGGGACGCCGCGGACGCCCTCTTTGAAAAGATAATCAAAACCGAACCTTTATCCGGGGAAAAAGTCACCGCCTATATTGCCCTCGCCAATAGCTACCGTGACGCGAACGAACCCAAAAAGGCGATTGAACTTCTTAAACAACTCGATGAACTGGGTACCAAATTGGCCGAAGTTCAATTCGTCTTAGCTCGCGCTTATGGTGACATGGGAGAAAGTACGGCAAGCATAAAGGCCTACGAATACACCGTAAAAATTCAACCTGAATACTTACAAGCCATTATGGAACTCGCTGGAAGTTATTTAAAGGCAGGTCGAAAAGAAGAATCCGAGAGAATGTATTACGAATATGAAAAGAAGGTTCATAATTATGCGAAAATTCTCGAATCGGATGCGGCCACAGAACCTGAACAGATGCAGGTCCTAGATGTGTTCAATATGTTGGATGATGATCGCGTCAACACAGCAATCATCGGTGGCTTGAAATCCAAATTTCCGGCCGTCAGAGAAGAATGCATATCGTTGATTCGCGACTTTAAACTAGCAGATACCAAGCCCGTTTTAGACCAGTTAAAAACAATACAAACGCAAGACTCTGATCTTCGTGTTCGAATGATGGCCAAAGACGCGATAGACATCGTAGAAGGCAAAAATCCTAACGATAAAAAATGAGAGATAACTTTGAAAGAATATGATGTTGTAGTTCTAGGAAGTGGACCCGGAGGCGAAGGCACCGCGATGACCGCATCGAAATCCGGAAAATCGGTCGCCGTAATCGATAAACTAACCGAAATCGGTGGCGGCTGCGTTCACTGGGGTACGATTCCATCAAAAACCTTGCGTCATATGATTTGGCGCTATCAATCGAACAAACAAGATCCGATTTTTTCTATGATGGGAAACGAAATTGAATTTCAAGATCTCGTCGATCGCGCCCAGAATGTCATTACCAAACAATCGAATATGAGAAGTTCGTTCTACGACCGCAACGACGTTACCTTCTACGATGGACACGGTACCTTTGTCGACGAACATAAAATCGAAATCGATGGACCCCACGGAAAAGAAACCATTATCGGAAAAAGTATCGTTATCGCTGTGGGTACTCGACCCTACCGGCCCGATGATATCGATTTTTCTGACCCCAGGATTTGTGACTCCAATTCGATCTTGTCGCTACCGGAAACCCCCTCATCGATAACGATATATGGTGCAGGCGTTATTGGCTGTGAATATGCTTCGATTTTTCGGGCTTTAGGTTGCAAGGTCAATCTCGTTAATACCCGCGACAAATTATTATCCTTTTTGGATGACGAGATTGTCGATGCGCTATCTTATCACCTTAGAGATAACGGCGTTCTCATTCGCCACAACGAAGTCTATACAAAGGTCGAATCTAACGAGAAAGGCTGCGTTGTTTTGCATTCCAAATCTGGAAAGCAACTCAAAAGTGAGTACTTCCTATGGGCCAATGGGAGAACGGGTAATACCGATACACTAAATTTGGCTGCGGTAAATCTACAAGCCAATAAGCGCCAACAATTGATGGTTAATGAAAACTATCAAACCGAAATCGACCATATTTATGCGGTAGGGGATGTTATAGGATTTCCAGGCCTTGCGAGCGCAAGTTATGACCAAGGGCGATTTGCGGCAACACATATCGTTGAGGGTTGCTGCGACCGCCGCCTAGTCGACAATATTCCCTCGGGAATTTATACGATTCCAGAGATTAGTTCTATTGGACCGACTGAGGCTGAACTCACGGAGAAAAAAGTGCCTTATGAAGTCGGACACGCGATGTTCCGAAGCCTAGCGCGTGCTCAGATTGTAAACGTACGGGTCGGGATGCTAAAAATACTATTTCACCGCGAAACCTTTGAAATTCTAGGAATCCACTGCTTTGGATATCAAGCCGCCGAAATTATCCACATTGGACAGGCCATCATGTCTCAAAAGGGTGAAGGCAACGACATTCGCTATTTCGTAAATACGACCTTCAACTATCCGACGATGGCCGAAGCTTACCGTGTTGCGGCATACAATGGTTTGAACCGTCTGTAGCGTTTTATGATTTTGCGAATCGTGGCGAACGTGAGCACTCCGAGCATGGGAACGAACAAAAAGTGCAATATAGTCAATGACGAGGGTCTGACGTGGGAAACGCCTAGCCAACTTTCTTAAACTTAAAAAATGGACAAGTGGGGGCAATAAGGAACAATCTTAGAAATGAAGATCCCTTTTCCATTAAAAGTATTTCTATCTTACTTGGCCATACTTGCCTTTGTTGCAGTACCCATTTGGTTTTACTTATCGATGTCTTTTTCCAACGAATTGATTTCCTACCGGAGTTTGGAAATTCTTGAGAAAGCGCAGACGCTTGAAAACTCTTTGAGTAAACTCGATCAAGTCCAACGTATTGCCTATCTCAAGCAGACGGCCAAAGTTCATTCGGAGAACATAAGTTACTTCGGCCCCACTGGAACATTACTTTATAATTCCTCAGACATCGCCGCAACTCGACTGAAGAATCCCGAAAAAGTCGAACGACGATTTTACGATGACGTAGAATATTTGATCGTCACACGTACGATTTCTCAGGGTAACGATGCCGTTCAATTATCCTATCCTATCGAAAAAATAACCGCGATTACCGATCGTTTGTTTAACGTTTTTCGCAACGCGTTAGCAGCCGCGATTACGCTTGCGGTCCTTTTTTCGTTCTTGGCTGCCTTCGTCGTTCTACGACCGCTACGGCGTCTAGTCCGATCCGCAAATGCGCTCGCCAATGGTCAGTACGATGCAACCGAAAAATGGGAAAAGCAGGATGAGATTTCGGATGTTGGACGGGCACTCAATGCGCTAGCGCTCAAAATTCGCCTTAAACTCGCGGGGGCCTATGCTGCAGAAACGATAATGTCTCAGGTGGTAGAAAACGTAGAAACTTGCGTGGCAATATTTAACGACGAAAATGAATTGGTGGTTTCGAGTGGGAAATTTCACGAGCTCTTAAATGGAGATTTTCTAGAAATTATCGGGAAATGGACCTTGTCAAAAAAGTGGCACCAAGCCCAAATGCAAGCTGTAGATTCGGCCAAAGGGATACCCTTAAAATGGACGAAAAAACATATCGGTGTGGACTTAGAACTCCATCGACTGGAGCACGGAAATCGGTCACCTTTTTGGATGGTTTCAACCATTAATTCTGACCGCGTTTCCGTACCCGCACCCGAGGATTGTGAAGTCGTCACCATCGCATCTTTACTTGAATACCTAGCCAAAAACTTGGGTGTTAAAGGCTTGGAATCCAATATCGATTTTGATTTGGAGAAAACCGTAGTCGACCACGCCGGGCGCATTCCGCTCGCATTATCTATCGTTTTCAACGCCTCAAAACGAAAACTGAATGTAAATTTTGAAAAATATTTTTCGAAAATTTCGGTGAGAATCGATACGGTTCTTGAGGAGCAAGATTTGGAATTATGTAGAGATCTGCTGCGGCCGATCGACAGCGAAGTCAAGATTGATAACGATTCAACGATCATCTGGCTGCGTCGTGCCTAAACCATCGTCACTTGATTCGGTCCCAAAAGACCTAAAACTTGACGCTTATAAGCGCGATTCCAGAACCCTAGAACTACGCCGCTACTTGGGCATACCTGGACCTAACGAAAACAATACCATTCAAACCGACCACTACTTCTTTTTTTCAAGAAGTATCGGAACGGTTTCGGATTCTCTAAGCGGTGATGACTTTTTAAAATCAAGTCGCGTTTTTCTTCGACTTCAAGCGGAAAAGTTATCCCTTCAACAGCTTGCCGATATCGACCAGCCCTTTCATCCAGCAAGTATTTTACTGAGTCGAGCCCAGGAATTATTAGAACCGGTTCCATGCAACCTTGATTCGTTGTCGGCAATCGCTCAGCTATATGGTGCAGAATTAACGGACGCGATTAAGGGTGAATTTATCGCATTAGAACACAGACAAAAAGAACATAAACATAAGGACCGAAAAGAGCTCGAGTCTGATGTTCAGCTTTTATGTGAACAACTTTCCAAAACGATCGATACCCTACGTTGCGTCCGACGAAAATTATTGTGTTTTGATTCGATAGCCCCAGAAATGTTGAGCACCCTCACCTTTGCCGAAGAATATATTTACGCACTCATCGATGAACGTTTTTCAAAATTTGCCGACGAACTCCGGGCAACCAAAAAAATGTATGATGGAAGCGCGATGGTGGTAAGGATCGATCTGCGTATTAAGAAATTGTTGTCTGAAATAAACCAAAGGCGTCGAAGAAAAGGTTTTGTTCGAGCCTCCGACGGCGATGAAAGTTACGCCTACCGAATGAGCTTGTTGAAAAAAGAATTACAGAAAACGCTTTATGTCGATACGCGGAAAAATAAGTCAGAGCCTTTTTGGTCCAACGGCGCTGCAATGGTTGCGGCGGGCTTGGCAGCGATTTGGGCAACGATCGCCCAGGTTCCTTTAATCACAGGCACGTGGAATAGGTTGGAAACCTTTTACCTCCTATTTGCTGCTGTTTTCGCCTATATCCTAAAAGACAGAATTAAGGATCTTGCCAAGAAGAGGCTCCTTCGACGATGGAAGAAGTGGGATGTAGATCAAGAATTCGGCGATAATATTTTGGAGCATATGGGTGTCGGCCAAGTCTCTGGCCATACTAAAGAACGCGTGAAATGGGTTAAAGAAGATGACCTCCCCGATGATGTTTTGCAACTTCGTCGGTTTAATCGAACGGTTGAGGGATCCGGCACAGAAAGAGAAAATGTACTCGTCTATACGAGACGATTGGAAGTACGAGGAACTGATACACCGACTCAAATTTCCAAATTTGGTCTTCAATCCATACTGAGGTTTTCATTTGTAGATCTTCTAAAACGTTTCGACGATCCCGAAGAAGAAACGTGGTACTATGACGAGTCCGAGAAACAATTTCGACACACCAAACTTCCGAAAGTATATCACCTGAATATTGTCCACCGGTCGACCGACGAATCAACACATAGACAAGAGCTAACAAGAACGCGTGTCGTATTAGACCGTAATGGCATACGACGAATCAATTTAATCGAATCTCAGAATTTCTAGTACTACTATCTGTTACTAGGCGTCTAAACCATCCATATATTCCAACGCAGCTTGGATTTCAGATTCCCCAAAAACGCGAATACCTTCTGATTCCAACAAAAGCGTCGTTAAACCTTTTCCAGGAACAAGGTTACCTTGAAAACTCCCATCGTAAATGAGTTTACTCCCACAAGATGGACTCTTTTCTTTTAGGATGGCAACCTTAATATTTTCTCGTTGCGCGATTTCCAAAACCAATCGAGCACCTTTTTCGAACTCAGCCGTCAGGTCCCGTCCGGATAGAGTAAGGATTTTATTTTCGAACTTTTCAGCCTTCTCTCTGGGAACCAACAGCCCGCCCATCACTTCAGGACAAATAGAAACCACTCTTTCTTCGTCCATCAAAGGCTGAAGTTTATCCTTATGAGAGGGTTTGCTTTTACCGTCATAACGAACCGCCTCACCCAAAAGACACGCACTTACTAAAATTTTGGTTTTCATGTATTAATCTCGACCTGTTTGACTTTTCCTAGCAACTTAGGGCAAATTGGAAACACATTCATCCTCAATAGGATAGGGCTAAGTCTATGTTTCGTAAAATTGACATACTAATTGTAGATGACGATGAAGATATACGGCATTTTTTTGATATTTTATTAACCCGTGAAGGATATAGCGTTACCACGAGTGGTGACCCCTATGAAGCAATCCAACTTATCCAAAACGAATCAAAATTCAAACTCATCATGTTGGATATCCGATTGCCAGGGCTCAACGGAATTGAAACCCTGGAAGACCTTCGTCGTCTCCGACAGGATGTTCCCGTTATCCTCATGACGGGCAGTCCATCGATAGAAACGGCAGTCGAAGCAATGAAGTTTGGCGTATCTGATTATGTAGAAAAGCCATTTGATAACGATATCGTACTTGGAACTATTGCAAGAATCTTAGAAGAAAACGGTATCGTCACTGGAGGTGTCGAGGCATTGCATCTTTCCATCGGTTCGAAATTAAGAAGCGCGCGACAAAACAAGGAAAAAACACTTAAAGACCTTTCCCAACAAACCGGTCTTTCTGTCAGCCTCATCTCTCAGATCGAACGTGCCGAATCATCCGCATCGATTCGGAGTCTCTACTCACTTTCCTATGCCTTAGAGATTTCTCTGTCTGACCTCTTTTCGAATGACTAAAACCACATTTCAAATCGTTGAGGCGAGCGAAATTGTAGAAGTGCGGACCCGAATTTTGAGACCGGGTCAGTGGCCGCTTCCGGAACATTACCCCCAAGATCATCTTTCTTCCACTTATCATTTTTCCGCAAAGTACGAAGGACAGACGATTGGTGTGGCGACCTTTATGGTAAATTCCCTACCCAAAGACATCAGCGAATCTGTTGTAGCAAAAAGCGAAAAAACAACCTGTTTACAATTGAGAGGTATGGGTGTTTTGGAACCATTCCAAAGACAAGGTATCGGCGGGAAAATAATAAGATTTGCCACACAATTGTTCTGCGAAGAACATTGTGATCCTCAGACGACCCTTATTTGGTTTAACGCACGCGAACACGCAATCGCATTTTATCAAAAGCTTGGATTTCAAACTTCGGGAGACTTCTTCGATGTTCCTAAAATCGGAGCTCATAAAATCATGTGGAGCGTTCTCAGAGACGTATCGTGAAAGATAGATACCCGGTCATAGATTTTCATGTCGATTCCATTATTCAACAACGTCTTTTTGGATACCGCGTGACGCGAAGACATAAAGCGCGAAAACCCGGACAACCGCTATTTTGGCACGCCGATATTCCAAGAATGTTGGACGCAAATTATACGGGAGCTTGTTTGGGCATTCACTATTTCCCAATAGAAATCGAAAGCGGCTGGTACGAAATGCGGCAACAAATCCAATATCTGGATGAGACAATAACCGAACACGAGAAAGTGTTGCGCGTTCGCCAAAAGTCGGATTGGAAACGCGCGATGGATGAGGGAAAATTGGCTCTTGCTCCAGGTGTTGAAGGTGCACACATGTTGAACGGACAAATCGATCGTGTGGCAGAATTGCAAAACCTAAATATTGCTTACTTAACATTGGCCCATTTTTCGAAAAACTCAGCGGCGACGCCTTCACTTGGTCGAGGTGCAAACGAAAAGGATCGACTATCAGACTTCGGCGTAGATCTTATTGTAGCCTTACAAGAATCGGACATCCTCGTTGATCTTGCACACGTAAATACACCCGGTGTTTTACATACTGCCTCTATTTCTAAGAAGCCCTTATTCTGCACGCATACAGGCGTTCGTGGTGTATACGACCACGCTCGCAGCTTAAACGACGAAGAATTAGCGGCGATCAAAGAAAGCAATGGGGTGGTTGGAATTATGTTTGCGACAAATTTTTTGGCCGGCGGCAAAGCGACAACCCATAGAATCGTTGATCATATCGAATATGTTATTAATAAAATCGGTTACCAACATGTAGGCATCGGTTCAGATTTTGACGGATGGGTCCCAATTCCCGAGGATATGGCCGATTGCAATGATGTTCATAATATCTCGACGATATTAAAAAAACGCGGTCACTGCGAAAACGTAATCGAATCCATCATGTGGAAAAATGGTTTGGAAATGTTGTCGGGTCATCGAGTTTACTGAATCACGGTTTGCCGAACGTTGAAAAAACTTACAAATAATTGAAGCAAGTTTGACGGTGATGTTCTAGCCTAATCATTTCGAGCTCTTCGGATAAGAGCATCTATTAAATGCTCAATGAAAAGTGCGTGCTGAATACTCAAAATACAAGGGTATTTGTTAAGAGTCCGAACTCGGGAATTTTCAAATACTATCGCAATTATTTAGGGGCACATTAATGTGAAAGATCCAAAATTTTGGTCAATCCAAAAAAGAGTTCTAATAAGCCAACGAATAGTTTGACGCCGGCGGAGAAACGCTTTAATCATGCAGGGGAAAGTATTGTAGTCTACTTCTTTTAGTAAAGGAAAAATATGTCAACTTCAGTCGTCAATCTACCTAAAACATTTCTAAGCACTGGTTTGCAACTGGATGCGAATCTTCCCTATAAAGTACGAGATCTTTCTCCAGAAACCGTTGCTTACGGTCGAAAAGAAATCCAATTAGCAGAACACGAAATGCCGGGGCTCATGAGCCTTCGTGAGGAATTCGGTGCCTCTCAGCCTCTTAAAGGCGCCCGCATCATGGGTTCACTGCACATGACCATCCAAACCGCTGTTCTCATCGAAACCCTCGTTGCGTTGGGTGCAGAAGTTCGTTGGGTATCTTGCAATATCTTTTCTACTCAAGATCACGCCGCTGCAGCTGTAGCTGTGGGACCCACAGGTACGGCTGACAAACCTGCTGGTATCCCGATTTTTGCTTGGAAAGGCGAAACCCTGGAAGAGTACTGGTGGTGTACTTACCAAGCTCTTAATTGGCCTGGAGAGAAGAAAGCAAACCTTATCCTCGACGACGGTGGCGATGCTACCCTCCTTGTTCATAAAGGACTTGAATTCAATCTTTCTGGCGAGATGCCGGATCCAGCATCGACCGATAACGGAGAATTCAAAATTATTCTTGCATTGCTTCGCGATCTCCAGATGGAGAATGCAGAATACTGGAAATCAGTAACACCACAGATTCTTGGTGTGAGTGAAGAAACCACTACTGGTGTTCACCGACTTGTTCAAATGGCGGAAAAAGGCGAGCTCCTCTTTCCAGCTATTAACGTCAACGATTCTGTAACCAAAAGTAAGTTCGATAACGTTTACGGATGTCGTCACTCATTAGTCGACGCGATCATGCGTGCCACCGATGTTATGCTTGCCGGAAAACGCGCTATCGTAGCTGGCTTCGGTGATGTTGGTAAAGGAAGTGTTGATTCGCTTCGTAGCCAAAACGCAAAAGTATCTATTACAGAAATAGATCCGATTTGTGCGCTTCAAGCTTCTATGCTTGGACTTGATGTTATGACGATGGACGAAGCAGTAGACGCTGGTTTTGAGATTTTTGTAACCGCAACTGGCAACTTCGATGTCATTACTGCCGACCACATGAAACGCATGAAGCACAATTCAATCGTTTGTAATATCGGACACTTTGACAACGAAATCGACATGGCCGGAATGGAAGCTTTGCTTGCAAAAGGCGAAGTTGAAAAAATCGAAGTGAAGCCTCAGGTTCACGAATGGAAATTCAAGGCGACTGGAAACAGCGTTATCATTTTGGCTGAAGGACGTTTGGTCAATTTGGGTTGCGCAACTGGCCACCCAAGTTTGGTCATGTCAGCTTCGTTTACCAATCAAGTATTGGCACAAATCGAGCTTCACCAAAACGCAAGTAAATACGGTAAAACAGTCACCACTCTCTCAAAAGAGTTAGACGAAAAAGTGGCCCGATTACACCTCGACAAATTTGGTGTTAATCTTACTGTTCTTAGCGATGCGCAAGCTGAATACATCGATATCGATAAAAAAGGCCCTTACAAGCCAGAAACATATCGCTACTAATCAACCAGTAATGTTCTAATACCCTCTAGGGCTTTTGAACGGTGACTTATGGTCGCCTTTTTTTGTGTCGAAACCTCGGCCATCGTTTTATCCCATTCAGGAATATAAAAGTAGGGGTCGTATCCAAAACCACCCTCCCCTTTTGGCGTTTCGATAATCTCGCCTTCACATGTACCCCGAGCACAAAAAAATAGGATTTCGTCTTCTAAAAGCGCGTTTCTTTTTGCGTTTGCGCTAAGATTTAGAGCCTCTGCTTCGGCGATCGGAACCGATAGTACGACCTCAGCAACATAACGTGCTTTTCTATTTTTCTCATTTCGCAATGAGCTTATAAGTTTTTTATTATTATCTTCGTCAGTAGCATCCTCTCCGGCGAAACGTGCCGAAAATACTCCCGGAGCGTTATCTAAAGCTTGGACCTCCAAACCGGAATCATCAACAATAGTTACGCATTGAAAGGCCTTAGTAGCTTCTCTGGCTTTTTTTAACGCATTCCCACGAAAAGTCTCCGCGTCTTCAACAACCTCAAAAGACCTCGGATATTCTTGAATTTCGATATTTAAAAAAAGAGAAGATAACATTTCTAGAAATTCTCTTTTCTTCCCTTTATTGTGTGTGGCAATTAGAAGTTTCATGAACCAACCTTAAAAACAGAAGGTCAATCCTAGTCCGCTTTGATCATGTTGGTAAGCGATTCTTTCATATTTTCGGATTTTCCTAATCGGCTAGGGAGGTTCCATAAGACACGTAAACCCCAATATTTAAAAGGTTCAAGATCAACGTTAGGCATAGATACTCGAGGCGAGAGAATTCTCGTTTCGCTGGGGCGACAACCGCTCCATTTTAATCGAGCGATGATATGACCACGGGTCGTATTTATTGCAACGTAGCCGAAGGCATGTGAAGCATTAAAAACTCCAATTACTTTACCTTCTTTTTGAGGAACCACTTTAAAATTCTGGTCACCGACGCGCAATGAACCCAGACCTAGCTTTTTGATTTTGTATCCTTTTCCTGAAATCGCACGATAAAGCTTGCGGGATGCGCTCTCCAAAAATTTAATTTTACTGGCCGAGCACGTATTTTTTGGTGGCGCGACCCATTCAACTTTCTTCTCTAAACTTGGATTGTTCTCAATAGCTGGCGTTTGAGTATCTACCGAATAGTTTAGCTCTTGTTGTTGGGCAAAAACAAAAGGCGCGAGCAGAAAAAAAGTCAGGAATGTTAAATATTTCATAATCAGTGGCTTGGTTGCTATTTGCGAATACTGGCAGAAGAGTATATCACATTTTTGAATTTGGAACCCCAAGTATGCGAAAACCTTTTGCCTAATGAAATTTCAATAATAGGCGTAACGCTGCTGATTGTTTCAAGTCTTTCGTGGAGTATTTTAGACACTTTGCGAAAAAAAATCGGCACCGATATCTCGGCTGCCAGCACGGCAGGCGGTATTTGTCTATTGCAGGTACCCTTCTTACTCTTATTCACACCTACGGACCAACTTACCTTTCAGTCAAGTTACTTCCTTTTTGGCATCGGCAGCGTCTTTTTGAATGTAGTTGCTGGTTATTTATTCATTCGATCTTTGCAACTTTCCCCGCTGAGTAAAACAATACCCTTTTTATCGTTCACGCCCGTTTTCACTGCATTCTTCGGATATATCTTCCTCGACGAAAACCTTCCCATGTTTGGACTCCTCGGGATTGCCCTCGTTGTTTTGGGTGCACTTTACCTTGGCTCAAGTGAGAAAATCCGTTCTTTTGATCGAGGAAGTTCACTCATGGTTTGTGTAGCTTTGATTTGGAGTATCACACCAGTGTTAGACAAACGTGCAGTTGCGGCGTCGACAACCTTATTTCACACTTTAATATTGGCGATTGGAATTGCAGGAGCTTTTGGAATCGTCGCCGCACTTCAAGACAAAAAGCTCACGGCTTTTCCGGTCGCTATTGGAAAACAGTGGAAACTTTTTGTAATAGCGGGGATCCTCAATTTGGTCGCGGTCTATACACAATTCGAATCTTTTCAATATTTTCCAATTTCCTACGTTGAAGCATGCAAACGCGCGCTGGGCATTATTCTAGCGTTTTTGCTTGGAACCTTCTTCTTCTCGGAGAAGGTTACACTTAAAGGCGCAATAGCGGGTTTGGTGATGATTATTGGAACCGCGCTCATACTTTTCTCAAAGTAGGGCAAAGCGATATTTACGATGCTTGCGGTTTTGGAATATGGAGCACACGATATTCTTTCTCAAGACGTTTTGCGGCTTTCTTACTCACACCACCTAAAACGTCGATTGCTTTGCGAACACGAATCCGACTTAAATCGGCACCTAACACTTCCATCGAATCAAACAAAGGCGTCGAACTCGCCGCGCCAGAAATCGCGACAAAATAAGGCTTTACAACGTCTCGGATTTTTAAATCCATATCGGTCGCGAGATTTTTAAAGACCTCTTGAATATCCTCGCTTTTCCATGACTTAAGCGCTTCCAAGCGCCACAATCCAAACTGAAAGATTCTCAAAAGTGTTTCATCGTCTTTTTTTGTACTCGCCTTAAGGGCTTCCTCTGTGGGCTTAACTTCATCCGCAAAAAAGAAGGCAGATAAAAATCCTAAATCTCCAAAAGTATCCACACGCTGCTGAACCAAAGGTGCGATTTTCAGAAGATACTCTTCGTTGAGCGCCCAATCTTGAATGCGTTTCGCAAAGGCCTTGACGTCTAGGTCTTCTCTTATGTAGCGCCCATTTAGCCAAGTCAGTTTATCAACATCAAAAACAGGTCCGCCCAAAGAAACGCGTTCCAGATCGAAAGATGCTACCATTTCAGCAAGCGTAAACTTCTCTTGGTCGTCGGGCATAGAAAAAGCCATCATTCCAAGATAGTTCATTAGCGCTTCGGGCAAAAACCCGGCGCGTTCATAATAGGAAATCGATGTCGGATTTTTACGTTTCGATAATTTGCTTTTATCGGGATTACGCAGAAGAGGTAAATGTAAAAGTTTCGGCGCTTCCCAACCAAAATATTGATAAAGCAATAGATGTTTCGGTGCCGAGTTAATCCATTCTTCGCCCCGCATCACGTGCGTAATTTTCATCAAATGGTCATCAACAACATTAGCCAAATGATAAGTAGGTAAACCATCGGATTTCATGAGAACCTGCATATCCACGGTAGCCCATTCGAATTCTATGGTCCCGCGAAAATGGTCATCAACGACACACACGCCTTCGCGAGGCACTTTTAGACGAACAACAAAATCCTCTTTTTGAGCGCGAGCTTGGGAATCTTCTTTTGAAATAGACAAACAATGTCCGTCGTAACCAAGAAAACTTTTTGCTTCTCTTTGTTGAGCGCGTACTTCAGCCAACCTTTCACTTGTGCAGAAACATCTAAAAGCATGTTCTTTTTCAAGCAGTATATCACAATGTTTTTTATAGATTTCAGAACGCTCCGATTGTCGATAAGGCCCGTGAGGCCCACCTACATCGGGGCCTTCAGCCCAGTTCAATCCCATCCATTTTAAGGAAGAAAGAATTTTCTCTTCAGATTCTTTTGTACTTCGTACTTGATCTGTATCTTCTATACGAAGGATAAATTCGCCGCCTAATTTCTCGGCTAAGCAATAATTGAAAAGCGCGATATATCCCGTCCCAACATGAGGGTCGCCAGTAGGCGATGGAGCAATACGAGTACGGATCATTTGGTTTCCCTATAGAAAAGTCTATTCCGAATTAAAGTAAATCGCAGGTCAAGGCAATGGAAGAAGAAGGAATAAAAGGCCAGGTTAACATCGTTAGAAATGAAATTGAATCAAAGAGAAACCCAACGCGTTGTTCTGATTTCATCAACTATAGAGAACCCATCTATAATTTTGGATCGAAGCGATCCGCTTTTCGATCACTATTAAATACTAAATACCGTAAGAACGATAATAAATGAGATGTGGAAAACCTGGGGTCTAAATTGAGGATAACTGGGGACTAAATTGTGAGTTAAGAAAATCAGCAATAGTGTAGAAATTTCACGGAAATTAAACCTGTCCCTTTTCCACTTTTCGGAGTCAGAGATTCCCCACGTATGTAAGCTGAGTCTTGGTGTTTTCCCCAAAACCACAGGAACTACTAATAATACTTAATATAAATAAAAACCCCTTTTCTCTTATTTAAGAATATAGAATGTGTGAAAAATAACGGTGTTAGGGAAAGTTTCCTTTCACTCTTGTAAATCACTTGGAGCTATGGTGTTTTGTCACCACTGAAAGACATCGAAAATGAGTACAAAATGAAATTCCAAATCTCAAGAGAAGCATTCACAAACGAACTAGGAAAATTGCAAGGTGTTGTGAGTCAACGTAGTACACTTGCTATTTTATCCAACACATTGCTCGAAGTCGAAGGTGACCAGCTAAGACTTGATGCCACGGATTTGGACATATCAGTTTCGACTTCGTGTAAGTGTAACGTTGATCAGAGCGGACGCGTCACACTTCAAGCAAAAGGTCTCTACGATATCGTAAACAATCTCGAAGACGACATGGTCACGATCGAAGTCGAAGATAACTACTGGGCGAGAATAGATGCGGGTTCGGTGTCGTGTCGTATCGTTGGTACGCATCCTGATGACTTCCCTCAGACCTTGGATGCAAGTGATATCAAAATGTATCCGATTGCGACTGATGTTCTATTGAACATGATTGAAAAAACGCTCTTCAGTGTTTCAACTGATGACGCTCGACCGAATATTACCGGAGCTTTTTTCCAGTTTACCGAAAATAACACCTTACTCATGGTTTCAACCGACGGACATCGCTTATCGAAGATTGAAACAAGCCCTGAAAATTTTGACGCGTCTTCGGTGCCGGAGGCCCTCAAAAAGGGAATCATCGTCCCTCGAAAAGGATTGGTCGAATTAAAACGAAATGTGTCTTCCAAAGAGGCTGAGCTTTCTTTCGGCGTGAAACAAAATAATATCATTTTTCAACAAGGTCCTATGTCTTTATCCATACGTCTCATCGATGGTGGATTTCCCGATTTGGATAAAGTTCTGCCAAAAGATTCGGAAAGCAAAGCCTTTATCGCAAAGGATGCTTTCGCGAGCGCGCTTAAGTTTGTGTCGTTGTTTTCGAGTCCAAAAACGAATAACGTTCGCCTAACGCTAGGCGTCTTAGATGAAGACGGCACCACCATTCGGCCGGAACTAGAACTTTACGCAACTGATCCCGATCGCGGTGAGGGTCGCAAAATAGTACCCGTGCAGTATTCAGGGCCTTTGGTTAAAGCCGGCTACAATTATAAGTATATTCAAGACGTGCTTGGTGTGTTGGATGGTGGGGATGTTTCTATTGAAATTATTGATACGCTCTCCCCTACCCTAATACGAGATGTCGCGAACGAGGACGCCATCTTTATCGTTATGCCGATGCGTGTCTGAGTCTACACTATGTTGATTGAAGCGCTTCGTTTACAAGATTTTAGAAATATCGAAGAAGCTTTTATTAAACCCCATCCACGTTTTAATATCTTCTGGGGTCACAACGGCCACGGTAAAACGAACCTTTTAGAATCGATTTACTTACTCAGTGCTGTAAAAAGTTTTAGACCTCAAACCAATAACGATCTCATTCGTTTCACCCAAGCGACGGCCGAGTTAGAAGCTAAAGTCGATAGAGGTGGAGCTGAAAGAATCGTAAGACTCAATATAAATCCTAAAGGAAAATCAGTATTTCTGAACGATCAAAAAGTCAGAAACTTGCGCGACTTCTTTGGGTCGATAAATGTAGTGATGTTTGGGCCAGAAGACGTAAGACTTCTTAAGGGTAGTCCTTCGGCGCGACGAAAATTTATCGATCGAGCGATTTTCAACGCCTACCCAGGCTATGCGTTTGTAACTCAACAATATGAGGAAGTCTTAAAGCAACGGAACGCTTTATTAAAAGATGGTCGTGTAGACCCGGTCTTGTTAGAAACCTACAATGACCAATTCGTTCAATTCGGTAGTGAGATTGTGTTTAGACGGCTGGAGTTTTTGGAGCGGTTTTTACCCACACTACAATCGACGTTTAGAGAAATCTTTGACGCATCTTTTGAAGCGTCACTTTATTACGATTCCGATTGGCTTGGTAACCAAACCACGATGGAAGATATTGCTCATAGCTTAGAACATTCTTTGTTGCGCACACGTGAGGAAGAGAGAGATCGACGACATACTCGTGTGGGACCCCATCGTGACGATCTTTCAGCGGAGTTGAACGGTAGAAACTTAAAGTCTTTTGGAAGTCAGGGCCAACATCGCGGATTTGTTCTGGCAATGAAAATTGCTGAAATCAAGTTCCTCAAAGAACGATTTCATTTCTCACCTATTTTATTACTCGATGACGTTTCTAGTGAACTGGATCGGGACCGGAATCGTTTTCTTTTCGAATATATTCGAAACGGAATGGACGGCCAAGTTTTTATAACGACCACCCATAGAGACCATATTTTGATAGACGATGATTTAGCATCATTTGCAATATCTGATGGTAGAATCGCGCCGGATTAAAGCGTTTTCGGGGGTTTCCATAAAGGCAAAAGCATCATTATTAGCGCGCCGTAAAATGGCATCATAGGAATACGATACCGGGATAAAGTTCCTAAGTTTGTTGTAGCTAAACCGACCCCTGTACCGAATGCGAGAACGAAAACAATGCAGAAGATCAACGACGGAGATGTCGATAACAGTCGGAGTATCTCGCGCGGTTTTCGCTTCACAAAGGTTAAGATAAATCCAATCAGTAGAAGAGAGGTTTCAAAACCGTTAATCGCCGACAGTGCGTTATGTACTTCGAAAAAGAAGGGCCGAAACAAGCTGGAAATGAGCGCTAAAGGAGCACTAATAACTTGACCCGATAGTGAGCGGTCCATTGGATCGACAAGTTGGTAGGACGAACCACCTGTAATGCGTGTCCCGTAACCTTGTAAAGTCATCGTTGATTCAATCACTTGGTCGGCCGCATATCTTGGAAAGAGGATTCCCAATCCGAGGATTCCGCCAACGGCGATAGCGATTCCCACAACCACATAAATGGGTTTTGATAATAGTGAAGAGTTTTGAGTCATCGCTTTTCGCCAAAACAGCCAAGCACCGAAACCTAAGGCAAAAGGGAATAGAATATAGGCTTTGGAAATACCAATTAGAATACTTCCGAAAGCAGCAAATAATGACCCAAGTAGATAACGTTTATTCACCAAACGGAACGCGCCGAAATATAACCAACCCAGCCCACAAATAGCGATCGCTTCCTTCAAAATCCCGGATGTCCAGAACACCGCCGAGGGGAAAAGTAGGCAAACGATCATCAACCGAACTCGGTACGCTCTTGGGAAAACGCGACGGAACACGAGATAGACGGCGTAGTTACCGGAGAATGCCGCCAAGGAAAACACCAACGAAACGGCGTGTAGGGATTTGCCAAAGACGATGATCAATAAGCTCGTGATCGCTACAATAGCACCCGTTGAATCCCCGCGGTGTGCTATTTCTAAGGGTAAGTCCCCTTTCAAGGTTAGCGCTATTTTGAATAATTCTAAGATACGAATCGGTTCCTGCATCGCATAAGCGGCGGCTTCCCCACCCATCCGAAAGAAGGTCAACATGTCCCCGTAACCGTAATAGTCGCGGGTAATCCAAACCAGTGCAAAGGTGCCGAAAACGTGGACCAATAGGCCGAGCCAAATAAATATGACTTCTCGGCCGCGTAGTGGGAATTGAGCCACGGCGGTCAGCATGAACCCAAAAATAATTACAATGATTGTTGAGAGCATTTAATTGACTCTTAACGAAGAATTTCTTGAAACGAAATATCGAATTCGGGTATGCTTCGCAACGCTAATATGAATGTTACTCAAGGATGTAAATATGAAAAAATTGATGCTTTTACTCGTCATCGGATTACTTATTCCGGCTACGCTTATTGCTGTACCTAAAGAAGATATGGTTTGGAAGACTTCGGGTCATAAAAAGAATCTATCCAAAATAGAAAAAGGAATCGAAAAGTCGATCGATGATATGAACTTTATCACTCGCCCGATTGCACGCGGAAAACTAGAAGACGCTAATATTGCCTTTAAAAAGATTACCTTTAAATTCTCTGGAGATAAGGTTTCAATCCAACATGACGGGCGCGCCATAATTACAGCGCCTGCGGATGGGACCGCCATTAAGTGGAAACGTAACGATGGCGAAGTATTTAAAGTGACTCAAAAAGTCTCGGAAACTAAAATCACCCAGACTTTCAAAGGTGATGATGGTAAAAAGACGATGGTATATAAATTCAATAAAGACTTCTCCCAAATGTGGGTGTCGGTCCGCATCGATAGCTCACAATTGCCGGAACCGGTACGTTATACCATGAAGTATAAGCGATAGGCGTTTCCTGATTTAACTTTTTCGAGTATCAAGTCAATCCACATTTACGAGGGTTGAGCCATGTCCGATAGATTAAATAGCTACTTGAAAGAAAATAGTGATCGTTTCCTCGAAGAACTTATTAGCTTTCTGAAAATCCCCTCGATATCCACGGATTCGAATAGCAAAGCGGATGTTGACCGGTGTGCACATTGGCTAAAAGATCACCTTTTCAATATTGGTATTACGAATGTGCAGTTAGAGGAGACGCCGGGTCACCCGATTATCTACGCGGAATATCTGATAGACGCGTCAAAACCTACTATCCTGTTATACGGACATTATGATGTTCAGCCCCCCGAACCTCTTGATCTTTGGGACTCCCCACCTTTTGAGCCGACGATACGAGACGGAAAAATATTCGCTCGTGGTGCTACAGACGACAAGGGCCAATTGTTCACACACATTAAAGCCCTCGAAGCCCATCTGGCAGTCGAAGGTACTTTGCCGGTAAACGTAAAAATACTTATTGAAGGTGAAGAAGAAGTGGGTTCACCGAATTTGGAACCCTGGATAAAAGATAATAAAGAAAAACTATCTTGTGATGCGGTTATTATAAGTGATTCCTCTATGTATGCTCCAGGGATTCCCTCAATCATGTATGGACTGCGTGGGCTCGCCTATTTTGAAATAGAGGTAGAAGGACCGAGTCACGATTTACATAGCGGTCTGTACGGAGGTGCAGTCCCGAACCCGATTAACGTTTTGTCCTCCATTATCTCGAGTTTTCATGACGCGGATGGGAGGATAGCAATCGATGGATTCTACGATACGGTTCGAGATTTAGTTGAGTCGGAGCGTGAGGAATGGAAGAATTTGCCTTTTAGGGATTCGGAATTCTTGGCGGAGACTGGAGCATCCGAGCTTGCCGGCGAGCCTGGCTTCACCACATTGGAACGTGTTTGGGCACGCCCGACCCTTGATTGTAATGGGATTATCGGGGGATTTACGGGAGAGGGAGCGAAAACAGTCCTACCCTCGCTCGCTAAAGCGAAGTTCTCTTGTCGACTCGTCCCCGACCAAGACCCTTTAGAAATAGAAAAATTGGTTATCGCCCACATTGAAAAAGTATGTCCGAGTTCGGTGAAGTTTAAGGTTGGACAACACCATGGTGGGAAACCGGTAATAACGGACAAAACGGGCATTGCCGTCGATGCGGCAAAACGTGCGTTAAAGAAATCGTGGGATGCGGAACCCGTCTTCATCCGAGGTGGTGGTAGTATTCCTGTGGTGGCTACGTTCGCTGAAGTTCTTAAAACACCTACAGTCTTAGTTGGGCTCGGATTGAATGATGATCGTTTACATTCGCCCAATGAGAAATTCGATCTCGAGAACTTCTACAAAGGTATTCAAACCAGCGCCTATTTTTGGAATGAAGTTTAAGAGACCAGCCCTCGTACTTTGGCTTTCAATACTCGGTTGTAGTAAACCGGAAGTACGTCACGACTTAAAAGATTTGAATTTGAAACCAGGAACAATAGCGTCACTGGATCTTTTTGGACGTGTAGTGACGGGTCAACGAAATCAACGGACACATTTTCAGACCGGGGTGTTGCCCATACCCATCGTTAAATCGGGTAATCGATTCGTAAGTCTCGATACGATTCGCGCGCAATCTTTTTCCGAACATAGCGGGCGTGCGAGTGGCAAGTACCTTCATGCGAAATCGATCAACATCGTTTCCGAGAAGCGTGACGCATTGCGTTTCGAAAAATTCTCACTAACGAACATGGATCGAATACGACGTTTGCGTACCGCAATCGCACAATTTCCTACTCGCGTGGATTTCGAACTTACAGGATATAAAGCGGTGCTATTTTCCGATAAAAATATATCGAATGAAATGAAAACAGCGATCCACCTGCGCCACCACCCAACCGCTTCAGAATACATCAAACCTTTGGAGTCGGCTTTAGGACGTCCGCTAGCCTTCCCCGTTCTTATCGACGCGAATTTCCTTATCGAGAATTACGAATGACACTAATCTTGTTTCACGTGAAACGGTGGACTAACAAGAATATCCACGTTCTCAAAAGATATTTTTCTTTGAGTTTAAAGCGTGTCAATTCTAGAGAGACGTTTCACGTGAAACATTCGAATGCAATAATTCAGTTAAGAAGCGTTGGTAGGTGTTTCACGTGAAACCACTTTTGGGTAGAAATACGGTGCCGTTTTTGGCGTCGATGTTAGGTTTTTTGGGTGTAGCTCTTGGGGCTTTTGGTGCTCACAGTTTGCGAGAGAGTATCTCACCAAAAATGCTGAGCGTCTGGAATACCGCGACTCTATATCTTTTCGTGCATGTGTTCGCGTCCTATGTCGCGCACTGGCGAGGTTCAAAGCGTATAGGTGCGTTGTTCTTGTTCGGAACGTTGTTGTTCTCGGGCTCGTTGTACATGATGGTCCTTACGGGCTTTAAGGTTTTGGGAATGATAACACCATTGGGTGGGGTCGTTTATCTTCTAAGTTGGGCCTCGTTGGCCTATGTTTTTTATACGGAAAAAGAATGATTGAAATAGGAAGTGTGGATCTAACCGTAGAATCCGCAGGAAAGGTTGTTTTTGAAAACGAGCAAATTGTTCTATCTAAGAAAGCAATTTCACTGATCGAGCGCGCGGCTGACTACGTCAGTATTCAAGCTAAATCGGGAACTCCAGTATATGGCGTCACTACGGGTTTCGGAGCAAATCGCGACCAGGTTATCGATCCGAAAGATGCCCGGCAATTACAAGAAAAACTTATTTTGAGCCACGCTTGTGGTGTTGGACAGAATCTATGCGTCGAGGCCGTTCGAGCGATGATGCTCTTTAGGATCAATGCGTTGAGTCAAGGTTATTCCGGAATTACACATAAGACGCTAAACATTCTTGTGGAAATGTTGAATAAAGGGGTTCATCCCGAAGTTCCTGAAATAGGTAGCGTAGGCGCGAGTGGTGACCTTTGCCCATTAGCACATATGTGTCTTCCGATTATAGGTTACGGTTCTGTCACGTATAAGGGGGAAACCCGTTGCTCCAAGGAGGTGTTTGCCGAGGTCGGTATCAAACAAGCAGAGCTTACATTTAAAGAAGGCTTGGCGTTATTGAACGGAACGCAGGCTCATACTGGAGTGGGTTTCGTTGCACTGCACAAGTTCAGGGCCCTATTGGATATCTCGGACCTTGTCGGTGCGATGAGTCTTGAAGCGGTAGCGGGTCGAACGGATGCCTTCGATCCAAGAATACAAACGATCCGTCGAAGAAAAGGGCAAATCGAAAGCGCAAAGAATGTACTTCAATGTCTTGAGGGAAGTGAACTCGCTAATATTGGTCCGGACAAGTTGCCTGGTAAGACAGAGTACGTTCAAGATTCATATTGTCTTCGTTGTTTGCCACAGGTCCATGGCGCGTGTCGCGACGTCTACGATTACGTTGCGGGAGTCATCGAAACGGAGATGAACGCTGTTACGGATAATCCCGTTGTGTTTGTTCCTAGTGAAGGCGGCGGTGTTCTTTCTGGAGGGAATTTTCATGGTGAGCCGGTTGCAATGGCCTTAGATTACCTCAAGATCGCTATCGCCGAGATCGGTAGCATTTCTGAGCGGCGGTCGGCCAAACTCACTGATAAGAAGTTCTCCGAAGGTCTTCCCGCGTTTCTGGTTAAGGTTCCTGGTCTTAATTCGGGGATGATGATTCCTCAATACGTAGCAGCAGCTTTGGTTACAGATAATAAAACCAGGGGATTTCCGTCGTCGATGGACTCCATTCCGACGAGTGCGAACATGGAAGACCATGTTTCAATGGGGATGCATTCGGCTAACCATTGCCTAAGTGTCGTAGTGAATGTGACGAGAATATTAAGTATTGAGTATCTTATTGCTGGACAAGGTCTGGATTTACGAGAAGGTTTTAAAATTGGAAGCGGTACCAAAAAGGCGCTGGAGCTTCTTCGTCAGAATGTACCTTTTCTAGAGGAAGATGATCACCCTTTACATCAGGACATTGAAAAAGCAGAGGCCCTCTTGGCTTCCGGTCAGGTATCCGCGTTAGCGCGCGCCATTTTTTCCTAATATCTTTAGCGTGTTTCACGTGAAACAATCGATATCTTCTTAGGTATCGATCTGTCGAAGAACGAAGATTAACTCATCATATAGCGTTTCGGGAATCGCCTCATCGATATCCGATGCACTCAGCGCTTTAGCTAAATATGCATTGCTAATGATGGGGATACCCAACAGCACGGCTTCCCGTCGGATGCGCTTCGCCATTTCGTCAAACCCGCTGGTGACTAGACGGGGAGCTACCATAGTTTCGTTGTAAGCAATTGCAGCTGAGACATGATTTCGGTCAACGACGATCACAACCGATGTGTGTAAATTACTCAACCCTGCTTCTCGGAGAAACTGTCGACGTAACAGATTGCGTTTACTTCGAACGATGGGATCGCCCTCGGACGCTTTAAGTTCGTCTTTGAGTTCTTGCTTACTCATCATTGTTTTTTGATTTGTTGAATGCCGCTGCCATAAGTAGTCACCAATCCCTACAACAAAGAGTGCACCAGAGATAGCATAGGTCATGAAGGTGAATGATTGGCCAAAATGCTCGAGAGCGTTAACTATCGAAGATTCCGAAACACGAGCAATATATTTAAGGGTATTCCAGTAAACGAAAATTGAGATTGCCCCTACGAAAAAGAGCTTAATAAGTACTTTTAATAGGTCGACGAACCTGTCGCTTGAGAACAGCCTTTTGAATCCGGAGCCCATGTTTAACCGATTCATATCAGGTGTTAGGCTCTTGATCGAAAAGCCAGGACCCACTTGAAGATAGGAAATAACGAGTGAAGCAAAAAAGCCGACCCCGATGATGGGGGCCAAAATTCTTGCTAATACTAGGACACCTTCCAATAGGAATTCTGTGGGGTTTTGAATGCTCGAAAAACTGGTATCGATCGAATGTCGCATGAATTCGGTGATTTCTAAGAAAATCATTGGGGCTAACGAAACGAGAGCTATGAGAACGACGAATAGAACAAAGGCGCCTTTGAGGTCGGCCGATTTAGCGACCTGTCCTTCTAGTCTCGCCTTTTTTTTGCGTTTGGGAGTTGGCTGTTCGGTCTTTAATCCTGTCATATCAACGTCCAATAGTATCGATAAAAAGATCGACACGTTGCATCCAAGCAACAAATTGGTCCACGAAGGTTTCGGCGAGAATCCCTATACTCAGGCAGAGTACCAGAATTCCGATCGCTGATTTTATGGGCATCCCTAGAAAGAATACGTTTATTTGCGGCACGGATTTATTAAGAAGACCTAGAACGATATCTGCTAAAAGAATCGACGCGACGACTGGGAAAGCGAAAAGGACCCCTCCGATAATAATGTCCGATATCGCGCGCATTACGAAGTCAACCAAAAGAACATTGTTTTCTATAGCCGGAAAATCGAATGGACCTAGGGTTTTATAGGTCCGTACGATCGATTTGATAATGAGAAGGTGTCCGCCCATCACAAAAAGCAATGCTACACCAAGTTGGTAAAGCGTTACCGCTGTGACAGAACTCTGTTGTTTTGAGTACGCAAGCATGATGGTTGCTTGGGTTTGGCCGCGTACTTGGTCGATAAATTGTCCCGCGATGCGTAGCGTTTCAAAAATCGCATTGATAAAAAAGGCGATGGTGAATCCAAATATCCCCTCTTTAATCAGACACGCCCAGTATTCGATACCCGTTGGGACCGATTCGGTACCCAATCCATTAAATATTAATACGGGCATAATAATAATAGTCAGTGCGAGTATGAGTCCCATTTTTGCGACTTGTGGTATGACCGCGCCGCCGAGTAAAGGTACCATTTGGATGATGGGCGCCACCCTAGCCGCTACTAAAGTCCCAGCGAGCAAAATAGATTGGCTTGAGTTGAAAAGTTCGTTGAGTTCGACGGCGTTCAAGAAACAGTCGCTATGGTTTCAAAGAGAATTTTTGTAAAGCGAATGAGTTGCTCTCCAATCCACGGGCCCGCGATGATTAAGCTGATAAATACACCGACTATTTTAGGTACGAAGGTGAGGGTTTGTTCTTGGATTTGGGTCGTGGCTTGAAAGACGCTTACCATCAATCCAATTAACATGCTTGCAAGAACCGGCGGCGCCGAGACCAGAAGCACCAGATACAACGCTTCTCGAAAGATTTGTATAAGTTGAGCTTCCATCAAACATACCCCAGAATAAGTCCCTTAATCACAAGAAACCATCCATCGACGAGCACGAAGAGCAATAACTTAAAGGGTAAACTCACGGTCGTTGGACTCAACATGTGCATGCCCAAGCTCAGTAAAATATTGGCGATGACCAAATCAACAACGATAAAAGGTACGAAGAGAATGAAGCCGATAATAAAGGCCTCTTTAAGTTCGGTTAATATGAAAGCGGGAACCAATACTAGGGCGTCCATGTCGCTAAGTTCGGCTCGCTGTTCAGGTGTTCTGAGCTCGAATGCGAGTTCATATAATAAGCCGCGTTCTTGCTCATCGGTGTGTTTTACCAAAAAGGTTTTCAGCGGTTGTAGGGCTTTCTTACCCAGCTTCTCGTAATCCGAAAGGGTGTAAACTTTTCCTTTTTCCGCTTCTTCGACGAAGGGCCTAACTTCGGCATATATATCTGTTCCCACAGGTGCCATCACATAAATACTTAAGATGATAGCTAGCCCGGTGATGACCTGGTTGGGAGGAACTTGTTGTACTCCTATAGCAGTACGTAATAATGAAAGCACCACCGCGATCTTTACGAAAGACGTTACCATTACCAAAACAAAAGGTAATAAAGCGAGTAAGGCCAACATCACAACCAACATCAAAGGGTTGGTTTCCCCGCCCAAGACTTGCGCGGAAGCTTCTACCGATAAAGTCGTCGTCCCAACGAAAATGATAGACGCGAAAAGAAATTTTGCTGCACGTTGAAGGCGAGGTTGAGATAAGTTCATATATCGCAGCCCTCAATCTGAATCGATGTACGACCGTCTATTTTGGGATGGACCAAGCCCCCTGTTTTTTCGAGGTTTTTGTTACGCGCTAATAGTTCCTTAAACGAAGGTTTATCGTGAGAACTATCTTTTTCGAAGTGACCTCGTTGGTCGCCATCGAGTTCGCCCAGTGTATGCATGCCCGCCTCGGAGTTCCCGACGATGAGCGTTTTGCCAGCAATATCGATAACCACCACCGAACGTCTACCCTCTATCGGTAATCGCCCCAGTATCTTCATGGGTCCTTGGGAACGCACGTGCACTTTTGACACATATTTCAGCGCTATAAAAGCCGTAAAACAGATCCCAACTAAAACGAACCCGGTTTTGATAAGAAGCCAACCATAGTTCGGAGTTGCAATCGGTAAATCGGTTTGGGCAAAAAGTCCGGGGCACCACAATAAAAACGAAACCACGGAAACGAGGGTCAATGATCGTTTCATAGAAACTCCATGTCCGGGACCTAGGTGCTGATACAAAATATCAATTCCCGTCCCACTAAAATAAGAGGGTGCCAACATACTTGTTGGAAGCGCAAATTCAATACGAATATGCGCGGCGATTTAAATTTATATCTCTCCTTTTCTCGACGTGCTGCTGGAAGATGAGTATACAATTCGACCGGAAAAAGGAGACTCCCTATGCAAGTAACACGCGAATTTATTCACAGAATGCCTAAAACTGACCTTCATGTTCATCTTGATGGTTCGGCACGTCTGTCGACCATTTTAGAATTAGCAGAACAACAAGGCGTGAAACTGCCAGGTGGAGCAAAGACGGAAAAGAAATTGGCGGACGCGATTCACATGGGTGAAATTTGTACCGACCTCAATGACTATTTGAAGGCCTTTGATGTAACGCTAAGTGTGATGCAAACCGAAGAAGCTTTATACCGTGTGGCATATGAACTCGGCGAGGACATGGCTAAGGAAAATGTCCGATACACCGAGGTTCGATACTCGCCTTTGTTGCACACCGAAAAAGGACTTTCCTTCCCAGTAATTGTTGAGGCCGTGGCCGAAGGTTTGCGCGATGCGAAACGAAAGTACGGGATTATGAGTGGACAGATTATTTGTGGTATCCGTCACATTACCCCTGAAACCTCTCTCCGGATGGCAGAACTTTGTGTGGCCTTTAAACATCGTGGCGTCGTGGGATTTGACCTTGCCGGCGGTGAAATGAATAACCCAGCTAAAGATCACCGCGAAGCGTTTTATCTTGTTCGTAATAATAATGTAAATCTTACGATTCATGCTGGCGAAGCTTATGGACCCGAAAGCATACATCAAGCGATTCACATTGCCGGAGCACACCGAATCGGTCATGGAACCCGTCTGCGGGAAGATGGTGATCTACTCAATTACGTCAATGATCGCCGAATTCCCCTAGAAATTTGTGTATCAAGTAATGTTCAAACGCGAGCATGCGATAGTTTTGAAACACATCCCCTTCCCTTCTATCTTTCTTACGGTTTGAGACTGTGTCTTAACACCGATAACCGTTTGGTTACCGATACGACAATGACCGATGAGTTTTGGTTGGCCACCCAATATTACAACTTGGGAATTGGTGACTTAAGAAAATTAACCTTGGGTGGATTTAAGTCGGCGTTCATGCCTTACCGAAAAAAACGCACGGTCACGCAGATGGCTATCGAGGAATTTGATGCGCTGGTTCGCGAATTTAAACTTGATGGAAAAGATGGAAATGTCCTCCAAGAGACAAACATATACGATCAGGGTAAAAGCGAACAATCGGCCTATGATTATAAGGTCAAGTCATCGAAAACTAAATCAGCTAAAACGAAAGCCAAACCCAGAGCCAAAGCAAAAGCGAAACCCAAAAAGACTACTGCCAAATCCAAGAAGAAATAGTCTTTTCAAAGCGCCGGCATGAAACCCTTCTTTTTTGTCTTATTGTTAGTGTCCGCTTGCGCTAAACCGGTGACGATAAAACCTTTACACTCCGAAGCGTCCGCCTGTCAAAAATGGGACAAGACGATCGATTCCGCGACCGAGTTTTTGTGCGCCATCGAACATGCCCCACCCCATTCGAAATTGCTTATCAATTCAAACGAATTGATGTTCAAGTTGCCGGTTATCGTTAACAAACCCTTGTCGCTGTCTGCCGCCAACCCGACATCACAGCCGACACTTTCGGGGCCCATTTTTAAATTCAACAATTTAGTAAATATTGATACTATTTTATTCCGTTCAACCGAACTTCATGCCCGGTCCGCGTCTATAAAAAATACGCGGATTAAAAGTAATATATATGTTTCCGAAGGAGTCGCCTTCGACCGCGTTATTCTGGATGGCACATTAGAAGTTGGCGGCCCCTCGTTTATTGCAAAACAATCGATATTTGAAAAAGGCGTCAGAGGAAAAAGTGACGAGATTGACCTTTCTCAGAATCGTTTTCATAGCAACGTGTCGATCGAATCGACGAAGAGTTCTTATATAAATAACAATATTTTTACGGGCGAAAAAAGTACGGTGCGATTCGAAGGAGATCATCTCTTCGTTCAAAACAACTGCCGCGGTGTTGATGTGAATTGGACGCCGTCGCGAAACGCTTCGGATAATTATATACAGAAAGAGTGCGCGCTTCGTTCTTGGTGTTCCCAAGACCAGATGACAAAAGATAGAGAAATAAAAATCGATGCTTTTGATCCCACGCGCATTAAAGTTGGTGATTTTGATGGCGATGGTCGAGATGAACTGATTCGTATCGAAGAGACGGCGCTACACCATTATGATTTCCGAAAAGCCAAATGGAAGCTTCTACGCCGAGAAAAAAATACGCCACCATGGGCATTAAGCGTCGCCGATTTGAACGGTGATGGTAAAGAGAATCTAATTAAAGCCGATGGTTATCTTCTTAGAATTTTGTCTGAAGAAGGGGAGGTATGGCGTGAGGGTCCAAAAGTTGAAGACGGTTTCGCGCGCCAGTATTTGATGATTGGCAATGTCAAAGATACGGCCGAATCCGAATTCATAAAATACGATAAGAAGGCGCGTGCCATCTTTACTGCAAAAAACGCAATGACCTTCAAGGGTGATGATTGGAAGCGTGAAACAGCGTTAGAACCAGGGTTTAAGAACATAGAGTTATCGGACCTAAACGCCGATGGATATGCAGATCTTATCGTACACCAGAACAAAAAAAAGAAGGTATATAATTTTACTACCAAAAAGTGGACTCATTCTACGCCAACGAAAGAAGACCTTCTAAGCGAGGATGCTGATTTCGTTTTTGTAGCGGACACCGATGGTGATGGCATTGCTGAAAAATTTAGGCAATGTTCAACACCAAAAGGGAAAAAAAGAATCGCAACCTATAATCTCAATCACGCGGGTGTACGTCCGGTCGAAGAGTTGGCGCACAATATAAAACGTATCGACGCCGACTTTATCGTCCTTCAAGAGGTCGACCGAAATACGAGACGTAACCCCTACGACATGGTCCAAAGACTGGCTGATTATTCGGGGTACACCTATTACGAATTTTTTAGAAGTAATACCTATCAGGACGGCGAGTACGGGTTAATGGTGTTGAGTAAGACCCCGATTGAGAATGTGAAGATAGAAGAACTTCCCGCTCACGAAAATAAAGAGGAATGGCCGGAAAGAAATATCGTCCTTTCCCTAGAATCTGGTGGCGATATATTTGTGGTGACCCATATCATCGCGCGAAAGTGGAGACATGGGCAAGACCTCTCAAAGACTCAAGATGCTCAGATGGCAGCATTGACCCAATTTGTGAAAAGGGAAAAACCCGACTTTGTGCTTGGTGATTTTAATATAAAACCTGATAGCCAAGCCTATAAGGATTTTGTGACCCGTTCAGGATACGAGGATAGTTTCGGATCGCCGCTGCTCAATCGAGACTCTGTAACCTTCCCTGATATCCACGGGGAAGCGCGTCGTATCGACTATATATTTTCTAGTCCGGATCTGGGCCTAAATTTTCGTCCCGAAATCCCGGCGTGGATCTCCTCAGACCATTATCCTTATATCGTTCATTTCGACTAAGCTTTTGAGAAGCCAGAGTTTTATGTTAGACCGGCAGCGCTAATACGGACTTGAAAGATTGAACACCGAGTGAATGAAATGAATGAAGTACCTTTTACAACACTAAAACTCGACGCAGCATATTTGGAAACCATAGAACAGCTGGGTTACGCGCATATGACCCCGATCCAAGCTCAATCTTTACCTCTTATGTTGGACGGTAAGGACGTTATTGGCCACGCCCAAACGGGTACCGGAAAGACTGCCGCCTTTGCATTGTCGGCGTTAACCCGTTTGACATCCACTGGCGAAGATCATCCGCAAGCATTGATCCTTTGCCCCACCCGAGAGCTCGCCGCGCAAGTTGCCGTGGAGATCCGCCGTTTGGCTCGTCATCTTGCCAATACTAAAGTGTTGACCTTATGCGGCGGTAATTCCATTCGTCCTCAGATTGAATCTTTGCAACACGGCGCCGATATTGTTGTGGGTACGCCCGGCCGCGTTCTTGATCATTTAGAACGTGAGACCTTGGTTTTAGATTATGTGTCTACTTTTATCCTCGATGAAGCTGACCGCATGTTGGATATGGGTTTTTTCGAAGATGTGGAATCCATCGCAGAACAAACACCGATCGATAGACAGACCCTTCTTTTTTCGGCAACGCTCAACGAAGAGGTCCGTCATTTGGCCGAAATCTTCCAAAGCGATCCCATCGAAATATCAGTGGTCAGTGGTGAAGACGCACCGCTCATTTCCTCAAAGGTGTACGCGATTGGAAACTTGAGCCGTGAAGAAACCTTGATTCGTGCCTTGGCCTTTCACAAGCCCCAATCGGCTGTGGTTTTTTGTAATATGCGCGTCACCTGTGACGAGGTCGGTGACCTTTTGAGCAGTGAAGGCCATTCTGTTTTGGTTCTTCACGGCGGTATGGAACAGCGGGATCGCAATCAGATGCTTATGTTATTTGATAATGGCAGCGCATGTGTACTCGTTGCAACCGATGTTGCCGCACGTGGTTTAGATGTTGAAAACATTGAGGCGGTTGTAAATTACGATTTACCTAAACAAGCCGATATTTTCGTCCATCGAATTGGTCGAACCGGACGCGCGGGCCGTGAAGGTTTATCGATATCTTTGCTTGATAGTCGTCGTAGTCACCATACCGAGGTTTTGGATGAAGCCTTGGGTCAATATAAAATTGTGGACGGCAAAAATTTGCCAGAAAAAAATGCCCGTCCGCCCTCGCCTATCATGGAAACTATTCAAATCAATGGTGGAAAAAAAGCTAAACTTCGACCAGGCGATATAGTAGGCGCTTTTACTAATGATTTCGGTTTGGAAAAGTCAGATATCGGAAAGATATCGATTTCTCATAACGTGACCTTCGTTGCCGTGAAACGCCATGTCGCAAAAGAGGTCATTGCCGGAATAAACTTCGGTAAGATCAAGAATAAGAATTTTAAAGCTCGCCACGCGATGTAGAAAAAATACGAACGTTTTGTGTGGGAGTCGGTTAGGAGTGGGTTTTCAAATTGCCGATGGGGTGCGCACTAGAATTGGGTTCTAAATCCCACAGAGTAATTTCCGCCCACGGGATCGATCGAGAGTGAAACTTTGTCGTTTGTATCCTCATCATCTGAACCGTCCAAAATCCAGATCAGACCACCTGCAATCATGGTTGCAGTGCCCGCGCCGATCGCAATCCACGACAAAGTTTCCACGGTTTGAATCGTTTCGGCTTGTTTATCGTAGTCTTCTTTGGCGATCGAATTCGTAGGATTTGGGCATGAGGGTTCTGCGATATTCTTTACGCAATTCAGGTCGTAATCCGAGGTAATGGCATCGAAAAGAAACCCGACGCCAATACCGGTTATTACGACTCCGCTTCCAAGAAGAATCGGTCCCAGGTATCCCGTTCCGCCATTCGCACTTCCCGAAACTGACCCTCCTTGTTCATCAGGTAATTCGGGGAAAAGTCGGACCAAGGCTTTGTAGATATCTTCGGTATCTGCGCCGTCTGACCATCGGGCGAAATCACCTTTTTGAATTTTGACCAAAAGAACCGAAGGGTCATTTTGTACGTTTTCACTCACGCCTATAATATGGTTGAGATCGGCCCAAAACAAAATGGTTTGAAGTGCGTTTTCAGCCGCTTGTCTTGCGTTAAGATCATTTGCGGCAAGTCCGATTGTAAGAGGGTTTCCGGCGGTAAGTGGCACCGACAAGCGCGTGCCTTCTTTGACTTCAGTTTTCCAGACCACTTGGTTTTGAACACCGCAATCCAGCCTGACATGGTAGTAGGTATCGGGCGCGACGGGGATGGGTTTGTTAAGCGGTGCCTCAATGCCATTAAGATATGCCACACATTCCTTGCTTGCATATCGGTTGACCAATTCTATGGAAGTTTTGGAGTCGGCAAGACGTGTTCTTGCTGTTTCAAGGCGTGAAACAATCTTGGGTGGAATCACAGAAGTGGTAAAAGGTTGAGTCGGAAAATTACGAATCATGAGGTCAACGATGGTTTGTGCGTTTTCTTTTTTGTTTCGTTCCTCGTATGCGCGAAGAAGTAATAGACCGGCTTGAAAGATCTGATTTGCGTAATCGGCGCGTCGTGCAAGCGCACCCATATTGTTCATCCCTAGGTCAAAAACGGGTTGTAGATAGGCTATCGATTTTTTTTCGCTTTCGTAAAAGAACTTCTCTACGCCTTTTGATATTCTGGAGGACATTTTGGCAAGCTTGCCGGCGACTTCTGATGTCGGCCTTTTTGATTTTGCTTGGTCTAAACGGGCCCGTAACATGGATGGCGATAAAGGTTCTACGCCAGCGTTGGCAAGCGCCTTAAGAACAGATTGTTCAGCCGATGTATT
This sequence comes from uncultured bacterium, assembly GCA_937981985.1. Lineage (GTDB taxonomy): Bacteria > Myxococcota_A > Bradymonadia > Bradymonadales > Bradymonadaceae > CALJNB01. The sequence goes on from CALJNB010000017.1 coordinate 222,173, forward strand.
GATCGGTAGATCGAGCGAGACGACGGCAACGTCACCGTTTAATTTTTCGTCCAGATTTTGGGAGAATGCGGAGGTCGAAGTGCATAGAATGATGGCGAAGACGAACAAAAATATTTTAACATTCAAAATGAGCATCTGCGTGTGTTTAAGATTAAGGTGATTCATTTTAGAGTTCATAAAATATATAGGCTGAGGATGTGCGGTCGTACTTTATAAACATCATCCACAATATCCAATACCGCCGACAATGTTTAAACACGTTTGTCCATTCGGGCATTGTGCATTGGTGCCACAACTATATGTGCAGGTCCAACCGCCCGACAAATCTTCACAACGTGCGCCAGAATCGGCTAAACATTTACTTGGATCTGCCATTGTCGCATCATTATCATCTTTACATTCTGTATCCGAGGTCGCCGCCAATACCGCCTCACAGGTGGTTAACTCCTCCGATACACCGCAATGTCGTTCAGCCGGCGCACCGTTGAGAGAAGCACGATCAATGTCGATGCGATAAGGCTTCGCACAACCGCCAGCTGGTCGAATTTGCAGGCAATAATTTCCACGTGGGACCGGATCTGGAGAACCAAATCCAAGCGCTACACAATGGTAACCATCATTACATTGGGTATCTGAAACACAAGACTCGCATTGACCGGCACTGGCCGGACTTTCGGTAGTGCACTTTTGGGTGGTCACATCACAAACTTTTCCGCCACAATGGCTATCGTCTTCACATTCAACTTTACAGGTACCGCTATCACAGCGCGGCGTGCCTTCAAGATGGGCACAATCGTCATCCATCACACATGCACCGCAGGTTCCCCCATCACAGGTGGATGCGCCAACTTCGGTACAGAGGCTATTATCAATACAATCCACGCAGGTGTTGGAATCTAAGTTACACACTTGGTCGGTACAGGTTGAGTCGTCCACACATGCAACACATTCGAAGACACCCACCTTACATACTTCTCCGTTTCCACATTCGGGTTCGCAAGTGATTGGGCCTACGTCCTTAACACCCATGTCGGTATCGGGGTTTTGGGTATCACCCATATCTGTGGAACACATTTCATTACCGTTCTCATCGACTTCCGGGCAAACGTAGGGACGCTCGGCACAGGAAAACATAAAAAGAAC